>CAJXRZ010000050.1 GCA_913060515.1 uncultured Pseudomonadota bacterium | reverse complement strand
AGAAGAGATCACACGTTCAGCCCACGGGATCAACACCTTTGCGGGACTCAGTAGTCCCCTTCGAAGACCTTGGAGACTCGGACCTGTTGATCGACAGAGTCTACCTCGGGGGAAGTGCAGGCCACAGCGGCGACGACCCGATTGGCAAGCTGGTGCCCGTCGGAAACCAGGGGGGCTTTCGATACAAGGGCGGCCGCAATGCGCCCAAGCTCATCGTGCTGTATTCCACGCTGAACAACCCCGACTGGCCAGATGCCCTGGACGAGTACACGGGTGTGTTCACGTACTACGGGGACAACAAGAAGTCGGGCAAGGCCCTGCACGACACTGCGCGTGGGGGAAACCGCATCCTCCGCGACCTTTTTGCGCGCGACCTGACCAGCTACCAAGAGCGCCTCGACACCCCTCCCATCTTGGTCTTCACGAAGGCCCATTCCGCGGGAGGCCGGTCCGTCCAGTTCCGCGGGCTGGTCGTGCCTGGACATGTCGGACTAAATGCCTCCGAGGACTTGGTCGCAATCTGGAAGGCGGAGGACGGCGAGCGCTACCAGAACTACCGCGCACGCTTCTCTGTCTTGAACGCCGGCGTCATCCAACAGGAGTGGCTCCACCAAGTTCTGAACGGTCAGCCGCAGACTGCAGCACCGGGCGCCTGGACTGTCTGGAGGGAGAGCGGGAACATTCAGGCACTGCGGGCCGAGCCAGTCAGCCACGGTCGAAGCCAACAAGAACAGCTACCCAAGACAGCCCTGGAGTGGGAGATTCTGCACGCCGTATACGAGCACTTCTGCGGGGAGCCCGTAGGATTCGAGCGCTGCGCGGCCGACCTAGTCACGATGCTTGAGCCAAACGCAGAGATTACAGACATCACCCGACCAAGCCGAGACGGCGGCAGGGATGCGATTGGAAGCTACCTACTGGGGCCGGAGTCGGACCGGATACACGTCGAGATTGCCATGGAAGCAAAATGCTACAACCCGGGAAGCAGAACTGCCAAACCCAACACCTCTGGCGTTCGGGAGACCTCGCGCCTAATTTCCAGGCTTCGACATAGGCAGTTCGGCTTCTTTGTGACGACCTCGTGCATCGCCAAGCAGGCCTATTCTGAACTCAGAGAAGACCGACACCCAGTGGTCGTCATCGCTGGGGGAGACATCGCAGCGTTGCTCCGAAGACGGGGCCTAAAGGATGGACCAACTACCCGGGAGTGGTTGACCCAGGTCTATGGTCCCGCAGTGGCTCCACCGGGCCCATTCTGAGCCCGGTCATCTAGCCTCGCTCACAGACTAGCGCTAGCTGGCTGGGTTCGAGACACTGTGTTATTCTCATTCCTGAGAATATGTCCACACCCGCCCACACCCTCCTCCTCCACCCCATCCGCCTGCGCCTCATCCAGGCGCTCACAGCCCGCTCTCTGAGCGCAGCCCAACTCCAAGATGCGCTCCAGGACATCCCCCAGTCCTCGCTGTACCGGCACCTCTCCATCCTGCGAAAGGCTGGCTACGTGCAGGTGGACCCTGAGATCCAGAACGCCGACCCACGAGAGAAGAGCTACCGCTTGGCCAAGCCCACGCGCTTGCGACACACGCAAGTCCAGGGCCTGAGTCTCGCGGAACACAAGCGCATGTTCACCACCTGGGGGGCCACGCTGATGCAGCGCTTCACCGACTACTTGAGTGATGCCGCAGCCCAAGGGCCCATCGATCTCGAAGCGGACCGGGTGGGCTACACCGAGCGCGTCTTCTACGCTGATGACGCGGAGTTCGATGCCATTGCAGCGCAGCTCGAGGGCGTGATGGCCTCGGCTGCAGAGCGCCCTGCTGGGCCTGGACGGCGCCGACGACGTCTGTGCACCGTGACCTTTCCGGAGAAGTCATGATCCGCTCCCTTAAGCCCGCCCTCGCGCTCGGTGTCGCCGGAACCTTGGCCACCCTGGCTGTGCTGCCCTACCTGATGGTGCTGCAGGCGGAGACCTTCGCCGAGATTCCTTTGCCGCTGCCGCTGTTGGTCCTGGCACAGTCCGTACAGTCGATGTTGGTGTTCACAGTCATGGCCTTTCTTGGCTTGCGGGCGGCAGCATCTGTCGGGCTCAAGGTCCCACTCATTCGGGGGTGGCTCAGGGATGCAGAGAAGTCTGAGGTCCCGGTCAAGACCCTGCTTCTGTCCCTGCTGGGTGGCTTTGTTTTGGCCTTAGGGGTCGCTGCCATCGACCCGCTCTTTGGCCTGCCGGTACCCGATGTGGCCAAGCCTGCGATCTGGAAAGGCGCCTTGGCGAGTCTGTATGGGTCCATCGGCGAGGAGGTGCAGCTGCGGCTCTTCCTGATGTCTGTGTTGGCTTGGGGGCTCTCCAAGCTGGGCGGCAAGCGCGCCGATGGCACCACCAAAGCCTGGCCCATCGCGACCGCCATGGTCCTGGCGGCCCTGCTCTTCGGCCTAGGCCACCTGCCGACGGCCTTTGCCATCTGGGAGCCATCAGTACTGGTGGTGGCCCGCACCGTCTTGCTCAACGCAGCACTGGGGCTGCCCTTTGGCTGGCTGTACTGGAAGTACGGCTTGGAGCACGCAATCGTGGCGCACTTTGGCGCGGACATCGCACTGCATGTGGTCGTAGCTGGGCTCAGTTAGCATAGGCTGACGCACCTCCAGCTGGCCGCCGCCCATGTTTCTCTTGCTCTTGAACCTCGCTCTCGCCGCCTCCGTCACGGAGGACCGCCGAAGCTACGCGGACCAGACGGTTCAGGAGCGCTGGACTTGGCAAGACGAGAAGACACAAGATGCGCTGCTCCGCAAAGAGTGGTTCCACCCGGACGGAGAGCGCTCCAGGCTGGAGGAGTACCAGGGCGGAGCGCTACACGGCCAGGTCTCCACTTGGGACCGCAGCGGCGTGCTGCAGACCGAGGACCACTATCGGGCCGGCCTGTTGCATGGCACCAGCCGGCGCTTTGACGGGCCCAAAGACGACCGTTGGGTCTCCGTCCATCAGAACTACAGTGCTGGACTGCCCGAAGGCGAGCAGCTCCTTCGGCGAGACGCTGAGACGGTGGTGCTGCGTCACCACTACAAACAAGGCCAACTGCACGGAAGCCAGCAGGCCTGGCACTCCAGCGGGGAGATGCACTACCAGATGAACCTGGAGAGCGGCGTACTCCAGGGTGAACAACGCATCTGGGAAACAGGCGAGCTTGAGCCCTCCACCTATATGGTCTTTGAGCAGGGCCAAGCAGAGGGCCGACAGCGCTACTTCTATGAGAGCAATTGGCGGGACGAGGTCTGGGTCGAAGGACGCTGGGAGGAGGTGCGCTCCTGGCATGTGGAGGGCAGCGTTCCTGAAGCGCTCCAGGTGTACGCGCTCGAGGTCCTGCCTCTGGACCGGCACAGCGATGGGGAGCTCCAGCCAACGCACACCCTGCACCTGCGGACTCGGAAGGTCCTGGTCTCCAAGCGCCGCCACTGGCCCAACGGCCAGACCCAGGAGCAGTGGGATCAGCTGGATGCGCAACCCTTCCATCGTTGGGCCGAGAACGGGCAGCTGGTGTTGCAAGGCTTTGGGGACCCCAACGACCGACGGGGTCGATGGACCGAGTGGCGCGCGGACGGCACGCTGTTCAAGGAAGAGGAGTGGACGGACAATCGCAAGGGAGAGGTGCGCACCTTCGATCCCCAGGGACGCCTTCGGGAAGTGGAGACCTGGGAGTGGGAGCGTCAGCGTTGGCAGGTGATTCTGTACGAGGGCGAGCACAAGGTCGCTGAAGGGGAGCTGTTTCGTACCGGGAGCTACCGCTGGGGACCGTGGACCTACTACCGAGAGGACGGGAGCACCCGCCGCACCGAGGTGTATGGAAGCGGCCCGTACTCCGGGAACCGCTCCTTTGTCGTGGAGAGTCAGTCCTTCCGAGTGGACGGCAGCGTCCACTGCGCGGGCGACGAACGCGATCTGCTCTGCGTGGAACCCCAAGCGGATGGCGGACACCTCGAGTTGAAGGTCAAGGCGCTGCACCGTCCACGGCATGGCATCGAGAGCTACCAGACCGAGACATTTTCCTTCCAGCCGCGGGATGTAGAGCGAACCCAACTCTCCGAGCAGGCGATGCTCGTCCCAGTTCTGGACGGGGAAGGCTTGGTGACGCAGCGGCGCCGCTTCGATTCAAGTGGGAAGGAGCTCTGGGTCGAGCAGAGACGGCGCGACGGCAGCCTGGAGCAGCTCACCGGTGCGGGAGCGGCCAGCTCCTGGGAGGAGTCCTACGACAAAGAGGGACAGTTGTCCGTCATCTCCGAGACCCTGCCAAGCGGGGAGAGCTGCCTTGTTCAAGTGCAGTCTGGAGAGCTGGTGGTAGCGCACCAGAGCCTCGAGGGGGAAACCGTTCTGATGGGCGAGAGCCGAGAGGCGAACCGGCGCCTCGCCAACTGCGCTTTCTGGGCACGCCATCCGGAGTTGGAAGGCCCCCGCTAAGGAAGGGCCGCAGCTGCCCACTACTCCAGCTCAACGCCACCGAACACCCACCCAGCCGGGGTCTCCACCCAAGCCAGCTTCACACGGCCAAAGTTCGTGTCCACCAACAACTCCAAAGGTGGATGCTCCCCATCGACCAGGTTGTCTACCGCGGCAAAGACCAGGTCGATCATGCCGTTCTGCAGCTCGTTTTGCTCGGGCCGGAGGTACTCGTTGCCGTACTTGAGCTGGAAGCTGGGGCGCCCAATGCTCAAGGCCTCCGGCAAGCGGAAGTGCAGATCGTCGTCGCCCATGGCCGGCTCGATGGTCATCGAGGACTTGGTCTGCAGGTCCTCTACTGCCCGGGTGCGCACCTGCTCGGTCCACTCGCTCTCTTCCTCTTGGGCCAGCTTCTCGGCGCGCTGCTCCCGGAACTCGGCGGCCTCGGCCAGCTTGAAGGGCTGGGTGTCCACCCACATCACGCCCTCGTTGCTCACCAAGATGGCCCGGTGCTCGTAGGCGTCCTGGGCGCTGTAGACGCGGTTTCCGACGGTGAACTCGCCCTCCAGAGTGCCAAAGTCGGTGCTGTCCTTGGACATCACCGCCTGTTGGGTGTCGCCCGCGGGCACGGCCTCGTAGTCGTCGGGGTGCATGTCGGGGAAACGCAGGCACATGACGAGAGAGGCGTTGTGCAGGGTGCGCTCGCTGCGGTTGGCCACGGCCAGCTTGATGCCGTCGCCCATCAGTGGGCTGGTGACCACCAGATCCAAGTAGGAGTCGTTGGGGTAGATCTCCCGGAAGCGCTCGCCGAACAGGTCTGTACAGAACTGCAGATCGCTCATCAGGTAGTCCCACTGCCCCTGGGATCTACGCCGGTAGAAGTGGTCGAGAACGGCCTTCTTCCAGGCCGGGTCGTTCTGCTCAAAGAGGATGTGGGCCTGGCGCAGGTTGGGGCTGAAGCTGCCCGAGCCCAGCATGGTGTCCTTGTAGCGACCCAACACAAACCCACCCTCTGGGGTGGCCCGCAGGTAGCTGCGCATCTTGTAGGGATCCAGCATGTCCGTGAGGGCTTCGGCCTGTCGCGGGTAGTAGGTGGCGGCCTGCTGAAAGTCCAAGCGGGCTTGGTCACTGCGGCCCTGGTCATGGTGCAGCTGTCCCAGAATCACAAAGGCCGGCGCGGAGCGCTCAGGGTGCGCATCGATGTAGTTGAGCAGCATCGCTTCGACCTCGTCGGCGCGCTCCAGTCCACCGCTGCCTTCCACGATCGCCAAGGCATAGAGCAAGTGGGCTTCGGTCTCGTGGGGAGCCATCTCCATCGCAGCTTTGGCCGCAAGCTCTGCTGAGGCCCAGTCTCCCGCGTTCGCCGCCAGATAGGCCCGGTCACGCAAGGTGCAGAGGCGATCCCACTCCTCCAGGTGCGTGTAGTAGACCTCGGAGTAGTCGACCAGAGCGTTGAAGAGCTCGGTCTTTAGGTCACGGATGTCGCCTTGAAGGGCACGCTCGGCCGCTTGCTCCTCCTCCAGCTTGGCCAGCACAGCCTGTGCCTGCTCCCGGTCCACAGAGAAGTTGGCGCCTGCGCTGGTCATGGATGCCTCTCCGCCCACCTGCACAATGCTCAGGGTCGAGAGCAGCAGCTTGCTGGAGAAGGTCCACATGGCCTGCTGCTCTTCCAGCTCGGTCTGGGAGCCATAGAGCTCCTGCAGCACGCCGAGTAGCTCGGCGCGGGCGGCCAAGACATCGGGCGAGACCCCGCGGTAGTCCTGACGGGCCAGGTAGGCCAAGTGGGTCTCCAGGTCTTCCTGGCTCTCCATCGCAAGGTCCAGGCCATGCAGCACACGCACGGTCTTGTCCACGTCGTAGGGGGAGACCTCCTGGGAGGTGAGCTCTTCCAGGGCGGGCGCGAAGGCCTCTTGAGCAGCCTGCTCTTGAGCTCGCTCAGCTTGGTTCTGGCTGAACCACCACCCGATGCCGAAGATCAGCGGCACCCCCAACAAAACGCTTAGGCAACCGATCGCAGCGCGCTTGTTTACGCCAGGCTTTGGGGCCCCGCTCTGCTGGGAAGAAGCTGGGGAATCTGTGTCAGACAAGGAGGGTCTCCGGAGGCGCTGCTCCCCAAAAAGGTAGCACGCAGGCAGCTCCAGGCACTGTCCACTCTGTGACTGAGGTAATGTGCGGCCCAGGGAGGGACGTACATGAGCACTCGCAACCCATATTCGAGTCCGGAGACAGCAGGCTCAGGCCAAAGTGGCGAGCTGATCCGCAAGCCGCAGCTCTCTGGCTTTGCCATCACCGCCGCCGCAATCTTGAACCTCATCTTCTTGGGTGCGCCCGGCTACTTTGTCGTCGGCCAGTACGCAAAGGGCTGCGTGATGGGTCTGGCCAGCCTGGTCCTGTGGGTTCTGGGCTTGGGCTTCATCCCGACCTTCGTAGCCGTCTATGACGTGATCTACTTGGGACAGCGTCTGAGGCGCGGCGAGGGAATCGAGGCGTGGGAGTTCTTCGAGAACAGGACCGCACCGGAGCCTGTGCCCGTCACCGAGCGTGATCCCGCGCTGATCTACAAAGAGCACCCGAGCCTGATCGTTGCCATTTTGGGCAACGTGTTCTTCTTGGGTGGCGCCGGCTACTTCGCAACCGGTCAGAACGCCAAGGCCATCGCGGCAATGTTCTGCACGCTGATGCTGATGTTTCTGGGAATCGGCCTGATCGTTCCCCTCTTCACAGCTGCGGACGTCACCGCCTCGGTGCTCAGACAGCGTCGTGGTGAGGGCCTGGGGAAGTGGCAGTTCTTCTAGCCCCCGAAGCGCACGTCAACATCGAAGCGGCCAATCCAGAGGACGCCATCGGGCTGCCCAGGGCGATGGCCGCTGCAGGCTCTGGACCAAGTAGGGCGTGGCGTCCCGGGTCAGGCAATGCTCAATAGGGAAAGTGCTCCCCTCTGGTGCATGCGCACCAAGGGGTCGGGACTCAGTCCAGGCCTTACCTGACGGTTGCCTGTTAGTGAATCCACTTCGATAGGAGCCCCCATGTCTGAGCCCCGATGGGCCGCCGCCCACGCCGCACGAGAGACCCAATGGTCCAACTTTGGCACCTTGGGCGCCCACTTTGCCCCGATCATTGGTCCCACCTTCACCGGCGGTCCGACGTGGCCGAGCCGTCCAGGCTGGCAAGTGGTCTACCCCTTCAGTGGTGGCACAGTGGTCTGCTCCAATGGCCTGAGCGACGCCTTTGAAGATCAAGACCCCAGCGTAGGCTACGGCTTGGAGATCTACGCCGGCTGCAGCGAGCGGGTGGAAGAGATCCAGGGCCACTGGCTGATGTCGATGGTCATGCAGCTCTCAAACGTCTGCGCTGGCCATGGCGGTATTCCAGGCCTTCTGGAGCGCATGGGCGCGCTTACGGTAGAGCTGGAAAACCAGGGCTTTCCTCAGGAGTTCGTGCTGGACAACGGCCGCGTGTGCGCCTTGATCGGCACCCAGGGCCCGCTGGCGGATCTGAGCCTGCCCCAAGGCCGAATTCGGGTGGTCTCGGCGACCTTGATCAGCCCACAGCACACCGCCGAGGTCCTGGATCAGGGCGAGTCCCGCCGGCGCAGCTTGGCACAGGAGCTGGGGTGGGTCTCGGGCTAGCGTGGCTCAACTAGCCGCTACTTCAGCTCTTCCAGGCTGGCTCTGGAGTTCTCGTTGTAGCTCTGCAGCGTCTGGATCTGGGCGTCGATGTGTGCGCGACGACGCTCCAGGGCCTCGATCTCCGACTGGGTGCGCTCGATCACGAACTTGAGCTGCTCCTCGCGGCCTTCTCCATGGGCTCCGTAGAGCTCCAGGTAGTGCTCGATCTCCGAGAGGGAGCAGCCGATGGCTTTGCCGCGGAGGATCAGCGCCAAGCGTGCGCGGTCTTTGCGGGAGTAGATGCGCGTGGTGCCCTGCCGAAGGGGAGCCAGCAAGCCCTTGTCCTCGTAGAAGCGGATGGTGCGCGTGCTGATAGCGAACTCGCCAGCCAGATCCCCAATGCCAAAGCTGAGCTGGTTGCTGTCGGCAGGCTGCGCGCTCAGGGTGCTGGCGGCGGCCTCGCCGTGGGTCAGAAGCTGGGGATCTTGGGTGCTCATGGTCCCCAAGGGTAGGGGCACCTTCCCAATACGTCAACCGCGCTTCCTGCGACCATCAACGCCCCTCGGAATAGGAGAGAGCATGCTCCCTGACGATGTCCACGACGCCCGCCTCCTCGCCACCTTGGTGCCCCCCGACTGGCAGAACCCCACACCAGCGGCCAACTACAACCTGGTGGTCATTGGAGGCGGACCCGCGGGGTTGATCGCCGCCTTTGGCGCAGCCGGACTCGGTGGCCGCGTGGCCTTGGTGGAGAAGCACCTGCTTGGCGGGGACTGCCTGAACACTGGCTGCGTGCCCAGCAAAGCACTGCTCGCAGTCGCCCACGCCGCCCAAAAGGCTCGGGAGCTGCAAGCGCTCGGCATCCGCACCGGCCCTATCGAGGTGGACTTTGCCCACGTGATGGCCAGAATGCGGCGCCTGCGTGCAGAGATCAGTCCGCACGACGCGCCTTCACGCCTCCGGGACGCCGGCGTTGATGTCTTTCTGGGCGAGGCCCGCTTCTCAAGCGAGAGCGCCGTCCAGGTCGGAGCACACTCCCTGAACTTCTCCAAGGCCTTGGTCGCCACCGGCGCCAGCGCCTCAATGCCTGCCATTCCCGGCCTACGCGAGCTGGCCATGAGCAACGAGCAGCTCTTCGATCTACAGACCTTGCCTGCGCGCCTGCTCATCCTCGGCGGCGGGGTCATCGGCTGTGAAATGGCCCAAGCCTTCCAGCGCATGGGCTCACAGGTCACCGTGATCGACCTGGCTTCCCGCTTGCTCAACGCCTCCTCGGAGCCAGCCAGCCAAGCTCTGAAGGAGCGCCTGGAGAAGGATGGGGTTCACTTCTGCTTGGGCACAGGCATCGCGGGCTTGGAGCGCCTTGAGCACGGAATCGCGGGCACCCTGACCTCAGGCGAGGTCATCGTGGCCGACCAAGTCCTGGCAGCACTGGGCCGACGCCCCAACACAGAGCTGGACCTGGACAGAGCTGGCATCTCCTTCACCAAAGAAGGCGTACAAGTCGACGCACAGCTCCGCACCACAAACCCCAAGGTCTACGCCTGCGGGGACGTGATCGATGGGCCACGCTTCACCCACGCAGCCGACCACCAGGCCCGTATGGTGCTGCAGAATGCGCTCTTCTTTGGCAGCAAAGACCCCGCAGACTTGGTCCTTCCGACGGTGGTGTACACCCAGCCTGAGATCGCCGCAGTGGGTCTCTCCCGAGCCCAAGCAGAACAAGACCCCGCGCTGCAGATCTTCTCAGCCAAGCTGGAGGAGAGCGACCGCGGCCGAGCCGAGGGCGAGTCCGGCTGGGCCCACATCTTTGCAGCCCAGGACGGCACCATTGCCGGCGCCGAGATCGTCGCAGACCACGCCGGAGAGCTGATGGGCCCCATCACGCTGGCGATGACCCACGGCCTGGGCCTATCTCAAATCGCAAGCACGGTTCATCCCTACCCCACCCGCTCCGAGCTGCTCTTCAAGTGCGCATCGGCCTGGCGCAAGACCCAGCTTCCCGGGTGGGCCGGGGGGGTGCTGGAGCGCTTCATGGGGTGGCGTCGCTAGGGCCAAGCGCCCTGCACCGGAAGAACAAAGGAACCTTGCCGCTCCAGGGCCGTCCGTCCCAGGAGAGGTCCCAATGCTCTTCCTACTCCTGTCCTGCGCACAGCCGCCTCCCGGACCCCGCTGTGGGCATCACACCTCACCTACTGAGACGGGCTGCGTGGTGCGCACGAGCGCCTGCGGTGAAGGCACCCGTCGGATGGACGCTGTCTGGCCTTTGACGCGACCCCCGCAGTCTTGACCCCCGCCCCCCTGGCCTGCGGGCCGCGCACACACCGCAAAAACGGACTCGCCCAACTCTCGCCCAGGTCTACGAGGCGCCGGGGTAGAGTGGGCTCGGAGACTCACGAATGCTCAGCTTTCTTGCCCTTATTGCCTGCAAAGACCCCATCCCACGCAGCGACGCGGACGACTCCGGGGACACGGAGACCCAAGTCGAGGCCCCAGCCTATTTGGAAGGCATCGAGTGTGAGCCTGTTGTGATCGACAGCGACGATGACCCGGCGAGCGGCGACTGCATCCTGAGCCAAGCGGTCAAGGGCGGAATGCAGGTGATGATCAACGCGGAGTGTACCGACCCCGCGATCACTGCACTGGGCTCCAAGCGGCACCTGGTGATGGTGCCGGACGAGAGCGGCACCCTGCTCTGGCTGCACCTGGGCGGTTCGGGTGGTAAGCCCTCGAACACCACCAAGCTGGGCAGCGCCGCGATCGACTCCGGCTACCGCTACATCAGCCTGGCCTACACCAACGAGCCCAGCATCGCCGACCGCTGCAACTGCGAAGACGGCCCCCGCCCCGTGGCGTGCGAGGAGCTTGCCCGCACCGAGGTGCTCACGGGCGAGGATGCTAGCCCCTGGTTGGTGATGGAGCCCGACGAATCCATCGAGTACCGGCTCAAGGCCTTGTTGCAGTTCCTGAATCAGCAGAACACCAAGGGCGGCTGGGACGAGTTTCTCACCGCCGAGGGTGAGATCAAGTGGAGCCGCATCGCGGTCTCTGGCTTCTCCCAAGGCGGCGGAATGGCCGGCTTGATCGCCCGGGACCACGCCGTGAACCGGGCGCTCTACTTCTCAAAGGGGGCCGGGAGCGCGCTCGAGGCCATGGTGGATCCCAGCGCATACCAGAGCTGCACCACCGACGAGGAGTGCGGCGATTGGAAGTGCTGCCCCTTCGAGGACTTGAACTGCAAGGCCCCACCCGCAGAGGGCGGCCTGTGCGCGGGACAGGTCCCTCAGCCCTGGGCCAACACCGGCCCGGACACGAACGGAGACAGCCTAGGTGACGCCAACGCCACCAAACGCACCACTCCCGCTGAGCGCCAGTTCGCCGTGGTGCATCGAGAGGAGACGGCCTGGATCTACAGCCCCGAGGTCTTCGAGACCTGGGGTATGGGCAGCGACTACATCGACCTGGACACCCAACAGAGCGGCTTCTCCATCGACAAGCAGCTCTTCAGCCTGTCCCTGCCTCCCAACAACGACTGCAGCGAGCACCAGTCCATGGGCGCCGACTCCTGTCACAGCATCCACCCGGACACCGGTCAACCGGCCCTGCTGCCCGTCTGGCGCTTCGTCATGGACATGGATCTGGACTGAGCGCGGCAGCGTGCCACATCAACTCCACTAGTCGAACGGCCTATACAGCCCCCGACCGGAGTTGATGTGAGCACCTGGATGCTGTGGAGACTGCTGAAGTTCGCCTCCTTGGCCCTTCTCGCCGCGGGCCTGGCGGGCCAGCTTCAGGCCGCCGACTCCGAGACACGCCTGCGCTGGTTCAACCGCGCGGCCTTGCCGGGCTTTCTGGGCCTGAGCGCGGCCGGCTGGATGATGGCCAAGACCCTGGGCGTGAGCATGGGCGAGCCCTGGATCAGCGCCACCCTGCTGCTCAGCCTGCTTGGCCTGTGGGGGATGCTGCGCAGCGCTGTACGGGCACCAAGCCTGCTCTCCCCGGCACTGAGCATGGCCGGCTTGCTCGCAAGCCTGAGTCTGATGGTCCTCCGACCCACCGATGGCGTGTGGATCGGCGTCATCATCGCCCTGGCAGCCACGCTCGCAGCCGGTCTCTCTGCCTTGTTTCCAAAACGCGGACAGGCCGCCAGTGGACCGCAGGTCTCCCGAGCCTTTCGGGTGGTCGCCTACGCCGAGGGCAGCTCACTGCTCCTGATGATGGCCATCAACATGCCGCTCAAGCGCCTGGCCGGGATCTCCATCGACGGAGACAGCGGCTTGATCGGCTGGATTCACGGAGTCCTGGTCCTGATCTACATGCTCAGCTTGGCCGTCACCGCCCGCGCCCAGGGCTGGGGTGTAGGCCGGGTGATTGTGGCCTTTGTGGCCTCGCTTGTGCCAGGAGGTGCCTTCGTGTTTGAGCGCTGGCTGGCCAAGAGAGAGGCCCAGTAGTCCGCCTTTAGGGCGCAACCTGCAGCTCCGAGAGCGGGATCTCCCAAGAGTGCTGAAGCTGCCCATCCCACCGGTAGATCGACGCAGTCACTTGGGGTGTGCCCTGGGTCTCCACGCTCACGCCTACAAAGTAGTCATCGCCATCTGAGCAGTCCTTCTGTCCATCATCGTCGCGACAGCCGCTGTGGCTGCTGGCCAGTGGACTGCTGGTGAGCTCCGGCAGCCCGTAGCCACCGCTGACCGGGTCCAAGAGGCGGAACTCGGAGCGGTGAATGTCGCCGGTGAGCAGCAGGACGCCGTCGATCTTGTTGTCCACGATGGCCTGGCGCAGGCGGGTCCAGGAGTCGCTGAAGTCGTACCAGCTGTCCTCCTTCCCTTGGTTTCCGACCTGGGCGTACTGACTGCCCGAGACCACAAACTTGAAGGTGGCCGTGCTGGACTGCATGGCGTCGAGCAGCCAGAGCTCCTGCTGCTCACCGAGCATCGAGCCATCCAGACCTCGGTGGTAGCGCACATCCAAGAGGAAGAAGGCCACATCCCCGTAGCGGTGCTCGGAGAAGACCCCTGGCGTGGACTCCAACGCTCCCCCTCCATTGGGCTGGTACTCGTGGAAGACGCGCAGCGCGACATCCTTCCCCGCCTCGGTCCCATCCGTGTTGTTGCCCGTGAAGTCGTGGTCATCCCAGGTGGCCAGGGTGGGGGTCTCTTGCAGGAAGCTGCCCCGGTTCTCGATCTCCAGGCCCCAGCGGTAGTGCTGACGCAAGGCCCCCAAGTCCGAGCTGTTGGCGTAGTGGTTGTCCCCGGCGAAGATGAAGAGGTCCGGCTCCCAGGCCGAGATCGCGTCCCACACCGGCTGCTCGTCGTACTTGGAGCAGCTGCCAAAGGCGAAGCGCAGGCCGCCGGTCTCCGGCGCGCTCTTTAGGTCCCAGATGCCCTGACGAACCCCGTCCACGTCGATGGCATAGCGCCAGCTCTGGTCGGCCCCCAGCCCCCCAATGCGAAGCTGCTCGGCAAAGTCATCGGCGGCGCTGGGGTAGCTGACGTGAACGCGGGAGAGCGCGGCATCGTCTCGACCTACGAAGACCTCGACCCGCCTGGTGGCGTCTGTGCGGTACCAGATGGTGGCCCCGTCCGCGTCCACTGTGCCCAAGGTGGGACCGTGGCTCAAACCCTTGCCCCAACAGCTGCTCTCGCAGGACCAGGTCAGGCCATCGGGATCCGACCAGGTAGCCAACTCATCGTCGTTGTCGCTACCCATGTAAAAGTCCAGGGCGCGGCAGTGGGCCGGCTGTCCGTCCAGGCTCACCTGCAGGCAGGCCGGCTCCATGCGGTCGCTGCCATCGCCAGTGCGCAGGGTGACCTGGTTCAACCCGCTGCGCTTCAGGCCCTGGCCTTCGCTCACGTACACGTCGTAGACGCCGCGCTCCAGATCGTTCCAGTCCGGCTTCTTCAGGGGGAAGCAGTCGCCCTCGGAGAGGCAGACCTCCGTCTGGCCGTCGTCTGTTCCCGCGTAGCCCACGTCCTTTATCTGAAGGGTGACGTGCACGATGTCCACATCTCCAGTCCAGTCCGGCGGGCTGGCGTCCTGGCAGCCAGCGCCATCGTTGGGTACGCCCTCGTCTACCTGGCCATCGCAGTTTTGGTCCACGCCATCACAGACCTCGGTGGCACCAGGGAAGATCGAGGGGTCGCCGTCATCGCAGTCTTGGGAGGCGGCAAAGCCATCTTGATCACTGTCGATCAGCTCCCCTGTGTCGGTGGACGAGTCCACCGGGGAGTCTTCGGAGTCAACGGCCTCGGAGTCCGGCTCCACATCCGAGGCCACGCTGCCCGTACACGCCATCTGCAATCCCAAAAACAAGCTGAGCATCACAGCCTCCAAGGCGCCAATCATACTGGGCCTTGCCAGCGCTGCGACCGTTCGCTATATTCCGAACGATGAAAACGACAAAAACCAAGCTGAGCTACGACGACTTCCGCCGACAGTGCGGCGAGCAAACCGCCGGGATCTTCCGCATCTACGGCCTGCCGGAGTTCCCCGGCCACGTCCTGGGCGTCCTGCTGGCCAGCGCCGAACCCCTCAGCTTGGGGGAGCTGACCACGTTGCTCGGCTCGGCCAAGAGCACGGTGAGTGTGGCGGCCCGCCGCTTGGAGGCCTTCGGCGCGGTCGTCAAGACGCGGGTTCGTGGGGACCGCCGGGACCACTACGCAGCGCAGGACGATCTGGGGGCCCTGAGCGAGCACTTCATCAAGCGCTTCTTGCTCCCGGAGATGCAGGCCGGGGCGAGCATGCTCAACGAGATGCAGACCGCCCTGAAGGCCGGCTCCGGCGCCGACTGGCCAGCGGCTCAAGATCGGGCCCGCCTCGAGGAGCGGGTGGAGAGCCTGGGCGCGATCACCCACGGCACCGCCGGCCTACTCAACAGCCTGCTGCGCGAAGACGGGACCCTGGACCAAGGGCGCATCGCCCAGCTCATCGAGGTCCTGAGCGCCTTGCAGGAGCCCACTTGATGCTCGCCGCTCTCTGCTTGTCCCTGAGCCCACCGAGCCACGCGGCCGGCGGCCCAGCCATGCCCCCGCCCAAGGTCGATGCGGAGGGAGAGCCCGACATGCGGCCGGCGTGGATCGCGGTGCCCTTGGTCTCCTACGACTCCACCCTGCTCTTCGGCTACGGCGGCTTTGGCGGCGTGATCTGGCCCAGCGCCGACCCCGAGCAGCCCTACGCCTTCCGCATCAGCGGCCAGTTCTACAAGACCACCGGCGGCTACACCAACCACTTCTTCCGCTTTGAGATCCCAGGTCTGCTGGGCACCAAGTGGCGCTGGCGCTCCGACCTTCGCTACGTGAACTGGAGCCAAGCGCCCTACTACGGAATCGGGAACAGCACCCCCATCCAGAAGAACGCCCCCGAGCAGTACTACGAGTACGCCAAGGTCGGCGTGCGCTTCCGCCAGGACGTGCGACGGCAGATCTACGGCGACTGGGAGCTCTTCTACACCTGGAGCTTCCGGCGCGAGCAGGTGCAGGTCCCCCAAGGCACCTACCTGGCCGAGGACCTGGACCAGGGCGTGGCCACAGGCGCCTTGGGCGGCCGCTACAGCTACATGGGCCTGGGGCTGCTGCGGGACACCCGCGACAACGAGATCGACCCCAGCAGCGGCTCCTTCATCAACGTCTCCGGGCGCCTGTCCCACCCCGCACTGCTCTCGGAGTACACGGTGGCCGGCGCGAACTTCAACGCCTCCCACTTCACACCCATGCTCAGCGGCCGTGTGATCAGCGCCAGCAACCTGATGGTGGACATGCGCTGGGGCGAGGAGCCCTTCTGGAACCTGGCCTACATCGGCGGCCTGGGCAAGGGCGTGGTCGGCGGGCGCTGGGCCTTCCGGGGGCTGCCAGAGGAGCGCCTGCGCGGCAACCACGTGGCCTGGGTCCAACAAGAGTTCCGGGTCCACATCTGGCAGGGGGAGGTGCTCAAGAACGACATGGACTTCCAGCTCGTGCCCTTCGTCGACGTGGGACGGGTGTGGGACCCCGGTGAGCAGGATCCCCTGCACCACCTGCACATGACCGCGGGCCTGGGCGCCCGGGTGGATGTGCGCCAGCTCGCCGTGCTGCGCGCCGACGTGGGTGTGGGCATCGAGGAATACACCACCGGCCGTCAGGCCATCCTTCAAGTCTACGTGCTCGCCGAGCACCCCTTCTAAGGAGACGCCCATGAACGAGCTACATACCGTCAAAGACCAGCATCTTCCTAAGCACATCCGCGGCCACTACCAGCTCCAAGACAGCACCATGACCTTGGCCGAGGGTCTGGCGGAGTACTACCGGGTCAATCCGGGACTGGATGACCCGAAAGACATCGAGAACCCCGAGTCCGCGCTCTGGTTCCGGCTGCACGACACCACCCACGTGATCTTCGGCACCCACACCGGTGACTTGAACGAGGGCTGCAATGACTACTACACCCTCTTCGGGGTGGAGCTGAGCTTCATGGACTACCTGCGCGGCTACATCAAGACCGAGCAGTCCAAGAGCATCACCGCCTACTACTTCAAGTGGGACACCCTGATCACGCTGTGGCGAACCATTGTTCTGACCCTACCCATGCGCCGATTGGCCAAGGCAATGCACAAGAAGTGGCCCTGGCAACCCACCGAGACGATGTATCAAACACCCTTGAAGGCGCTGCGCGAGGAGTACGGGATAGGGGTCGCGCATCCCTACCGACTCCTGGAATAGCCTTGATTTCTGTTCTCTTGATTGCCGCCTGCTCCTCCCCTCCAGAGAAGGATCCCGCCGAGCCCTTCGAGTACAGTTTCTGGTTCGAGGATGACCAGGTGGGCCTGGAGACGGAGCTCACTTTTCGCGGCCAAGTGGTCGGACACGTGCAGAAGTACAAGGAGAGCCAAGAGCCCAGCGGAGGCATGTTGAAGCACGCCTATGGAAAGGTGACCTTGCCGAGGAACTGGAAGGAGGACCCCACGGCCAAGCTGAGCCTGTTGTCCACCACACCCTGCGGCCCCGTGGAAGTGCCACTGGAGCTCGAAAAGGAGCCCACGGCCACCATCTTCCTCAAGACCCCGACCCTGGAGAACCTGCCCTCGAGCAGCGTGGTCTACAATAGCCACACGGGGCAGGTGTCCATCGGCCAAGCTCTGCTCAAGTCCTCCCGCGAAGGCTGGGCCATCAATGGTTTGAAGTGCGCACCCGAGCACCAGATCACGGTCGACGGCGTGGTCGTGGGCACCATGAAGACCCCAGAGAACAGCGACTTTGTCTTCCTCTCGGAGGGCCCAGAGCACTGCTACAAGGTGACTTGGGCCACCTACGCCAGCGACCACGGAGGAAGCTTCGACAAAATCCTGCAGGGTGCCTGGGCCTACGGCATGACGAACAAGATCAACGGGTTCTTCGAGGAGGCTCCTGATTCCATCAGCATGGATGAGAATTCCGCAAAGATCGGTGTCTCGCTGCGCTATCTAAACAAGTCGGCGTGCCCGCAGGAGTAGAGAGATGGACTACTACGGACACGGGCCGCTCATCGAGCTGCAGCGCCCCCTCTGCATCACCGGTTTTATGGGCGCTCGGGTAAACGCCACCGCCAAAAGCATCGCCGCCCTGGCTGGGGTTCCCGTGGTCGAGCTGGACCGCGAGGTGGAGCACCGGGCCGGCAAGTCCCTCTCGCACCTGGTGCTCAAGGAAGGCGCGGATCGGCGCCGGTCTCTGGAGTTGGAGGCGCTGGAGCGCGAGATCGCGGGAAGGCCCAAGGTCATCGCGCTCGGGGACGGGGCGCTGCTCAACCCCAAGGCTGCGGATCTGGTCGCCGCCAAGGCCACCTTGGTCTACTTGGAGTGGTCCCTGGTGGAGCTGGCCGTCAGCGTGCGCGAGCGCTTGAAGGAGAACCCCGGTCGCTACCCTGAGCTTCTGCTCCAGGACCAAGCCACGGCGCTGGGACTCAGCCCCATCCTGGCCGAGCGGGCTCCCGGCTACAAACGGGCGGACTTTCAGGTCCAGGGGAAGGGGCAGCCGCCTTGGAAGATGGCTCAAGAGATCATGGCGTGGCTACAGGGCGGGCTGGTTTAGGCCAACTGCGGCCATCAGCTGGCTAGGGCGACCAGGCCATGTGGGGTGTGGGGCCAACGCACCACGATTCGGGTGCCCAGACCACGCTCGCTGGTGACACGCAGAGTGCCCCCAACCTCTCGCACGGCCTCTCGCAGCGCGCCTGCTCCAATGCCTCGACCCGAGATCTCCGTCGCTTGGTCCTTGCAGCTCAGACCGTCCGCGAAGAGCAGGTCCTCGGGGGACGTTCCGGTCAGTCCCATAGACGCTCCCCGTGCACGAAGCGCAGCCCAGTCCACACCGCCGCCGTCGTCTTCGACGCGGATGCTCAGGACGCCGTCCACCTCGTTGGCGCAGAAGCGCAGCACCCCGCGCGCCTGTTTTCCAGCAGCCTGACGCTGCTCGGGAGATTCAATGCCGTGGTCCACCGCGTTGCGGACCAGGTGAACCAGCTGGGTCCAGATGCGAGTGGAGTGCTCGTGAGGGATGTGTAGGTTCGGTGGGCACTCCACCTGCACCTCCAGCTCTTTGCCCAAGTTGCTGGCCAGGTGCTGACCATGGGCGGCCAAGTCTTCCAGATGTGCCCGCACGGAGTCGCCAAACCAGCCCTCGACTTGGGGGACCATCTCAGGGCACTTCTCTCTGAGGTTCTGCGCGAGGCTCCGGAGCGCCGCTTCAGGGACCTGGATCGAGAACTCCTTGGCCGCAGGCAAGATCTCGCCGACCTGCTCACGCCAGCGCTCGCGCACCTGACGCACCTCCTGGGCCAGATCCAGATCCGGCTCCAAGTTCAAGGCCTGCTCCAGCTCATGGCAGGCATGGGAGAGCCGCTGGAATCCCAACACGGCCGCGTTGCCTTTGACGGTGTGCAGATCTCGCAGGCGGTCAACCAGCAAAGCGCGCTCCTGGGCCACCCCGCCAAGCAGACGCTCAAGCTCATCTATGGACTGGACGAATCGACGAGGGTTCTGCCCATAGTGAGAGAGCACATCCGCGCGCTCCTGGGCCAGGTCAAACTCTGCCTGGGCGCACACCTGCGCGCTCACATCTCGGAGCGTGAGCAGGTAGCCAAGTTCGTGGCCGGGCTCGATGATCTGTCGCAGTCCCAAGCGCAGATGCCTGGACTGCCAGACCAAGCTCTCGCACATCTGGTCCATGAGCAGTTCGACGGGCAACAGACCGTCCTGGAGCTGTTCAAAGTCCATGGCGAGGCGATCACTGAGCGCCGGTTCGGCACCAAACGCTTTCCAGTAGACCGCCCCTTCAGCCAACTCCGGAAAGAGTGCCTTGGCGCGGGCTGAGCACCCGGGAAGAACCCGGCCAGCCGCGTCGACGGGAATCAGAGCATCCTGCATGCTGTCCAAGACCAAGGCCAAGCTGCGCTTTTGCTCCTCAGCGGCCCGCTTGGCCCGCACAACATGGGCCATCTCGCGTCCAACGCTGCGGGCCATGGGGTGGAAGATCAGGAAGAACTCAAGGACCAAGAAGAGAATCAGAACGCCCGTGAGCTTGACCTGGAGCTCTCCCAGGTGCGCCACCCGCGCGATGCTCTCTTGCTCATAGAGGGCCACAGCGTGGTCCAAGTCCTCGAGTATTGGACCCTGAATGTCCTGGATCAACTCCTGAAAGTGGGGGTCCTCCAGGTCCGGCTTCTTGAAGGTGAACATGGCCGCCTGGCCCATCAAGGCATCCACACGGGGCGCCAGCCCGGTCCCCTGACCCCAGTAGTGGTCATTGAGCCCTTGGGAGGGCTTGAAGAAGATTCCGCGGGTGTCATCCCCTTGGGTCAAGGCCCGGTTGGCTTGCCCCAGCTCCGTCATGGTCTGAAGCAGAGCCGCCCGGTTCGCGGCCAAGGTCTCTGGATCCGAAGCAGTGGCGATCTGCAGCAGCTGAGTGCCCAGACGCTGGGAGAGCATGCGCTGGCGGCCGCTGATGTTGATCTGAACCGCATCCGAGGCCTGGGTCTCTACCTGCGCCTGCAGCAGCCATACGTTTCCAGCTGCGCACAGGGCGATGACCAGCAAACCCAGGGCTGCCTTGAAGCTCATTACTCGGTAGGTCTTTCGACCGGCTGGAACTGGACCGTCAGGGGGGACCACAACGCACTCCACCCCCATCCCATCGGACGGTCCGGGGGCGAAGCTGAACTATTCCGCGGCGGTCATTTCCCAGAAAGCAGCTAGATCGCCGCTGAGCCCACCTGTATGGGCGAAGGTCACCGCTGTGATCTCATCCTTGCGAGGCTCCAGTCGATCGCGAAGGGCCAACAACTCCGCCTGGGTCTCGGCAGGATCCAGCGAGAAGCGCTCGGAGGGCGGACCGACCGTGCCGTCCTTGAAGAGGAAGGCCGAGTCCCCGGTGAGCAGCACCCCGTCACTAAGGTAGACCACGTTTCCGGTGGTGTGGCCGGTGACCAGGAGGGTCTCAAAGCTGAAGCCCTGAAGCTCGATGATCTGCCCGTCGACCAGGGTCTCATCCACGCTGAGCCCCTCGGGACCCTCTTCCAGAATCAGCTCTACCTCGTCCTCGTGGGCCCAGACCTTGGCGTTGGGGTAGGCCGGCAAGCCCGCCACGTGGTCGCTGTGACCGTGGGTGATGAGCACATCGCTGACGTCGTCCAAGGTCAGACCTTGCGTCTCCAGGAAGGCTTCGACGGCCTTGCCATTGTCTTGGAAACCAGCATCCACCAGCACCGCTCCGGTCTCCGAGGTCGCCACAAAGGCCGAGGTAAAGCTGGTCTTTACCTGGGTGAATGGGCCGTAGACCGCGCCATCCTCGATGGAGGTCTGGGAGCAGGCGAGGGTGAGAAGCAAGAGCATGGGAGATCACCTTGGGACTTGTCTGCTTTGGACATGGACTTGGGATCCGTGCGGGATCAGGGACTCACCCCGACGGCGCCGGGCAGGGCATCTCCGCTGAGCGCAACGCTCTGCAGCTCCTCCACGCCGGTGGGGGTCCACCGCAGCAACACCATGGCCTCGTTCTCGGAGACGATGACCAAGCCGGCGTCCGGGCCCGACTGCAAGCCCGCGGCCGCCCAGGGAAGGGGGCTGGCTTGGAGAGATTCTACTTCAAGCTCCGAGGAGATCTGGAGCAGTTCATCGCCCTGGTAGGCGGAGAGGGCCAGCACGCGGCCGTCCGATGGATGGGCCACCAGAGCGACGGGATCCACGACGGGCACCCGGTCCTGGAGGCTCAGGTCCGCGTTGAGAACAGCGACGGAGTGGGGCACCCCCGAGAACACCGAGTAGTCGGCGGCCCAGATGCGTCCGTTGGGGGTCAGGATCGCATCCGAGATGCTGTAGTCTGCGTGCTCGAAGAGGGGGAGGCCCTGGAGAACCTCGCCTTGGGGAGAGGCCAGCTCGTACGCCGAGGATCCAACCTGGTCATCCACCTCGTGCGCCACCAGGACCGTGCGCTCACCGAGGAGCAGAGCCGAAGCCAGCTTGCTCTCCCGCACCTTCTCCACCGCGCCGGGTTGACCGCTCTCACAGTCCAGGGACACCCGATACAGACCGCCGCCATTGTTGGCCCAGTTGCCGTCCACGATCCACAGGGTCTCGCCGTCGGGATCCATCGTGAGCGCGCTGGCATAGAAGCCGTCTTGGAAGGCTGGATCGACGGTTGTCACCTGCCCCTGATCCGCGGCAAAGATCCCCACCGTGCCGTCGTCCTGGGCCACAGCACCCACGCGTCCATCGGGGGTCCAGACCACCCGCCCAAAGGTGCCTTCGCCCATGGTGAAGCTGCCCGTCTCCGTGAGGGTCTCCCCTTCCAGGGCATAGCTTCGCCAAGTGTTGTTGGGAGTGGCAAAGGGCTGGCCCACGACCACTGTGTGAACGCGATCCTCGGAGCTGGGGCGACACGAGGAGACGGCGGTGTCTTGGGGCGCTTGGCGAAGCTCCGGGGTGGTGGTCTCGGGGCTGCAGGCGAGGAGTAGAAGCAGCACTATGGGCGCCGAGCAATGAGCCGAAGGACCTCGGCCAGTCCACTGTGTCCGGGCCCTTCATCCAGGGTGACCGTCAGCGAGGTCAGGCTCTCGATCTCCAAGCCTTCAAAGTCCGACCGCAGTATCTCTTCGGTGAACATCGGCGGGACGGCCGGAGGTCCTCCGCTGGTGCGTCCCAGGGTGCGCTGCTCGGGCCGAAAGCCCTCCAAGAGGACCAGCCCGCCAGGGACCAGCGCTTGCATCACCGCTTGGTGCATGCCCGGCCGCAGGGGAGGCGGCACATGCACAAAGGTGAGCACCACCGCATCGAAGGGTGCACAGTCCGCCGTGGCCTGGGGAAAGAGCCCGACGCGAATGTCCATCGTCACCCCGAGCTCCGCCGCCAGGGCCTTGGACTTGGCCGCGCCTTTGACGCTGGCGTCCACCGTGGTGACATCGAAACCCTGTTTGGCCAGCCAAACGCCATTCCGGCCCTCGCCGTCTCCTACCACCAGGACCTGGGCGCCGGGCGTCAGCAGCTGGGGGGCCTGCTCAGCCACAAAGGCATTGGGTTGGGTCCCGTAGCGGTACTCCGAGTCCCCGTACATCTTGTCCCAAATCGCGGCGACGTCCATGGCTGCTCCAGGCATGCCCACCTCATATCCTGGCCAGCACCGTGGTGAAACGGGCACCCAGCTGGCGCCCACCTCCACAACGGTGCCGTCAAGGGCGAGGGGGCGGCGCCATGAAACCGGCCAGCTTGTCCGGGTTCCGCTGCACAAAAATGTGACCGATGCATCCGTCACGGACCTCAAAGGCAAAGGCGGAGACGGGCACACCGGACTCCAGCAGAAGCACACCAGGGCCTCCGTTGAACCACACCTCTCGGGTCTCCAGCTCCCGGGGGCGCCGCAGGTAGATGGCCTTGAGCAGGCGCAGCACCGCGCGTCGATGGAGCACCGGTCGCAGCGCCGCGGTGGCCTTTCCACCTCCATCCGAGGTCAGGATCACCTCCTCGGTGAGCAGGTCTTCGAGCGCGCCCAAATCACCGCTGCGTAGGGCGCCAAAGAAGGCTTGGCCCAGGCGCTGGTGCGTGGCGGCATCCACCGCTTGGGCCGGCGGGCCCTTCAGCCGTTTTCGCGCCCGCGAGGTCAGCTGTCTGCAGTTGGCTGGGCTGGTCTCCAGCATCTCGGCGATGTCCTCAAAGTCATAGTCAAAGACCTCGCGCAGCAGGAAGGCAGCCCGCTCCTTGGGTCGCAGGCGCTCGATGGTGTGCAGCAGGGCCATGGACAGGGTCTCATCGCGCTCCAGGCGCGTGGGTTGTGCCTCCACCCAGGGCTCCGGCAGCCACTCGCCCACGTAGTCCTCGCGTCGGTGCCGGGCGGACTTGAGCTGGTCCAGGCAGATCCGGGTACAGGTCCGGGTCAGCCAGGCACGGGGACTGTGGATCTCGCTGGTGCCCGCCGCCTCCCAGCGCAGCCAGGTCTCCTGGACGCTGTCCTCGGCTGCGGACACAGACCCCAACATGCGGTAGGCCAAGCCGGTCAGGTGGCTGCGATGTCGCTCAAAGGCGGCGGGATTCACTCAAAACTCCAAGCTCAGGATCTCACAGCTGGTCTGCTGGCCCAGGGCGCGTTTGAGTGTGGGGTAGATGCGGCTGCCGGTAATGGCCGTGGCGAGCTCGGCCAAGGCGGTCGCCCCGTAATGCTCTCGCAGGAAGGCGACGGTCTCAGATGGCACCGGGCCCTCTCCGCAGACCGCCTGGGTGTGGGTGCGCACCGCCAACAAAGGGGCGGGCAGGGTCTCGGGGGCGTAGAGCAGGGTCTGGAGTAGTGCGCGATCCACACCTGCCTCCAGGGCCATGCGCAGGTTGAGCTGGGCACAGGCGCCGCAGTCATCGACCTGCATGGTGGTGATGCGGGCCACAAAGTGGGCCTCCAAGGGCAAGGCATCCCGGTACTTGGACAGGGGCATGGCAGCGGCAAAGCCCGCCATGGCCGGCTCGGAGTCTTCAAGCAGGCCCAGCAGGTAGTCCACGTCGTACTCGTAGTAGGCGCCAAAGGCCTGCAAGCCTGCGCGGGTCTCTTGGGTGCTCTGCTGGGTGTCTTCTGCGTTGGGCATTCTGGGGCTCTCTGTGTTGTGAAGCGGGCGTGCTTCAAGGGGACCGTTCACAGACAGGACGAGATGGCCCGCCCATTTGTGACTCCCTGCGTCAAAAGCAGGCCGCCTGATTCGAGCCGCCCCGGCTTGCAGTGCATCCCGTACACTCCACCGGTGATCCCCCTGACCCTCGCCCTCGCCTTCTTCGCCCCCGCCGGGATCCTGTGGGCCTGCGCCCGCTTCAAGGCCCTGAAGGCGCTGGGGCCGGTCATCCTGGCCTACCTGCTGGGAATCCTCTGGGGAAATGGGGTGGAGCTGGCCGGCGTCACCATGGACTCCGGTCCTGTGGAGACCTTTGCAGGGGTGGCGGTGATGCTGGCCATCGCGCTCCTGCTGGTCGGCTCGGACTTCCGTGCCTGGATTCGACTGGCTCCAGTGACCCTCAAGGGCTTTGGCCTGGCGCTGCTCTCGGTGGCGGTCATCGTGCCCCTGGGCACCCTGCTCTTCCCCATGGAGGAGGGCTGGAAGATCGGCGGCATGCTGGTCGGCGTCTACACCGGGGGCACGGCGAACCTGATGGCCCTGGCCACTGCGCTGGATGTGCCTCCGGAGACCCTGTTGCTGGTCCACGGCAGCGACGTGGTGGTCGGCGGCGCCTACCTTCTCTTCCTGCTCTCGGTTGGGCCGCGGCTCTACGGGCGCTTTCTTCCGGCCTTTGACGGCACCAAGACAGCGGTGGAAGAGGGCGCGCAGGAGCGTCCCCCAAGGCCTCTGGAGCTTGTTCAGGGTGTGGGCTTGGGCCTGGGCATTCTGGCTTTGGGCTTGGGCATCGCCGCGGCTGCAGACGCCATGAGCGAGCGCGCACTCTTAGAGCCCGTGGCGATCCTGGCCATCACCACTCTGGCCATCGCGGCCTCCTTCATCCCAAAGGCTCGGGCCCAACCCGGCACAGGCCCTGCCGGCGACTACCTGCTCTTGGTCTTCTCCGTGGGCGTCGGCACCCTTGCGCGGGCCTCGGTGATGCAAGACGCCGACTTGAGGGTGGTGGCCTTCACCGGCTTTGTGGTGCTGGGCTCCGCCGCCCTGCACCTGCTGCTCTGTCGCATGGCAGGGGTGGACAGAGACACGGCCATCATCACCAGCGTGGCCGGTCTCTACGGCCCCCCTTTCGTGCCACCAGTGGCCAAGGCTCTGGGCAACCGCGAGGTCATCGTCTCCGGGATCACCACGGGCATCCTGGGACTGGCCCTGGGCAACTACCTGGGCATGGCCATGGCCTGGCTGCTTCGAGCTCTGCTCTAACTCAGAGCCGCGACCCTACTCTACGGGCTCATAGCGCCAACCCGACCAGACCCAGCGCTGCTCTTCGCCCTGGGCGTTGGTGCCCAAGAGCTCGAAGTGCTTGCCCATGATCGCGCCAGTGTCGACGGAGGCGGACTGGGCGGAGGAGAGATTGCCAAGGCTGCGATAGCTGCTGCCGGCGCTGTTGCAGGCGCCTAGGACATGAACGCCGCCTGACCCCTTGGCGATCAGCTCGGCTGTGCCGTCCTCGTTCAGGTCACGCTCCTCGAGCAGCTCGAGCGGCTCTCCTTGCCAGGTCACAGCGCCCTCCTCCAGCGCGGCAGGCTCACACAGACTCGGGCCAGGAGCCCACCCAGCGGCGCCTTGCTCGAAGAGAACCATCTGCACTGGCTGGCCGAGATCCTGTCCCAAGAACGCCACCCGAGCCTGGTCCTGCTCACCCGCTGGCATCCAGGTCAGGCTCCAGGGCAGCTCAGGGGTGGACATGGGCATCCAAGCCTCTCCGAGCATCAAGCCTTCGGTGTGCTCCGAGCAGCTGACGATGCCGGCCCACTGTCCCTCCTCGTCGACGCTGACTGTGAGCGTCCCCGGGACCGTGGCCAGGGTGCGCCAGCCCTGCTCTGTCGGAGCCTGGACGCGGGAATGGGTGCACCCCTCGTTGTCCGGCGCATTTGGAAGAGAAAGGACCTGAGCGCGCAGCCCTTCTGGACCTTCAATCCGTGTGATCTTGGCAGGCTCGTAGCCCTCTCCGTTCCAGAGATGGCTCGTGATCTGCTGGGCAAGGAGATGGGGCTGCTCGCTGCCGATCTGATCAGCGCTCAAGGCGCTGTCCCCCAGAAGATCGAGCACGCCGTTGGTTCTGTCAACGGAGGCCTGTGCCACGGACCAGGCACCAAAAGTGTAGACAGCGCGGAAGGTGCTCGGAGCCGCGCATTGCTGCAAGACCTCAAAGTCACACCCGCCGGTCCCACAGCTCTCGGGCACCTGAGCAATGAACTCGGGGACTCCGTCATTGTCTAGGTCCGCCCTCTGACCTGGGCCTTCTCCTTCCGGCCAGGGACTGGTCCCCTCGCTGTCATCATCCGCTTTCTGGTAGGGCTGGCACCCCTCCTCCGAGCGAGGGATCAGAGAATAGTCGATCTCCGCAGCGAGCTCAGCCACGTCGCTGTTCTCGGCGACGAGAGCAGCCTCCGTTCCGGTTGAAGAAGGACTAGGCGGGAGGGGTTTGACACAGGCGGCGAGCAGCAACAGCATTCGAGATTGGTCCTCATGTAAGGAGACCCGAACTACACCAGAGGGGAGGAGGCTCTTCCAAAAGCCACCGGAAAAACCGGCCGAAACTTCAGCCACCGCATGGCGCTTTGCTACAAAGAACTCTTCCTTTTCAAACACATAGACTGTGGAAAGAAACAGCGCTCGGAAGGCTGACCTGAGCTGGCCTCTGGTGCGCTGAGCGACTCAGCCAGCCGCCTGCCAGATCCGCCCAATCCCCATCGCCAAGCCCCAAGCTCCAAGCGACTTGACCACGGCACCGGGCAGAAAGGGCCAGACCCCGTACTTCCAGGCATCGGCCAGACCGATGTGCAGCGAGAGCACAGCCAAGCCCACGGCCAAAATGAGCGCGTGGGCCACAAAACCAGCGGCCAAACCCCAAGCGAAGCCGCGGGTGTTCATCCAGGCCGTCAGAAGAGCCGCCGGCACAAAGGCCAAGACGTATCCAGCAGAGGGCTCAGAGAAGAAAGCGAGACCGCCGCTGGACTTGCCCTCGGCCAAGACAGGCAGCCCAGTGAGCACCGCCGCCAAGTAGAGCAGACCACCCAGCAGCGCCATGCGCGGGGGCGCCAGGTACCCAAGCAGGAGCACCGCCAAGGTCTGAAGGCTCATGGGTACCGGCAGCATGGGTACGGTGGCCTGGGCGCCGAGAGAGATTCCGAGGGCCCCCAAGAAGGGGGAGAGCCAGATCAGGAGAGTCGGGAGCTTCATGGAGGCGCACTGTACACCCTGGCAAGCGTCGTTTTCGGAATCCAGCATTTGCACGAACGAGCCCAATCTATGCGTTTACGTATGGCAAGAATGCAGATTTGGACACTGCCCTGCCGGTCTGCGCATAGCTACTTCAGGAGGGTCCCCAACCCAACGGAGTTCTCCCATGCGTGCTGCCATCACCCCACAATACGGTCCTGCTGCTGTCCTTCAAGTCACCCAGGTGCCCGACCCCATCGTGGGTGAGAACGAGGTGTTGGTTCAGGTTCACGCCTCTCCAGTGACCGCCGGAGACCGGCGGGTCAGGGCAGCCGACTTCCCAGGTGCATCGGCCGCGGTGGGCCGCCTGATGATGGGCGTGCTGCGTCCCAGAAACCCCATCCAAGGCACGATGTTCGCCGGTGAGGTGGTCGCCGTAGGCAGCAAGGTCTCCCGCTACAGCGCGGGCGACCAGGTCTTTGGCAGCGCCGATCACGGCGCCTACGCCGAGCTGCTGGTGCGGCCCGAAGACAGCACGATGGCCACGCTCCCCAAAGGCTTCGACTACGCACAGGCCGCCGCAGTGCCCTACGGCGCCATCACAGCCATGTACTTCTTGCAGACCTTGGCCGAGGTGCAGCCCGGCGAGTCCGTGCTGCTCTTGGGCGCAGCAGGCGGCGTGGGGCGCTACGCCATTCAAGTGGCCAAGCTCTTGGGGGCCAAGGTCACTGCGGTCTGCAGCCCCAAAGACTTTGAGCTGGTCCAAGAGCTTGGAGCCGACGCGGTCCTGGACTACAACGAGGACTTCCGCAAGCAATCGGAACGCTTCGATGTGGTCTTTGACCTGGCCGATGTCTCGGGTTTCGGAGACTGCAAAGAAGTGTTGAGCCCAAAGGGCCGCTACCTGACCCTCTACATCAGCCTAGCCGTCCTGGCCCATGTGGCCTGGACCTCCATGGGCAGCGGCCCAAGCGCCAAGTTCGGCGTGGCGCTCGGAGACCGCGAGCAGCTCGAGCGTCTGGCCACGTGGATGTCGGAGGGACGGATCCGTCCCGTGATGGCCCAGGCCTACCCGCTGCTGGAGATCAGCGCGGCCCACGCACTGGCCGAGCAGCGCCCCAAAGGCGAGGTCATGGTGCTGCCGATCCTGGCAGCTTGAGCATCAAACTCGGACCCACCTCGAGCCACGAGACCCGATGGACGGTCAGAACAGGTGTTTCGAGGCCAATGCCTTGGCGGTTCAGGCTGGATCAGCCTGGAAGATGGCGGCCACGAGGGTGGTCCAGCCCCAATCGATGCGTTTCTGCAGCTCTTTCTTTGAGCCACCTCGACCCAAGGCGGCCTGCATGGCAAAGGTGAGCAACACCCCCTGGAAGAGGGTGTTGGCGCCGACCACGTCCAGAGCAGGATTCAGCGCATTGGCCTGGTGCAAGGCCTTCAAACGGACGCTCAGATAGCCCACGCTCTTGTTGCGCCAGCGGTCCAGGGTCACGCGGCCTTCCTCCCCCGCCAGGTGAACCAGGGTGTCGGAGAAGATCAGACGACCCACCGAGCCATCGGCCCCTACCAGGGCCGTGCGGTGACGAAAGAAGGCCTCCAGGTCCGCCATCGGAACCCCGGTCTCCACCAGACCCTCGTCGATCTCAATCTCCAGCAAAGCCATCGCCTCGAGGGCAACCTCCTGCTTGTTCCCGAAGTGGCGAAAGAGCGTGCCCTCGCTGATGCCCACCCGCTTGGCCACGGCCCGCGTGGTGAACTGTGCTACCCCTTCTTCAGCGATGGTCTGCAGGGCCGCCTGGGCGACTTGGCGTCGCCGCGTCTCACTGTCTTCATAGTGTCGGGCCACAGGGAATCCTAAAAGCGGGTGCTTACTCGCTTTGATGTACCCGCCGTAGGGACCGGGGTCAAGGCCGATCGTTCAAACGCCGAAGCTAGAGGACACCACGCCCTCCGAGGCGCGGTCCAGGGGGACCAGCAGCTCCACCTCAAACTGCTCGGCCAGAGCGTCGTGGACCGAGACCCAGCGGCCATGCAGCGAGGTAAAGCGCATCTGCGCGCCGTCTGGCAGCTGCACATCGATGGGGATGTGCACGGGCACGTCCTCCGGCCCACCCAACACCTGCGCGACATGGTCAAAACGACCCTCGTCGACAGCTGCGTCCAGAGCGGCACGCACCAAAGGCGAGCGCTTGGCGACACTTTGAATGCGGGTGTAAAAGCTACCGCTGGCCTGCTCCCAGTTCGTCACCATGGCGCGGAACTCTGGGGACAAGAACAGAGCGTGCATGTTCGGCACGCCACCAAAGGCTTGGATCATGCGCTCACCGGGTCCGTTGGCGCGCAGGAAGTTCCAGTCGCGGTCCACGACGAAGGCTGGGAAGGGCCAGTGCCCGAGCACCTGAGCCTCCATCAGGTCCAAGGTGGCCTGGACCTCCGCGTCGTCCAGGGTGCGCGTCGGGTAGGGGCTGCGAAACCCAGAGGCCTCAAAGAGGGAGACCCGCTGCGCTGCCGAGAGCTGCAGCGCAGAGACCAACCGGCCAAGCATCTTCCGCGTTGGCGCCGAGCGACCCGTCTCCAAGAAGGAGAGGTGTCGCTGGGTCGTGCCGATGGCGTGGGCCGCCGCTTCCTGGGTCAGTCCCAGCTCACCACGCACCGAACGAAGCCTTGACCCAAATGGCTCTGAGAAAGTCACGAATATTCCCTCTAAGGGAATGGAAGGCATTCCCTATCTAAGGGTACACCAAAGGCCACACCCACCCTCTCTCCAGGTGACCCCATGACGGACACACTGCTCTCCACCTTTGGACTTCTCATCTGTCTGGCTCCCGGCCTTGTCCACGGCGCCGAGCTGGTCTCCCCGATGCTCTCTCGATGGGTGATCAACGTCGTCCTCCCCTTCTTTGGCCCAGGGGTGCCCAGCGCCGCCAAAGCGATGACCTACGAGGAGCAGCTCACCATGCTGGATGCCGCTCGGGCTGCCGGCCCTGAGGGGAAAGACGCCGCGGCAGACGACTACATCTTTTTGATGCTCTTCGAGCAGCGTCAGGGGGCCATCGCCTTTCTGGCGGTGGTCGCAGGGGTGGTCTACGGGCTCGGCCTCCCGGTGGACGAACGGGCGGCGCTGCATGTACTGCTCGGGGTGATGTCGGTCCTCTTCACACTGGTGAATGCAAACCACGCCGGCCTCTCCTTCCTGGGCCGTCACCCCCGCATCTCGCGGCACGGCAAGCATGTGGGCATGGTGTTCGCTCCCTTCTGGCTGCTCGCCTCCGTCCTGAACGCTCTGGCGCTCGCAGCGTCGTGGAGCTGAGCCCGCGCTAGTACAACCAGGAAAAGGCCTTCTCCAGCGCCTCTTTCCCACCCGTCTCCACCACATCCCCGTGGGACATGATCAGCCGGTCAAAGTCCAGCTCCAGCAGCGCTGCGATCTCCTCTCGTGCCACCCCCCGGTCCATTCCTACGCGCTCCAGCAGCGAGGTCTTGCAGCCCGGATAGGCGCAGAGACAAGCAAAGGCAGCCCGCGTCGTGAAGGGCAGCTCTTCGGAGAGGTTGAAGAGCAGATCCGTGAGGATCAAGCTTCGAGAGGGACGATGCAGCAGCGCGATCTCTTGGGTCATCGCGAAGCACTTCAAGGGGATCAGCCTGACCTCGGGGCCGAAGGGCTCACAGGGCTTGTCGACGAGCTGGGCCAGCTCTAGCTCCGGACGCTTCTTGGCGAGGCCCGGAGGGGCGAGGCCGGCGGCACCTGCCTCCATCCAGCTTCCCAAGTACAGGTGATGAAAGAGGTTGGGCGCCAGCGCCCAGCGAAGGGTGCCCAGATGCCGGAGTAGAGCGGGATCCACGCCGACCGGCGAGTGCACGAGCAGCCCACCTTCAAGCTGAAGAATGCTCATGCGTGCGCCCAGCTCCAAGCCTAGAAAACTCTGGGGCCGCTCCAGAACGTGAAGGCCTTCGGCGAGCTGACGGATGGGGAGTTCTGCATTCATGACCTACATCATGATCCACGGAGCGCTCAGGGCCATAGGCTAGCCCCGGGAGGCCAAGATGCAACACTTCATCAATCTGGGTCCAGAGGACCTGGCCGAACACCATCTGTGCTGCGCTCTGGGGGACAAAAAACACACCGGCGGCGTTCAGGCAAAGAAGGACTGGCTGCGCGAGCGTTTCAAAGAAGGCCTGATCTTCAGAAAGCTGGATGTACGTGGCAAAGTCTTCATTGAATACATGCCCGCGGAGCACTCTTGGCGGCCCATTCTCGCCCCGAATTGGCTGGTGGTTCACTGCCTCTGGGTCTCGGGAAAGTTCCACGGCCACGGCCACGGACGCGCCCTGGTGGACTACGCGCTGCAAGACGCCGCCGGACAGGGCAAAGCCGGCCTGATCATCGCCGCAGCGAGGACCAAACGGCCCTTTATGTCCGACCCCAAGTTCCTAAAACACTTGGGTTTTGAGGTCTACGACCAAGCCGAAGAGTGGCTGCTCTTTGGCAAAGCCTTGCGTCAAGATGCCGCCCCACCGCGCTTCTCCGACGCGGTTCACGCTCCAGGGGTGCAAGAGCACTTTGTGGCCTCGGTGAGCCCTCAGTGTCCCTTCAACCAGCACTGGGCGCCGAATCTGGTGGAAGACCTGCGCGCCCGAGGTCACCATGCCGAGCTCCGGCAGCTGGAGAGCGCTGAGGCCTGCCAGAGCGTGGCCTCTCCTCTGGGGGCCTTCTCCTTGGAGGCCAAGGGGAAGCTCTTTAGTCACCACCTGACCACGCCGAATGCGACCACCAGGATGCTGGCCAAGAAGCTGGATTAAGTAAGGCCTACTTGAGGGGCTCATACAAGCTGCCATCCACCGTGCTCATCCAAGCAAAGAAGGCCGGGCTACCCGTGTTTTCAGCGACATCCAAGTTGCTGAGCAGATCTCGGTTGGAGTTTCCAGAGATCAGCAGGTCCACGCCGTCCATGCGGATGCCACCGATGTTCGAGTTGTTGTCCTCGGCGCCAATGATGCTCTCCCAGAGCACCGTTCCGTCCTGGGCATCCAGGGCCCAGACCACGCCGCGACTCTCGATGCGTCCAGCCACGTAGACCACGCCGTAGGCATGCACCAGGGCGGTACCGACATCGGTGCCCGAGGTGCCCATCTGTGCGGTCCAGAGCAAGCTGCCGTCGGTGCCCATGCGGCTCACGTAGGCATCGCTGCCGCCCAGGTTGGCTGCACCCACCGTGCCGTCGGTGGTGCCGGCGAACACAAGGTCCTCGCCGATGGAGTCCACGCCAGCCAGGCTCTCGGTGCTCTCATCGTTGCCGAAGAACCAGACGTCTTGGTGGCCCAGACTCGAGGTCCTGGCCACGATGAACACGTCCAAGAAGTCGATGTCCGAGAGGCTGTGCGAGCCACCGCCCCCATCCAACTCCACATTGCCCCGGGCCGTTCCGGCCACATAGAGCTGGCCACCGTCGGTCTCAACGGCCTGCTTGGCTGAGAGGCGTCCGTCGATGGTGTAGCCGATCTGTTCGTGGGTCCATCCCCCATCGGCGTAGCGGCTGATGTGCGTGGCGTAGGGTCCACCGTCGTAGCTGGTGACGGTGGGGACCAGGAGCCCCCCGCCGCTGTCTGGATGCGGAAGCTCAAGCCCTCCAGCGCCTCATGCACCACCGTGAAGGGCAGCTCGATTGAGGCAGAGGTCATCACCACGACGGCCATCGAGGGCACGCTCAGCTCGGGAGGCGCGAAGCTCTCCTCTCCTGTGTCATCCGTGCCGGTGTCATCGGAGCCCGTGTCATCCACAGCGGTGTCATCACCGGTGTTGGTTTCGTTTGGATCTTCTTCACCACATGCGAGAAGCAGAGAGAGGGGGAGAACTAGGGGGACATCGAAACGCTCCGTTGAAGGCCCCTTAAAGGTAGAGCCCCAGCCCCGGTCCGTGACCCTTCACCAACCCTACAGGCCCTCAAGTACCCGCAGCACGTCGGTCAGATCCCCTCGAAGTCTCGCCATGCGTTCGGCCCCCAACGCCTCCACCAGCGGCCCTTGGACCCGCTCCAAAGCGGCCAAACCGGAGTGGATCTGCTCGGCATCCGACCATCGAATCAAACGGGCACGCCCATCGCTGGGATCCGGGACCTTCACAAAGGCCCCCATCTGAACCAGCTCGTCCACAAGCTGCGCCACAGCCTGCTTGCTAACGCCCACCTTCTTGGCGAGCACCGTCAGACGGATTCCCTGCAGCGGCACGTAGGGAAAGAGCAGAGTATGCGCGGTACGAATACCTGAAACATGCTCTTTAAGCTGGGCAATGGCTGACTCATTGTAGAGCCGTGCGCTCTTGATCAGCACCTGCCCGAAGCTCTGAGCAAGAGAGGAGGAGAGCTGTGGGTCGTCTGTCTTTTTCATTGGTCAAGTCTACCTGACTATATTAGTCAAGTCAACCTGACTACTTCTCCCCCCAAGCGAGGCCACCATGCAGACTCTGACCCAAGACATCTGGACCCACAGCTCAGAGACCCGCATGGGCCCAGGCGTCTGCTTTCCCAACCGCATGAGCATCATCCGGCGGCCCGACGGCGGAATCGTTGTGCATGCTCCCAACGCGATGGACACTGCACTGCTCGCCGAGATCCAGGCTTTGGGCACCGTCACCGACATCATCGCGCCCAACCTGATGCACCACCTGCACGCCGCCTCCGCCAAGGCCCATTTCCCCCAGGCCACCCTCTGGGGCCCTCCCGGTCTGAAGGAGAAGGAAGGGCTGGCCATCGACAAGGAGCTGCGCGCTGGAGAGCACATCCCAGGCCTGCAGTGCATCCCCCTGCCCAGCGGCCCCAAGCTGGGCGAGCACGTCTTCCTGCACGCGGCCAGCGGCACCTTGGTGCTCTGCGATCTGATCTTCAACATGCGCAGCCCAAATGGCTGGGCCATGCCCATGATCCTGAAGATGGTGGGCTGCCACGAGTGCGCCAGCACCTCCAAGAGCCTGAAGTGGGTCTTCGTCAAAGACGACTTTCCCGCCTTTGTGCAGTCCGTCAAAGCACTGGAAGAGCTTGAGTTCTCCCGAATCATCGTCAACCACGGCGAGGTCATCGAAGACGGGGCAAAGGCTGCATTCAAGCAGGCTACAGCGTGGCTGCACGCATAGCTCTTGTCAGATCTGCAACCCTGTTGTTCATATTCCGCAACTTGGCCTCGGGCGCGGCGCAACTACACCTGTGTCGCCACAGGAGGCAGCCCTTGTTCCCGTCCAACATCCCCGTGCAGAACCCCGACATCATCCAGCTCTACAGCATCCCTACGCCAAACGGCCAAAAGATCAGCATCGCCCTGGAAGAGCTCGGGATTCCCTACGAGGCTCATCGCATGAGTTTTGGCGCGTCCCTGAGCCACCCGGAATACCGCAAGCTCTCTCCAAACGGCAAGATTCCCACCCTGGTGGACCCCATCGGCCCCGGCGAGAAACCCCTCCTGGTCATGGAGTCCGGCGCCATCCTGCACTACCTGGCCCGCAAGACCGGCAAGCTGATGCCCAGCGATGCGGCCGGCGAGAACCAAGTGCTCCAGTGGGTGCTCTTCCAGGTCGGTCATGTAGGACCGATGTTTGGCCAGTTCGGACACTTCTTCAAGTTTGCCAAAGACAAGACCAGCGACGCCTACGGGGTGAATCGCTACACAGCCGAGGCCAAGCGTCTGCTGGGCGTGATGGACAAGCAGCTGGAGGGACGTGAGTGGATCGTCGATAGCTTCTCCATCGCCGACATCGCCCTGGTCCCCTGGATCAACGCCCTGGACTTCTACGAGGGCAAGGAGGCGCTGGACTACAGCAGCTTCAAGAACGTGGTCGCGTGGGTGGAGCGCTTCAACGCCCGTCCTGCTGTGCAGCGGGGTCAGAGCATTCCGGCGGAAGGCCAAGGCGTCTAGCGCGGGCGCGCCCACGAGAATAGGATGGGCGGGTTCAGGAGCCCCAAGTGAAGACCTATGCCGACCCCCAAGGGTGGTTTGACGGCCAGCCCAAGTGGCAAGAGGAGCTGGCCGCCTTGCGCACCCACACGCTGGAAGCCAACCTGGTCGAGACCTTGAAGTGGAAGCACCCCTGCTACATGGACGGCGACCGAAACGTGCTGATCATCAGCGTGCGAAAGGGTGGGGCCATCCTCAGCTTCTTGACCGGCGCACTGGTGGAAGAGCCCCAGGGCAAGTTCATCCAGCCCGGCATTGACCGCTCCGTTCGCTACATCCCCTACAGCAGCGTGGCCGAGATCGAGGCCGACCAGGACTACATCCAAGAGCTCCTGGGCCGGGCGATAGAGGTCGCACGCGCCGGCCTGAAGGTGCCCAAGCTGCCCGATGAGGTCGACTACATCGACGAGCTGCGCGAGCACATGGCGGCCAACCCCGAGTACGCCGCCGCCTTTGAGGCCCTGACACCCGGCCGCAAGCGTGGCTACAACCTGTACTTTGGCAAGGCCAAAAAGTCCGCCACACGCAGCGACCGCATCGAGAAGAGCACCGAGCGCGTGATGCAGGGCAAGGGCCAGATGGACTGCATCTGCGGGCGCAGCAAACGACCTCCCCGCTGCGATGGCACCCACAACAAGCCGCTTTAGGGTGCGTCAGAGCTACCCTGGGTCGTGTTCAAGCGCCTCTGGATCCCCCTGCTGCTACTCGCCGTCCTGACGGCCACCGCTCTCTGGACCCAGGCCCAGTGGCTGGCCTTTGACGCCGGGGGCACCCAGTGGGCCCACGACCTGGCCTTCTTCAACCAGATCCTCTGGTCCGGCACCCATGGCGGCCCCTGGGCCAGCCCCATCCTGCTCGAGCCCCAGGGCTTGCTGCAGATGGTGCACTTCTCGCCGCTGCTCGTGCTCATTGCGCCCCTCTACGCGCTCTTTCCCCACCCCAAAACCCTGCTGGCGGTGAACACCTTGGTGGTGGCCAGCGCCGCCATCCCTTTGGGCGTCCTGGGGCAAAAGGTCAGCAAGGATGCGCGCTTTGGGCTGTTGGCCGGCATCGCCTTTCTGCTGTATTTGCCCACCCTCTCCGCAGCCCAGGCCGACTTTCGGCCCTTGACCTTGATGGTGCCCGGCTTTGCCACCCTGGCTCTGGGGGGCTGGACCAAGCGCTGGGGACCCACGCTCTTGGGTGCAGCACTGATCTGCTGTGCGCGGGAGGAGGCGGCCTACCTCTTGGTGGCCTCGGGCGCGGTCATGCTGCTCAGGAGTCCCAAGCTTGGGGCCGCTGTCCTGGGCACCGGAGCCGCTTGGTTCGTGGGGCTCTTGCTCTTCAAAGAGAACTTCTTCTTCCACTTTGACCCCACCACCTACGCCGGCAGCGTGGCCACCCAAGAACCCACAACCGCCCTGGTCCACGAGCGAGGCCACTTTGCCCTGCAGTCCTGGCTCTCCGGCTACCTGCTGGCGCCCATCGGCTGGCTCCCCGCTCTGATGGGCCTTCCCGCGGCCATTGCCATGTGGCTGGACCACCAGCGGGAGTGGCAGCTGATGACCGGGCCCTATGTGCACCTGCGCTCGGTGTGGCTGGCCTGCATGGCCGCGGCGGGAACTCTGGGGGCCGCTCTGGCGGCTCGGCGACTGTCACAGAAATGGGCTTGGGCGCCGGTACTGCTGGGGGCATTGATGTGTCTGGGCAACGCGGCGGCCTATCCCCACCAGCGCGGCGAGCACCGCGCCCGAATGGCTGAGCTCAGTGAAGGCCTCGAGAGCCCTGAATACGCCCAAGAGCGGGCGCTGCTGGCCAAGGTCAAGGAGGGAGACCGGGTGGCCACCGACTACCCACGTATGGCCGCGCTCTCCGGCCGGCAGGTGCTCTGGAACGTCGAAAACCTACACCTAGACGAGGACAGACCACCCCACTGGATCCACGCTTGGCCCATCGGCTTGGAGCCCGTCGACACGGTCGTGGCGCTGGACTCTGATCCCATCGTGGCCCACCTGGGTCCCGACTGGAAAAAGCAGGGAGAAGCTGGCGAGCTGGGTTTGTGGCGTAGGGTGCAGCCCTTCCCAGACTGCCCCAAGGACATGGTGCCCATCCCTGGCGGACAGACCCCCATCGGTGCCAGCCGAGAGCATGTGGGCGCCGCGGACTGGCCGGAGACCTGGAACCTGCCCAGAGCGGTGGGCAGCGAGGCCAGCACCAGCTTCTGCATGGACCGCTACGAGCACCCCAACGTCATCGGCGAGCTGCCGACCGTGTGGGTGAACTGGGACCAGGCCGCAGCCGCCTGTCAGACCCAAGGCAAGCGCCTGTGCAGGGAGTCTGAGTGGACCCGCGCCTGTGCCGGAGAGCTGGGCCGGGACTTTGGCTACGGTGATGTGCAAGAGCCTGGCCGCTGCAACGATGCCCAAGAGGTAGGCGACCATGAGGCCTTGGCCGCCATCGGCAGTCACCCCGGCTGCCAGAGCGCCTGGGGCGTGCATGACCTGCAAGGCAACGTCAGCGAGTGGGTGGACGCAAGCTGGGCCGACGACCCCAGCTACAAGGTGCTCAGAGGCGGCACCATGTGGACGGCGATCTATGGCCATGGTTGCTACAGTCGGCACGCACATGAAGGGGCGGGGCCGAGTCATGGGGATGATGGCTTTCGCTGCTGTCAGTAGTGACCTGTCATCCGGACCGCAGCCTGCTCAAAGAGCCGAAGTGACGCCCCAAGCCCGCACCCAGCCATCCGTGTGCGCGTCCAAGAAGGCGTAGGCATCCAGCGGTCTACACCCAGCCCCTGCCAGCTGATACTGATGCAGAAGTCCCATCAGCAAGGGACTCAGGTAGCAGAGGGACGCCGTGCGCAGATCGGTGCCTTCCCGCAGCTCTCCGGCCGCCTGATGCACCGCCAAACGGGCCTCCAAACCCTGGATTGTGGGCTCCAGCACATGGTTGACCACCCCAGGTCCTTGGGCCGGGCTGCCCAGCCCATGGGTGAGCGCCGCGCCAAAGAGGTCACCCAGACCGTGAGGCCAGCCCCCCAGGAGATCCTGACCCACGGCATGGACCGACTCGGCCAAGGGCATGCCCATGGGGTCGGTGACGCGCTTCAAGTAGACCTTGGCAGCCGAGTGCGCTGCTGCGAGCGCCGCCAGCACAACGCCGTCGTGGTCGCCGAAGTAGTGCTTGAGCGTGGGAACGCTGACCCCGGCTGCTTTCGCCAGGGCGGCCATGCTCGGCGCGCGGCCGTCGGGTCCGTGGAGAGCGCGAGATACACTGAGGGCAATCGCCGCCCGGCGAGCCTCGTAGTCTGCATTCCTGGAGCCGCTTGGACGTGCCATGCATGTTTTATATCCGCTATCTGAGGAAAAATCGACTCCGGCCCCTTGGTACGCGACATTCAGCACCAAACAGGTGCCGAAACAGGCAAATTTTTGGGAGCTTTGGCGGTTGTGTATCGGTTACCCGATATTCTAATGGAGTAGGTGCATGCAGCTGATCGCAGACCGTTGGTACGTGGTGCTGGACAGCAACGAGCTTGGCCGCGGCGAGGTCCTTGGCCGTATGCGCATGGGCCAAGAGCTCGTGTTCTGGCGTGAGAGCAGCGGAAAGGCCTTCGCCGCCCGAGACCGCTGCCCCCACCGCTGGACCAAGCTCTCCAACGGCAAGATGGTCGGCGATGCGCTGCAGTGCCCCTTCCACGGCTTTGAGTTCGAGGGCGGCGGGACCTGCACCAAGATGCCGGCCCACCCCGAGCGAAAGATCAGCGGCGCGATGTCCCTGACCACCCTGTCCCTGCGCGAGGCCCACGGCTTCATCTGGATTTGGACGGGCCCCTCAGAGGCTCCCAAGGGCGACCCGGAGTTCTTCGACTTTAGTGGCTACTCGGCCTCTGGCAGCCAGCTCATCGTGCCTGTGGCCAACTCCTACACCCGTGCTGTCGAGAACCAGCTCGACATGACCCACCTGCCCTTCGTACACGCCAAGAGCATCGGCCGCTTCGTAAAGAGCCCCGCGATGGAGGTGCAGACCGATGTGGATGGCGATGTCATCCGCATGAAGAACAGCCAGTCCGATGTGCCAGGTCCAGAGTTCTGGGGCCCGAACATCTGGCGCCTGAAGACCGGTCCCATCTGGCAGTTCCTGGCCTTCGTGCCCATCGACGAGACCCATATGCAGTACTACCTGCGCACCTACCAGCCCTTCGCGACCTGGGAGCCAGCAGCCTGGCTGATCGGCAAGATGACGGCAGCCTCCAACGACCGGGTCGTCGGCGAGGACACCCCCATGGTGGAGGGTCAGCCCAAGGGTGAGGTGAAGCTGGCAAGCGGCGAGGTCCTGGTGCCCTCGGATGGGCCGATCATCGCCTACAGGAAGTGGCGCAAGGACAAGCGCAGGGAGTGGCCGGACTGGGACAAGAAGGCGTCTGCGCCCAATGACCCTCCCGGAGACCCTCCCAAAGAAGAGCGCTGAAGGCCGCGTTCAGGGACATCGCCCACTGAACGCAACACGCTGAGAAGCATCAGAGGGTGAACGCAACACGCTGAGAAGCATCGCAGTGTGAACGCACAGTTTGGGGCGTAAAACAGACCCAGTCACCGACTTCTGGCCCCAAAACGCGGTCATGCGTTGCGTTGGACCCCCGATGCCCTGCGCAGTGCTGCGTTGAACCCCCGATGCCCTGCGCAGTGTTGCGTTGAACCCCAGGTGCCCTAGTTTGCAGGCTTTTCAGCGGCCTGCAGCGCGGCGATGGCCTTCTTGCGATCATCGGCCTTGAACACGCCGCTCCCGCTCACCAGAGCGTGGGCGCCGGCGTCCACAAAGCGCCAAGCGTTGTGGACCTTCACGCCGCCATCCACCTGGATGATGGTGTCCAGACCCAGCTGGTCAACGCGCTTGCGCAGGGCCTCGATCTTCGGGAAGACGCGCTCGATGAGGGACTGCCCACCAAAGCCCGGGTTCACACTCATGATCAGCACCTGGTCACAGAGCTCCAAGACGTAGTCCAGCTCCCGCTCTGAGGTGTGGGGGTTCAGGGCCACGCCGGCCTTGGCGCCCAAGCTGCGGATGTACTGCAGGCTGCGGTCCAGGTGGGGGCTGGCCTCGGCGTGAACCGTGATCCAGTCGGCCCCGGCATCGCGAAAGTCGGCGATGTACTTGTCGGGCTCCACGATCATCAGGTGCACGTCCAAGGGCTTGTCCGTGATGGGCCGAAGGGCCTTGACCACCAGGGGACCGATGGTGATGTTGGGCACAAAACGCCCGTCCATCACGTCCACGTGGATCCAGTCGGCCGTGTCCACGGACGCGATGTCGGCGCCCAGCTTGGCAAAGTCAGCGGAGAGGATCGAGGGGGAGACGATGGCCATGGGGGGCTCCAGATTCTGGCCCATGGTTTAGCGTGTCACCGCCGAATCCAGCTTGTCAGTTTGGCGACGATCGACGGCGGCGGGCGAGCAGGACCAGGCCCAAGAGACCCCACATCCCGCTGGGCAGCGTAGAGCCCGTGCTGCAGCCGCGCTTGGCCAAGTCGTAGCCATCGCAGTCCTGATCGATGCCGTCGTTGAGCAGCTCTTCGGCGCCGGGGTAGACGGTCTCATCACCGTCGTTGCAGTCCATGCCTGCCACCTTCAGCCAGCTCTCGCCCAGATCGCAGAGCTCCGCCTCAACGCTGCCTGAGACGCCATCTCCGTCCTGGTCCAGGTAGACCAAGGTGGTGCCTGCAGCGCCCTCTGGGTCCTGGTCATCCGCCTGCAGATCGCAGTCCTCGTCCGTGTTCTCTGCATCACAGATCTCAACGCCATCGGGGTTCACGTCCGCCCGGGTATCGTCACAGTCCGAGTCGTCCTCGACCAAACCCTCGCTTGCCTCACAGAGGTAGACCTGGGCAACGGGGTCCCCAAATCCATCGCCGTCCCCATCCACATAGAAGGGCAAGACGCCATCGGCACCCACGGCGTCGTCATTGCCCACCAGACCATCGCAGTCCTCGTCGCTAAGGCCGCCATCACAGACCTCTTTGGCGCCAGGATGCACATCGTCCCGCGCATCGTCACAGTCGCCGAAGTCGGCCACATATCCGCTTGGAGCGCTGCAGCTCAAGACTTCGAGACTGGGATCGCCGTAGCCATCGCCATCCGCATCCGGGAACCAGCTCGGCCGGTCGACAGCGCTCTCGTCGTTCACGGCCCCATCGCAGTCCTCGTCTACCTCCCCCGCATCACAGAGCTCAACGGCGCCTGGATTCACCGCAGGCTCGCCATCGTCGCAGTCACCACCGGTGGCGATCAGGCCGTAGGACTCACAGCTCCAGGCCACGTCCTCCTCGCGACCGTAGCCGTCGCCGTCCGTGTCCGGGTACCAAGCCGTGGTGCCCGTGGGAGCGCTGTCCCTATCGTCGGCAAAGCCATCGCAGTCCTCGTCCACATCCGAGGCGTCACAGACCTCGAGAGCGCCAGGATTGATGGCGGCGTCCCGGTCATCACAGTCTCCGCCTTCCCAGACGTACCCGGAGCTCAGATCACAGACCTGGGCGGTCTTGGAGCTGTCCCCGTAGCCATCGCCATCGGCGTCCAAGAAGCTGTAGCTTGTGCCCGTCACGTCGGCGTCGGCGTCGTTCACCAGACCATCACAGTCCTCGTCCACACCCGATGCATCACAGATCTCAGCGTCGCCGGGGCTGAGCCGCACAAAGTCGTTGATCCCGCGGCTTGAACGTGTGATCCCCTCTTGGA
>CAJXRZ010000049.1 GCA_913060515.1 uncultured Pseudomonadota bacterium | reverse complement strand
CGGGGTCCGGCCTTCCGGGGTCCGGCCTTCCGGGGTCCGGCCTTCCGGGGTCCGGCCTTCCGGGGTCCGGCCTTCCGGGCCTTCCTTCGCCGATCCACCTTGCCAAGCCGGCCCAAAGAGCTCTCAGACGAAGCGTCTATCTTCGGCCAAACCCTTAGAGATGGGGGTCAACCAGCTCGTCGAGCTGCAGCCCCATTCTCGCGCCCGCCTGCTGCTCCACGACATGCCCACCCTTCCAGATGGCCAAGGTGGGAATGGCTTTGACGTGCAGAGCCGCAGCGGTCTTGGGATGGTTCTGGGTGTTCACCTTGGCGATCAGCATGCGGCCGGCCTTGCGCTGGCCAAGCTGCACCAAGTGCGGCGCCACCGCCCGACAGGGCGCACACCAAGGGGCCCAGAAGTCCACCAAGACCGGCACGGGCGACTTGGCGACCAAGCGCGCAAGCGCAGCGTCGTCCACATCAAAGGGGGCGTTGTCCAACGCCAGCTTCTTCTTGCAGCGACCACAGGTTGGGGCTTGATTGACGCGGCTGGCAGGCACGCGGTTGATGCCACCACAGGCAGCGCATCGATAGATATGTGAGTCCATGTCCACAAGCTGCACACCGGATCTTCGGGCAGCAAGGTGACGCTTTGTTGTGGGGGTGGTGTCCAAAGAGGCGAAACAGGAGACAGACGCTCATGAACCCCCGAAACTTGGCCTTAATCGCCCTACTCCCCCTCACCGCGTGCATCGTCGTGACCGGTCCCGAGAACGAGGCCACCGCCTCCATCGAGCTCGACGAGCCCATCAGCGAGATCCACTTCGAGCAGGACGCCGGAGACATGGACATCCTGGTCCAAGAGGGACAGGTGGGCGTGAGCTTGAGCCGTACGGTTCACTGGCGCGGCTCCGAGCCGGAGTCCTTGGACCGCGTTGAAGGGGAGACCCTGGTCCTTGGCCTGGACTGCGGAGACAACTGGAACTGCTGGGTGGACTACACCCTGATTGTGCCTCCAGGGCTCAGTGTTCGCGGAGAGACCCACGCCGGCGACGTGGTCATCGACGGCCCCGTGGCCGAGGTCAACGTGACCAGTGGCGCCGGTGACGTGGAGGTGAGCTGCGCGAGCGGACCGGTCTTCATCGAGACGGGCGCCGGCGACGTTGTCGGAAGCTGCATCGATGCCTCTCAGCTTCAGGTACACAGCGGCGCCGGCGACATCGAACTGGTTCTCAGTGGCGCACCCGAGCTGGCCGAGGTCTCTACCGGGGCCGGGGACGTAGACATGACCTTGCCCGCCGGCAACTACGAGATTCAGGTGGAGACCGGCGCTGGCGACGTGCACATCGAAGGCGTGGATCAGACCCAGGGTGCTCAGAGCGTCATCATCGTGAACACGGGCGCTGGCGACGTGGACATCTACGGCCAGTAGGTCTCCTGCCACCTCCTGTCAGGAGAGCGCACGCTGAAGGCGTCCAAGCCGGCTAAGTGGCCTGCATGATGGACGCCTTCACCCCCCTCTCCCAAGACTGGTTCACGGCCGCCTTTGCCAACCCCACCCGGGTGCAGCAAGAAGCGTGGCCGGCCATCGCGAAGGGGGAGCACACCCTCATGGTGGCGCCCACCGGCTCGGGCAAGACCCTAGCCGGCTTCTTCTGGTCCATCGACAAGCTCTCACGGCTGCCGGAGGATGCGCCCGAGGGCGTACGGGTGCTGTACATCTCCCCCCTCAAGGCCCTGGCCTACGACGTACAGAAGAACCTGCGCTCCCCCCTCGACGGCCTGACGCGCTTGGCCCAGCAGCGGGGAGAGGCGCTCAGGCACATCACACAGGCCTCGCGCACGGGGGACACGACACAGAAGCAGCGCAGCAGCATCGCGCGGCATCCGCCAGACATCCTGATCACCACCCCTGAGTCCCTCTACCTGATGCTCACCAGCAAGGTGCGAGAGGCCCTCCGGACAGTGCACACGGTGATCATCGATGAGATCCACACCATGGCGGGCACCAAGCGGGGGGCACACCTGGCCCTGAGCTTGGAGCGCCTGAGCCGGCTGGCGGACCAAGAGCCCCAGCGAATCGGGATGTCAGCGACCCAGCGGCCCCTCTCCGTAGTGGCCAGATACCTGGGCGGGGACCGCAAGGTCCAGATCGTAGACACCAGCGAGGACCCCAACCTGGATCTGAAGGTCATCGTGCCCATGGAGGACATGGAGCGCCCCTGGGCGACGGCCATTCCTGCGGACCTGTTGCCCCTGCCCGAGCGCGACGAGGACCTGATCCTGGCCGAGGACCGGGACGACCAAGACGACCGCTCCATCTGGCCCGCCATCCAACCCCACCTGCTGGAGTTGATACAAAAACACAACACCACCATCGTGTTCACCAACAGCCGCGTGCTCTGTGAGAGGCTGGCCCAGCGCCTCAATCAGATGGCAAGAGAAGAGCTGGTCATGGCGCACCACGGCTCGGTGGCCCACGCCAGACGCACGATGATCGAAGAGCGCCTCAAGGAAGGCAGCCTGAAGGGCATCGTCGCCACCAGCAGCCTGGAGCTGGGCATCGACATGGGAGCCGTTGATCTGGTCATACAGATCGAGTCTCCCGGATCTGTGGCCCGCGGGCTCCAGCGAGCTGGACGAGCAGGCCATGGGGTTGGTCAACGAAGCATCGCGCGCATCTTCCCCAAGTACCGCGGAGACCTGCTCGAGGCGGCCGCGGTGGCCCAGCACATGCTGCGCGGTGACATCGAACACACCGCCATCTTGCGCAACCCCCTGGACGTGCTCTGCCAACAGCTCGTCGCCATCGTCTCCCAAGCGGACTGGAACGTAGACGAGCTGCACGCTCTGGTCCGACGCGCCGCACCCTTCGCCGAGCTCTCCGCCGCGCTGTTCTCGGCCTGCCTGGACATGCTCTCTGGGCGCTACCCTTCCGAGGACTTCGCCGAGCTTCGCCCCAGGCTCTCCTGGGACCGCAACACAGACCTGCTCTCGGCCCGCCGTGGGGCCCGGATGCTGGCCGTGCTCAACGCAGGGACCATCCCCGATCGCGGCAACTACGCGGTCTACATCCACCCAGACGGCCCGAGAATCGGAGAGCTGGACGAGGAGATGGTGCACGAGTCCAGGCGTGGGCATACCTTCGTTCTGGGCGCCTCAACCTGGCGGATCCAGGAGATCACGCGAGACCGAGTAAATGTGACACCTGCTCCGGGCGAGCAGGCGCGCATGCCCTTTTGGCGCGGACAGGGCCCCGGGCGCCCAGCAGAGCTTGGACGCGCCCTGGGTTCCTTTGCCAGAGAGCTCGGAGATCAGGACCTAGAGAGCGCCGTGGCTTGGCTGCAGGAGCAGGGACCGCTCGATGACTTGGCGGCCAAGAACCTGGTCGCCTACGTGCAGGAGCAGAAGCGCTTCACCGGCTCCATCCCCAGTGACACCCGCATCGTGATCGAACGATTCAGGGATGAGCTGGGAGACTGGCGCATCTGCATATTGAGTCCATTCGGCAGCCGTGTCCACGCTCCCTGGGCCTTGGCCATTGAGTCTGCTCTGGGCTTGGAGTCGGGCTTTGAAGTGCAAGCCATGAGCAGCGACGATGGCGTGGCCTTGCGCTTGGCAGACAGCGACGAGCTCCCCCCGGACAGCGTCCTGTTACCGGACCCCGAGGAGCTCGAGGAGCTGTTGTTGCGACAGCTGGACCGCTCTGCGCTCTTCGCGACGCGCTTCCGTGAGAACGCGGCCCGGGCTCTGCTGCTCCCACGAAAACGACCCGGCAAGCGCACGCCCCTGTGGGCCCAACGCCTGCGTGCCCAGGGCCTGATGGCAGCCGTACTGCAGTACCCCGGCTTTCCCATTCTCCTGGAGACCACCCGAGAGTGCCTCCAGGACGCCTTCGACGTTCCGGGACTCAAGAGCCTGCTGCGGGACATCCAGTCCCGCAAAGTTCAGGTGATTCAGGTCGAGACGGAGAGCCCCTCGCCCTTCGCCCGCTCCATGAACTTCGCGTGGACAGCGAACTTTCTGTACGACGGCGATGCCCCACTTGCGGAGCGACGGGCCCAGGCACTGACCCTGGATCCCGAGCTTCTCCGTGACCTTCTGGGCGAAGACGAGCTGAGAAAGCTCCTGAATCCCGAGGCCATCGCTCAGGTGGAGGCGGAGCTTCAGCGCCTGGACCCAGACCGCCAGATCCGTCATCCCGAAGGCCTGCACGACGCGCTGCGTGCTCTGGGACACCTGGACCCTGAGCAGATCGCCGCGCGCTGCGAGGGGGAGCAGGATGGAGAGGCGTGGATCGCGCAACTCATCTCCCAGCGCAAGGCCTTGGATCTGCGCATCGCAGGCAAACGGCAGCTCATCGCAGTCGAGGACAGCGGCCGCTACCGCGACGCCTTGGGGGTGGTGCTGCCCCCTGGGCTGGCCTTGGTCTGGTTGGAGTCCCCACCGGATCCGCTGCGAGACTTGGTCGTGCGCTACGGACGCAGTCACGGGCCCTTCACCCAAGACTCCCTCGCAGCCTGGCTGGGCCTGCCTCCCGCCCAGCTCAGCGCCGTACTCGAGCAACTCTGCAGAGACGGCCGAATGCAGCGCGGCCCCCTGATTCCAGGTGCTGAAGGCGAAGCATTCTGCGACAACAAGATCATGCGACAGCTGCGCCGACGTACCTTGGCGCTGCTTCGGGCAGAGATCGCAGCGGTAGACGGAGCCGCTCTGGCCAACTTCCTCTGCCACTGGCAAGGCGTCGGCTCCAAGTCCCAGGGCAAGGCCAGACTGCTGCAGGTCGTCGAGCAGCTGGAAGGACTCGCCCTGCCCTTCTCAGAGCTGGAGCCGGGCGTGCTGGCCAGCCGCGTGAAGGGCTATCAGAGCAGCCTGCTCGATGAGCTGGGCGCGATGGGGAGCGTGGTCTGGATCGGTGCAGGGGCTCTGGGGACCAAGGACGGCAAGATCCGCCTGATGACCCGCGAGAGCGTGCCGCTGCTCTTGGATCCACCGGAGGTCCCGGAAGGCCTGGATCCTCTGCACGGCGCTCTCTTGGCCCACCTGGAATCCAAAGGGGCCAGCTTCTTCGTGGAGCTCTCCACTGCGGCCGGAAACCCCGCCAATGACGCGCTGCTCCAAGCGCTCTGGGATTTGGTCTGGATGGGCCTAATCTCCAACGACACATGCGCCCCTCTGCGCGCTCTCGCCCGTCCCAAGCGCAGCGCAGGCCGCTCACGGCTGCGGCGACGGCGGGGTCCAAGCCTGAGCGCCGGCGGACGCTGGTGGTTGGTCTCCACTCTGTTCACAGAGCTGCCCAGCCCAACCGAGCGCGCCCACGCCAGGGCGGTCATGCTGCTCGAGCGCTACGGGGTGCTCTCCAAAGAGGCCTTGAGCTCCGAGGGATGGACCGGCGGCTTTGGCAGTGTCTACCCCTTGCTTCGCGCGATGGAAGAGAGCGGAAAACTGCGCCGGGGCTGGTTCGTCGACGGGCTGAGCGGCGCCCAGTTCTCACTGCCTGGTGCAGTCGACGCCTTGCGTGTGCACGTGGACAAAGATCACCCACAGCTTCTCTCGGTGGTGGACCCCGCCAACCCCTATGGAAGCCTGCTTCCCTGGCCCGCTGTGATGGGGAGCGGCAGCCCTAGACGGGTACCCGGATCGGTGATTCTGACCTTGGGCGGTGAGCCCATTTTGCTCCTGAAAAAGGGCAGCCTGCTGACCTTCACCCAAGACGAAGCCCAACTGCGCCTGGGCGTCCGTACCCTCGTGGCCAAAGCCCACACCTTCTTTGCCAAGAGCGTGGTCATCGAGACCGTGAACGGCCAGCCCGCCATCGGCTCCCCCTTGGAGGCCACCCTGCGCAAAGGGGGCCTAGAAGGGGACGGTGGCCGCCTGCGCCTGACCCTCCTCTAAAGGTCTTTCGTAGTCCCTCCGAGTACGGTGGCGCGTTCAATCCGGTATCGGGGCGACGCTCCAGCCGGTACCCTGGGATTCCCACCTGAGGCGACCCATGTTTCTCTTGCTGCTGGCCTGCAACGGCGGCGCCGTGATCGGCGACCTGCCAGAGGTCGAAGACACTGCAGATACGGCCACCGACACCGGGGATACAGCAGACACCGGGGACACGGGCCAGGAGCCCACGGACTACGACTGCGAGGACATCCCCAGCAGCTACTCCAGCACCCCCGTCTCCGGAGCGAAGGCCTACCACGGCATCGCCTTCAACGCGGAGGGAGAGCTGGTGGGCTGGGACGGCCGAAACGCACTGGTCACCGCGGCCTACGGCGAGAAGGCCACCCCATGGGTTCCTGGCATTCAGGTGGTCGAGCAGATCGTGGAGCATCCCAGCGGGGACCTGTTCACCCTGGCTTTCAACGAGCTGTTGCGCCTGAGCCCCGAGGGAGGACAGGAGCGCATCTTGGGCGGCCTCTTCTACGCATACGGTCTGACCTTCGCCCCTGATGGACAGCTCTGGGTGGCGGACGGCGGCCTGCACCGGGTGGACATCGAGACCGGCGAGATGACCACCTTCATCAAAGCGCCCAAGGCAGACCAGTGGGACGCGAATCTGTATCGCGATGTCGCATTTTCTCTCGACAGCAAGCGTCTGTACGTCGTGAGCCTGACCACAAACCTGCAGTACTGGGATCTGGACGATGACCTGAACCCCGTTGGGGATCTCAAGGTCCATGGCCAGATACCTGGCCAGTGGAAAGACGGTCTGATGATCGATGCCTGCGGATACTTCTGGGTCCCGGACTACCAGCGCGCCTCCCTGTACAGAGTCAGCCCCGACGGCAGTGAGACCATCAAGGCCATCGGCGGCAGCGAGCAGAGCTACACCCACGCCCTGTCCTGGGGAGCAGGAGGCGACTGGTCCCAGACAGCCCTGTACCTGCCCCAGCCCTACAATCAGAGCAAAGTCGTCGAGCTCGACATCGGCGTGCCTGACGGTGCCAGTGTGCGCACATGGAAGGGCGAGAAGAGCCGCTTTTAGGGGCCCAAGGCGGGCATCCGTTAAGAGAGCCTCTGTCAGCACACGGAGGCCCCCATGGCCAACCCTGGCCAAGCACCAGGCTCAGCGGAGTACCTAGGGGAGCCGAAAGACTCCAACATCCACATCGACCTGATCGCCTACACCGCTGATTCGGTGAAGGCCCTAGACGATGTGACTGCCTTAGAGGCCAGCAGAGCGAGCGCAGAGCCGGGCATCTCCTGGGTAGACGTGGACGGCATTCACGACGCGGACATGGTCAAGCGCATCGGGCAGCGCTTTCAGATCCATCCCCTCTCGGTCGAAGACGTGCTCAACCCAGAAGGCCGCCCCAAAGCGGAGTACTACCCCAACTACATCTACGTCGTCCTGCGCATGGTCACCCGGGACCCCAACGACGACGAGCTAGACTCCGAGCAGGTCTCCCTCTTTCTCGGAAAGGACTTTGTGCTCACCTTCCAAGAGCACGACGGGGACGTCTTTGGTCCGGTTCGCAAACGCCTGCGGGATCCGAACACGCGCCTGCGGCAGCAGGGCACCGACTTTCTAGCCTACTCCATCTTGGACGCCGTGGTGGACTCCTACTTTGGCGTGCTGGAGGACTTGGAGAGCCAAGTGGACGCCTTGGACGTGCTGGAGGCCACCGAGCTGCCTGTAGACACCCCCGTGCGCCTGCACAAGATCAAGCGCCAACTCCGCCGCCTGCGACAGGCCCTTCGACCGCTCCGAGAGGCCGTGGCCGCGCTGGCTCGCTCACCGGATGAGTGGATCAAGCCGGCCACCCTCCCCTACTTGCGCGACCTGAGCGACAACCTGGCCGAAGAGGTCGAGACCATCGACCTGCTACGCGAGACCTGCCAGTCCCTCTTGGATCTGTACAACGCCGGACAGACCCAGCGCACGAACGACGAGATGCGGGTGCTCACGGTCATCGCCACCATCTTCATCCCCCTGACCTTTATCACCGGTCTGTATGGGATGAACTTCGACAACATGCCCGAGCTGCACAACCAATACGGCTACCCCATCGCTCTGGGCCTGATGGTCCTGACCAGCGCTGGTCTGCTGGGCTACTTCCGATACAAACGCTGGCTCTAAAGCTCAGGCGCTCAGGCGCTCGATGGCAGCCTGAGCCCGTGCGACACGGTCATCCCGCTTCAAGGCACGCCACATGTGATGTGCCATACGCCACGCAGCGATGGCTTGTAGATCCTGACCAGCGCTCTCAAGGCGCTCTCCAGCCATGTCCAGAAAGCGGGCAAGACCTCGCTCCCTAAAGCCCGTGTTGTGCCGGGCAACCTCAAGGGCGTCCAGAGTCCTGTCCACCGCCTCCCATTGCCCCAGTCCAGCGTAGCCAGCCAGGGCAAAGCAATGAACGGCCTGCACCAGCGGCCCTTGGGAGAGCGCCTCGGCTCGAGGCAGAACCTGTTCAAGGAGCGCGATTCCCTCTGCGTTGTGTCCCCGCTCGATCTCCACGGTGGCCAGGTTGGCGCTGGAGGTGGGTTGAACCACACCCCGCAGTCGGTTGATGCGCTCCACCTCCCGGTATGCCTCAGCGGCGGCGTCCAGATCGCCGAGCTGCTGCTGACAAACCCCCAGCCCAATGGCCGCGCGAACGCTCATGTCCAGCGACCCCCAACGGAGGGCCTGCACCAGCACCTCTTTGCACAGCGGCAGCGCCTCCTGGAGTCCGCCAACGTCGGAGTGCGAGCGCGCTCTTCCCATCAGGGCCTCGATCCGCAGCTTGGGTGTCGTCGCCAAACGCCCCACCTCCTCAAAGCAGGCCGCCGCCCTCTCCCGGTCTCCGTGACTGAAGTATTCCCAGCCCAGCTCCACCAAAGAGCTCAGCACCTCATTCAAGCTGGCATGTTCGCGGGCCAGTCTCAGAGACTCTTCTGCGGCCTCTCGCGCAGCTTTGTGTCGCCCGAGCTGTCGGCGCAGGAACACCGAGACATGAAGGGCGTGGCGCAGCACTTGGGGGTCGCCAAGCTCACGCGCAAGGGCCACTGCGCGCTCCGCACTCTCCGCGGCCTTGGCGATCTCTCCCAGTCGCTCGGCCATCCGGGCCTGTAGCCCCGCAACCCGGGCTCGAAGCTCCAGATCCTGCTGCCGCTCTGCCTCCCGATCCAGGAGCTGCGCGGCACCCATGAGCTGATTCATGGGCAGCCCAAGCCTCAAGTGCTCCCAACACGCCTCCAGGAGCTCCAGGCAGGCCTCACGCCCGGCACCGCTGGCGACCAAGAGCTGGCCTCGAAGGCGGCGGGCGTCCAGACCGGGGGCCCGCTCCAGGGCTCGCGCAGCGCAAGCATAGAGCAAAGCTTGGGTCTCAGGATTCAGCTCGTCCACCTGAGCGCGCAGCACCGCTCGAAGCTCCGCGGTGGCCAAGGCGAGGCGGCCCTGCTCATCGGGGACCAACACGCTGCTGCGCATGAGCTGGGCCAGAGCGGAGCTTGGGGATCCAAGGCCCGCTCGACGTCCCGAAGAGAGCAGCACCGCGCTGGTGAAGGCCGGGGCGAGCAGACTGCCGAGTTGGGCCAGTTGATGGGCATCGGAACCTGGCTCCACAGCCTTGACCAATCGCCCCTCGGCGGCCTCACTCAAGTCGTAGGGCAGCACCTCCAGGGCTGTGGCATCCAACACAAACCCCGACTGTTGCTGGGTGACCAAGCCAGCGTCCACCGCGTGCCAGAGCAACTCCAAGAGCAGGCGCGGTGAGCCCTTGGCCCGAGAGACCAGCGCGCTGCGGGCCCAAGGGTCCAGGCTCAGCGTGGTGTCCAACAGGGCCGCCAGATCCTCGGAGGCCAGCGGGCTGAGGCGAATGGCCTGGGCAGAAGGGAAACTCCCCTCTTGGGAAGGGTCCCGGGTCAGGAGCAGCAGGAGCGCTTGCTGCTTGCCAAGCATGGTGCGCAAGACCGAGGCCAAGGCTGGCGAAGGCGCCTCATCCAGCGCCAGAATCCAAGGCCGCTCCGGCTCTAAGGTGCCGAGTATCTGGTTTAGAAGGCGGCCAAGTTGTTCACCTTGTGGCGCATCATCCTGTCCCTGAAGCCAAGCCAGCAGAGGCTCGAGCTCCGTCCAGCCCAAGACACTGGCGAGCTGGGCACGCAGCGCGCCACCTTCCAGCTCCCAAGCCCCCAGAAGGCCAAGGAAAGGGCTGAGCAGCTCGCTGCCGATGTGAAGGACCTGCGCTGTGCCGGTCTCCAAAGCGCGCTGGGTGAACCACTGAGAGAGAGAGCTTGTGCCCGTTCCACGGCCTCCGATCAGCTCCACTACCAGCCCCCCATCGAGCCCGCGTAGCCCCTCGGCGAGCTGGCTTTGGGCACTGGCTCTTCCCAGCAAGGGCCGCTCCCTACTGACGTGATCACTCCTGTTGAGCCTACTCGCACTCGCCCCTGAACCCGCTGGCTGCGTTGCTCAACGCTCGACGGGCTGGCGCACGCCTTCGGTTTCGCGCCTTCCCAGCGGACCCAGGTTCTTCGCGCCAGCAGGATCAACAGTTCGGACCACGTCAGTAAGGCGTCCCAGGCTGGTGCCAACGCCAGGCAAGGCGCTGGGCGGCAACACCGCGCTCACGAAGGGATCGGGCCAGGCCGCGCGGGCAGTAAAGGCTGGCCTGATTCGTCGCCCAGGGGCCCGCGCATCGGGCACACTCTCAGACTCCGGGGCACCGAAGTCGAAGGTCGTGGCCTGGGCCCTTTGAGGGGGTCAGCGACAGAGGGGCGGCGCTCTCGTAGCTCCATGACTTCTCAGGCAGGGAGCGCAGTTCATGCAAGGCATCCGCTGCGCAGCGGTGGCGGTCTCGCGGATCGGGCTCAAGCAGCCGCTCCAGCCAAGCTCCAGCCCCGACAGACTCCAAGCGCGCCCGTCCTAGATCTTCCTTGCCGGCCAGATACAGCGCGGTCCTTCCTACAGCGAAGAGATCGGTCCCCGCCCCCATACGGCGGGCGTCACCGGCGGCTTGCTCTGGCGCCCAGAACTCTGGCGTGCCGATGATGCGTGCGCGGGTGTGCCCCATCGGCCAGGCAATGCCAAAGTCTGCGACCTTCAGCCCTGGACGCGGGTCGCTCTCCGAGCAGATAAGCAGGTTCTCGGGCTTGATGTCCCGGTGCACGATGCCCCGGGCATGCACATAGGCCAGGGCTTCCAGGGTGGCGCACATCCACGCACGAAGCTGCGCCCAGGTGCACGTGCCAACGCGCATCGCCAGGCTCTTTCCGCTGGCCAACTCCATGGCCAGCCAAGGCTGCTGCCAGCTCAGGCTGACGTCGTAGATCAGGGCAATGTGTGGGTGTACAAAGCGGGCGGCCACTCGGACCTCGTCCGCGAAGAGCTGTCGCAGAGCGTCCTGAAACTCGGTGCCTGGGCGCATGCGCTTGATGGCCGCGGGAAGTCCCAGAGGACCTTCCCCTCGAAGCACTTCTCCCATCGCACCTTCCCCCAGATGTTCTCCGAGGGTGAATGGTCCAAGCCGCTCATGGGCGCCTCGACGTGGGTGCATAGGGACATCGCTCCGGGGCGCAAGTCTCCCAGATTCAGCACGGAGAGACAACGCAAGGAGCTACGAGAGCGGGAGGCTCATTGTTTCGCTGCGCGTGGGAAGGGGCTCAGGCTGCTTCGACCACGACGGCGTCGCAGCAAGCCTGCCGTTGGATGGCGTTGACCACCCTCTTGGAGAGCTGCTGCCCCGCGCGCGCCAGGAGGCGGCCCTCTTCATCCAAGACGTCCTCGCCGACCACCATGCCTTCCTGCAAGGCCCAGAGTGGGGTCCGGTCTGCCTCGTCGGCTGCCGGCAGACCCATCAGCGCATCGCTCACGCCGTAGGGGTAGGGGTTGTCGGCCAGAACCTTCTCCCGAGCAGCTCCCAGACCGGTCCCCTTGGACCGCTCTTCCATGAGCGCGCGCAACATGTGCAGGGCGTGGTCCGATTCGCGGCCTTCCGGAGCTGGCCCCATGCTGAAGCTCAGGGCGGTCCCCGTAGAGGGCGCCCCGCCCTTGGCCATGCCTCGAAACAGCGTGCGCTGCTCCGAGCTTCGAACCTTTAGGTCGTGCAAGAGCGCCATCAGCACCGCGGAGACGACAAAGACGTCTTGATCGCGGCTCAACTCAGGCGCCAGAACCGGAATGAGCAGCAGTTGCTCTGCCGTGGCGGTGAAGCGCTCAGGGTCCGAGCCAACGAGGGTCTTGGCCAAGCCAATGAGGACCGTCATCGAGGCCGGTGTGTGCTTTCCAGGTGCTCGGGAAGGCATCGCCTTTGGAGTCGCCTTTGGGGTGCTGGCTGGGGCCGGTTGAGCTCCCTGCGGACGCAGGCCCTCCGCTCGGACCAAGCTCTTGACCCGCAGAATTTCCCAGCCCGAAATGTCCGAGGTGATGCCTTGGGCCCTGAGCCACGACAGGTCCGGCTCACGCTGGGCGAGCAAGGAGGAGGACAAGTGGACGGCTGCACTGAGCCGTGCATCCCCGTAGGAGACCTGAGAGGGCTCATGGGCGGCCTCCAGAGCACTCGCCCAAGCGCTGGGAAAGCCCCAGAGGTCCATGATCGCGGCGCCGAGTTGGGCACAGTCAAAGCCCAATGTGCGGCGCTGGGAAGAGGCCAAATCCAGGTCATATGGGCTGCCGATGTTGGCTGCGCTGAGCTCCATCGACATGGCCGCCAGACCCAACGAGTGCAGCAGACCAACGACATAGGCCTGCTCAGAGGGGCCATGAGCTTCCAGATCAGCCGATAGGCCTGCGGCCTGTACTGCGTGAAGACAGTGGGCCTCCAACTCGAAGCCTGGGTCCATTGGACTGGGCCAGAGCAAGGCCAACAGCGCCTTGCGAAGCGTCGATGCTCCAAGCAGCTCCACCGCCCCATGGAGCGGTCTAAATGAGCTAGCCAGAGAGGGCTCCATGTTCAAACCCCAGCGCATCACTTGGCATGCGAGGACCGGATCCTGCCGGAGTAGGCCCACAAGGTCCGAGCAGCTCACCGTGTTGGGGAGGGCGCGAAGTTCGGCCAGGGCCCATGGCGTGATGGGCAGGAGCGAGAGGCGCCCAATCATCGCGCGCGCGCCAGCATGAGGCAGGCGCAGGCGAACCCGTCGCATGTCCTCGACTGCGCCGATGACATCCCGCACGCTGCCGCGCCAAGGGAGGATGCGTTGGGCAGCGATGCCGCCGACCCAGATCTCCTCCAAGTTCTCTCGAAGAGCAAGTCCCACACGGAAAATCCGTGGATGCATCTTGGCGAGATCCTCGAGCATCTTGGCGCCAGGGCTCTGGGCGTCCAAGAGCTCCACGACCACCGCATCTGGGGTGTGACGGCGTGTGGCGGCGAGCACCATCTCAGGGGTGTCGGCTACCGTGACGCTGACGCTGGACTGCCGCAGGCGCGCGACTAAGCCTGAGAGCGCGCCACTGGATGAGAGGAAAAGCAAGTCCATAGAAGGGGCATCGGAGAGTCGGCTACGGACTTGAGGCTAGTGGGACAGACGCGCCATCTGTCAAGAAACGGAAATCCGTCCACTCTCCGGTTACAATTGCGCATGGGGCACCAGCCAGAGTTCACGCGCGTAAGGAGCCGGCCATGAGCTGGTTTGCACCGCTGAGCTTGGGGATCGCCCTGGGACTCGGCTGCGCAGATTCCCCCCTGCCAGACAGCCACGTCTTGGACAGAAGCGGTGGCTGTCTGGGCTACCTGGACACCCAGCTCTTTGCCTTTCATCAAGACCGGGGCACCAGCAGCCTCAGCGGTCTCTGGCCCTGGGGTTGGTTGAGCTTTCCGCTCCTAGTGGACGGACTCCCTGTGCTCTCCGGCACCACCACATGGTCCTCGCAGTCCACCAGGCAGAGCAGTACCTGGACCGAAGAAGTACGCACACGTAGAGTTCAACTTCAGCCCAGCAATCCTTGGGTTCTGCCGAGGCACAGATGACCGTTCTGCTCGCCATGCTGGGCTGCATCGACCCGAGCCCCATCCCCTTGGTGGAGGACTGTCAGGACGGCGTAGACAACAACGGAAACGGCCTGACGGACTGCTGGGACTCGGCCTGTGACTGTGTCGAGCAGGACTGCACAGATGGGGTAGACAACGACGCAGACGAGCGGGTGGACTGCGCCGACTACGACTGCAAGGAGACCTGCACCGAGGACTGCTCGGATGGCATTGACAACGACCAGGACGGACTGCTCGACTGCGCCGACGTAGACGACTGCAGGTACGCACAGGCCTGCGAGGAAGACTGCCAGGACGGAGTGGACAACGATCTGGACGGCACCCTGGACTGTTTGGACAGCGACTGTAAGGAGTCCATGGACTGCCTCGAGGACTGCCTGGATGGCGTAGACAACGACGCGGACACGCTGGTGGATTGTGCGGATCGAGTGCAAGAGCAACGCGCTCTGCCTGGAGGACTGCATCGATGGCGTGGACAACGACCTGGACGGCGGCATCGACTGCGCGGATTCAGACTGCTGGTCGGATTCAGTCTGTGCCGAGGACTGCAGCGATGGCGTGGACAACGACTTGGACGGCAACATCGACTGCGCAGACCTAGACTGCTGGGGGGAGACCCCCTGCCTGGAAGACTGCTTCGACGGCGTGGACAACGACCTAGACGGGCTGCTGGACTGTGAGGACAGCTACTGCACGGAGCTGTGCAGTGAGCCGAGCTGCTCGGATGGCATCGATGGCGACGACGACGGTTTCATGGACTGCGAAGACGAGGACTGCTGGGGCCGCTCACCCTGCGGTCACACGCTGTGGTTCTGGCCCCGGGACGGCAGCTTCCAAGGCACGATGGAGAGCTGGGATTACACGGACCCAGCGCAGATGGACCGCGTCAGCCACCACGCGACCCTCAGCGGCTTGAGCGGGCGGGTCGGCATCAGCGCCTTCCACCAGTACAGCTTCTGCGACTTTAGGATGGACAGCCTGGTGGCCAGCGAGGTTCAGAGCGCCAGCGCCGTACACTTCCAACTCCAAGCCAACAACTTCGAGCTGTCCGGAGACTGTGAGCTGCCCTTTGAGAGCTTCGTGCTCTCTGGCAGTGGCACCGATCTGGGCCTGCGCTTCGACGGGCCTCAGCTGGCCTTGTCGAGCAACCAATGGGGGCTGATCTATGCCTACTCCCCAGACAGACAGGGCAGCGGAAAGAACACCTCCGCCCTGCGCTTCAAACGCTCCACGATGAACTTCAATGCCTACAGCGGCAACATCTGGCGTCAGGAGGTTTCGGGCCCCTGAAGTCAGGCGCTGCGTGCTTCCCGCTGGTTCATGTCCAGGTCCCGGTACTGCTGGTCCGGGGTGCGGATGCCAGTGGTGCGGAAGGCCAGCTTGACGCGCTCGGTCACATCCGAGGCAAAGGCCTTCTCGTAGCGGGCGTCAAAGACATAGGCCTTGACCCGGACCACGGTGACGAAGCGCTCGCCCATGAACTCATCGGCGATGAGCGTGGTCATGGGCTTGTCCAAGAAGACGTAGCGGGAGGTCGCAGTGGCCTCTTCGATCAGGCGGCGGGCGGCGACAAAGTCCTCTGCGGCCCCCAGGTAAAAGGGGATGACCACCATGCAGTCCAGAGCACCGGCGTTCGCGGAGGCGCTGGCCTCGTTCAGGAACTTGTTGTTGGGAATGGTGACGAGGTTGTCATCCAAGGTGATCATCCGCACTGAGCGCAGGCCGATCTCGCTGATCTCCCCGTAGTAGCCCCCGAATGCCACGCGGTCCCCGACCTGGAAGGGCTCATCCATGAGCAAGATGACCCCGGCCATGAGCGATGCGAGCAGGTCTTTGAAGGCAAAACCGACCGCGACGCCGATGGTACCGGCGAGCGCGAAGAGCGCATCCGACTCCAGGACCAAGACGCTGGAGGCCGTGATGGCAAAGAGCGCTGCGTAGACGGAGAAGCGCAGCAAGGCGCTGATCTTCTTGAAGAGCAAGCGGTGGTTGCCGAAGCGCTCACCCAGATCGTCCAGAAACCCCAGCGCAAGGCGGTTGAGAACCAGCCCACCGGCCAAGATACCGATGGCCACCGGGACGCGCTGCACGTCGATGAACTGCAGCAGTTGTTGGGCGTCGTCTGCCATGGCTGGAGTCTACACCGCTCAGAGGGCGGGCGTCACGGGCAGCTTGAAGGGTCCTAGGTAGCCCACGATGCTGGCCATGTGTTGGGTCTCGGGGCCGTAGGGGGCCGCATCCATGCTGCCGTCTACTTGAGGATGCTGAACGCTGGCGAGCAGGTAGCCATAGCTGCCGACCTCGACCCAGGAAAATCCAGTGATCTCCGCATGGTTCGGGGTGCTGAGCACGGGGACCTTGGTGCCGGTGGCGGGCTCCCAGGCCCAGAGCAGGTTGTTGGCGTGCAATCCGCTGTCCTCGCCGATGAACACCAGTCCCTGGTTGGGCAGCCCGGAGATGTTGTCCGGGTTGGCGATCGCGTCGGCTGGGCAGGCTCCCTCGACCATTCGAGCGCCACCCTCGTCCTGGTCCAGACGGGTGAGAACGCGCTGAGACTTGATGGGATCCCCTGCTGTGTCACTTCCCTTGCCTAGGCGCCCGCCGAAGACGCCGCCACACTCCGAGAGGGGCGCATCGATGTGGTCCAGCTTGAGGCCCCCGCTGTAGCCCTCGGGAACGACGGGGTTGCCCGCGAGCATGCTGGACTTGGAGGCCGACAGAGCCAACCAGAGCTCTTGGGTTTCAGCCAGGTAGGCCACGCCCTCTCCCTTCTCCAGCTCGACGGTCGCTCCCATCAACGCAGCGTAGCGACGGGTCTCCAAGCGCGAGGCCACCATGGCGAGCTGCTCGGCGCTCTCAAAGCGCTCCCCGGGCTCGGCCAAGGCCAGGCACTCCATGCGGCCGGCAGCGTGCACGAGCTGCAGCTCCTTCTCGCACAGTCCATCGTCGCCGGGGTCAGCCGCGATGAAGAGCTCATCGAAGCGCACAGGGGTCTCCGACTCGATGAAGGGGGCCAGCTCCGCGTCGCTGGCGTGGCCCAGGTTGACCCAGGACAGCTTGCCCTTGGCGGTGCCGCTCTCTTGCTCCCACAGAGCTGCGTAGAGCGTGCCTGCGCTGAGGTCTTGAGCAACGTCACCGACGAACATGAAGAAGCCCGAACCGCGGCTGTTGTCGTCGGAGAGGTAGACCGTCTTTCCGTCGTCCACGACCAAGGCGATCTCATGGGAGAAGCGGCCCATGGCGTAGTGCTTGACGCCGCTGGAGCTGCCGTCGGCGGTCATGGTGAGCTCGGGGACCCAGCCGTAGCGGTAGGGATGGGTGCCGCCGTGGTCCTTGAATGCCCGTGGCAAGGAGCCATTCCAGTAGGAGTTGCCCTTGATCTCCATGGTCTCCGGGTCGAAGTGCCGGGCGTTGGGCTCGTACTCCTCGGAGGAGAGGAAGCTGCCCCAAGAGGTGACCTGACCGGCACAAGGGGTGTAGACACCGCCGGCGTGCTCCAGGCTGTCGATGGGCTCGCTCTGCCCCACTGCGGTGAGCAGGCCGTTGTCGCTCTGCTCGATGCGGGTGCGGGCCACTGCGCCGCGGCTGCACTCCAGGTGGGTGAGCATCCAGAGGGCATCGTCGGTCTGCATCAGGGCGTTGAAATCAGCCTCGTTGCAGAAGTCGGTGAAGGGCTTGCGCTCGGCCATGTAGGGGCTGCCGTCAGGATGGTTCAGGGAACCCAGGCCCTGCTCACCGATGCTTCGCAAGGCGTGCCAGCCTGTCTCTGGTGTGGCCCACGCCGAGGACTCAGGAGCCAGCTCTGCAGCGAGCACTGTCTCGGCGGGCAGTGCTGCCAGATCCAAGCCCACAAAACGCAAGCTGGGAGGCGGCTCGGGTGCGGCCTTGACCACCGGCTCAACGGGCTCAACGGCCTGGGGGGTCTTGGGGCAGGCCACGAGAGTGGAGAGAACCAACAGGGACAGGGACAACATGGACAAGCTCCGAGCGATTGCCGAAGGCTTATCTCGCTGGCGTGCAGGCCCGCTCAGAAGTTGAACCCGAAGTGCAAGCCTGGCTCCCCAACGAAGAAGCTGCGCCACTGAGACTCCTGGGCGGCAAACTCCGGCGGCAGCTTGGTGTTCACAGGCCAGCTCGTGATGGCGACGGAGGGCTCTATGAAGAGACGATCCTTCCAGAGGCTGAAGTGGTAGCCGGCTCGCAGCACGCAGAAGAGCTGGAATCCCGCCTGGATGCGCTCCCCTTCCTGGTCAAAGTAGGTCTGTCGGAAGGGGGTCACGTGACCGGTGGTGTAGGCCCCTTTCCACCAGAAGTGCTGGAAGGCCAAGCCCACGCCGATGTCCCTGGCGTGCCCGGGGAAGTTGTGTTTTGGGTCGCCCCAGTCCGGCCCGTAGGGGATGCCCAGGGGCGCCGGGTAGCTCCAGGTGATGGCCTCGATGATCAAGGCGTTGTTCTCGTTGAGGCGGTAGCCCGCGTTGAGCTGCACAAAGCGCGGGGGTTCCGGGAGGAAGTTGCCCAGCATGAACACAGAGCTGCTCACAAACCAGGGCCCTCTGGCGGGTGCGACAGGGTCTGACTCCGGTGCGTCAGCGAGGGCAGTGGACACCGCAAAGAGCAATATGAAAGGCGTATACATCGCGCACTCCTTCTCGTTTCGAAGGAACAATAGCGGCCCTGCGAGGCCGTAAAAACGCAGGAAAATCCAACAGGGGGTGTGCACATATGCACGCACCTGACCAAGAGCGTGCAAGGATCACCACATGATGGATTGGGAACACCTCCGCTACCTCTTGGCCATTCAGCGAGAGGGCAACCTGACCCGCGCTGCGGCCACCCTGGGGGTCACCCGCACGACCGTTGGACGCCGCCTTCAGCGCCTGGAGGAGGACCTGGGCTTGCGCCTCTTCGACCGCACTCCCGAAGGCCTGGTCGCGACCGGTCCTGCCTTGGACCTGGTGCGCACCGCGGCCCAGCTGGAGGCCTTGGTCTTCGCCGCCGAGAACAAGCTGCTGAGCCAGGACCAAACGCTGCGCGGTCCCCTGCGGGTCTCGACCACGGACTTTGTGCACGAGTGCTTCTCCCAAGCCATCGCGGGATTTGCCGCCCAGCATCCAGAGGTGGAGCTCACCCTCATCACCGACGATGCCTTCGCCTCTCTGACGCGGCGGGAGGCCGACGTGGTCATTCGCCTGGCCAACAAGCCCGACCCCAACCTCTTCGGCAAGCGCATTGCGCGCCTGCACTTCGCGCTCTTCGCCGCGCCTTCCCTTGTGGAGCGCCACGGCGTGCAGACGCCTCTGGAGGACTGGCCCTGGGTGGGTTGGGACAAGCAAGGAGACGGCATCTGGCTGGACCAGTGGCTGGAGCACCACGCACCCGGCGCCCGAATCGCCCTGCGCATCTCCTCCTTCCCAGCCTGCCTGCGCTCCGTCTTGGACGGCGTGGGCGTCGGCTTCCTACCCCGTCGTCTGGGCCAAGCCCGCGGGCTGCATCCCCTGGGCCAAGAGCTGGGCAAGGAGGCCCGGGACCTCTGGGCCCTCACGCTGCCGGAGCTCGCCGCCAATCCCCGGGTCAGGGCCTTCCTGGACCACGCCTATGAGGCTTTCTAGGGTCGGGGTGGAGCCTTCCCCAAGAACACCCCTGGGGCCACTGAACTAGGTACGCCAGTCCAGCAAGTTCCGCCGCCAGAGGGTGCGCGTGATGCGGGCCTGTTGCCGCAGATTCACCTGCAACCTTCCGCCCCCACGCTCAAGCAGCCCACGGCCACGGAGAACCTGCAGCGAGCTGCGCACGGCGGCCGCGTTCATGTTGTTGACCGAGCCCAGCTCGGCCTCGTTCAAGCCATCCTGCATTCGGATGGCCGAGAGCAAGAAGAGCTCAGGCTCGCCCAATCCTTCGGCGAGGTCCTCTCGCAGGGCCTTGCCCATGCGCACTTGAACCACCCCCTCCTCCGTCACCTTCAGGCTCTCGGCCCACAGGCGCATGGCCACCGCTGGGTTGCCCAAGCTGGCCTCGCCCAGGACACGGAAGAAGGCGACCGTCGCGCGCTCCAGCTCGCCCTCGACATCGCCGGAGAGCGCTCCACCGCGCACCAGAGCGTTGAAGTCCACCCGGAATCCGGCGGCCTGGGTGCGGCCGACCACCAGCGCACGCAGCTGGGACTCGGTCATGGGTGGCACCTCCAGCACATGGTGGAAGAGGTGAACCTTGAGCAGGCGCTGCAGGCGTGAGAGATAGGCCCACGCCGGAAGGTGGAAGGTGAGCAACCAGAAGTGCTTCTCACCGAGGCGACCAACGATCTCGAACAGGGCTCGCATGGCGGCAAAGCCCCCGACTTGGCGCAGGAAGGCGTCCTCAGCGTGCTCGATGACCAGGACGCTGGCAGGGCGCTCCAAGAGGGCGGCCTCCAAGCCGTCCAGGTCGGTGCAGTTGGGCAGATCCAGCTGCTGGGCGATCCACAGGATCATCTCGTCTTCGCTCAGGATGCGCTGCTGCATCTCCATGCGGCGCACGCCGAGTCCGCGCCCAGCCAAGTCTTTGCAGACCACATCGAGCCAGGTGCCACGGCCCATTCCACGGTCTCCGACCAGAGCCAAGGTTCCCTGACTCTCGTTGACCTCCCACGAGGACAGGGCCTTGTAGAAGACCTCGTCCAAAGACGGTCGAGGAACCGGCACGACCGTCTCGGGGGCCAAGATGGCTGAAACCAGAGACTCCGGGATCGGCTGAGCGGTGCTCTCCTCCTCCTGTTTGTCGCTCATCGAGTAGCGGTAGAAGAGGTTGAGGGCCCGGCCCAAGGGTCCGCTCTCTCCAGCCTTGGACTGGAGCTGGCGCCAGAGCCAAGCGGAGCTGAGCAAGACCAAATCAGCGGCCGCGCGGGCCCACTGGGTGAGCACTGGCTGGGCGGGCTCGCTGGTCAGCACGTTTCGAATGCGGTCATCTCCGCCCTGCCGGCGCATCAGCTCGCGCAGCGTCGGCTCCCAGCCATGTAGGAGCAACAGACAGAGCCCCAAGAACACCGCGCTGAAGCCAATCATGAGCACGGTGTGCAGCGCGTCGGCGTTGAGCAGCTCCAGAGAGAGGTAGGAGACAAACTGCCTGGCGATGAGCCAACCCACCAGGAAGCGCACGGTGCGCTCCCCAAGATCGAAGCCCTTCTGACTGGCGCGGACCAGGGCGGGCCGCGTGCTGGGGTGCTTGGCCACAGCCAGAGCGTAGAAGCGCACAAAGGCCCGGAAGAGCAGCACCTGCACGACGACAAGCAAGATCAAGCCTGACTCGGGAGAGAGCTCCTGAACCGGCTTGAGGAAGAGCCAGACCACCACCAAGTCGAGCAAAGCCCGCATAGCAAGGGTCATGGGCTCGAGCATTTGCAGCGTGGCCTTTCGCTCCAGAGTGCGCTGGTCCTTGGCACGCTCGTTGAGCAGCCGCTCGCTGAGTTGGCCAACCCGCCCGCGAATCATCTGCCAAATGACGACACCCAAAGCCAGCTTGAGCAATCCCCAAATCAAGGAACCCCAGAAGCCGACGGTGCCGAGGTTCTGACGCAAGGTCACGAAGCGTTCACTGCCCAGACTGAAGAGACGAGGCACCACAACCTGGAGCTCCAGCTTGAGCTCCTCAAAGAGCCCCTCCCGGTCCTTGATTCGCTGGGCCGCGGAGACCTCTCCCCGGATCTCCGCACGAAAGTCCTTGGCTTCCTCCAGCAGAGAGACCACCTGGACTTGATGCTCGAAAGCTTTGGCCTCCTCCCGAGCGGCGATCTTGTCCATCTGGACCAAGACCTCGTTCCAGGTGTCCAAGCGTTCCTGAACCTTGATCCGCTCCGTCGCGTCGGCGACCCGGTCCACCTTGTCCCGATCCAAGGCCAGCTGGGCTCGGCTGGCTTGGGCTTCTCGACGAATCTGAGCGCCAAGCTCCTCCCTCTGCTTTGTGGTCTTGCCGCTCTCGACCGCCTCCTCCCGGAGCTGCTTCACCAGTGCCCGCAGGTCGGCGTAGACCTTGTCCACGCCAGCCTCGCGTTCGCCGCCGAGCACGGAGAGGCCCTGTGCGGCCACCAAGTCAATGTTCAAGTCATCCAGTTGCTTCTGGAAATCGGCCACTTGGGTCTCGTAGGACTCTTCTTGCTCGTCCAGTCGGACTTTGTGTGCCGCGGCCGAGTCATAGTCATCGGCCACGCTGGTGAGCACTTGGGCCACCCAGCGCTGGGCCTCGTCTTGGGCCAGGGCTTGAGCTTGGTCCGCCTCCTGTCGGGCCGTCTCCGCCTGCTCCAAGCTCTTGAACTGCTCCTCGTCGACCTGGTCCTGCTCCTCGAGCCAGATTTGACTGCGGGTCAGGCAGTCCTGAAGCCGTGCCTGCTCCTGCACATCCAGAGCAGCCCAAGCTTGGGAGACGGGGTCGGTTCCAGCTTCGCTCAAGCGCGCGTCGACCTGAGCCAGTGCGGCTTCGAGCTCTTCCACAGCTCCTACTGCCAAGGGCTCGGCCTGCTCTCCCTGCAGCCGCTGGGCCTCCAGCCAATCCAGAAGAGGCTCTTGGGCGCTCCCGTCAGAGAGCGGCAAGGTCGCCGTGATGCGGCGGGCGGCGAAGGGTGCCCGGAGGGGATCAGAGAGGCTCTGAATCTCGGGGCTCAAATCCAGGCGCGCCTTGGGCTGAATGGCCATCGCCAACAGGGCGCCTTGGAGCTGCTCCACGCGGGCGCGCTCTTGATCCAGCCGTGCGATCTCTTCGATGAGAACCGCTCTCTCAGCGGGATCCTCGCTGGCCTCCCAGGCCGCGTTTCGGAGCTGGCGTTCCTGGGCCAGGCCCTCCAGCCCCTGCTGAAGAGACGCCAGCTGAACCCCCGGGTATTCGCGAAGCAGAGCCTCCATCGAGAGGAGCAAGCGGCGCTGAAGGGCATCGGCGCTCTCCTCCGCTGTCAGAGCGCGGTCCCTGGCCTGAACCAGACGCCGCGCGGTGCGTGCGTCTACCTCTCCAAACTCCGTGCGGGACTCCAAGGCGCGCGCCCGAGCGGCCTGGTCCAAGAGCGCCAAACGACCCGAGAGCCACGCAGGGTCCAGCCAGTCGCCACCCGCCAGCTCCGGAAAGGCTTGTTCAACGGCGCCTTGACCCTTGAAGAAGCGCTGCCCCGCGCGGGACTGAGCCTGCGCGGACGTGAGCCGTGCCGCGTAGGAAGGCAGGTCCCGTTGTTCTGCCAGGGCTTGGTCGACCCCAGCGGACTGCGTTGGCGTGCCACCAAGGGCGAGGAGAAGGAGGAGGGGTTGCAACATCTGAGAGGCAGTCTACCTCGCTGCGCTCTCCAAGCTCTCGCAGCGCTCTGCCATGGGTTAGAGGCCGGCTCCAAACCTCTGCGAACCCTGGAGCCCCCCGTGGCACATCCTTGGCATGACTTGCCCAACAACCCCGAGACCGCCCACGAGTGGTTCAACGTCGTGATCGAGATCCCTCGCGGCTCAAAGGTCAAGTACGAACTGGACAAGCCCAGCGGCATGCTGCGCGTCGACCGGGTGCTCTACAGCTCGGTGCACTACCCAGCCAACTACGGTTTCCTGCCGCGCAGCTACTGCGGCGACCACGACCCCTTGGACGTCTTGGTGCTCGGCCACGAGTCCATCACCCCCCTGGCCATCATGCAGGTCAAGGCCATCGGCGTGATGCACATGGAAGACGAGGGCGAGTCCGACGACAAGATCATCGCGGTCAACGTCAACGACCCGGCCTTCTGCGACTACACCGACATTCACCAGCTGCCCGTGCACATCTTCAAAGAGATCCAGAACTTCTTTGAGGAGTACAAGAACCTCGAGAACAAGACGGTCAAGGTGAACTCCTGGGGCGGCGCTGAAGAGGCCCTCAAGGTGGTCAAGGAGTCTTTCCACTTCTACCGCCGTGAAGAGCAGAAGCTGCGCGGCTGGGGCTGAGCCCGGGTCCACTGCGGCATACTGAGTGGATGGAGACCCAATGCTGTTCTTGATGCTGGCTTGCGCTGCTGAATGGGAGTCTGAGCTCACGCCCCTGGAGTTGGAGGCTTGGGCCCCCACTTCTGAGGCACCAGGCCTCCCAGATGCCCCCCTGCACCTGCGCTTCAACGCAGCACTACAAGGCAGCACCCTGGACAACATCGCGGTCTACGACGAACAGGGCGAGTGGGTGGTCCTGGACATCGAGGCAGAGGGTGGCCGTCCGACAGTGTGGGTCTGGCCAGAGCAGAGCTGGGCCCCAGGCTCCACCTACAGCCTGGAGCTGACCCCCGGCCTGGAAGGGCGTGATGGGGAGCTCCTGGGCAGCACCGTACTGATCGATTTCGCGATCCTGCAGCCTCCGGGTGAGGATTGGGAGTAGGCTCTGGCCCCGCAAGATGCGTTGCCTAGACCCAGGACGAACCCATGTGGCCACTGATTCAGGCAGCCTTTGCCCAGAGCGAGGCCACCACAGCGCAGGTTGAGGCTCCCCCCACGGAGCGGGCCGACCCCGCGACCGCAGACCCCACGGCTGCGGACCCCGCGACTGCGGACCCCACAGCGGTCGATCCGACGGCGGTCGATCCAACGGCCCTCGACCCGGCGTCGGCAGACCCCGCCCTGCTCGAGGCCGCAGCAGATTCGGCAGGCTCCGAGCCGGCATCCAGCGGCGTAGACATGGCAACGGCCTTTGACCAGATACTGCCGCCGGCAAGCAACGGCGCAGGCTCGACGGCGGATCCTTCGCCGATGTTCAAGACCTCCGAGTTCCTCTTCGAGGACACCACACGCATCGTGCAAGAGGCCGCCGCCCTTCCCGATCACCCCGAGATGCTCGAGGCGGGCCAGAGCACCCTCGCCCAGCTCCTGGCCCTACCCCTGTTCACCATCGGCGCCGTGGAGTTCACGCCTGGCCGCCTGCTGCTCACTGCGCTGACGCTGGTACTCACCTTTGCGATCTCGAAGCTGATTCGCCGGGCCACGACGCGCGCCTTCAACATGCGCGGTGTCACGGACGAGGGACGTATCGGGGTGACCAACCGTCTGGTCCACTACACGATTCTGCTCCTGGGATTCAGCCTGTCCTTGGAGGCGATGGGCATCCATCTCTCGGCCCTCTTCGCCGCAGGCGCGATCTTCGCGGTGGGCTTGGGTTTCGCGATGCAGAACATCGTGCAGAACTTTGTCAGCGGCGTGATTCTGCTGATCGAGCGAAGCATCAAGCCCATGGACGTGCTCAAGATCGACGGCGAGATCGTACGCGTCGAGCAGATGGGCATCCGGGCCACGGTGGTTCGCACCCGAGACGAAGAAGAGATCATCGTGCCCAACGGCGTGCTCGTGGGCAGCGCCGTGAAGAACTACACCAAGGGCGACCGGGACTACCGCGTCCGGGCGCCGGTGGGTGTGCACTACAAGAGCGACATGAAGCGGGTCGAGCAGGCCCTGCTGCGCGCGGCCAAGGCCATGCCCGGACCGAGTCACCCCAAGGAACCGGTGGCCTTGCTCTTGGATTTTGGGGACAACTCCGTGAACTGGGAGTTGAGCATCTGGACCCGAGACCCCTGGGCCGTGCTGGTCATTCGCTCCGAGCTCAACAAGCTCATCTGGGACACCTTCAAGGAAGAGGGCATCGAGATCGCCTTCCCGCAGCTCGACGTGCACCTGGACAAGGCCGTCATCGACGCCCTGCGCGAAGCTCCAACCCGAAAGGGTCCACGGAGCGGCGCTTAGGTGTGGCCAGTGTGGCTGATGGCTCTGGCCTGTGCGGGCCAAGAGCCTGTGCCCGAGTGGCCTGACTCTGGCTGCCAGAGCGCCCATCGGGCCAACATTGGGCACACGCTCGTTCGCGGAGAGCAGCAGGTCTTGGAGCCAGGTCTGGCCCTGGGAATCCTGGCCCCAATGGACACAGGCTGCTGGCCCGCCATCGTCATGGTCCCCCCCGGCATCGAGGCCGGACTGCCCATCTTGGACACCGAGCTGGGGGCGCAGCTCGCCAGCGCGGGCATCGTGGTGGTGGCCTACGATCCCAGCGGACGGGGGGCCTCGATGGGAGAGGAGGACTACGGCGGGCCCCAGCACCAAGCGGACCTGGCGGCGGTGCTGCGCTGGACAGCGAGTCTGGATGATGTGGACCCCACCCGTGTCACGGTGCTCTCCCGCAGCCTGGGGGTGGCCGCCGCGGCTGGGGCGCTGGGGGAAGAGAGCAGTCTGGATGTGCAGAACTTGGTGGACTTGGAAGGACCTGCCACCCTGCCGGACGACCTGGAGCATGTGGTCGAGCAAGCCAAGGAGACTCTGGAGAGCGCCAGCACCGGCGAGGACTGGTGGATAGAGCGCTCAGCCTCCGCCTCTCTGGGGCAGTACTCCGGGAACTACCTGCGCGTTCAGGCCCTCAATGACCACGCGACGGGAACCTGGCTGGGCCACGCTCTGCGCCTGATGCAGGCCGCAGAAGCAGGGACGGCGGCGAGCGCATCCCTGAACGGGAAACAAGCCCCAAGCTGGAACTACGAGCAGGTTCAAGAGCAGGCTCTGGAGGGGCGCGTGAAGGTGGACGATGCCCGGGCGGTGGCCCTGCTTTTGGGAGCCGTCAATCGCGGTGTAGAATGAGCGCCATGAAGACCTCGACTGTGCTCTCCGTTTTGACGATGCTCACTCTCTGCGCCTGCGAGGGCGGCGGGACCGACTCGGAGGCGGAAGGATCTGCCTCCTTGAGCATCTTAGCTACTTTCTCCGACTACGTCCCCGAGGCGACGGGCTGCCAGACGGCCTACGCCGAGAGCCTCTGGATCGACCTGGAGGCCGCCAGCGGTGAGGCGAGCGTGCTGGCCCAGCCCTGCGATGACCGGGCGGTGTTGTTGGAGGATCTGAGCCTGGGGGAGTGGGTGCTGCAGGTTCGAACCGTGCAGGACCCGGAGACCCACACCGGCATCTGGGGCACCAGTCCAGCAACGAGCATCACGCTTGTGGACGGGGAGAACAGCGCGGATGTTGTGGTGGCCTGCCAGGCGCTCTGCGGGGAGTAGTGCTGGGCTTTTGGGTCAGGACTTCTTGGGTCGGCCCTCGAAGAGATCGCCGTTGTCTTGCCTGAATTCCGTCCAGCCCTGGCCGGGCTGCATGCGCGCGGCGATCAGCTTCATGAAGAGCCAGGTGGTCATGGCGCTGTAGATGGACTCCGCGCCCAGCACCTTGACCAGTCGGCGCAGCGCCGCGTCGAAGCGAAGCAGGCCTTCGTCGGCGCCGAACTCCCGGATGTAGAGTCAGCCCATGTAGACGTGGGCCTCGTGGGTGAAGGCCTCCTCGGAGAGCGCGCTGGCCTCGAACATGGCGATGCTCATCTCGGTCACCTTCACCTCTTCTCCTTGGTGCTGCGGGCGCGAGCCAGCTTCAGTGAGAGTGCACCAGCGGCGTGACCCGCTCTCGCAGCCCAGGCGGCAACTTCTCGTCCAGCGCAGCGATGATCTGCTTAGCCGAGTAGCGCGCAGAGAAGTGCGTAAACAGGATGCTCTCGTTCTCAAAGAGCTCCGCCCGCTCCACAACCTCATCCAGGTGGATGTGGCCCTTGCTGCGGCACTGCTCCACGGAGACACGGTCGTCTACGAAGGTGACCTCCATGACCAGCACCTTGGACTTGCGCACGACCTCTTCTTTCTCGAGCACCTCGATGAGGGAGTCTCCGGTGAAGGAGAGCACGGGGTACTCCAGGGTGTCCGTGATCTCCTTCCCAGCCACGCGCAGATCCCGGATCTCATGCCCGCTTAGGCCCTGGTACTCGGCCTTGAGCTTCTTCTTGGAGCTCCAGACGGAGTAGCCCTGGCAGGGCACACGGTGGATCGAGCGGAAGGGCACAGCAAAGTGGTTGTTCCGCAGTGGGATGCGCTCCCCTGGGCCAACAACGATGAGCTCGTGGGCCAAGCGGCTGCGATCCAAGCGGCGGTAGGCGTTGAACAGGGCCTTGAAGGCGGCCTCGTTCTCGGGCCCGATCACGTAGGTGGGTGGCGTGAGTCCCATCAATCCACGGGTGGCGGCGTGGTAGCAGACACCGCCGATGTGGTCCATGTGGCCATGGGTGATGAGCACGGTGTCCTGCAGCACGGCGCTGCGCGGGCAGCGGCCAATGTCCAGGGCCAACTTGAGCCCAGGGAGCTGGATGCAGGTCTCCAGTCCACCCACGCTGGTGGCGTCAATCGCGATGCCAGAGAGCTGAAGCATGAGGGAATCCGGGGTCAAGGCTTGGTGGCCCACCCCTTTAGTCACCACGGAGGTGTTAGGACAGGGCACCGCAGGAGACCCCTCAGCATGTACACCCGTTTTCTCATTCTTGGTGGCGCCGGTTTGGTTGGAACTCAGGTCGTTCGGCACATCTGCCACGCCCTAGAGCCCGACACCATTGTGGTGGCGTCTCTGAAGCGCGAAGAAGCGGTGGCCTCGTGCGAGGCATTCGAGCGAGAGTTCCCTGGCAAGGTCAACTTTGTTCCAGCCTGGGGCAACCTCTTCGTGAGCCACGATCTGGCCAACTCCGCCCGCGGCGAGATGATGGCGGACCCAAAGACCCGGGCTGCACTCCTGGGTGCGGTGTACGGCGACTTTGACGCGGCCTACGAGGGAAACCAGCTGGTGGGCATGCTTCGCGAGCACAAGCCTCAGGTCGTCGTGGACTGCGTGAACACCGCAACGGGCTTTAGCTACCTGGACATCTTCGATGGTGCCGCCAAGGTTCAAGAGTGGATCGGCGAGGACGGCTTTGATCCGAAGGGAACAAGCGATCTGGAAGGCTTTCTGCTCTCTCAGTCGGTCCCACAGCTGATCCGCCACGTACGCTTCGTTCACCGGTCCACCATCGAGGTCGGAGTGAAGGTCTACGTGAAGGTCGGAACCACCGGCACCGGCGGCATGGGAATGAACATTCCCTACACCCACTCCGAGGACCGCCCTTCCAAGAAGCTCCTGGCCAAGAACGAGGCCGCGTTCGGCCACACGGGCCTGCTCTTCCTTCTGGCCCGCACCCCCGGCGCCCCCATTGTGAAGGAGGTCAAGCCAGCCGCGATGATCGGCTACCGCGCTGTGACCGTAAAGCAGGTTCGCGACAAGCACGGCAACCGCGACTTGGTGCAGGCACAAGCGCTGGCTCTGAAGGCCGGAGACGCCTTGGAGCTCCGAGACGACGCCAAGGGCTACCCCGTCACCGGCGCACTGGATGTCGCCGTGGTGGACACCGGTGAGAACGGCGTGTTCACCCGTGGCGAGTTCAGCGCGATCACCGCTCTTGGACAGATGGAGTACGTCACCCCCGAGGAGATCGCGGCCATCGTGGTGCGTGAGATTCGCGGCGCTACCACGGGCCGGGACATCATCTCCGCACTGGACGGCGCAGTGCTCGATCCCAGCTACAAGGCCGGTCTGGTGCGAGGCGTCGCCCTGCAGGACCTGGAAGCTGTCGAGCAGGCCAGCTTGGAGAACAACAGCGGCGTGCCCAGCATCGCCCTTGGCCGCTTGGGCCCACCCGAGCTCTCCAAGCTGCTCTTCGAAGGCGCGCTCCTTGGCCACGTCTACGGAACCCTGGAAGCGGTCGCCAACGACGCAGCCGACGCACGGGTCGCCGCAGACCGCCTACACGCCGCGCTCGAGGCGACCCAGGTCGGCAGTCTGGCCCCAAGCATTGGGATTCCAATCCTGCTGCCCGACGGCGCAACCTTGCTGCGCGGGCCCCGCATCAACGTGCCCGAGGTCTTGGGACACAAGACCAGCGTGCCCATGAGCGCCAGCTCCGTGGACGCTTGGGCCGCCAAGGGTTGGGTGGACCTGCGGCCCCGCAACTTGGAGCGCTGGCGTGATCGCGCTCGCCGCATGATCCAGGCCCGCACGGACTTGCGCGTCGCCGGCTCAGCCGCTGCGACCATTCAGTCCTACATGAGCGACAAGTTCGAGATCGGCGAGGTCGTCGCTTGGGTCTTCAACAACGAGATGGGCGGCCACCGGGTCAAATAGCGAGGGCTCTTCATCTTCTCGCTCTGCAGGCGATGGCCCAGAGCGAAGGAATGCCATCCCAGCGAACGCTCAACCCGCGAGCGACCGTAGGGTTCGACAGGCGGTGTTCAGGTCCACTGGTTTGGGCAGAAAGGCCCCCATACCGGCGTTCATGGCCGAGGCCCGCTCATCGCCCACGGCTGCAGAGAAGGCCACGACGGGCAAACTCACATCCAAGGCGCGAATTCGCTCCAACAACGCCAATCCGTCCAGGCCTGGCATGTGCAGATCGGTGATGACCACGTCCGGTTTCAATCCCCCACCCAACAAGCCCAGGGCGGCCAATCCGCTCTCCGCCAGAGTGACTTGTGCACCTCGGCTCTCGAAGAGGTTCTGGCCGACGAAGCGATTGACTGCGTTGTCATCCACAAGCAGCAGATGCAGTCCATCCACTCGTTCCTTGGGCTGGGCGCTCAGCTCCACCTCGACCGCTTCAGTGGGCAGTCGAACGACAAAGAGGCTGCCAACGCCCTCGGAGCTCTCCACCTCTATGTCTCCTTCCATCGCAACCACCAGCTCTCGAACCAGGGCTAGCCCCAAACCGCTGCCACGCTGTCGACCGTCCGCGCCCTTACTGTAGCGATCAAAGATGCCCGAGATCTGTGCGGGCGGGATGCCCGAACCCGTGTCCCGGACTTGCAGCTCAAGCTGACCCTCGGCCCATCCCACGGAAACCTGGATCTCTCCGGCCTCGGTGAACTTGGCGGCGTTCCCGATCAGGTTCCCCAAGATCTCCGTCACGCGTGCCTCATCGAGCATCAGACCAACAGGAACAGCCAGCTCCACATCCAGACTCAGCTTGACCTTGTCGGTGGAGATGGCGCCCTGGTAGCCGGTGAGGATTCGCGTGCAGAGGGCACGGATGGCTGTGGGCCGCGGACAGATCTCCAGCTCCCCTGAGTCCAACTTGGCCAGGTCCAACACATCGTTGAGCAAGGAGAGCAGCACCTGGCTGCTGCCACCAAGAGCAGCCAAGTAGGCCGGGGCGCGCTCCCCTGCGTCTCCTTCACTCAGAAGCTGGGAGAGCCCGACGATGCCGTGCAGCGGAGTGCGGATCTCATGGCTCATCATCGCGAGAAAGTCCGCCTGACGACGCTCAGCCTCTCGGGCTCGGGCCTCTGCCAAGCGGCGCTGCTCCGACTCCTCTTCCAGCTCACGAACGCTGGCTTGCAGCTCCAGAATGGCGGCTCGGCGGGCCCGCATGAAGAGCCAGACCGCCGCATAGAGCACAGCGAAGAAGCCGATGATGGAGATGACACCATTGGCATACTGCGTCAGCTCAGAGAACTGAGCCTCCAGCCACACGCTCAGGATGGCGCTCAGAGCCAACATCACCCCGGCGTCCGCCCGAAAGCTGACCAGCGCATGCCCCAAGAAGGGAATGGACATCCAACCCATCATGCTCGCGCCGCGTCCCTGCACCCAGCCTACGCCAAAGAGCAGGGCCAAGCTGACCAAAGAGACAAGAAAGGTGCCTACGCGCACGTTGACGTGCCGACCCACCAAGTAGGCGGGGCCCACGAGCAAGGTGATCACATAAGGCTGGGAGATGGTGCCTGAACCCTGATGTACGTAGGCGACCACCGAAAACACCGCGCCGAGCACCGCCAAGAAGGCCGCGTAGACCGTGAGCCTCTCGAGCTCGTCTTGATGGGTCTGTGCTGTGCCTGTCCTCGTCAACGATTCAGCCTTTTGGGTGGTTGGTCCAACAATCGGACCTTCCAAGGATCCTCTGAAGCGAGACAAAAAGAAAGGGCAACCCAACTTTTGGGCTGCCCTTCTTGAGTCTCACACCCAGCCGCTACTTGGCAGGAGTGGGCTCCTCTTCCTTCTTCTCCCCTGAACCGCCGCCCTGCAGACGCTCGAAGAGCATGGTGGAGATGTCCTCGATCTTGGTGTCCTCGTCCTTGGCCACAGCCAACATGCGGTGACAGCCAGGACAGCCGGTGACGATCTTGTCCTTCTGGGTCTCCTCCATGATCGTCTGGAAGCGGTTCTTAGACACCTTGGCTGGGCTGTCCCAGAGGTAGCCGCCGCCGCCGCCGCCGCAGCATGCAGGCGTAGTAGGACTCTTTCCAGAGGTCACACCGGTCACGCCGGCCTTTGCCAACAGGGTGTCGAAGGCAGCAGTCTCATCGTTGTGGATGGTCTTGCAGGGATGGTGCACCGCCACCTCTTCCTTGGACATCTCGATCTTGAGCTTGCCACTCTCGATGAGCTCAAGGAGCAGGGTGATGTGACTCATCACGCCGGTGAAGGGTGCCTTGCCCATCTCCACAGCGGCTGCCGAGAGCTGGGTCGAGACGTTGTCTCTACAGTGAGGACAGACGGTGAGGATCTTCTTGGTGTGATCCTCGCCCAAGGAGTCGGAGAGCTCCTCGACCTTTTCGATCTTGTAGAAGGGCCAGTCCTCAAAGACACCACCACCGTGCAGCAGGCCCTCGCCCCAGCAGGTCTCATCTTCCAGAACGCCGTACTTCACGCCAGCTGCTTCCAGCAAGCGCGCGGTCGCGACGACCACCGGGCGAACATCGGGGCTGTAGGAACCCTGGCAGCCCAAGATGAAGAGGATGTCGTGCTCTTCGGCGTCGTAGATCGGGATGCTGTTGTCTTCGATGAACTGGGTTCGATCGGAGCTGTCCGCAGCGAAGATGTTGCCGGTGCTGCTCACGGGGCTGGCGCCGGTGTCCTTCAGGGCACGTGGCGGGTACACGCCGGCTGCGGTCATGCGGGAGCGAAGCTCCAGACCAGCCTTAGAGGGACGGTTGCCGACGGGGCAGACCGTGTCGCAGGCGCGGCACTGGGTGCAGGTGGAGACGATGTCCGGAGGAGCGAGCTCCACCAGTGCCTCCTCGTTCGCGTCTGGATCCCGGAAGGCCAAGACGAAGTGCTCGCGCGGCTTGAGGCCGGCTTCCGCAGAGGGGCAGGCATCGTTGCAGCGACCGCACTCGATGCAGGCCGCTGGGTCGAAGAGGGTGTGGAAGCTGAAGTCGCTCACACCGTTGGGCATACCAACGCGCGCCAACTCAGCCTCGAAGTACTCCTCGGTGGCGTCCTCGTCGCTCATGTCCAGGTCGATGCCAGGGACCGCGCGGTCGCCGGGAATCTCGGTCATGTGCTTGAGCACCACGTTCACTGGGCCAACGACCAAGTGGAAGTGCTTGCCGTAGGCAATCAGGCTGGGGAAACCGCAGAGGATCAAAAAGTGAATCCACCAGTTCACCATGGCGCCCGTGTTGTTCAGGTCTTCCATGCCCGGCACGAAGCGCTCGACCAAGTAGGTCACCATCAAGCCGGCGATGAGGGCCAGCACGATGCCGGACTCCAGCATGTGGGTGAGCTGGTTCCGCATGACGGTATAGCGGCGAATGGCCAGGGCGATGACGCCCAGCAGCACCAGCACCGCGACGCCGTCCAGGACGTAGTCCAAGGGCCCCAGTCCGATGGGATGCTGCAGATCCAACAGGCCGTTGAAGAAGTGGGTGACCGACTTGAGACCGAAGGTCACGAAGCCGTAGAACACCGCAAAGTGGAAGACACCCGCGCCAGGGCGGTTCGCGATGACCTTCTTCTGGGAGAGCACTTCCCAGATGCCGGTCCACAACCCAGCTTTGTTGATGATCTTGATCTGGTCGCGCTTGGGCCACACATGCTTGAGACGACGTGTCCAAGCGATGTAGCCGGCACTGCCGGCGCCAGCGAGGGCACAGAGAAGGATCAGAACCGCTTGGATGTACTGCATGCAAAGCCTCGGGTCGTCAGCTCGGGGCCGGGCGACCCCAGGGGGCGCCGGCGGGAACTGAATGGCCATTCAGATTCAGGGGCAAAGTCCACCTATCCTATTGGGGGCGGCTGCCCCACATTGCGCTGCCGCAGGGCATGGTGGCGCAAAGACACAGGTCCCCAAGCACTCCGGCCGGGATGTAATACGCCGTAATGTATCGGTGCCCCAAAGCGGACTATCTTGCTTCCATGTCGCCCCCCCTGCCGCTCATTCCCCTGCGTGACGTCGCCCTGCTTCCAGGGACGAGGGCTGAGCTGCTTGTCGGCCGCACCGGGACACTGGCCGCACTAGAGAGAGCCGGCTCCGGACTCTTGGTCTTCGCCCAGCAGAAACGCGCCACACAGGCCACTCCCCGCTCCCTGAGGGACCTGAATCCCCAAGCTTGCACGGGCCGGGTCCTGCGGCACTGGACCACGGCATCGGGACAGCAGAAGATCTGTATTGAAGGGGTCTCCCGCGTCACCATCGACACCCTGCTCCCCCAGCTCATCCTGCTGACCGCGCGGGTCAACCGCGCTCCAGCCCTTCTAGATTCGGACGCTGCCGAGGCCGCCATGGCCACCTACGCCATGTGGTCCGAAAACCTGGGCCTGGTCCAGCACTGCCAAAAGCCCAGCGATGCGGTGTACCGACTGGCCCACAACTTGGGCGACCGATTGAGCACCACAGGCGTGCTGGCTTGCCCAGATCTCTCCGAGATCTTGGTCGAAGTCCTGGAGCGCCTAGACACCCGCTCGGGCGTGGCTTGGGTACATTGACCGCCCGCTAGTCCCGGCCGCCGTAGACAGGAATGCCCCCGGCGTTGAGCCGATCAAAGACCAAGCTGGTCTCGATCTGAGCGACCTCTTCACGCGTGGTGAAGGAGTCCAAGGCCAGATCCCGCAGGTGATCTGAGTCCCGCACAGCGACGTGCAGGATGTAGTCGTACTTGCCGCTGACATGAAAGGCCTGCACGACCTCCTCCAGACTGGCGACGTGGTCTTGAAAGGTGCGCAACCGGTCGCGGCTGTGTTGGGTGAGCGCGACCAGCATCAAGGCCTGAAGCCCAACCTGGGCAGCGCCTGGGTCCAGCTCCGCGTGGAAGCCCACCAGAGCGCCTTGGTCCACCAATCGGCGCACCCGACCCAGGCAAGTAGAGGGAGCAAGGCCGATACGGGCGGCCAGCTCCTTGTTGGACAGCCGCGCGTCATCCCGAAGGTGACGCAGGATGTCGAAGTCGATTCGATCCAGGGGGGCAATTTGGCTCATAAACAGAATTCTATTCGATAGGCAAGCATTGTGCATAAACCTATGCTTCTAAGTATCAACAAATTCCGAAGGAGCTTAGATATGGCATGGGACACCCTGGCGGTTCACGCAGGCCGAGGCGACCTTCGAGAGTTGGGCGTACACGCCCCTCCTTTGGATCTGAGCACGACCTACCCTGTGCCGGACCGCGCTGCCGGTACCGAAGCTCTGGAGGCCTTGGCCTCGGGTCAGGCCAGCGCCTCCAACCCGGTCTACGCGCGCCTTCACAACCCAACGGTTGCGCGCTTCGAGCAGGGCCTGGCCGCTCTGGAAGGCGCGACGGACGCCGTGGCCTTCGCCAGCGGTATGGCAGCCATCACCGCCATCTTCATGGCCATGCGCAGCGACGGCGCACACGTGGTCGCGGTGCGCCCGCTCTACGGCGGCACCGACCATCTGCTGAGCGCCGGTCTCTTGGGACTGGACGTGAGCTGGGTCCAGCCAGATGGTGTGGCAGCAGCCATCCGTCCTGAGACCTCCCTGGTGTTGGTCGAGACCCCCGCCAATCCAACGCTGGCGCTGGTTGACCTGAAGGACATCGTGGCCCAAGCCGGGGACGTTCCCGTCGTGGTCGACTCCACCTTCGCGACCCCCGTGCTCCAGCGTCCCCTTGAGCTGGGCGCCGCCATGGTGGTGCACAGCGCGACCAAGTTCCTCGGAGGACACGGAGACGTGCTCGCCGGAGTGGTGGCTTGCGGTGGCGAGTTCGCCGCCAAGCTGCGCCAAGTCCGAGTGATCACAGGTGCCGTTCTGCACCCACTGGCCGGCTACCTGCTGCACCGGGGCCTGCAGACCCTGCCCGTTCGCGTCCGCAAGGCGCAAGAGAACGCACAAGTGCTCGCCGAGCGCCTGGCCAGCCACCCCATGGTGCTGGGCGTGCGCTACCCCGGTCTGCCCGGACAGGATCCAAAGGGATTGGTCGGTACCCAGATGAAGGGCCCTGGCTCCATCCTGGCTTTCGAGGTCGCCAGCCAGAACCACGCCGACCAGATCATGGCCTCGGTGAAGGTGATGACCCCGGCCGTGAGCTTGGGGAGCACCGACACACTCATTCAGCAGCCTGCAGGCCTGACCCACCGCATCATCGGAGATGCCGCCCTGCTCGAGGGTGGCATCCAGCTCGGTCTTCTTCGGGTCTCGGTTGGGCTGGAGGATCCCGAGGATCTCTGGAATGACCTGTGCCAAGCCATCGAAGGGCCTCAGCTGGCTGCTGCCAAGTAGCAGAGGCGGCCAGCCAATTCAGTGCGGGTCCGCGGGAGCGGGCTTCCCTGCGAGCCCAGTGGCGGTCAGAAAGACGCTGTCCCTGGGCTGGCCGATGGCCACGCCCACCGGCGAGCCCTCGCTCACGCTCTTGGGCACCGTCCCATGCTCATGGCAGCTCGCGCAGGGGCCCGTGGCCGCCTGATCTACTGCTACTCCGCCATTGGCGTCCACAAAGCCATAGCGCCAGCCCGCCGGGAGCTTCTCCATGATGCCGATTCCTCCGTCGAACTTCTCCTTCACGAGCACCGATCCCACTGGAAAGCGACGCTTGCCAGCCTGGTGGAAGGACTCCCAGCCCGGCTCATTGACGTACACCGTGATGCGGAGTTCCTCTTCACTGGGCTGCCCCTCCACGGCGTGGAAGGGCACATCCGTTCCAGAGGTGGGCATGAAGCAGAGGGTAAAGAAGCCCGGAGGGGCCTTGGCCGAGGCTGCCAGCCGATAGTCAGCGCGGTAGGACCCCGCGATCTTGGCCATCTCTGCACCAGCATCCAGAGGAGGTGCCGTCGCCCTGGCGGGCGGCGAAACACCCGAGGAGCCGCAGCCCATCAACACCAACAACAACAGCTTGCCCATTCCGACTCCAGTCACTGCGGAACGGTGCACAGGCACCTGCCTTACAGCAGGTGGCCCCACTCCTGGTCGGTGTAGGCCGCACAGGTGGCCTCGGTGGCGGACAAGGTGTTGAATCGCTGCTCGCAGAAGTCCTGCGTTCGGCCGCCTACATCTTGGCCCGCCTGGATCTCTTCCTCCTCCAAGACCTGCAGCTCCCAGGTCCACGTTGTGCAGGAGTCCACAAAGCTCTCCCCACTCTCATGACCGGCATCGGGCCAGCCCAGGCCCCAGTCTTCTAGGCATTGGCCATAGAGACTCTCCGCCGCCTGGCACATGTCCAGGCAGACGACAGGCGCCTCGGGATGGGCCTCACAGCCCAATGCGAGTCCGAGCGTGAGGAGAGCGAGCGGCATCAGTAGAAGGAGATGCTGCTGACACCCAGGGTAGAGGGCACGAAGCCTTCGCTGGTCACGTCTTCGCAGGCGTCCACATCGACGATCATCACGCCGCCTTCGGTCTCCGTTCCATAGTTGTAGCCGACGGCCAACCAGGCCTCGTCCCGGTCATTCATCCAAGGACCCGAGGTGTAGGGCATGTCGCCGCCGAGCTGGTTCATGGCCTCGCCGCCGGCATCCACACAGTAGAGCTGGCTGGCGTAGCTGGGCGTCAGCACGTGCAGGAGCGCCCGACCGGTAGAGGCGAAGGCCAACCCGGCGATGTCGCCACCCAGGTCAGACTCGCTCACGACGTCCTCCTCGCTGCCATCGGCGACATTGAGGATGGACAAGCCGCCGTCGGGGCTACCAAAGAGGCCGGTGCGAATGAAGAGCAGCTCGGGATCCTCCGGGTGGGCCTGGATGCGTGGGTTCACACCCACTTCCCAGTCTTGGGTGATGCTCTGTGCAGCGCAGTCGATCTCCAGGATCTGGCCAGGTCCGGCGCTGCTGAAGTCCGCCGTATTCAGCATCTGCAGTGCGACGAAGAGGCGGTCACCGTCCTTGACCATGGCGGCAGCCTCTGGGGCACCGTCGGCGTCCGAGTAGCTGCTCAGGTCGATGGAACCGACTGGGTTTCCGGAGCTGGAGTAGATGGCGATCTTGTCGACGCCGTACTGGGAGATGAAGAGGTTGTCCCCGCAGAAGTGCGCGTCCTGAGGGTTGGCGCCCTCGGCCAGGGAGAACTCCAAGGGGTTGTTCCAGTCGCCCAGGGTGTAGAGGCGCACGTAGTCCGCACCAAAGCGGCCCAGCTGAATGGCGTAGTCCCCCTCCACGATAACGACGCTGTCGCTGGCGATGTCGGCCACGTCGGTGGCGGTGCGGCTGCCCAAGTCAAAGCTGGTCAAGGCGCCAACGCTGTAGTTGGTGGTCGTGGCCAGCCCCGTGGTCTGGGGGTCTGCGTCGGCATCCGAGTCCGAGTCCGAGTCCGCATCGGCGTCCGAATCGGCATCGGTGTCTGCGTCTGTGTCGGTATCGGCATCCCCTTCGGTCGAGGTGTCTGCGGTGTCCTCCAAGTCGGTGGATGGGGGGCAGCCGATGAGCAGAGCGAGCATCGAGAGAATCATGGTTGTCTCCTAAGAATCAAGCTTCCCAGCGCAACGTCAACAAGACGGTGCGGCCAGGCAAAGGGTATCCGACAAAGTCGGTGAGCGGTTGAAGGATCAAGGAAGGGTCTTTGGGATCCAAGACGTTTCGCGGCACGGACTCGACCTGACGGTTCTGCAGGTTGAGCACCGAGGCCTCGAGGCTGGGTCCCTTCTCAAAGGGTTGGGTGCGCACAAAGGCGCCGTGCAGGCTGCGCGGCGGGGTGAGGTACCAGTTGGTGCTGTCCCAGTAGTTCTGGGCCACGTAGGTCCAGTGGTGCCCGATTCGCACCCGCTCACCCCAGTGCACGCTGCTCTGGGTTGAGATCTCCCAGAGCGGCACCCGCGGGAGCTGGTTGTCGGCGACGGCCGGGTCCTGCACCAGGTTCACGCTCGCCATGCGCGTCAGGTTCCACTGCAGGTCCACCCAGCCAGCCACGTCGGCCTGCGCACTGAGCTCAACGCCCTGGGTCCAGGCCTGTCCGATGTTCTGAGCCACCAGAGTGCGCTGGCTGTTCTGGATCCAGGTGATCAGGTCGGTGCTGGACTGCCAGAAGTGCCCCAGCTCCACGCTGCCTTGCAGCCACCAGTGCTCCGGGCTGCGTGCGCGCAGACCCACATCGGCTTGCCACCCTTGCTCAGGGCGCAGACCCTCGTTGCCCAGGAGTGCGCCTCGGTCGCCGTAGAGCTCGGCAAAGTCAGGCGGGCGGAAGTAGCGACCGGCGTTGGCCTTGAACACCAGGTTGGGCTGAAGCTCCACCAAGGCGCCGATGCGTGGGGTGAAGCTAGGCTGAAGCGGAACAGGTGCGACGGTGTCGACCTCCTCCAGTGCCAGCTCCCGGTTGTCGAGCACACCGCCCTGAACGACAGGGGTGATGCGCAGGCGGTCCTGGAGCAGCCAGATGTCTGCCGAGAGGGCCGCGCCGTAGGTGGCGCGCTTGTGGAGAGGGAAAGCCTCATCTCCCAGCCAGTCTTCCGTCAGCCCACGATCCCAGCGTCCCCAGACGGTCAGGGAACCCACCAGCGCAGGCGAGGCCACCCAGCTCGCGCTGCTAAGCACGCCGAGCTGTTGGCTCACGGTGGACAGGTGCTGTGTGCCCGCTCCGACCTCGCCTTCGAGATCCAGCAAGGTCTCTCGGCGGTGCTGGTGCCAAGCCCGGGCCTGAAAACGCCCCCGCTCCAGGCTGCGCTCCAGCTCCACCGCCCCCAGGTTCCTGAAGCCCTCCAGGCGCGCGTCGAAGGCCCGGTTTCCGCTGTGGCCGGGCAGACCCTCCTCCCGCTGCATGGCCGTGTCCATCACGGTGAGCTGCCAAGGCCCCAGGTCGGCCTGGACCCGCATCAGGGCGCTGAGCTGGTCGGTGTCGTTGTTGACGCGCTCTTGGACCGAGTCGTCGATCAGGTTGTAGCGGGTGCCCGAGTCGTTGAAGAAGTCAAAGTCGCCCTGGGTGTGGAAGGCGTCGACCAGCACCAAAGTGCGTAGCTTCCCCTCAAGAGCCGTGTGGTTCAGGCTCCCGCCGACCCGCGCGGTGTTGAAGGAGCCGCCGGTTGCGTAGACGGCGCTGCCTGGTCGCTGGCTGGTGACCAGGTTGACCACACCGCCGATGGGGGCGGCGCCGAGCTGAGGAGGCGCGTTGCCGCGATAGACCTCGACCCGCTCGAAGGCCTGCAGGGGCAGCTCGGAGAGGTTGACGCTGCTGCTGCCGTCTGGGTTCAGGGGGATGCCGTCCAGGTGGATCTGCACCTGGCGGGTGGAGGAGCCCCGAATGGAGACGGCGGAGAAGTCTCCGAGCCCGCCCAGGCGGGTCACCGTCGTGCCGCTGGCCGAGTCCACAGCTGCGCCCACGTCCCAGCTCGCCGGGATGCGCTCGTCCACCTCGATGACGGTGACCGCGGCCGAGGTGTTCTGGGCATCGGGTGCCGCCAGGCGCTTGTCCCGAACGACCATGGCGGCCTCGCCGTCCTCGGAGGTGTCCTGAGCGTCCTCTGGCGGTGCGTCCTCCGCTTGGGCAACCGGAGCCAGCAGACACCACAACGCGCCCACGGCAAAGCCACACACCCGAAGGGGTGCGCGAGAGAGGCGGGTTCTGTTGTTGGTGGGCGTCATGGGTCCGGCATGCACGCAGGGCACCAGACACCGAAGCAGTCCTATGGCCTGGCTGTGACACAAGGACGGCCGATGCTGATCTGCTACCCCGCAGCTCAAGCAAGATTGGACGATGGGCCGGTCTCCTGACTTCCGGTTCAATCCCTGCGCCTTCCCAGATTTCTCCAGTGGCGTTGCAGAGACCGTCCTGCCAAATGGCAGGTCCCAGTCACAGTGGCGGGGGCCGTGCTGGACTTAAACCAGCTTCCCGTTTCACCCAAGAGCTACCTTGGGCACCCATCATCACAAATTTTCAAAGAGGACCTGCGGAGTACCTCACAGCAGCGGCATCCGCAAGATCCAATTCACCTAATGCGCACGCCGATGGAGACTGCACCGTAGGGCGCCTCGATGTTGATCAAGTCACCGTCCGCGTTCAAGAAGGAGGGAATCAGACCCAGCTCTGGGGCCAGAAACAGGGTGCGCTTCTCATCCAGCTTGCGGTCGAACTGAAGACCGAAACCCACCTCGCCCAGAGGCACTACGACGTTCTCCTGCTCCTCCGGAGTGCCATAGACAAAGCCTGCGCTGAGGTGCAGGAAGGCGCTGCGGGTGGACTGGGGTTGAAGGCGCATGTTGAAGTCCACCATCGGACCCCACGCCCACGGAGGGGGATTCGGGCCGGCCCGCGTGCCAGGAGGTACATCGTGCATGTACACAGCGCGGAGGCCGATGGACTGGCCGTCTCCAATGTCCAGTCCCAGCCCAATGCTGGCCGCTGGAATGTCACCGGAGCCGCTGAAAGGCACCGCGATGGCGCCTCGGGTCATCACATAGAGGGGGTCTTCCACCGTGGCTTCTTGAGCGGGTACTTCCGTGGCCGGAGGCGGGGTGCTCTGAGCGTTGGCGAGTCCGATGAGCAGGGAGAACATCAGTCGTCCTTGGAGCCGAACATCATGCCGACGGTGATGGAGGTGTAGGGAGCCACTGCACCGGGAACAAAGCCCAGCTCGGGCTGAATGAAGAGGCGGTCTCCGTTGCTGGTCTTCTTGACCATGCGCGCACCAAAGCCGAACTCAAAGATGGGGAGAATCACGTTCTCCTTGTCCTTCTCAGCGGAGTACACAAAGCCCAGGGCCAAGGCGGGGTAGAAGTTGAGACGCCGCTCGTTCTCCAAGTGGAACTGGTAGTCTAGGACCGGGCCCCAGGCCCAGTCGACCTCGCGGTTGTTGGAGATGGGGTTCGGGGGCGGGGAGTCCATGTAGATGGCCCGCATTCCGAAGGTGTGGCCGTTGTCCAGCTCCACACCCACACCCACGCCGCCGACGGCGATCTGCCCCAAGCCGGTTGCAGGCACCGCTATGGCGCCGCGTGCGCTGACATAGATGGGCCGCTCCTCGAGCTCATCCAGGTCAGAATCGAGGTCTGGGACAGCGGCCGGGGCAGCCGCTACGGGAGCAGCACGAGGCGCTGGCTGAGGAGCAGCGACGGGAGCGGCGGCAACCGGGGCCGGCGCAGGAGCAGCCTCAGCGGGCTCACCCCAAGTGCCCTCGAGAACACTGTCCTCGGAGTCCGTATCCTGGGAAGCACCCTCGTCCTGAGGGGCGGTCTCTTGGGCGAAGGAAGCGTTGCTGAGAAGAAGTGCGAGAACGAACATTGGGGAACTCCTGTTTCACGGAGACTCATTGCAGGGGCCGTGCCAACTCCTCCAAGCCCGCATCCAGGGCCTCTGTGCGCCAACGAGGCCAAACTCTGCGTCTCTTCATGACGCAGCGCGTCACGCAAAGGCGGTAGACTGTCCGCAATCGGAGAAGGCATGTCCACCCATCCCCCAGAGACTCTGGGCCCGTACATCCTGTTGGAGACCCTTGGTCGCGGCGGCATGGGCGTGGTCTACCGAGTCCAGGACACCCACCTCAAGCGCAGCGTGGCGGCCAAGGTCACCCACGCTCCCCTGGTAGAGGGCAGCCCGGAGTACGCCCGCTTCGTGGAAGAGGCCCAGATCACCGCCCAGCTGCGGCACCCCAGCATCGTCTCGGTCCACGAGCTGAACAGCCTGCCGGACGGGCGCGCCTACTTCACCATGGAGGAGGTGGAAGGTCAGACCCTGGCCGAGGTCTTGGAGCAGCTCCATGCAGCCAGCACCACGGAGTGGGCGGTCACCGACCAAGGCTGGACCTTCAAACGCCTGGTCGAGTCCTTTCGACGCACCTGCGAGGCAGTGGCCTACGCCCACTCCCGCAGTGTCGTGCACCGGGATCTAAAGCCCAGCAACGTCATGCTGGGGCGATTCGGTGAAGTGCTGATCATGGACTGGGGCCTGGCCAAGGTCCTGGACGGAGAGAGCGCTGTTCCAGAGCCGGTGCTCACCGAACGCTCCAAGATCCTGGAAGGCTCCGCCACCGCCACCAGCGCCGGTGAGCTGATGGGCACCCCAGCCTTCATGCCCCCGGAGCAAGCCCGTGGCGACTGGGCCCGCGTCGGTTTCACAAGTGATGTGTACAGCTTGGGGTCCATTCTCTACAACATCCTTCGCGGCTGCCCGCCCTACCAACTGTCTCTTATACACATCTCCGAGCCCACGAGACAGGCAGAAATCTCGTA
>CAJXRZ010000048.1 GCA_913060515.1 uncultured Pseudomonadota bacterium | reverse complement strand
GCGGGCCCAGGTTCTTCGCGCCAGCAGGATCAACAGTTCGGATCACGTCAGTAGCTCCAAAGAGCAGTGTGCGAATGGTGTCTGTCAGACCACCTACTACACCACAGGTACATCATCTCCTGCGAAGTGCGCCGATGTGCTCGGTTGGGCGACACAGGACAGCTACGAGACGTGCTCCGTCGGTCTTGGTGTGCTTGGCGCCGGGTCCGGCGCGGTCATCGGTTTTGGCGTCGGTGCAATGGTTTCTGGTGGTCTTCAGGTTTCAACCGTCGGCGCTAACACGCCCTTTCTGCCTGCTGAGGTCTGGACCGGAATCATTGGAGGAATCGGAACTGGGGTCGCAGTTTCTCAGCGGGTTTGCACCCAGCAGCGAAACAAGAGCAAGGAGGCACTAGCTGAATCGTTGTGTGGAATCTCTCTCGTTGACCTTCCCCCCATTGGTGGCGAGTCTGTCCCCGGGAGCGATGCCGGAGCGGGGTGTGAGGAATGCACGGAATGGACTACCAAGACTGAGGTATCTTGGGGGTCGGTACCGGACGGAAATCCCAACGATGGCATTATGGAAGTCAACGAGAAGCAAGTGCTGAACAATACAACGGGTTGCTCCAAGCACTTCTGGAATCCAGACGGCGAAGACACCAATGGGGACGGCTTCTGTGGCTGAGAACTCCGCCTTCGGCTCCTGAGTTGGCTGGCAGTCAGCGCCCTGTTTCTCGGGGTCAGCCAAGCGCTGGGCGGCTGGGACCCGAGCAGCAACAGGTATGAGATGGGCAGCGTTGTGTTGATCACGCTGTTTCAAGCCCTCAGCTTTGTCTATTGCGGGCGAAACCAAGGGAAACCGCTCCAAGACTTCGCTCGAATTCTCACCCCGTTCAGTCTTGTCGCTGGCATCGGGACTCTGCTCGGGCAGTGGGTTTCAACCAACTCGACGGGTGATGACCTTCTGCTTTTTGTAGGCTTGATGGGCGGCACCCTGGTGCTTTGGTGCTCCGGTCTGATGATCAGCTACGCAAGCTCCGTTCGGGCCTTTCGAGCCCGGCATGCCGCGTTGGGCAAGACCACGGAGTCAGAGACCGCGAAGATCGACGTGGTCGACGAATTTCTCGAGGAACCCAGCCTGGCTGAGCAAGCCAGACCTCTACTTCGCCCTATGGCTGAGCCGCCAACCAGCTCTTGACCCACGCCGCACTCGCATCGTCAGGCGCCAACTCCACGTACTTGCGGCCGTGGGTCTTGGCGCCAGCGATGTCGCCCAGCTCTCGGTAGGCGTTGTGCAGCGCCAGGTGGACGTCCGGCGAATCAGGCTGCAGCTCAGAGGCCTGCTGATAGTGCGGCAAGGCCTCTGAATAGGCCCCCCGTTCCATGTCCACAGTGCCCAAGCCGATGTGCGCTGTCAGCAGCTTGGGGTCCATCTGAGTGGCGCGCTGGTAGTTGGTCTCCGCCGTATCCAGGTCCCCGCCCATCACGGCCAGGCTGCCCAGGCCCACCCATGGGCTTGCTGATGCGGGCTCCTTGATCGCGAGCCCCTGGTAGATCTTCTCGGCCGCAGCCAGATCCCCCGCGGCGACGGCTTCTACTGCCAGTCCGTAGTCTGCCTCGTAGTCCGAGTACCCACCAGGAATGGCGGTGGCACCCTCGTCGTTCAGGACCTCTCGACCGTCCTCATTTGAGCCGCTGCAGGCCAACAAGAAGGAGAGGAGAATCACTTGGGCTCGCAGGTGCTGCTGTAGTGATGGCATTGGCCCATGGAGCTGTGGGCGCAGCTCTTGTAGGTCTGGGTAGAGACCTCGTACATGCAGTCGTCCGCAGGCTCGCAGCTAGCGCCGTAGTGATGGCACTGACCCATGGAGCTGTGTGCGCAGGTCTTGTAGATGCCGTCGCTGGGGTCCAGCATGCAGTCCCCGGTGGGCTCGCAGGTGCTGGAGTAGTGGTGGCACTGCCCCATGGATGCGTGGGCGCAAGACTTGTAGGTCTTGGTAGAGGCCTCAAACATGCAGGGCCCAGCCGAGGCCATGGCGGGTTCGACGGGAGAGAGGCAAGCGATGAGCAGTAGGAGCATGGCTACAGTTTAGCCCCGTGGGCGCTTACTTGAAAGCAAAGCGCGCATAGGCCAGCTCGCTTGCCCCAAACCACTGAAACAAGTCCCCGCGCGCCTTCTTCCAGTGCTCGAACACTTTTCGGTAGCCGGGGTCTGCGGCCGCCAGATCCTCCAAGAGCTGCACACTGGCCTCGCTGGCGGCGCTCATCACATCCTCTGGAAAGGGGGAGAGCTGCACCCCAGCGTCCAGAAGGCGGCGCAGGGCAGGAGGATTCCTCATGTCGTACTTGGCCTGCATCCTGACCGAGGCCTCCAGGCAAGCGCTGCGGAAGATCTCCTTGTAGGCCGCCGGCAGGGCGCTCCAGGCGGCCTCGCCCACGTAGAAGCTCAGGTTGGGACCGGGCTCCCACCAGCCGGGGTACTGGTAGTGGATGGCGGCTTTGTAGAAGCCCAGCTTCTCATCGTCGTAGGGGCCGACCCATTCGGTTGCGTCGATGGCACCGCGCTCCAGGGCGGTGAAGATGTCCCCGCCGGCGATGTTCTGCACGCTCACGCCCAGGCTGGACATGACCTTGCCGCCCAGGCCGGGAATGCGCATCTTCAGGCCGCTCAGATCGGACACGCCACTCAGGGGCTTCTTGAACCAGCCACCCATCTGCACGCCGGTGTTTCCGCTGGAGAAGGTGCGCACACCAAAGTCGGCGAAGAGCGGCGCCATCAGCTCCTGCCCGCCACCCTCGATCAACCAGGCCATCTTCTGGCGCGCGCTCATGCCAAAGGGCACACAGGCGTCAAAGGCTAGGGCTGGATTCTTGCCGATGTAGTAATAGCTGGCGCTCTGGCCGACGGGCACCGTGCCTGCGCTCACGGCGTCCAGGACCTGGAGACCGGGGACCAGCTCGCCGGCGGGGTAGGGGCGGATCTCAAAGTAGCCGTCGCTCATGGCGCTGACTCGGGCCGCCAGGTCCTCGCAGGCCCCATAGAGGGTGTCCAGAGAGCGAGGGAAGGAGCTGGCCAAACGCCAGACCACGCGCTGTCCAGTGGCAGCCGTGCCCACACCTTGAGAGCGGTCTCGCGGCTGAGGTCCATCGCAGCCCGCCAAGCCAGCGGCCAAGCCGACACCCAATCCAGAGGTGAGAAAGTCTCTGCGCTTCATGCCCGCTCCTTGAGGCTCTGTTCTACCGCGCGGCGTGGATCTGCGGTGTGGATGGATGCTGTGGCCCTGCTTGGCCATTAGCTTGGACAGATGCCTCTCTCTGCCCTGCTCCTGGCGCAACAGCTGCCTCCGATAGCGCTTCCGGCTGCTGCGAGTCCGCAGTCCCTGGAGCGGGCAGATGTGGACCACGTGTTGGTGATCACGCTGGCCTACCTGCAGATGGACAGCCAGCCGCTGATTCCCATTGAACAAGGCAGTATTCCCTTGTCGGGCCGCCCTGGGTTGGAAATGGCGCTCAAGGTACCAACCCTCCCGGATGGTTCATGCCCAGAGCAGGCCACGCTGCTTGTGGTCGCCGACCGACGGGTGCCGAGCTTCACCACGCAAATCTTGGCGGAGGAACTGAAGGGGAGCTGTTTCTCAGCCACTTGGATGCTGGTGGACGCGGAGCTCCCGGGCGCTGCATTGGCGCTCCCAAAGGCCTCGGAGCCGCTGACCCTTCAAGACACCCTGAGGGTTGTGCCACTCAGCGACGAAGAGACGGGGCTCTACAGCCTGGTCTTGGGCCCCCAAGGCGACACCTTGTTTGGCGGACTGCCCGGTCCCAAGGCGCCGGGTCCACCCTCCGCTCACTATGTTCCTCTGGCTGCAGAGCCCCTCATTCTGGGGCGCATGGACTCCGAGGCGGTGGGTCTTGCGCTTGGAGAGCAAGAGGCCGCCCTCCAAGACTGTGCCAACCAGGCCCCAGCGGCGGGCCAGGTCTTGATGAAGCTCACGGTGGGTGCAGACGGCGCAGTCTCGGAGGTGAGCGTGGAGAGCGGAATGCAGGCCCCCGCGGCGGAGACCTGCATCGTAGATGTGCTCAAGGGCCTGCGTTTGCCAGTGACCGAACAGGGGGGCACCGTGGTCTTGCCCTTGACCCTCAGTCCCCAGCCTTAGCGCTTCCGGCGGCCCAGAACGGCCGCCAGGCTCAGTCCCAGGGCCAGCAGCCAGCCCTTGTGCGGAGGCATGGTGCTGCAGCCCGTGAGCACCTCTGGTTCGCGGTCGCTGGACACATTGGCCTCGTTCTCGGGGGCCCCTTCCCTGACCGTGTCTGGGACCAGCTCTGGGACCTGGAACTGGGTGACCGCCAGGGTCGCGATTTCTAGCTCCATGGCCTCCTCCCCTTCAACCGTAAAGGTCAGGGCGCTGACCTGTGACCAGAGCCCGCTGTTCGCTGCGGGGAAGGCGGAGACTGGCAGGGCGACCCAGGCACCATCGGGCTCGGCGGCCAAGGTCACGCAGCTGTGGTCTTGGGCCGCTGCGGACTCGGCGCAGACCTTGTAGTCCTGCGCGCTGTGCGTCCAAAAGAGCAGGCTCTGGGCAGCAGAGAAGTCCTTTGGGGTCCCGCCCATGTGACGGGCCAGGCTCATCCAGGGGCTGTCCTGGGTGCTGCCGATGGCGCATCCAAAGAGCCGGTCGACCCGCACGTGCTCGGGATCGATATCCAGACCGTCGGCGAACTTGGCGAAGTTGTCCCAGTCCACAGCACAGCCCTGGGTCTCGAAGTACTCCACGCTGCCTTTGCCGGAGAACAGGCCTTCGTGCAGCACGGTCCAGCTGCCATCGAAGACCCAGGTGCGGTCCTCGATGCCGTCGGGGCCGACAAGGGTCAAGCTGGCCTCTGCGAAGGGGGCAAAGCGCGGGGCAAAGCGTGCGCTGCTGTTTGGTGCGACGACACCGAGCCACTGCTCCAGCTCACCGGCGTCGTCGGAGACCAGGGCGAAGAGGTCCAGCGGAACGTCGCTGGTGTTCTGGGCCAGCAGGTCCATGCGACCGCCCAGAGTCTGGGTGGCCCGAATCACGCCCCGAGGGGCCTTGCTCTGCGCATCCCAGATGACTGGCTGGCTCTCGTTTAGGGCGTTCAGTGTCTCTTCGGCGAGCATCAGCGCATCCGCTTCTACGGTGGCCCAGACCTGGAGCGTCAGCACCCGCTGGTCCAGGGTGGGCACCGAGAAGTCCTCGGGAACCCAGCCGGACTCGGCCACCCAGTGGTCTCCTTGGTCGAAGAGCATCAAGGTCAGCGCGCTCTCTCGCTCGCCGGTGGGGAAGCGGTGAGTGGCGACAATCGCTTGGCCGTGCTGGCCCATTGGGGCCGCGCTTGGAGGCTGAAGGACGGCGCCCTTGACCCGGTCACAGGTCGGCTTTGTGTGGCTGTAGCGCTCGCCCCAAGTCTCCAGGAGAATCACCGAGCCCAAGATGCGGCCTTCGTATTCGTAGTCCCAGCCGCGCAGGTCCGTGGCGTTGGTCAGCGTGAGCAGATCGGTGGGCGTGCGCTCGATGGGCACGCTGTCCATGGGGCCGCTCGCTGGCGCAATGTCCATGTCGGAGTCCCCCAGGCTGGTCGGCATGACCTGGGTGATGTCCAGGGCAGTGCGTTGATGAACCATCGCCCGCTGTGCCAAGGCCTCTGCCAGACCGCGGGTGGCCTCCAGGCCGCCGGAGCCTGTGGAGGAGGCGCCGCCACCGTACTCGGTGCCGTCATCCACCCCATCGCCGTTCGTGTCCGCCACGTCTGGGTCGCTGCCGTACCAGCAGAGCTCTTCGTAGTCGGAGAGGCCGTCTCCGTCGCTGTCCACGCTGCTGTCTGCGGAGCTGAACTCGATGGTGAAGGTCGTTTCCGCGTCCAGCCAGGTGTAGGTGTCCAAGTAGGCGTTGTTCCCCTTGCCGTTGTAGACCCAGGCCCCCCAGGCGCGGGCGTTGACGTTGGCTGCGGCTGCATCTGTGTAGGGCTCGCTCGAGATGCCGGACTCCCCTGAGGACTCCAGACTGGTTTGGCCATCCGTCATGGTGATGGCGTTGCTCTGCACGGCCGAGTCATCCCAGTACATCTCGAGCGGCGTGCGGTTGTAGCTGCTGTCCAACTCGTAGAGGCGGAAGCCTTCAAAGCTCGTCTCGATGTCGTAGGCCACGTAGTGAAACTCACCGCCGTGGACCTCCAGCGTACAGTCGTAGATCCCCAGCGGCACCGTCGCGCCGTTGTTGTCCAGTCCGTCCCAGCCCACGGTGTTCCAGCCGCTGGTGGAGCTCCCAATCAGCAACAAGTCGCTGCTGCCACCGGTTCGGCTGAAGCTCCCATCTTGGTCCAGGTCACACTGGATTTGGTAGGTGCCGACGCGGTCGCTCTCGAAGAAGAAGGCCAGCCCGCTCACGCCACTGTCGATCTGGTCACACTCGGTCAGGCTGCCGTCCACCACCGAGGTCTGTGCGCCGCCGTTGAGCCAAAAGCCCTCGGCCATCGGGGCGACGCTCTGGTAGTCCGCCTCGCTGGGTGGGTTCAAGTAGATCTGGAACTCGGGGTTCATCACCCCGTCGCTCTTGGAGACCGACTTGCCGCCGTTGTCTCCGTCCACGCCGTAGCGGTTCGCAGCGATGTTGTAGACGTAGCCGCTCAGCCCGTTGGTCTGCATCTCGAGCACTGCCGTGCTGCCCGTTCCGTCCGGGATGGCCGCGTAGAAGGAGCCCGAGACCGCACGGGCGCTGGCATAGGAGCCAGCGTTGAACTGCCAGTTGCTCGACCAGAGGCGGCCCCCGCTGTCGATGGCGCTGTTTACGGCGACGTCCCAGCCGGTGCTGATGCTCTGGCTGCTGCCAATCTCAAGCTTGTAGGACCCATCTCCACCGCTGGCCGGGATGGTGTCTCCGGAGGCATAGCTGCCCATGCTGCTGCCGGAGGGGTCTGAGACCGTGACGCTGCCGGTACCGGTCCAGGTGATGCTCTCCACCGTGCTGTCCAAGATGTCGACCTGCACCACGGTGCCAGAGCGAAGTGCTTGGTACACCCCCAGCTCGGTCGTCCCCTCGGCGAGCGCCAGATTGGGGGCCATGAGCAACAGGGTCAGTAGGGTCAGGGATTTTGGGTGGGTCATGGGGCTCGCTCCGGGTTGCCCCAAGGGAGATGCAATGCCCGTGCCGCGCTCAGAGGGGGGGGGGTGTTCCACCTTGGTACGACTTTGCCCAGGGGGTGTGCCGTTGTGGCACAAGTGGGTCAGAGTCCCCCCCCCAAATGGGTTGGCAAGGCGCTTGCAGTCAGGGGTTGCATCCTCCTGGAGTCCCACATGCGCATTGCCCTCGACGAAGACCACCACGTCCACTCCACCGTCTCAGACGGCCGAACCACCTTTGCCGAGAACATTGCCGCCGCAGAGGCCCTCAACCTCAAGCGCTTGGGCTGCGTGGAGCACGTCCGGGAAGACACGCTGTGGGTCGGCTTCTACCTGGACCAACTCCGGGCCCTTCAGCAGACCACCCAGGTAGAGCTCATTGTTGGCGTAGAGACGCGCATCAATGATGAGAGGGGTCGTTTGTGCTTGCCCAAGGAATTGCCCCCCATAGACCGGGTCTACATCGCGGACCACCGACTCCCCATTCGCGACCAGGCCCTCACCCTGGGCCAGGCGCGCGCTGCACTGGCCGACGGAAGCCTGACGGAGAGGCGCGTGATCGAGGCCCTGATGGTCTCCACCGAGCGCGCGCTGAAGCGCTGTCCCGGGGCGGTCATCGCCCATCTCTGCAGCTTCTTGCCCAAGGTCGGTCTGAGCGAGCGCGCCATCGGTCACGGCGCGGTCTACCGCTTGGCTCAGGTCGCCAAACAGACGGGGGCCATTCTGGAAGTGGATGAGCGCTGGGCCTGTCCCTCCGTCTCCGTGGTTGGCGTCTTCTTGAACGCGGGCGTACCCGTGGTCGCCAGCTCGGACGCGCACCACGCCAAGGATATTGGCCAATACACCTACGTCACCCAGCTGGCCCAGGCCTTTGAGCGCGGGAGCTATGAGCGGCAAGATGCGGGGACGGCATGTTTGTCCTCCTGCTGAGCAGCTTGGCGGGAGCGGCTCCTGCCGACGAGGCCTTCTTTCAACGCGATGGCTCTGCGTTGCAGCAGTTGACCGTGGGGGAGGAGGCGGACCTGGCGTGGTTCTACCTGGGGCTGATGGCGCGTGAGGTGGGGGAGCTGGAGGAGGCCGAGGCCTGTTTCCGGGCTGCGACGGCCGGCGATTCTCCAGCCGCTTGGTTCGAGCTGGGGGTGACGCTGAGCTGGATGGAACGCAGCGAGGAGGCCTTGGCCGCCGTGGAACAGGCGCTGGCCTTGGACCCGGAGTTGGCCGGGGCCCGTCTGATGCAGGCGCGGCTTCTGGGGTGGCAGTCTCGCTTCGCCAGCGCGGGTCTTCTCATGGATGAGTTGATCCAGGATGCGCCGGATCAAGCAGAGCTTTGGGCGGCGAGAGGAAGCTTGAACCTGGCCAAGGGTGCCCCCAAGGCTGCGCGGTCGGACTTTGAGCAGGCCCTGAAGCTGGATCCCTCCACCAGCGAGGCCAAACGAGGCCTGGAGACTCTGGCTGGGATGCACCGCGGCACCGCCCGTGTCGGCCTGGAAGGCTGGAGCAGTGCGGGCGGAAAGGGGGCCGGTGCTTTGGCGTCGGTGGCCCATAAGCCGCGCTCCCGAGTGGGCCTGCAGGCCGAATGGCGCATGGGGGTCAGCCCGCAGTTGGGGAGCTCGAACGCCGAGCGGCCCATCCACACAGGCGGTGTGGGTGCGCGCCTCTCACAGGGCCCCTGGGTCCTTGGGGCTGGGATACAGGCCCGAGGCGGCACCCCGTGGATCGGTGCGCCGCTCAGCCTGGGACGGGAGGTGGGAGAGGGCAACTGGGAGTTGAGCTGGACCCCGGGGCGCACCAAGGACGCCCTGGACCACCGGGCGGGCCTGGCTTGGTCTCGTCCGCTGGCCCATGAGAGTTGGACCCGGGTGCAAGTCAGCGGGTCTTGGGGGCCCAGCGGGGTGGGGACCGGCCTGGCGCTGAGCGGTGGGAGCGCCGTGGGCAACACCGCGCTCCGTGTGGACCTGGCCACGCTGCACGATGCGCAGGGGTGGCTGCATGTCGCCGCTGTGGGTTGGACCGTGCCCCTGAGTGAGGGACACGCTCTGTCCACCAGTGTCCAAGGCATGACCGGGCGCTTCAGCCTGCTGCAGGCCGGTGTGGCGTGGCAGGTCGACCTGCCCTGAGGGGCAGGGCCCGGATGGGGCACTCCGCTGGGTAGGGTGCAGCGCCAGAGGCAGAAGCGCCCCTCAGCTATGGAGCTGAGGGGCGCGCTCTTTGCCAGGCTCCCGAGCCCGGGGGCTCAGGCCACCTCGATGTCCTCCATCACGGTGGACTCCTGCTTCTTGGTGCTTCGGTAGACCCACAGGCCACCCATGAAGGCGACCAGAAGGAGCAAGGCCAACATGGCTTGGTCGACTCGGGAGAGCCTGGCCTCGTTTGTGGAGACGCTCTGGTCCATCTCTGCAAGGGAGGCTTGGTCGGCGCGGGCCAAGGTCAGCGTGGGCTCAGCGTCCTCCTCCAAACTCACCCACGCCTCTCCGTCCCAGACGGTCTGGTGTCCGACCAAGGCGGAGAAGGGGGGTGGGTTCTCAGGAACGCGCGCTGTGCGGGGCAAATAGAGGGACAGAGTTTGGCAGTCGCCTTGCGCGCAGTCGCTGGCTTGCAGGGCCGGGTAGCCGCGGCTGGCGCTCAGAGGCAGCTCGGCGGTCCCCTCTGGGTCCTTCCAGGCTGGGGCACCGGAGATCCAGGAGGCCAGGGGGTCTCGCACCGTCGCCACCCGGGGCTCAATGCAGGGGCCTTCACACGCGGAGCTCTGGGAGAGCAAGTCGCGCTTCATGGGAAGGGCGCCCAGGAGCTCGCCGGTCAGCTGCCACTGGGACCAGGTGAGCTCTGGGTTGAAACGCAGGGTCGCTGGGGTGTCCTGTGTCGCGCGCTCAAAGCCGCTCAAGCCTTCGAAGTGTGGCTCGTCCAGGGCCAGCAGCACGGCGCTCTCGGGGGCGACCTCGATCCAGTTGTGCTTGGGGTCGATGGCGTGGCAGTTCTCGTTCTCTGGGTCCAGCTGCAGCTCCAGGCGCAGATCCCAGAGAGCGTCAGCCCAGGCGTACTCGGGAAGTCGGGCGATCAAGCGCTGCTCGCCGCCGCGCAGCTTCCAGGTCTCGATGGGCCGGTCGCCGAGCCAGAGGCTTGCGGTGCTGCTGGACTCCAGGTCAATGCCCTTGGGCAGCTTGACGCGCAGGTCCACAACCGGGGCCTCGGTGACTTGAGTGGTCGCCGGCCGTCCAAAGGGAAGGCGCAGAGTGTGGCTGCCTTCTCCGACAAAGACCGCGCCCCGTTCCAGACCCAAGTCGCCCAGGGTGCTTGGGGGTGTGCTGTTTCCGGGGGCTTCTAGATGACTGAGCGCGGGCAGCGGGCCCAGGACACAGGGCAACTCGGTGCACCGTGCGAGCAGCTCAGGGGTCAGCGCGCTCAGGGCTTGGGACCAGAGCTCGGGGCGGAGGGTCAGTACGCGGAGGGTGTCGTCCACCCGGTCCACGACAACTTGGGCGTCTGCTGTGGTGCGCAGTATCTCCAAGCCTGCGGCCCACTGTGGGTCTTCCTCCGCCAGGACACTGGCCTGCATCAGGTGAATCGCGGGACTGCCGGGCTCCAGGGTGGTCTCCAGGCCCCAGCCTTGCAGCAGGCGTTGGGTAGAGAGGAGGGCAGCGACGCCCGCCTCGGTTGGCACCACGGGAAGGACCAAGCTCACCGGCTCGTCCTGGGTTTGCCAGTCTTCTATGAGCGAGGTCAGGCGTGTGCTTCCGGTCGGTGCCTGCCAGGACAGAGCGCTGCTCGGGTCCACCCGCAACCAGGCGCTCTCGGCGCCCCGGTCCAGACAAGGGTCTTGGTCGGTCCAGAGATTGGTCGTGAGGGTCAGGGTGTGAAAACCCGCCTCCAAAGCAGGGAGTTCCAGGTCCATGTGCCCATGTGTTCCACTCTGGTACACCGCGGCCAAAGAGGTGGTCCGCACTGGCACACCGTCCATGGACACCGTGAACCAACTCTCATCGGCCTCGAGCCTCTCCGAGCCGCTCAGATCGAGCGCGAGGGTCACTGGGCCCTCGCTTGGGCCGGTCAAACTCACGCTGTGTTCCGCCTGTAGTCCACGAAAGACCAGGGTTTCTGGGGAGAGTTCTTGTTCAGCGGCCAGGGCTGCTGAGAGCAGCATGAGGAAAGCCATTTGTGTCTCCAGTTGCCCAGCTCATTGCAACGGCCGTGCCGGCACGGGGCTTGCAATCCAGCCCGGTAGGAGAAGTCCATGTCCAGAGAGAAGGAAGTTCGAGATCTGCGGGAGCTGCTCCGCGCCCGCCGCCAACAAGGCCGCTTTCTGAAAGGGGTCGCCGGACTTGGACTGCTCATCTGCAGCCTGGCCGGCTTGGCGCTTCTCCTGCACATCAACCACAGCTGGTTCGCAGCCCCATGAGTCAACCAAGCCCATGAGTCAAGAAACACCACCGACCGGAGAGCTTCTGCCCTTTCCGGGGCAGGTCCTGCCGCCCGAAGCACCTCAGCTCAAGCCCCCCTTGGACGAGGCGGCCTTGGAAGACCAAGCCTTCCGCCTGCGTCTTGAGCTGGACATGGAGCACGAGCGCCTGCTACTGCTGCGGGTGTGTCTGGTCATGGAGCTACTGGGAGCGCTGCTGCTCCTCCGGACGTGGCTGCTGGCCTAAAAGCCCAGGGTGTGCCATGAAAATGAGCGGCGACTACATGCGCGAGACCGTCGCATGGATGGAGAAGCAGGGCTTCGTCTCTCGTCCCTCCCACGACCGCGTTGAGTCTCCCCAAGGCGTGCTGCTCTTCGAGCGGGACACGTGGGAGCTGAGCCGTGGGGACGAGCGCTTCTCATTGGAGTCGCTCAACTACCCCGACGGCCGCGAGGCCTGGTTCTTGGCCATCGAGAGCTTCCATGGCTTGCGCTGCAACAGCTACCCACTGGACTCCTGGAAGCACCGAGACCTGTGGGTGGAGTTCAAGTTCCAGCAGGACGCAGAGAGCGGCCTGGGCCTGACCTTCACGCTGGATGCGCTCAGCTCACCTTCCCCGTCTTGACCGTCTTGTCCCAGGTGCGCGCGGCGCCTTGCCACTCCTTGATGTAGGAGGCGAAGGTCACCGCGCAGAGGAAGGGGCCGTAGCCAGCGACGAGCAGGAGCACACTGGAGGTGCGCTGCCAGCCGGCCTTCTCGACCTCCTTTGCGCTCCAGGCCACCAGCATCGAGAGGCTGTTCCAGCTGTAGAGCAGGAGCACGCTGCAGATGGAGACCCAGCTCTCTGAGCGCAGGCCAAGGGCGGCGCTGAGCGCGTCCGCCAAGCCGGGCACCAGCGAGAAGACGATGACGCTGAGGCTGACCAGTCCTGGGAAGAGGAAGCCTTCAGCCCAGCTCTTCACGGCGCTCTCTGCGTCCACCACAAAGCTGGTCAAGGTGACCTGCATGTAGACCAGGGCCGCGGAGATCCAGAAGAGCTGAAAGAGCGTCCAGCTCAGCTCCTTGTCGATGAGGTAGAGCACCAGCAGGCCGGTGGTGGCGGTGATCTGGAAGACCGGCATCAAGAAGATGGAGAACCAGAGGGCGGCCATGGACGGTGAGCCCAGGGTGGGGTGGGCGCGTTTGTTGAACCAGAGGCGCCTGAAGACCTGGGTGATCTGTACGTTTCCCCTGGCCCAGCGCAGGCGCTGCTTCCAGAGCATGTCCAAGTCGCAGGGCTCCTCAGCGTAGACGATGGCGTTGGGCTCGAAGATGGCCTTGCGGCCCTTGAGCTGGGTCCGGAAGGTCGTGAAGGTGTCTTCGGCCAGGGTGTCGTCGAAGATCTTGCCGCCGATGTCCATCAGGTTCTCTCGGCTGTGGAGCTGGGCTCCGCCGGAGAGACATGCCAGAAAACCCAGGACGTTCTGGGCCCGTCGGCTGGCGCCGGTCGCTGTGATGTACTCGAAGGTGATGAAGCGCTGAATCAAGTTGGGGTCCGCAGAGCCCTCCTTGATGTAGGCGGTCACGGCGCCGATCTCGGGGTCAACCAGGTGCCTGGCCATCTGGCGCAGGCTGTCCCGGGTGTAGATCACGTCGGCGTCCATGATCAGGACGGCCTGGGTCCACTCTGATTTCCAGAGGGTGTCCAGGCCGTAGTTTAGGGTGTGTGCCTTGCCCTCGCCTCCCGCGACGCGCCGAATGTGGATGACATTGTCGGGGTAGCACTTGGCTTTTTCGATGACGATGTGGGGCGTCTCGTCGCTGCTGCCGTCATCGATGACGTAGATGCGAAGGCGGTCGAGGGGGTAGTCCAGAGACATGAGGCGCTCGATGGTCACGGCGACCACAGCGTCCTCGTTCCAGGCCGGAATCAAGATGCTGACCCGAGGCAGGTCTTGGCCAGCGCGCTCCAAGTGGGTGCGGAAGAGGGAGACCGCGACCAGCAAGAACTGGTACAGGCCGGTGAACACCGGCAGGGTGGCCAGGAGCACCAAGCAGGTGAACAGGCCGATCGCCCCCAAGCGCAGGACTTCCATCGGCTAGGCCACGCGGTGTTGACGCAGGCTCGCCGAAGCCTTGGGGACCCGATCAAAGGCACCAGGGGCCACGATGATCTCCTGCCAGCGCCGCACGATGGCGATCTCCTCGAAGGGAGCGATGGCAGGGAGCTGCTCGCCCATCAGGGAGGCTGTTGAGAGCCGGGGCATGTCCACGCCGGCCGCCACAGTCAGAGGCATGGTGCCTGGAAAGCGCGGGTTGACCTCGAGCAGCATGGGCCGTCCATCCGCCCGTCGGCGCCACTGGATGTTGCCCACGAAGCGGAGACCGATGACCCGTGCGACGCGCTCGCTCAAGTCCATCAGCTCCTCGTCCCGAACGGTGCGGGCTGTGACCGCCACGCCGGAGTCCACCTTCATGCGCAGGCGGGGAACGGCAGCCTTGAAGTGACCCTCGGCGTCGACGAGGACGTCGACCGAGTACTCATCGCCGGGCAGGTACTCCTGGATCAGCATGGTGCCGTCCCGGGGCTGATCCATCCAGTCGGCCAAGGTGTGCACGATCTTGAAGCCGCGTCCGCCTGCGCCTTCTCGCGGTTTGACGATGCAGGGCAGGGGAATGGTGCTCAGATCGAGCCCTTCGGTGAGCACTGCGCTTTGGGGGACGGGGAGCTGCGGCCCGCAGGCTTGCATCAACAGCCACTTGTCCAGGCAGAGCTCCAGGCAGCCTTGGGGCGCCAGAAGCAGCTTCACGCCAGCAGCCTCAAACTCGGAGCGGCGCTCGGAGATGGGGAGGAGCTCCATGTCCACGGTGGGGACCAGGATGTCGATTTGCTCCCGCTCGCAGAGCTCGAGGATGGCCTGCACGTAGTTGGCGGCTGCGGCTGGCGGAATCAAGAAGCGCTTGCTTGGGCCGACCATGTACAGGCCGGTCGCGTTGGGATCCATGTCCGCTGCGAACAGGGAAAACTGAGGACCCTGCATGGCTTGGAGGTAGGAGATTGCGGCAGCGCCGCCAGCACCGGTGACGAGGATTCGAGTACGCATTGTAGAACTCCATTGGGGTTGCTGGAGTGTTGTGCAAGGGGGGTGCCAAGGCGGGAATGCGCTTGTCGTACGGGTCCTTGTGCGAGTGAACCACTTGGGTGTGCCACCGCGGTACAGGCCTGCTCCACCGTGGCGCACAATCGGCCTTCAAGGGGCACTTGGGCTTGGCATCGGGCTTGCACCTTCCCAAGCAAGATGGCTCAGGAGCCCCAATGACCACCACCGCTGCCCGCATCCTCTTGGTAGAAGACGATCCCTCGTACAGCCGCTTGGTGCAGTACTGGCTGCGCGCTGCAGGCCATGAAGTCCGCTTGGCGAGCACTGGGCCAGAGGGCGCTGCCTTGGCCCGTCAAGGTGGCTGGGACCTGGTGCTCTCCGACGTAGATATGCCCGGCTGCAGCGGCTTTGTGGTGTTGGGGGAGAGCAAGCGCGCCCACCCCAAGGTCAGCGCCATCCTGATGACCGCCCACGAGGAGGTGTCCCTGGCCAGCACGGCGGTGGACTGGGGGGTGGACGCCTACATGGTCAAACCCATCTCACGCCCCAAGCTGATGGAGCGCGTCGAGCAGCTCTTGACCCGCCAGCGCCTCGAGGCCACCCCTGCCCGGGTGATTCTGGCCATTGGTGCCCATCCAGACGACATCGAGATTGGCTGTGGCGGCACTCTGTTGGCCCACCGAGCCGCGGGTGATGAGATCGTGTTGCTGACCCTGTCCAGAGGAGCCTGCGGCGGGCAGCGTGATGTGCGCGTGGAGGAGGCACGCCAGGCGGCATCCAAGCTGGGTGGAACACTGGTCTTCGGCGATCTGCCGGACACCAGCATTCAGGTGGACCGCAGCAGCATTGCCTTGATCGAGGATGTGGTCCGCCGCTGCAAGCCCTCCGTGATCTACACCCACAGCCAGAACGACCTACATCAAGACCACCGTGCTGTACACGAGGCCACCTTGATCGCTGCACGGCAAGTGCCCACGATGCTCTGCTACCAAGCCCCATCGACCAACATCGAGTTCTGCCCCCGTCGCTTCGAAGATGTAGGGGCCCACCTGCAAGGCAAGCTGGAGCTCTTGGCCTGCTACAGGTCTCAAGAGGCGCGCAGCTATCTGGCCCCCGACATGATCCAAGCCACCGCCCGCTATTGGGGCCGCTTCGCGGGCTTCTCCAGCGTCGAGCCTTTTGAGGTGCTACGGGCAGCCGGCATGGCCTCGGCGGCCAGCTGAGCCTCCGCCCGCTCAGTCGGTGAACTCCACTTGCACGGTGGAGAGGTAGAGCGCCAGCGCCTGGGTGCTCTCGTGCACCGCCTCCAACTCACTGGCCTTGGCCTGTGTCTCGATCTGGCCTCCCAAGCGGCTGATCTCGTCAAAGCCATAGGAGCTGCCGTTCCCCTTCATGGAGTGGCCTATGCGCTGGATGGTGGGCCAGTCTTGAATCCCCAGGGCCTGGCTTAGGTTTTGGACGTCCTGGACGCGATCCTCCAAGAAGGCCGGGATCAAGGCTTCGAGATCCCGGTCAACCTGCACGGTGGCCGGCGTGGACTGGACATCCTCGGTGCGCTCGCTGGGGAACCAAGTCTCCATCGCCTCCCAGATGGTGTCTCGTCGAACGGGTTTTGTGATCACCTGATCAAAGCCGGCCTCCAAGAGCTCCTGGTGGAGGGCCGGCTCGCTGTGGCCGGTGAGGGCCAGCACTGGGAGCTTCAGGCCTTGTGCCCGCAGCTGTTTCAAGGCGTTTTGGCCGCCCATTCCCGGCATCTCGATGTCCATGAGCACCAGGCTCACCGGGTAGCTCTTGAGTGCCTCCAAGGCCTCTTCCCCTGTGCTGGCGGAGAAGACGCGGTGTCCTGCGCCCTTGAGGTAGTGGGCCAACAGCCGCTGGATATCGGGACTGTCGTCGACCACGAGTGTTCGACCAGGGCGGCTTACAGTGCGCTGCATGGCTTCGAGCAGCTGTTCGCGCTGCACGGGCTTGGTCACGAAGCCCTGGAGCCCAAGGGCCAAGGCGCGGTCGCGCACTTCGACGGTTGCGTGGGCCGTAAAGGCCAGGATGCGGGTCTCTTCTTGGCCCAGTCTGGCCTCGTTCTGCCAAATGGCTGCAGATGCGGTCAGGCCGTCCATGCCGGGCATGTGGAGATCCATGAGCACCAGATCGAAGCGCTCCTTCCCCGTCAGACTCACACCTTCAGCGCCACTCTTGGCCAAGGCAACGCTGTGACCGGCCGCCTCCAGGAGGCCTTGGGCTACGGCCCGATTGTCTGCGTTGTCGTCGACGAGCAAGACCCGGAGAGCGGTCTGTTTCTCCTGTGGGCCCGCCTCGGTGGTGGCCATGGGGAGCGCTCGACCGCATACGCGCAACATGGCGGTCCGAAGCCGTTGCCAGGCAACCGGCCGAAAGACACGGCCCACCTTCTCGGAGGCAATCAGCTTGAGGCGGGCGCCCGTGGCGGGGGAGATGTGCAGGAGGGGCAGGCCGCTGGCCAGGGCAAAGCGCAGCTGGGCACCGGTGGCGGAGTCTTCGAGCAAGAGCAGCTCTGGCTTGATCTTCGCCAGGTCGGGGGGGGCTTGACCGGCGTGCCAGCACGGCAGGCTCAGGCCCAGGATGCTCTGGATGTGTCGCACCTCATAGGGCGCCTCGCCGACCAGAAGCAGAGCGGGCAAGTCCTGTGTTGCATCGAGCAAGAGCTGTTCGGACTTGTCGTGGTAGTCGGTGATTTGAATGGGCACCACGGCGGTGAAGCGGCTGCCTTCTCCGGGAGAGCTGTCCAAGGTCAGGCTGCCACCCATCAGCTCGACCAAGTGCTGGGTGATGTGCAGGCCCAAGCCTGTTCCGCCGCGCACGCCCTCTTTGACCTGGGCGTACTTCTGGAAGACCCGCTGCTGCTCATGGGCTGGAATGCCCACTCCGCTGTCCCGAACCTCCATCTTTAGGGCGCTCTTGCCCTTGAACTGTCGCTGGGTCAGGCGGATCTCCACGCCACCCTGGTCGGTGTATTTGACGGCGTTGGCGACCAGGTTGGCCAGGATCTGGCGAAGGCGGACCGGGTCCCCCTCAATGTGGGCCGGGACCGAGGGACCGATGGTGCAGATCAGGCTGATTCCCTGACCGGCAGCGCGGGAGGCGAAGCTCTCAGCGATCTCTTCAGCCAGGGCTCGGGGAGCGACGGGGAGGTGGTTGAGGCTGACCTCTCCCGACTCGATTCGGGCCATGTCCAGCACATCGTTGATGAGGTACAAGAGCGCGTTTGCGTTGGTGTGTACCCCTCGGAGCCAAGCGCGCTGGGAGTCTTCCAGGGGGGTGTCGAGCAGCAGCTCGCTCATGCCCAACACGGAGTTGAGGGGGGTGCGGATCTCGTGGCTCATGCGGGCCAGGAACTCGCTCTTGGCCTGGTTGGCCGCTCGGGCGCTGGCCACCGCCTCTTGGAGCGCTCCCTGGCTGCGACGTCGTTCGGTAATGTCGGTGTATTGCCAGAGGTGGCCACCCCTCTCCCCGGCCAAGAGTACCGGCGTGTAGCTCCGCTCGAAGCTGCGCCCATCGGCCAACTCCACCAGCTCAGCCATGCGCGGCTCGGCCTCGTTCAGGGCCACCCGGACCCCGTATAGGAAGCGTTCAGGTTGGGCGAAATGCAGCTTGAAGCTCTGAGCCAGGGCTGCACAGTCGGCGCCCACCATTTCCTCGGGGCCCACCGGAATGTTGAAGAGCTCGCAGAGGGACTGGTTCACCAGCACGATGTGGCGGTTCTCGTCTTCGAGCAGGATGCCCGCTGGGCTGCTTGAGATCAGCGTCGCCATGCGGTTGCTCGAGTGGAGCAAGGCTTGGGCCGCGTGGACCCGCTCCGTGATGTCCGTGAAGTAGAGGTTGATGTACCCGGACTCGTGGAAGGGCGAGATGCTCACGCTGAACACGCGGCCGTTTTGATGCACCTCCGTCTCCAAGGTCCTGGAGCTGTGGCGGGCGGAGCGAATCAGGGCCATCCAGCTCTCTGGGACCAGTCCGACCTCGGTCTCGGAGAGGTTGAGCAGGTGCTGAGCGGGGGGATTGGCATAGAGAACGTGGCCGTCAAAGTCGCTGCGGAACACAGGCCTTGGGTTCTCCTGAGGAAAGCGCGCCAGGCCCTGCAGCTTGGCCTCGGCCTTTCGTTCCCGAGCTTGAATGGCCGTCATCGTCTGGGCGAGCAGAGGGCCCAGGCGCTTGAGCACGCCATGTTCGCTCTCATCGAATGCGCCACGGCGTGGGTTGAAGAGCAGCAGCGCCCCGACACCGTTCATCATGTGCATCGGGGCCATCAGCAGGCTGGTGCCAAAGCGCCGCAGCTCTGCCAGACCGGGGGCCCGACCGATGTCGAAGAAGGACAGGGCGCCAGACTGCACCGAGCGGCGCAGAGCCTCGTCGATCACAAAGCGGCGGCCCAGCTCTGTGGCATCCGAGCACCAAAGAATGCCCAGCTCTTGGCCCTTTGGGGCGGCCACCACGGCGGTCTCGAAGTTGAGGAGCGGCCGCAGGACGGGGAAGAGCTCCTGGAACATGCCCTCTGTGGATGTGGAGCGGGTGATGACGGCCAGGGCGGCCAGGACGGTCTCTGACTCCACCCGAGCCCGTCGTTCCCGTGCCCGAGCGCGCTCCAGATCCATCAAGGTCTCTCGGAGCAGCTCGTTCTCTTTCACTGGACCTCCGACATGCACACCACGGAGATCATCAGGTTGCCGTGACGGCTCCTTCCGTCTGGGAAGCAGCCCTGTTCGCCGAAGGTGAATACCCCCAGGAAGGGTTTGTCGGGCATGGCTTGCCGCAGCGAGGTCACCACGGCGGGCATGTCTTCGTTCACCGTCAGCATGCACCCGGCGCAGTAGGTCACCAAGGCGCCTGCCATCGGCCCTTGCAGCTCTTCTTGTGCGACCTGTGCCACACGGCCTGCACGGCTCACGAGGCTCTGGGGGCTGCCTTCCATCAGGACGAGCTCATCCCCCTCACGCACGTTGGTGAAGAGGTTCAGGCCGCCGTCCTCCGTGACGGATTCGGGGTGGGAGAGCAGGTAGGTCTGCAGATGGCTCACCTCGCCCACGGCCCTTCCCAAGGGGTGCAGCGTGGTGCGCATCAGAGCCGGGCCTCCCTCAGCGCTGTCACCCAAGGCTCCTTGGGTCCAGCGGTCGTAGACCTGGGCTGCCGGCTCGCCATCCAGGCGCAACAGGGTGCGTCCGCGGGCAGCTGTCACGGTCGCCCGGAGCGTGGTGGGCTGGTACCCGCTGTGGAAGTGGGAGGCCAGGCCGCCGTGGCTGATCATGGCCACGACCACCACGCTGTTGTTCCCTTGATGACCGGCGGCGTATTGAAGCCAACGACCCCGAACGCTGGCGTCGGCTGAAGAACCACCGACCACGGGGACACGTTCTCCGACCACCTCTCGGATTCCAGAGAGCACCCGCTCCTCGTCTCCTGGGGACGAGACCAGCCAGAGCAGGGTAGGGCGCTCTCCGGGGCGCCCGGTGGCATTCAATGCCTGGTTTGTAGCCTCGACCCCTGCGTTTCGCGCGGAACCACCCTTGGCGCAGGCGCCAACGCCATAGGCGCCTTGGGGGTCGTAGATCCCCAGCATGCCCACCACGTGTTTGCCCTGATGAAAGCCCTCTTCGGTCATCACGCCGCGGCAGCTGGTGCCGCCGGCCCAAGGAACCGCGCCGGCCAGCTCCTGCATCGTGGCGCTGAGCTCCGAGAGCCCATGCGCCTCGGTTCCGTAGACCAAGACCAGGCTGGGAGGGCCCGGCAGCTTTCTGGCGAGATCTTCCCAGCAGGCGCTGAGTGCGCGGGTGGTGTCGGGGTCATCGGACCAAGCGCTTGCCAGGCTCATCGGGGCTCCTTCGGTACGTCTTTACAGAAGCAAGACGCGTGCCAAGTCAGCGGATTCCGTAGGCTCGGAGTCGGCGATACAAGGTGCTTCGGGGAATGTTTAGGCGCCGGACCACCTCAGAGAGGTTGCCGTCGGCGGCCTCCATCGCCTCAAGGATGGTCTGACGTTCAATGTCAGAGAGGGTCGCCGGCTCGGTTCTCGGAAGATCGAAAGGTGGACCACTGCTGGGTATCGTCGTCCGCGCAGGGACCTGTCCCTGCATGTGGGCTGGCAGATCCTGGACCCGGATCTCTCCGCCTTCGCACAAGACGGTTGCGCGCTCCAGGGCGTTTCTGAGCTCCCGCACGTTGCCAGGCCATGGGTGAGCGCTGAGGCTCTCCAGCGCCGCAGGGCTCAAGGTCACGACGCCGCGGCCATGTCGGGCACCCATCTCCTCCAGGATGCAGCGGGCCAACAAGACCAGGTCTCCGTCTCTCTCCCGGAGCGGAGGAAGCAGCAGTTCGAAGACGGCCAAGCGGTAGTACAAGTCTTCGCGAAACGCTCCGGTCTTGACCATCTCGCGAAGGTCTCTGTGGGTGGCCGCCAAGATGCGCAGGTCAGCGTTCTGCTCCTTGGAGCCGCCCACCCGGAAGTAGGTGCGTTCCTGCAGCACCCGGAGCAGACTGGCTTGCAGGCTGGGGCCCAGCTCGGCGACCTCGTCCAGGAAGAGCGTGCCGCCTTCTGCCTGCTCAAACCGGCCCTTTCGCTGGGATGCTGCTCCGGTGAAGGCGCCCTTTTCATGCCCGAAGAGCTCGGACTCTTGGAGGTTCTCTGGGATCGCACCGCAGTTGACCGCGACAAATGGAGCTGCGCTCCGGGAGCTGCACTCATGCAGTGCTTTTGCGACGAGCTCTTTGCCTGTCCCGCTCTCGCCGCGCAGCAGCACCGTGATCTCGCTCGGGCCGACGCGATCCATCTGTGAGAACAGACGCTTCATCGCCGGTGATTGGCCAACGATCTGTGGGTGTCCACCGTCCGCCAGGCGGGTGAGCTCCACCAACTTCAGGGTGGTCTTCGCGCGGTCCACGGCGTTGCCCAGTGTCGTGAGCAGCTTGGTTCTCTGGAGGGGTTTCTGCAGATAGTCCCAGGCCCCCATCTGCATCGCACGCACCACGGTCTCCACCTCACCCTCGGTGGTGGACATCAACACGGGGACCTGTGGGCAGCGCTTTCGAATGGCCTGGAGGGTGTCCAGGTCGCTCTGGTCCGGCAGGTTGAGATCCAGCAGGATCACGTCGGGCAGTGTGTGCTCAAGAAGCGCAAGGCATGCGCCGGCGCGCGTGGCCACGCTGATCCGATAGTCTTGCTTCTCCAACCAGTGGGTCAGCAAGCGCAGCAGGCTCTCGTCGTCGTCGACAATCAGAATGTGGGGAATGGACACAACAAGCCCGAGACGGTGATCAGTGCACCCTGAACGGTTGCAGCCGGCTCAGGTTTAGGCTGAGCGTCCGTTTTCTGAGTTTAGCCTCCAATAGCGCCACGGCTGCTACACCTCCCTTTCGCGTGGACGCGCCTATTCCACTCACGCAAAGGAACTGCGCCACACGCCGGCTGTCCGAAAGGCTACTCTGAGAGTGTCCATGCGCCTGCCCCTGACCCTGCTGCTTTTCCTGGATGTACTCATCGCTACCGGTGTGTTCATCAGTTTGGCGCGCCCTGACGTGGTCATCGCCTTCTGCTTCCGCACCTTCGGACTGGGCGGAGACTGGTTTCAGGAGCACGTCTCCGAGGAGGAGCTCGTCCGGCTTCGCTTGGTGATGCGCCTGGTGGGCTTGGCCGGTCTGGCCCTGATCTTCTCGGCGAGCTTTGGGCTGGGGTTGACCTTGGCGATGGTCGGTTGAGCAACCAGGATCGACGCGCCTTCTGGGCAAGCACGGTCCTGTATTTGGGGATCGCCGCGTTCCTGTTGCGGCAGTGGTTGCAGCCCGGCGTCCTACCGGGTCACGCAAACTCCGAGGCCCCCCAGCGCCTCTGGGAGCTGCACCAGCTCCTTCGATGGTTCTCTGGTGAGACCCCCTTCGGTCACGCCGATCTCATCGCATTTCCCGATGGTCGGCCTTTCTGGCCTGCCATGCCCATCGCCGATCTGCTGATGTTGCCGATGGTCGGAGCATTGGGAGATGCCTTGGCCTTCTCGGTGGTGGCCCTGGCGCTGCTCACCCTGGCAGGGCTTGGACCCTATGTGCTCGCCCGAGGTCTAGGCGCCCGCGCCTCAGCCTCTTTCGCCGCCGGACTGCTGCTGCTGCTCAATCCCATGATGCTTCGGAACTTGGAGGATTGTGTCCTGGAGATGGCTTGCCTGGGGCTGCCCTGCTTGGCCGCCGCGGCGATGATTCAAGTCATGAAGGGGCAGCGCCGAGCCTGGATCGGCGTCTTTGTTTGGACGGCGCTGACAGCCTTCAGCAGTCCCTACTTTGCGGTGTTTCTGGCCCTGGCCTGCCTGCCAGTGGCGGCGCTGACCTGGCGACGATGGCGCACCTGGCTGGCCATTGTGGGCGTGTGTGTGGCGGCCAACCTCAGCGCGCTGCTCCCCCTCGCGCTCGTCGAAGGGGACGCTGGCAGAATGGGCCACGAAGGCGGATTTGTGGTTGCTCCGCCTCCCATTGTGTACCCCGGCGGTGCCACCTACAGAGGGCCCACGGGACCCCACTCTTCCACCGAACGCAGCGACCCGGCCAAGGGCCCGCAGGCCAAGCCCTCCCCGCTGCTGCGCGTGCTCGCCCGTTGGCCTGCCGGCGTGCTGGCGTGCCTGGGGCTTCTCTTGGGCTTGGGGCATCGAAAGAGCCGCCCTTGGGCTGTGATGGGCATCGCCTTTTTTGTGTTGGGCCCCGGGGTGCCCAGCCTCTCCCGAGCCTTTGGCCAAGGGGGGCAGGCCTTGGAGGGGCCGCTGCAGCGTCTGCTCAGTGGTCTGCCGCTGATGGATGTGTTGGGAAACCCAACGCGCATGCTGCTCTTGGTCAGCGCACTGGCTGCAATGGCCTGGGCCCAGCTGCTACAGCACCGCTGGCCCCTCGCGATTGTTCTGGCCCTTGGGGTGGGCGGTGAGCTCTGGCTGCTGCGGCCTGATCTCTCCCTTCCCTCGCGGCCAGACCCAACAGATGTCCAAGTGGTGGAGGCCTTAAGCGGGCCCTATTTGGTCGTGCCTTCGGGCCATCCTCCTCTGTGGATGCCAGGATTGGCGCGTGGGGAGGCCTTGCTCTACGGTGGCCGCGCCCAGGTGCCGCACGCCTACGACTTGGGGCTTGGGCAGGGGGCATCCGATGTGGATGCCGTCTTGGAGTTGGCGGTTGCAGCGCGGCTTCCGCTGGCCCAGCCCATCGCCTTGAGGGGGCGAGAAGAGGCCGTCGACTGGGCCCGATTGCCTCAGCGCCAGGTGGTCGTGGTGCACGCGGTCCTGGAGCCAAAGCAGCGCTTGGAGTTGGAGGCTGCGCTGGCGCCGATTGGGCGCCGTGTCGTGCAGGGTGCCCAGGCCGATCTTTGGCAGCTGCGAGACCCTTGACAGCCGGAACGGAGCGATTAGAAGGCGTGGGCTTTGGCTCCGTAGCTCAGTTGGTTAGAGCACATGGTTCATACCCGTGGTGTCACTGGTTCAAATCCAGTCGGAGCTACCATCGCAACCCCACCCGGTCTCACCGGGTGGGGTTTTCTCTTTGGGGCTCAGCACGCAGGCTCAAGACTCCGGGCAAGGCATCAGCCCAGTAGGGCCAGCATGTCCTGAACCGGACGCCCCACGACAGCCTTGTCGCCGACCACCAAGATGGGCCGCTGGAGCAAGCGGGGGTGCTTCGCCATCGCCGCGATCAGCGCTGCGTCATCCTGATCAGGGTCCAACTCAAGGCGCTTGACATCACGACTGCGCAGGAGCTCCTTGGGGGACTTGCCGAGCTGTTCGAAGAGCTGGGTCAGCTCCGCGACGCTGAGTGGGTTCTTGGTGTACTCGCGGTAGGCGAAGTCCACGTTGTTGTCGTTGAGCAAGGCGACCGCCTTGCGACAGGTGCTTCAAGTCTTGGTGCAGATCAGGGTGGCCATGGGGTGCCTCCGGCTTTGGGTCTGGGCCCATCTTAAGCAGGTGGTCCAAAGAGGTACACTCGCCGCCCTCTACCGGAGTCTGGATTGACTGAGCTTGCCATCGCCGAAGACCGTCTGCAGGCCTTGCTTGTGGAGCTGGATGAGTACCCTGAGCGTCACGCTCCACCCCAGGCCTGGCCTAGGTTGACGGCGGCGGTGACGAGCTGTTGGCGGGTCATACAAGAGCTGGAAGAGGAGGAGGTCTTCGAGGCATCGGAGGCTTGGCGAGCGCGCTTCCACCCCTGGTTCTTGCAGGCACCCTGCATCCGGCGGGCCTACGAGAAGCCCCTGGGCTACGCCGGAGACTTTGGCGTGATGGACCTGGGCTACCGAAACCTGCCAGAGGCCGAGACCCCGATGGGCAACCTGCTCCATGGCTGGTTCTCCACGGCGCTGCGCGGCTCCACTGCGGTGCGGGCACGACGCCGTTGGATCGGCCTGGAGATGCAGCGCCACGCGGCCTACTCCTCCGGGCTTTGGCGGGCCATGTCGCTCGCTTCCGGCTCAAGTTGGGAGCTGCGGGACTTGGTCCATGAGTCCTGGCTGCTTCACCGCGCCAAGATGACCTGCTTGGATCAGGACCCCCGAGCCCTGCAGGCGGCGAAGGATGGCCTCGCCGAAGCGCAGGCCAAGTACGGCCGCAAGCTGGACGCCACCTTCATCCGCCAGTCGGTGCGCGAGGTCATCCGTGGCGGGGCCGCCAGCCTGCCTGAGCAGGACTTTGTCTACAGCTTGGGCCTCTACGACTACTTGCCCAGAGCGCCCGCCAAGCTGCTCACCACGGTCCTGGCAGGCCAACTGGGTCCAGGTGGACGGCTGATCATCGGCAACTACCTGGACGACCACGACACCCAGCCCATCCTGGAGCTGGTGATGGACTGGTTCCTCATTGGCCGCAGCCCGGAGCAGATCCTGGGCCTGGCCGGCGATCTAAACCGGGAGTTCAGTGCCCGGGTTCAGATCGACAGCACAGGGTCCATCGGGTTCTTGATGGTCGATCGTGCCTCAGTCACGTCGGCGTAGCAGCAAGGCTCCCAAGAGCATCAGCAGACCAGCGCCCAGTCCCCCGGTCGAGGGCTGTGTGCTGCAGGTGATGCCGCCGCCACCGCTGATCAGGTAGGGGACCACGTCGGGATCTCCGGAGTCCGTGTCCGTGCCCGTATCGCCGGTGTCCGGGTAGTCATCGCTGCCGTCGAGGGGATCCGTGCCGGCTTCGACCTCATCGCCGTCGTTCACGCCGCCGTCATCGCTGTCGGCGTCGTTTGGATCGGTGTTGGTCTCCAGCACCTCTTGGCCATCGCTCAGGCCATCGTCGTCCGAGTCGGCGTCGTCCGGGTCGGTGCCGTAGGTGTTCTCCTCGGCGTAGTCGCTCAGGCCGTCTCCGTCCCGGTCGCTCAAGTCGTCGCTGGGCTCGAAGGGGTCGGTGCCGTCTTGGTCGACCTCTTCTCCGTCGCTGCGACCGCCGTCGTCGGTGTCGGCGTCCAGAGGGTCGGTCCCGACCTCCAGGACTTCACGGCCATCGTCCAGGCCGTCGTCGTCACTGTCTGCGTCGACGGGATCCGTCCCGGTGTCGTTGACCTCGCGGCCATCCTCCAAACCGTCGCTGTCCGTGTCGGTGTTGAGTGGATCGCTGCCGATGTCGTTGACCTCTTCGCCGTCTTCCAGGCCATCTCCGTCACTGTCCTTGGAGAGTGGATCGGTGCCCTCGTCGTTGACCTCTTCTCCGTCGCTTAGGCCGTCCTCGTCGGTGTCGGTGTCCAGGGGATCCGTGCCCTGCTCCAGGACCTCTTCTCCGTCGTCCAAGCCGTCGCCGTCCGTGTCCGCCAGCTCGGGGTTGGTGCCCAGAGCCGCCTCCTCGTCGTCGCTCAGGCCGTCCCCGTCCGTGTCTGTGGCATCCAGCCCGTCGTCGCTTCCGTCCAAGGGATCGGTGCCGTCCACCAGCACTTCCACGCCATCGGAGACGCCGCCGTTGTCGGTGTCGCGGTCCTTGGGATCGGTGCCGTAGGTATCGACCTCCTCTCCATCGTTCAGGCCGTCTCCGTCGGTGTCTTCCGCCAAGGGGTCCGTGTCCGTCTCCAGGGCCTCGCGGCCGTCGCTCAGGCCGTCTTCGTCACTGTCCTCGTTCAGGGGGTCGGTGCCGTAGGTGTCCACCTCCTCGGCGTCCTCCAGGCCGTCGCCGTCGGTGTCTGCCACCAGAGGATCCGTACCGAAGGTGTCGACCTCCTCGCCGTCCTCCAAGCCGTCGCTGTCGGTGTCGGCGTCCACAGGATCGGTGCCGGTGGTGTTGACCTCCTCGCCATCGTCCAAGCCGTCATCGTCGGTGTCGGCGTCCAAGGGGTCGGTGCCGTAGGTGTTGACCTCGTCTCCGTCGGCCAAGCCGTCACCGTCCGTGTCGGCGACGGAAGGATCGGTGCCCAGGGCGTCCTCCTCCTCGTCGGTCAGGCCGTCTCCGTCGCTGTCGGTGCCGCTGATCACGTCATCGCTGGGGTCCAGCGGGTCCGTGCCGTCGGCGACCTCGGTGCCATCGCCTACGCCGCCACCGTCGGTGTCGGAGTTGTTGGGATCGGTGCTGTGGGTGTTGACCTCGTCGCCGTCGCTCAGGCCGTCCGAGTCCGAGTCCGCGCTGTTGGGGTCGGTGCCGGTGGTGTCGACCTCGGTGCCGTCGTCCAGGCCGTCGCCGTCGGTGTCGGAGTCCAGAGGATCCGTGCCCGTGGTGTCGACCTCGGTGCCATCGTCCAGGCCGTCTCCATCGGTGTCGGAGTCCAGAGGGTCTGTGCCGGTGGTGTTCACTTCCTCACCGTCACCCAGGCCGTCGCCGTCCGTGTCCTCGAGCAGGGGATCGGTGCCCGTGGTGTTCACCTCGGTGCCGTCGTCCAAGCCGTCGTTGTCGGTGTCCGAGTCGGTGGGGTCGGTGCCCAGAGCATCCTCTTCACCGTCGGTGAGTCCATCGCCGTCGGTGTCGGTGTTCGTGGGGTCGCTGCCGTCGGTCAGCTCATCGCAGTCGTCCACCCCATCACCGTCGGTGTCGGTGGCCAAGGGGTCGCTGCCGGCAGTGACTTCTACAAGGTCATCGCATCCATCCCCGTCCGTGTCTTGAAGCAGGGGGTCGGTGCCATAGGTGTTGACCTCGGCGCCGTCGTCCAAGCCCTCGCCGTCGGTGTCGGCCAGAGTGGGGTCGGTGCCGTGGGTGTTGACCTCGTCACCGTCATCGAGCAGATCGCCGTCGGTGTCCGTGTCCTTGGGGTCGGTGCCGTAGGTGTTGACCTCGTCCCCATCGCTCAGGGAGTCCCCGTCGGTGTCGGAGTTCAAGGGGTCGGTGCCCTCGCGCTTGACCTCCTCGCCGTCGGTGAGGCCGTCTCCATCGGTGTCCGGGTCGTTGGGGTCGGTGCCCTCGGTGATGACCTCTCGGTAGTCGTTCAGGCCGTCATCGTCGCTGTTCTTGTCGTTGGGATCCGTGCCGTAGGTCAGCACCTCTTCGCCGTCCGTCAGCCCCTCGCCGTCGGTGTCCGCGTTGTCGGGGTCCGTGCCGTAGATCAAGACTTCGTCGTCGTCGTCCAAGCCGTCGCCGTCGCTGTCGTAGCCGCCCAAGAGTCCGTCGCAGTCCTCGTCGACGGTGTTTCCGTCGATCTCGGTCGCGCCGGGGTTGATGGCTGCATCTGCGGTATCGCAGTCTCCATCTGCGTAGGTGTAGCCGTCTCCGTCAAAGTCCACGGTGCCGTCCGAGTCCACGCCAACGCCACCGTCGGTCGCTGCGCCCGGGCCGGTTCCGCCGCTCACATCCACTGTGCAGGTGGTGCCGGAGGTGTCGTAGAACTGCTTGACCACGCCGCCGCCGCCGCCGCCACCCGCGTCATCGATCTGGGCGCCGTCGCCGCCGATGGCCGAGATGCTGCCGCTGCAAGAGAGGGTGTCCGCCTGGATGAGCACGCCGCCGCCTGCGCCGCCGCCCGCTGCATCGTTGTTGGTCAGGATGCCGGTGTCGCCGTCGACCACGATGGTGCCTGCGATGCTGACCGTTGTGGCCAGAATGCTCAGAGAGCCGCCGCCGTTCCCGCCAAAGCCGCCATCGTCCCCATCGGCGTTGCCCGCTGCGCCGCCTGCTGAGCCCATGTCAATGCTCAGGCTGGTGGCGTCGCCGTAGGCTGTGCCGCCCAGGCCGTCGGTGGTGGCGTTGTCGTCTTGAACGCCGTCGCCGCCGTCCCCTCCGTACGCGCCGCCTCCGCCGCTGTCCTCGAAGAGCGCGCCGCCTGTGCCGCCGCCGCTGCCTTCGCCGTCGGCGTTGGACTGACCGCGGTAGCCGGCACCGCTGGCGACGATGCTGCTGGTCGCGTCGATGGTCACGCTGTCTGCGACCAGCGACAAGGTGCCGGTCGTTCCGGTGCCGTCGTAGTCGGTGACCACGATGCTGCCACCGTTGATGACGCTGATGTTGTCGTAGGTCTGGGTGCCGTCCAGGGTGACGGTCACTCCGTCTACATCCAGATCCGCGGCGGCGGCCGTTCCGATCAGAGCGAGGTGGATCAACAGCGAGGACATGGGACTCCTAGGGGCTTTCTGAGTTCAGAGGCTATCACCCACTCCAGGCGGCGGATACCCTGTGAGAGGGCTTGGAGAGAAGGTCTATGTTTCTTGCGTTGTTCCTTGGGTGCTGGTCCCCCGACCAGCTCTGTGCCGGCCGTGGGGAGACCTCCCTGGTGTTGGGAGAGGGCTCTGGCACCGAGTTCGCGGCCTTCGAAGACGGTCAGGTCGTGGAGATCATGACCCCGCCTCAGGGCGGCTTTGGTCTGCCATTCCGTGCCCGAAGCACGGGCCTTCGCATCGCGGACCAGTTCCTGGATTTGGAAATGCGCACCGAAGTGGACGGCGAGGTCTTGGGGGAGTTCCTCTACGAAGACATGATCGCCTACTGCCAGGAGGACGGCGCGGGGCTGATGTGGGGGACCGCCACGCCCATCGATCACCCCGACTTCGTGGAGTCTGAGGATCTGGAGGTCCTGCGCGGCAAGGAGGCCCGAATGGTGGTCATCGCCACGGACGCGATGGGGGACGAGGTGACCGCCGAGGCTTGGATCGAGATCAGCCTGCGGGAGTGATCCAGTCCTGGTAGTCCTTCGGGGTGTTCAGGTTCAGCAGGCACTCTGGGCCCGAGGGAATGGGCACTGCGCCCAGCATGACCTCGCGCATGGAGCGCTGTGCCGGAAAGGGCAGGCGGTGGTCCAATGCGGCGGGGTGGCCGAGCGCTCCGCCGTGGGACAAGGCGCTCTCCCCCTTGGAGAGGGCCAGGGCCTGGAGCTCTTGCACCGTGCACGGGGGCAGGTCGACAGGCGTAAAGATCACGCGCTTGCGCAGCTTTGGCCAGACCGAGCGCAGGGAATCGGTGGCCCCGCCCTTGGCCCAGTCCCGGTTCTCCCAGAGGCGGGTGCCAGCAGGAAGATGGGGGAGGAGCTGATCCTGATGTGCTCCCAGGACCACCCAGGGCTTGGGGATCCCAGCGTCCATCGCAAGCTGCAACCACTCCCGCACCAGAGGCCAGCCGCTTCTGCCTGGCAGGAGCGCCTTCGGCCTGCCCATGCGCGTGGAGGCACCTGCCGCAAGCAGCACAAAGTCGACGCCGGTGAGCAGGGCAGGGGACATGGAAGGATGGCTATCCCGCCCTTTGCTGGATGCCTCCCCTGGGCCACCTGGGCTACATGCTCCCCATGTTCTTCGTACTCTTGGCCTGTGCGGCCACCCCCGCTCCCGTTGCGGTCCCCGAGGCCCCACCTGTCTGGCGCTTTGAGCTGGCCGCCGACTACCAGACCGAGGGCGTAGACGCCGCAGGGGAGCCCATCGCGGCCTTGGCGGCCTACACCGAACAGCAGGAGTGGCTGCGCGGCAGTATCTCTCGCAGCTATGCCCGGCGCTACCAGGACGACTCCCAAGGTTGGGTGGTTCGTTTCGGCTTGGTGGAGAGCGCACCTTCGGCGGAAGGACCCTGGAGCCGCACCGAGCTCTCAGGAAAGAGCGTAGAGCTGCGCGGCTTTGACAACGGCGAGGTCCTGGCCCTTCGCGGCGCAGAGCATCTGGCCGGCGCGCCCCGCTATGGCGAGGTTCTGGACTTCGTCTTTGTTGGCATCAGCCCCACCGTGCCGGACCTCAAGGAAGGAGAGAGCGGCTGGAGACGTCAGAACTGGCCCTTCTTGGTCGCCAAACAGAGGCGCATGCACAGCACGCTGCACGCTGAGTGGACGGCGCTCGAGCGAAGCCCCCAGCGGGTGGTCTTGGGCTACCAGGGCAAGCTGGAGGGCCGCGGTCTGGACACCCCCGCCCAGGCCACGATGGTCCTCAGTGGCCAAGCCCAGGGCCAGGTGGTCATGCGGGTGGCCGACGCCAGCATGGAGAAGCACACCCTGGACTGGACCCGCGTGATGGCCGTGGACTACCAAGGCAGCGGAGCCAAGGTCTCCCAGAGACAACACTTCGTTGGCAGCTTTCAGAGAAGCGCGCAGGAGGCCAGCCCATGACCCTTCTCCTCTTGGCGTTTGAGCTCGTTTTTGCCCAAGGCCTTGGCACCCGAGGCAGCGTGGCCACCGACGCAGAAGAGCTGGAGCTCTACCTCTCGACGCCGGAGATCCACGCCATGATGATGGAGCAGATCCCGCGCTTTGAGCAGTGCTACGCCTACTCCAGCGCGGCCGGCAGAGTGACGGTGGGCGAGGTCTTCGTGAACTTCACCATCGCCTCAGATGGCAAGGCCCAAGGGGCATACATCCACGCCACCAAGTCGGGCTTGGAGGATCTGGACGCCTGTCTGCTGGACCAGGCCAACACCCTGGAGTTCCGCGCCCACGACGAGGAACCCCTGGAGGTCGGCTACCCCTTTGTGTTTATGGACGCCGTCATGCAGCCCTACCCGATGATCTTCGTCAAAGAGCGGCCCATCGAGCTGCTCTGGCTGAGACTGCCTGCGGACCCTGCGCTGCACCAAGCCTTGCTGGGGGGCTGAATGTCCCGCTGCGTCATCTTGGGTTCTGCGTTCTCCGGTGCCCAGGATTTCCCAGGTTTGCGTTCGGAGACCGTCGAGACCGCACGGGGGCCCGTCACCCTGCACCGGGAGCCTCAGAGTGACGGGCTGCTGCTCTTCCGACACGGTCTGCCGCACGCCCGACTTCCAAACCAGATCGACTACCGGGCGCAGGCGCTGGCCTTGCAAGCGGTGGGTTGCCACGCGCTGCTGGTCACCAGCTCCGTGGGCGTGCTCGATCCAAGCGTGCCTCTGTACCAGCCCATGCTGCTCAAGGACCTGCTGATGCTGGACAACCGCCTCCCAGACGGCAGCGCCTGCACCCTCTTTGAGCGCCCGCAGCCCGGCCAAGGGCACCTGGTGATTCAGGAGGGGCTCTTCCATGCGGGACTGGGGGAGTGGCTCACCCAGAGATGTGTCTTGCCCGAGCGTCGTCTGGAGTTCTTGTACGTCCAAGGTCCCCGCACCAAGACATCGGCCGAGAACCGCTACGCCGCTTCCCTGGGCGCACAGGTCAACAGCATGACCCTCGCCCCCGAGGTCATCTTGGCCAACGAGCTGCAGATCCCCACGGCCGCCCTGGTGGTGGGCCACAAATACTCGGTGGCCGGCGGCCTGACCCCCGATGACGCCGGCCTCGCCGAGTCCCTGGAGCAATCCCGTGCGGCCACGCTCCAGGTCATCCGCGGCTTCCTGGCCCAGGCCCCAGCCTTGCCTTGGGCCAACAGCTTGTACCGCTTCGAGTCTTCGTGAACGCCACCGCGGCCCAGGCCCACGTCGCCCAGCGCCTGGGCCTGGCGAGCACCCACGCGGAAGCGCTGAGCGGGGGGCTGCTCAACCATGTCTTTCGCGTGTTCTTGACCCGGGGAGACAGCGTCATCGTCAAGCACGCGCCGCCCTACGTGGCCTCGCGCCCGGAGCTCCCGCTGGACCCGTCTCGGGCCTACTTTGAGGCCCAAGCCCTGCAGTGGGTTGGCCAGCGCAGAGATCAGCGCATCGGCGTCCCCAAACTCCTGGACTTCGAGGGAAGCACCTTGATTCTTCAGGATCTGGGAGCGTGTCGGGACCTGAACGAGCTCCTGCGCGCCGGAGAGGGGGACGCGCTGTTGCAGACCCTGGCGGATTGGCTGATGAGACTTCACTCGGATTCACAGGCGCCGGAGCTGCACAACCTGCCCGTTCAGCGGACGCGTTTGCTCGTTCAGTATCAGAGCATTGGGCCGCTCTTGGCGGAGCTCTCTGTGCCGGATGCCGCCGAGTTGGGAGCCCGCGCCGAGGAGCTTGGCCTTCGCCTGTTGGAGAGGGGGTCAAGTTTCGTGATGGGTGACCTCTGGCCGCCGTCGGTGTTGGTGGACCGGCAGGGGCGCCCTTGGATCATCGACTGGGAGCTCTGTACCCTAGGTCACCCCGCACAAGACCTAGGGCATTTGGCGGCCCACCTCTGGATGCATGCCCTTGTGGAGGGCCAAAGCGACTCCCTTGCACATGACTTTCTTTACGCCGCAGGGGACCGGAATCCCTCGGAAGAATGGGCGAGCAGGGACATCTCAACCCACGCCGCCTGCGAGGTGTTGCTACGGTCCCACGGGGCCTTTGCTGGAACGGGTGCTTTCCGGGAATTGGAGGGTCGGAGCCCGATAGCTCAGCAGGCGCTGGCCTTCGCGCTGAAGCTCTTGCGGGCGAAAGAGAGCGCCTGAGTCGCTTGGGAGTCCGCCCTGCTTTGCAGCGACTTTGCTAAGCTCTGTGGGCCCACAATCTCCGGACTTCATGGACGCCCTGCGCTCCCTAAAGGCGGCCCTCGCGAACGCGCGTTGGCTCTCCCGCACTGACGAGGCCCTGGCCTTGGTGCCGGACCTCGTCTCGGAGATGCCTGGCCTGATTCCGATTGAGGTACACGGCAGCGAGCTGCCCATGGCTCCTTGTGCCTTCTCTGGGCGCTTGCGCGCGCCCTTGGCGCAGACCCTTCTCACGCGCTTGGAAGAGGCCCACGCAGGCCGTGCTGTGGAGCCCATGCGTGCTTTGAGCCCGGCGGCTCTAGAAGATGACGCCCTGGTTCGGGTCCTCTGTGAGCTGCTCTGCGAGTCGGCTGTCTACGGGATCAAGGCTCAGACCCTGGTTGTGCTTGAGTTCTCACGCCAGTGCTCCGGGTTGCTGCTCGGGGACGAAGTCCTGCTGCGTCGGGTTCCAGAACAGGAGCGATTGCGCCAAGCCGTCGAACGCATGGAGGCCATGAAGGGCGCCCCCCGCGGGGAGCTGCTGGGCGCCTTGGCTTTCTCGCTACAGGCTCGCCTGGGTGTGGCTTTTGCCCGCACGGGCGGCATGGCGCGCCCAGGTCGCGTCTACCAAGCCCTGGCGGCCAGTCGACTGCCGCTGGTGCTTCGGCCAGATGACCTGGAGTTCCCAAGAGACCTGGTCCTGGTGGCTCGAATCTTGGAGATGCCTGCAAGCCAAGGCACCTTGGATGCCGCCTGGTTGGCGGCCAAGGGCGCCCTGGAAGAGGGCATGGCTCAGGACTCTGGCGCAGGCGCGACTCTGCGTTCTCTTGCAGGGGAGGGGGCCTCGCTCCAAGCCCAGCTCCTCAATCCCCCAGTGGTCGGTCTGAGCTTGTCGCTGCTTCCGGCGCTGATGAGCGAGGCTGCACTGCGCAAGCAAGGCCTGAGCGTCGCAGAAGCACGCAGCCTGCTCGGCCCGGGTCTCGTTGCCGCCACATCCAGTCTGCTCGAGGTGGTCAACGCCTTGCGGCGCCTGGATCTACTCGCCAGCCTGAGCGCTGCGATCTTGCCAGTGGAGCGACAGGGTGGCCAGTGGGTCAGCGACGGCACCCCCGTTCAGGCGCCACTGCTGGAGCTGCTCAGCCCTGGCTCCCTGGACGAGGCCATTCACGGCTATGTGGTCGGGGCCACCCTTGGTGAGCTCGCTGCGGGGTTGTCCAGCCACGCAATGGCGCTTCCGGCGCTGGGGGCCCTGAGCAAATTCTGGGTGCACATGGGCTCCCGTGCATCGGAACTCAATGGACGAACAGTGAAGGGAGGACCACCTTTTTTGGCGGTCTTCTCCGACGCGCCGAGCGGCCGAATCTTTGAAGATGAGCTGCGAGCGGGTCTGGACAATCTTCGCTTGGACATGGGCCCCTTTGGGGAGCTCTCTCTGAGTGGAGCGGCCCGCGTCTCTGGCGCAGAAGGGCCCCTCGCAGGTGGGTGGAGCGGCGATGTGCTCGTCATCCAGGGTCCCCCAGTCGAGGCCGTGTTCTTCGCACAAACAGCTCCGGCGAGCGTCTGGGACGAGGACTCCATGACCCACGAGGATGGGCCCACCGGACCCATCGAAGACCCCTTTGCGCCCACGCCGGTCAGCGTGGAGGAAGACGTCAGCCCGCCCAGCGACTGGGCCGGTTTGAGTGACTTGGTTGGCGACACGGGGGAGCTGCCAGCGCTGGACCTGGGCAACTCTACCGAGGATCTTGGGGAGGCGGTGTCCTACGACTTGCTCGGCGCCTTCGAGCTGGCCAGCCGTGCCGATGACCCCGAGGTCGACCGGCTCCTGGAGCCCTACTCCCAAGACATCATGCCCGCGGGCGAGTCCGTGCTCTCCGAGAGCTTGGACCGTTCTCTGAACGAGGATCTGAAGCCTTCGGATACGGGGATGGGCTCCGAGTACTCCGAGCCTTCCTTGCCAGTGATCAGCCTGGACTCCGATGGAGAGTTCGAGTTGGGGGGCGGCGTAGACAGCCTCCTGGCGGAGTACACCGAGTCCACGATGGACAGCCTGGACTCCGATCTCTCCGTTGAGCCTTCCTTGGGGCTTGAGCCTCTGATGGAGGACTCGTTGAGCATCGAGCCGGAGAGCACCGAGCCGCCACCTTCCATTGAGATGCCGGACCCAGTCTCCGAGATCTCGGAGGTGGACTCCATCGACGATGATGGCGTTGCCTTTGACGTAGAGATCGAGGACGACGAGGACGAGGACTCAGAGGTGGACTCGGTGGACTCGGTGGACTCGGTGGACTCGGTGGAGTTTGGGAGCTTCGAGGAGTCTGGCGAGTTCTCAGGCCGGGTGGAGCATGTGGAGTCGGTACACGACCTGCTGGGTGCCACAGATGATCTGTCCATCGAGGATGACCGGGCCCCTGAGTCGACGGACCAGGTGTTGAGCACCGAGGGGGATGGCTACTTTTTGCCGCCGCCGGAGCCGAGCACACCCAGCCACGACGATGACCTTCAGATCGACTGGGATGACGAGCTCAGTCAGGCTGGAGACGTGGGCAAGTCGGCCGGCGCAGCTCTCTTGGGGGCTTCCCTGGGCTCGGAGCTGGCGGGCGAGAGCTCGCTGGACCGAGAGTGGGACGATGATCTGCCCACAAACGCCAGCTCTGTTGCCCCGGTCTTCCCAGACTTGGGGCTGGACTTGGATCTGGACGAGCCAGAGTTGCCTCCGGACCCGGAGCCCAGCACGCCCAGTCAGCCAGCGATCTCTCGGCGTGACCTGGACTTTCTCTTCCAGGGATATGTGGTTGTGCGCAAGGAAGGGGAGATGGTCTTTGGCCGGTCCTACGGCAGCACCTTGGTGGACGTACACCGCTACGACACCGAGCACACCCGCCAGGCCTACTTGGCCTTTGCAAAGGACAAGATCCGAGAGCGTTTCTCGCCCTCCAGCGACGACACTTGGACCCTGTCCGCACGGGATCGTGCCGATCCCCTCTCCCTTGACCAGATGATGATGGCCTTTGACGAGGCCCAAGGGCACTGACCCGGCATGGCCGCAGGGCGCGCGCTGGGCTAAGGCGGGTCACCAAGGAGGCTTGCCATGAAGCTGTACCGCGCCCGAATTCCGGCCATCGCCGCGAACATCATCGCTGAGCTCGCAAATGGTGGGGACATCGAGGTAGAGCCCGAGAACTTCGCTGAGGCGGAGTTGGATCTGGTCTCCATTATGGAAGAGTACCTGCGCCGTGACTTCCAGCTCCGTGAGCGGGTCAAGGAGCAGATGAGCATCTCCAACGTCAGCTACGACCAGTTTGGTAAGTGGCGCAGTCGTTTGGCAGAGGAGTGGAACCATCCCACCGGCGACGCTGTCGGTAAGTTCCTGGCCCGCCAGTTTATCGAGAACTTCATGATCAGCCGTTTCGTCGAAGAGGTCTACACAGAGGATGCGCTGCTGTGGCGCAAGACTCTGGACCTGCTCCGCAGCCACGACGTGGACGAGCGTGCCTTGCGTGAAGAGGCGGTCGCCAGCATCAAGAACGAGCGCGAAGGCACCGTGGACTACGAGATCGCCATGCAGAAGGCGATGCGCGACGTGAAGAAGCGCAAGGGCCTGATCTGAGGTCACGCGGCCCGGCACGCGCCCTCTCGGTCCTGCTTCTGGCAGGGCTGGCGCTTGTCATCGGCTGTTCAGATCCTCCGCCGCCGGAGCCCACTGGGCCCACCCCGGAGGAGGCCAACGCCGCCGCGGAGGCGCTGCTCCAGAAGCAGGCGCCCGTGGTGGCCTCGACTGCGCCCCCCAGTGCTGAGGGGGCCGAGCTGGTTCCCATCGAGATCCAGTGGGAGGGTATTGGGGCGCTCTACAAGTCCTACTTCTCTGAACAAGAAGGCGTCACGGCCCTCTCCGTGGCGCTGGCGCCCTACATCCAGGGCACCGTTCAGCTCAAGGTCTACTTCAACCAGGAAGAGCACTTGGGCAAGATCCGCATTCAGCTGCCGCCAGGTTCGCTGATCAACCTGGTGCCGGCGAGCCCCGCCGTACAGCTCCAGCAGCTCGCGCCCATCACCACGGCTCTGGCGGCCTACCGCGACCATGTCGCCAGCCGCTTTGATCTGCGGGTGCAGAGCTTCCACATTGGCCTGGATTTCTTCCGTGGGCCGGTTCACTGCGGCATTCAAGTCGGAGGCGACCGACCTCCCGATGGCCGCTTGATCAGCCCTTGCGTACTGGTCAATGGCCAAGAGGAGTGCGGGCAACCCACGCCGGAGGGCGTGGTCTTCCAGGTAGAGCCGAGCAAGAAGATGGCCCGCTGCCTTCAGGATTAGACAGCGGGCGCTCTGTGTAGAGCGTGGGCGCTCAGGCTGCGCGCAGCAGCTCCATTGGGTCGTCCATCAGGTCCTGAAGGCGTGAGCCCAGGCGGTTGCGCAGGCGGCTGTGGAGCTGGGAGACGCGGCTCTCGGTCACACCCAGCAGGGCACCGATCTCCTTAAAGGAGAGGTCCTGGTAGTAGTACAGGTCCACGATTTGCTTCTCGCGGTCCGGCAGACTGGACAGGGCTTCCTTGATGCGCGCCGCGGCGTCGGCCTGGGTGGCCGCCTCCCAAGGAGTGTCGTCGGGGCTGGGCAGGATGCTGCTGATGGGCTCATCGCCAGCACCGGTGCTGTCCTCGAGGGAGACCACGCTGCGCAGGGTGGAGTCACGAATCATCTCGCTCAGGCGGCTGGGGGTGACCTCCAAGGCGGTGGCCAGCTCGTGGTGCTCTGGGTCCCGACCCAGGGTGTCGCGCAGGCGGTCCTTGGTCTTCAGGATGGTCTGGTGACGGTTGCGCACCGAACGTGGGATCCAGTCTTCTTTGCGCAGCTCGTCCAGGATGGCTCCTTGGACGCGGATGCGGGCGTATGCCGAGAAGCTGATCGAGCGGGTCTCCTCGAAACGGTCGACGGCGTCGATCAGTCCCAGGGTCCCAATGGTGATGAGGTCCTCGGCTTCTACGCAGGATGGGAAGCGGCTCACCATGCGGTAGGCGACCTTTCGAACCATCGGGTAATGGGCGAGAATCAACTCTTCGCGTCGACCCCTAGGGGTCCTGGCGGCTTGGGTGGACATGGGCTCTCCTGTCTGTGTGCACCCAACACAAAGCAGGAGTCGTGCCAAGACTCTAAAGTCTTGAAATCACGCTAAAAACCCGATATTTTTCTCGTCCAGGGGGGTGCTGAAGTATCCATGGGTCACGGGGTGGGTGTAGAAGCACCCTCCGTGGGGGCCGATGGTGGCTGGGCCGGTGTTTCCGGGGCTTTCAGCGCGCCATCCACTTGGGGTGCAGTGGGCTCCATCGGCGTAAAGGGCCGCTCGGTCACGCCAAGGGTCAGCTCTCCGTTGGCCGCCATACGAACCCGCTCGTGAAGCTGGGTCAGGGCGACGTTGCGGTTGAGCTCCTTGCCTTCCATTCCCCAGAGAACGAAGGAGGCGTAGAAGTCCTGGGCTGGGTACCACTGGAAGCGGTCGCCGTAGACAAAGCCCAGACGGAAGCGCTTGTCCAAGGCCACGTCGAAGATGTCCATCACCGGCGGTGCCACCTCTTTGTCGACCCACTCCGGCTGCTTCTCCAGCCACTCTTCCATGCGGCGCTCCTCGCGCTCGCGGGCTTGTTCGCTGACCTCGTTCCAGGTGCGCTGGTCGAAGGGCGAGATGGGCTCTCCGAGGCTCTCCAGGGCGAAGTAGCGACCGCCGGGATGGAAGTGAATCGTGGTGGCGTCCTCGAAGCGGTAGAGCATGGAGCCATCGGTCTGGTAGACCAAGACCTGCTCACCTGACTTGACGCCGATGAGCTGGAGCTGGGCGGAGTAGGTGAAGTTCTCCACGTCCTGGCCCAGCCACTCAAAGACACGCTCGCTCTCGTTCGTATCGAAGCTGGCCCGGAACACGCCGCGTTTGCCGTCCTTGGTGCCGGTGTAGAGCACCGTGTTTCGCGCGCCGTCGGAGTGCACGTCAGCCAGGTCCGTGACGCCCTTGAGGGTCACGGTGTTCATGTTGGCCTGCACCCGGTCAAAGAGCACAAGGCGTGGGTCGGTTCCGCCTGTTGCAGGGCCGAGGGGCAACACCAGCAGCTCGGGACTCAGCCAAGCCACGGGCGCGACTGGGACCTCGGTCGGCAGAGCGACGACCTCCTTGGTCTCCCCGTTCATGATGTGCGCGGAGAGGGGCAGCTGGAAGTAGAGGTTCACGCCGTCTGGGGCCCAGGCGAAGCTCACGAAGTTGTTGGAGCCGCAAGGCTCAAAGGCCGTCTGGATGTTGTGCTTGGAGGTGAGCATGCGGATCTCCCCCTCCCTGCACTCCTGGTAGGCCAGGTAGACGTTGTCGGAGAAGGTGCCTTGGTCGTAGACCTGGTCACGGTCGCAGGCCGTCAGGGCCATCACTGCGGCCAGGGCGGGAAAGCGAAGGGTTCTCAAAGGCATGGGCGTCTCCGGAGTCCAAGGGCCAAGGCGAGCCACCATGCACCCCAGAGGGGCAAGGGTCCCGGGCCGTGGGAGCAGCCGCCGTAACCGTACACCGGCCCCAATGCCTGCGCAGGGACGCCAGTGTCTACGGGGTCGGCGGGCGTGCCCGGGTCCAGTTGCGGGGTGCCCAGCAGGTCCATGATGGCCAGTGCTTCTCCTTTGGACAGGAGCAGCAGGTCCACGGTTCCATCCACTTGTGGTGCTTGGGCCACCACGAGGGTCTCGCTCTCCGAGAACACCTCCAGCTCGACCAGTCCTCGGGTGGTGCCTGTCATGGCGAAGATGCGGGTGCCGGGGCCCAAGCCTTGCGCCCGTACAACCAGGGTGTCTCCGGAGAGCTTGGCCTCCTCCAGCTGAACCAGCCCTCCTTGAGAGCCCACGAGCAATGCGTTGGGCATGACGCCCTGGGGCAGCTCCAGCGTCCATGGACCGGGGGAGAGCTCGGCAGGCTCCACCCACCAGCCTTGTGGGCCGGGTTGCAGAGCAACAGGGTCATGTCCAGGGCGGCTCAGGGTCAGCAAATCTTGGGTCTCCAGCCCTGGAATCGACACCCACTGCCCGGAGCAACAGGGCAGCAAGGCCGGCTGTGGCTGAAAATCCAGGATGTTGCTGCGTTGGAGGGCGACAGAAATCTCCGTGCGCTCGTCGGCCGGCAGGCGCAGTTCCAGCTCTTGGGGCGCATAGCCGGGGGCCGTGACCTGGAGGGTGTAGATCCCGGTCTCCAGCATGCGCCAGGCCACGCCGTCTGGACCGCTGAAGAAGTCGCTGGCTCGGCTGCCCACGCCCAGGGTGGCCTGGAGGGGCTGTCCGCTCTCGGCGTCGCGCACCTCGACCCGGAGGGGGACGGGGCTGTGCAGCATGTCGGCGATGGCGCTCAAGTGGAGGGCGAGCACGCCGTCGAGCTCAGCGGAGGGTGGCGCCTTCTCGATCCAGGCCTCCAGGGTGAGCTCCAGGGTGCCGCGCTGGCCCAGAGACCAGTCGTTGGAGTCCCCGCTGGTCACGTACCAGGCCGCGCCATTGGTGATGTAGAAGTCTGGGTCTGGGCAGAGGTCCTCGTAGGACTGGGCCAGAGCGCGCATCCTGGCCTCGTCGGCGGAGACGGTGGTCGTGTAGTTCCAGGGCCAGCCCAGGTTGAGGGCGCCCGCGTGCAGGCTCAAAGCAGCTTGATGGCTTCGATACAAGGCCAAGGTACGGACGGCGCGCGTCTCAGGCTCGGAGAATGGCGCTGGGCCGCGAAAAGTGCCGTCACCCCACTGGAAGCCGTAGTTCCGGTTCAGGTCCACCCCGTTGGCGTTGTAGCGGCTGCCTTGTGCCAGTCCGTCGGGGTTTACGACGGGAATCAAGGTGATGTGTAGCCCTTCGAGCAGGCCGGCCCACGCGCCCTGGTTGTCGATGAGGGCGTGGGCAACTTCCATGGCCAACTCGCTGGAGATGGCCTCGTCGCCATGGTGGGCGCCCGTGATGCGCCACGTCGGGGCGGTCTCCGGACCCATCTCCAGGCCCAAGATGGGCCGTCCCTCCACGCTCTCTCCGTAGTGGACGAGGGTGACGAGGGGGGAGGAATCGGCCATGGCGGCCAGCTCGGTCTCAATCTGCTCGGGGCTGCGGTAGCCGGCCACACTCTGAGCAACCAGTCCCACCGGCGAGGCCAGAGTGCTGAACTCGGCCTGGATGGCCACCCAACTCTCGGGCGTGGCGTGCATGCGCACGTACTCGCCCTCGATGCCCTCTGCGAAGTGGGCACCCAAGGTCTCGGCGCGGTCCCGCTCGGCCTGAGTGGGCAGCGCGACCCAAGCCTCTTGGACTTGGGGCGGGGCAGCCAGGGCGCTGGAGAGCAGGAAGAACACCAGGGCAGTGTACCGCCCGAGCCGGTCAGTAGCTGCAGACCATCAGGGTGGTACCGAAGGAGATCACCTCCACTCTCCCCTGGCGTGCCTTGGCTTCCTCAAGGGCGGCCGGCAGCGCCGTGCTCGCCAGCTTGCCCGCGGTGCCTGCTCGGACGAGCTCGCATTGGGCGTTGGGGCTCGCCCCCTCCGCATAGGCCGGCTGATACACCGTGTTGAACACCACCGCGGCTGCCACCGCAAAGAGCCCCAGCCCAATCAGAGTCTTCTCCATCTCGTCTCCCGAATGAGAGGAGGAGTCTACTCGCCGTCCACCATCGCTGGCGCTGCGGCTTCCCCGTCCGGGTCCATCGCGTCGAGCTGGGCCACCAAGGTGTCCCGCTGGGCGTTGAATGCGGCCCGCTCGGCAGAGGGCATGGTGTCGGTGGTCGGGAGCTCCACCTTCATCGCGTCTACGGCCTTGCCGCTCAGGTGCAGCTCGTAGTGCAGGTGGGGGCCTGTGCTCATGCCGGTGTTGCCCGAGAGCGCGACCACCTGACCCTGCTCCACTCTCTGGCCCTTCTTGACCTTGAAGGAGGAGAGGTGGCTGTACTTGGTGACCCGGCCACCTTCGTGCTTGATGACCAAGTGGTTGCCGTGGCCACCGTTCTTCTTGGCCATCGTTACCACGCCTGAGCCGGTCGCCTTGACGGGGGTGCCGGTAGGACAGCCAAAGTCGGTGCCCAGGTGCTTGCGCTTCTTCTTGAGCACCGGGTGGTAGCGCCCGCCGTTGAAGTTGCTGGTGACCCGTGCAAAGTCCAGGGGAGAGCGCAGGAAAGGCTTCTTGGCTGCGGTCCCGTCAGGGTGGTACCAGCCGTCCCGTCCGTCCGCGTGAACGAAGTGGATGGCGGTGAAGACTTCGCCCTTGTTCTCCAGGCGCACGGCCTGAAGGTCGCCCATCTTGACGTACTCGCCCTTGGAGTAGAGGTCCTCGCCGATGACCGAGAAGCGGGCGCCGGCCTGCAGCTCGGTGTTGAAGTCCACGTCGAAGCGGAAGACATGGGCGATTCGCACGATGTCGGCGGGCCGCAGCCCAGCGTCCACGGCCGATTGCCACAGGCTGCCTTGGACCGTGAGGACGCGCTGGCCCGCCATTCTGGCGTAGACCACTTCCTCAACATCCGCCTTGGGGCTCTCACCGGAGAGGTCCACGACCAAGGTGCGGTCCTCGTCCAAGACGTAGCGCAGGGAGACGGCGCGGTCACCGGCGTCGCGGTCCAGGGTGAAGAGCAGCTCCTTTCCGGCCCAGATGCTGGTCAGATCGACCCAGGGCTCTGCCACGTCAACCACGGCATCCACCTGGTGCACGCCGTAGTCAGGCAGGATGCTGCCGAGCGCCTGGCCCTTGCGGATGGTGTGCTTCACCTCGTGAAAACGAGGCTCGGGGTCCGGCAATGGCACCACCGCTGCAAGGGCTGGAGGAGCGGCGATGGCCGCAACGTTCCCCTGAGCCATGCTTGGCATTCCAGCCCAAGACGGCCACGGAACCATGGCCAGAACGGCGATCCCAAGCGAGGACACCATGGCGGTTGCGAGGATGCGAGTGCGAAGCGTTGACATGAAAAGGCCTGGCAGCGACGAGTAGTCGAGAGATCGGACCCTAGTATAGCGGATCTCCTAAGAGAAGCCACAGATTGGATTTCCGACAATCGCTCTTGACGCGTCCAGCTTTGGCCATCTTGACGGACCTCTCAGTCGCCGGCCGCTCCAGCCGCTACTGGCAGCGGATGTCCAGCTCGTATTCGGTCTCCGCCTCGTCCCACATCACGACCATGACTTGGTAGTCCCCTGCTTGGGTCCAGAAGTCCAGCTCCTCGCCTGTGCCGCCCCCGTTGGTCTCCGCCCGGGTGATCTCGTTTCCGGAGGCGTCGAGTAGGTGCAGGTCCAGGTCGGTGTCCTCGTCCCACTCCAGGGTGTAGATCACGTCTCGGTCCGTGTTCACGCTGAAAGAGTGCCAACGGTCCACGCCCTCGCTGACTTCGCCGGAGAAGCTGCCGCCGCAGTTTCCGTCGTCGCCGCCGTCGTCCCAGCCGCTGTCCGCATCGTCGTCGTCGTCGTTGTCCCAGAACCCGTCGTCATCGTCCTCTGAGGCGCTGTCGCTGCCGCCTCCTGTGCAGGCCAGTGCGCTGAAGAGAAGGCTTCCAAAGATCAGGGGGAAAGTGAGTTTCTTGAGGGTCATGTTGATCTCCATCCGGGACGGCGTTGTCCACGCTCCCAAGGTAGGGCGTTGGATGCAGGACTTTGGAGTGCCAAAACACGCAAAGTGAGTCACAATACACGCATGTGGTTGAACCTTCAGGCCTGCGCCGTCGACCTGGACATGGGCGTGGTGCATCGAGCAGGCGCCCAAGAAGCGCTCACACCCTTGGAGCTGGGGGTGCTGCAGGCTCTTGCCCAGGCACCTCTGCGGACCTGGTCCCGAAAGGAGCTGCTCGCGCAGGTCTGGAGAGGGGGCAGCGAGCGCGCCCTGGAGAGCACCGTTCGGCGGCTGCGCACCAAGCTGGAGGAGGACCCACGGCGGCCGGCGCACCTCCAGAAGCGCTACGGCAAGGGCTACGCCTTGCAGCTGGACCTGCCGGGCGCCTCAGCGCCCCGTGGAGAGCTCTTGGCCTGGATTCAGCAGGCCAAAGCGCAAGGGGTTGTGCGCATCTGGGGGCCTCCTGGCTCCGACCTTCACTCCTGTCTCTTA
>CAJXRZ010000047.1 GCA_913060515.1 uncultured Pseudomonadota bacterium | reverse complement strand
CCGATTTCCCCCCCCGCGGAGCCCGCCGTGCAGCAGCAGCCTACCCTTGGCACGTCCGACCTTTCCCTGTCGCCCAACGACACATTCGACGGCCCCACTCCTGCTCAACGGCTGCAGGAATATCTCGAGCGCCTGTCCACAGATCTGGACGCGCTCGACATCCCCGCGCTGACCGAGCGCGTCGTTCGCTCGGCACCTCCCGGCGTCACGCAGCCCGTGCTTCGCGAGCTGACCGTTCACACCGCCGCTGGCCTGACCTTCGAGGAGCCTCAGAACTCCAAGCTGGCTGCCCGCATCTTGGCGGACGAGCTTCGTCAGACTGTCGCCAAGACCGGTGCCCGCAGCTTCTCTGCCAGCATCCAGCTCGGCCACAGCCAGGGCATCATCAACGACCGCGTCCTGAAGCTGGTCACGGACAACGCTGAAGAGCTGGACGCCGCCATCAAGCCCGAGCGCGACTACGCCTTCGAGTACTTCGGCCTGCGCACTCTGCGTGACCGCTACCTACAGCGTCACCCCAAGACTCGGGATCCAATCGAGACCCCGCAGTTCTTCTTCATGCGCGTGGCGGTGGGCGTCTCCGACAACGTGGCCGACGCACTGGAGCTCTACGAGACCTTCAGCACCCACGACTACCTGCCCAGCTCCCCCACCCTCTTCAACGCGGCCACCCACCGCACCCAGCTCTCCAGCTGCTACCTGCTCGACAGCCCCGCCGACGACCTGCGCGACATCTACAAGCGCTACGCCGACATTGCGATGCTCTCGAAGTTCGCTGGTGGAATCGGCCTGTCCTACACCCGTGTTCGCTCCTCGGGCTCCCACATCCAGGGCACCAACGGCCAGTCCAACGGCATCGTTCCTTTCCTGAACACGCTGGATGCATCCGTCGCCGCCGTGAACCAGGGTGGTCGCCGCAAGGGCGCAGCCTGCGTGTACCTGGAGCCATGGCACGCCGACATCGAGTCCTTCCTGGAGCTGCGCGACAACACCGGTGACGAGGCCCGTCGGACCCACAACCTGAACCTGTCCAACTGGATCCCTGACCTCTTCATGAAGCGGGTCGAGACCAACGGAACCTGGTCCCTCTTCGACCCCAAGGAAATGCCACAGCTGGTGGACACCTACGGGGCTGAGTTCGAGCGCCACTACCTGGAAGCAGAGAAGGCCGGGCGCTTCGTGCGCCAGATCAAGGCCCGCGACCTCTATGGCCGCATGATGCGCACCTTGGCCCAGACCGGAAACGGCTGGATGTGCTTCAAGGACGCCTCCAACAAGACCTGCAACCAGACCGCCGAGCCTGGCCGTGTGGTGCACCTCTCCAACCTCTGCACAGAGATCTTGGAAGTGACCAGCGGCGATGAGACCGCCGTCTGCAACCTGGGCTCGATCAACCTGCGCAACCACTTGGTGCAGGCCGAGGACGGAAGCTGGACCGTGGACTTTGCCAAGCTGGGCAAGACCGCCGCTGTGGCCATCCGCCAGCTCGATCGTGTGATCGACCGGAACCTGTACCCCATCCCCGAGGCCTCCAACTCGAACATGAAGTGGCGGCCTGTTGGGCTGGGCTCCATGGGCTTGCAGGACGTGTTCTTCAAGATGGGCCTGCCCTTCGACGATCCCCGCGCTCAGGACATCTCCAAGCGCATCGCGGAGACCATCTACTTCCACGCCACCCAGACCAGCATGGAGTTGGCCAAGGAGCTGGGCGCACACCCGGCCTTCGCCGAGACCCGTGCAGCCCGCGGCCACCTGCAGCCCGACCTGTGGGGCGTCACTCCAGTCACTGAGTACGACTGGGCCGGCCTGCGCAAGGACGTCGTCGAGCACGGCCTGCGCAACTCCCTGATGATCGCCATCGCACCGACGGCCACCATCGCCAGCATCCTGGGCATCTACGAGTGCATCGAGCCCCAGGTCAGCAACCTCTTCAAGCGCGAGACCCTCTCCGGAGAGTTCCTCCAGGTCAACCGCTACTTGGTGCAGGACCTGCGCCGCTTGGGTCTGTGGAACGCAGACATCCGTCAGCAGCTCAAGGTGAACCGCGGCAGCGTGGCCCACATTGACGAGCTGCCGGACAACCTGAAGAAGCTCTACCGCACCGCGTGGGAGCTGAGCATGAAGACCCTGGTCGATCTGGCCGCCGACCGCGGCGCCTTCATCGACCAGAGCCAGTCCCTGAACCTCTTCGTTGAGAGCCCCAACATCGGGCGCCTCTCCAGCATGTACATGTATGCCTGGAAGAAGGGTCTGAAGACCACGTACTACTTGCGATCCCGTCCCGCGACCGAGATCAACATGAGTGCCCAGGGCAAGGCAAAGAGCGACGAGAAGCAGGTCTTTACCCCTGCCGAAGCTCTGGCCTGCTCCCTTGAGAACCCTGAGCACTGCGACGCTTGCCAGTAGGCAAGTCTTCAGGCTCGCCGAGCGGCTTGCCGATCGGCTTGCACTTTGTGCTTGGGGCCTCGAGACCCCTCTGATAACCTGAACGTCTGTTCACGTATCAGCACCCAAATCTGCGGCCCCCATCTCTTGGGGTCCCTGCCCTCCCTGCCCCCGCTGTTTCTGCGCTGACCATCTGGAGTCTCCAATGCTGCTCGATCCCGGTTTCGACCTGACCTTGCGTCCGATGAAGTACCCCGAGTTCTACGAGATGTACCGCATGGCCATCCGGAACACCTGGACCGTGGAAGAGGTGGACTTCTCCACAGACTTGGCTGACCTGCGCAACACCTTGGGTCCAGGCGAGCGCCACCTGATCAACCGCTTGGTGGCCTTCTTCGCCACCGGCGACAGCATCGTCTCCAACAACCTGGTGCTGAACTACTACAAGCACGTCAACTCCCCCGAAGCGCGGATGTACCTCTCCCGTCAGCTCTTCGAAGAGGCGCTGCACGTACAGTTCTACCTGACCTTGCTGGACACCTACCTGCCCGACCCGGCAGAGCGCGCCAAGGCCTTCTCGGCCGTGGACAACATCCCCTCCATCAAGCGCAAGGCTGACTTTGCGATGAAGTGGATGGACCAGAGCGCGTCCATCGACTCCTTGCAGACCGTGGAGGACCGCAAGGCCTTCCTCATGAACATGATCACCTTCGCCTCCGCGATCGAGGGCATGTTCTTCTTCGCTGCATTCGCCTACGTCTACTTCCTGCGTAGCCGCGGACTGCTGGACGGCTTGGCAGCTGGCACCAACTGGGTGTTCCGCGACGAGTCCATGCACATGAACTTCGCCTTCCGCGTGGTGGACACCGCCCGCGAGGAGGAGCCCGGACTCTTCGACGCCGACATGGCCCAGCGGGTGGAGGCAATGCTCCGTGACGCTGTGGAGTGCGAGATGAACTTCGCCGAGGACGTCTTGGCAGAGGGCGTGACCGGCTTGTCCCTTGAAGACATGCGCACCTACCTGGAGTCCGTCGCGGACCAGCGCATGATCCGCATGGGCCTGGAGCCCATCTGGGGCAGCACCAACCCCTTCCCTTTCATGGATCTGCAGGATGTGCAGGAGCTGACCAACTTCTTCGAGCGCCGCGTCTCCGCGTACCAGAGCGCCGTAGAGGGCGAGGTCAGCTTCGACATGGCCTTCTAGCAAGGGGGCCCCTGCAGGGATGTGTGCAACCCGCGCCCGTCTCAAGCATACTCAACCGGAAGGTGCGAACAAGATGTTCGCCAAACCACACGTCTTGGAGACCCCATGATTCGCAAGATCGCACTCGCATCCGCTCTGGCATTCGCATTCGCAACCCCAGCCATGGCTTGCCCAATGGCTGACGCTGCGGCCTACAGCGTGGCTGCCGAAGCTGTCCAGGCTTCCGCCGGCACCAAGGCCACCTTCAAGGTCGAAGGCATGACCTGCGGCAGCTGCTCCACCAAGGTGAGCGATGCCCTCAAGGCCATCGACGGCGTCGAAGCTGTTGCAGTGGACTACCAGACCGGTGAGACCCAGATCGCATACGACTCTGCAAAGACCGACGCTGACAAGCTCTTGGCCGCCATCAAGGCCACTGGCTACGCCGCGCAAGCGAACAGCTAAAGCCTCTCGGCGCGGAGCCCAATTCTATGGAGCTCCGCGCCCTGGCTGAGCAGATCCTGCGCTCAGATTCGCTGCAGGACAAGCTCGCCAACCCAAGCGTGACCTCGGATGAGAATCCAGGCACACCCTGGTCCGGCCCCAAGTGGCCTGGGCGACCGCAGTCCTTGCGTCTGGACCTGGATCGGCCCAAAGCCCCCTTCCCAAGCTTGGGCCAACTGCACGATCCCGTGGCCCGTGGCCAGGTGCTGCACTTCTTTGCCAACCACGAGCTGCTGGCGATGGAGCTGATGGCTCTGGCCTTGGTGCGCTTCCCGGACGCCCCCCCAGTGTTCCGCAAGGGCATCGCCCATACCCTCAAGGAAGAGCAAGACCACTTGCGGCGCTACCTGGCCCGCATGGCCGAGCTGGGCGTGGAATTTGGGGAGCTGCACAACAGCCCCTTTTTCTGGACCAGCCTCTCGCCGATGGATCATCCGATTCACTACTGCGCCGGTTTGTCCCTGGCCTTTGAGCAAGCCAACCTGGACTACTGTCTGCACTACGGCCGGGCCTTCGCCAAGGTGGGCGACACCCAGACCAAGGAACTGATGGACCACGTCTACCAAGACGAGATCGGTCACGTTCGACATGGCCTGCGCTGGTACCGCACCTTCAAGGACCAGAGCCTGAGCGACTGGGAGGCCTTCGAAGCCGCGCTGCTCCCGCCACTGACCCCTGCCCGCGCCAAGGGCAAGCCCTACGACCGAGACGGGCGACGCCGAGCGGGCTTTGACGACGACTGGATCGACGCATTGCAGGTCTACGGCCGCACCAAGGGTCGTCCGCCCACTCTGTGGTGGTTCAACCCGGGCTGCGAGCAGACCCTCCTGGGCCAGCTCCCCTCCAAGCCCGCCCAAGCCCTACGACGAGACTTGGGCAGCTTGCCCATGTTCTTGAGTCGGCGAGACGACACGGTCATCGCCCCCGTCTCGCCCAGCCCTGAGTGGCTGCAGGGATGGCAGGAGTTGGGCGTGGATCTGCCCGAGTGGGTACCGGCTCCCCAAGCGCTCACCGGCCGCAAGCTGGGGGCCTTCATCCCCTTTGGTCCCGGACCTGAGGCCGACAAGAACAAGGCCGGCGCCACCTCCCCTCCCTGGACCCAGGCGGACTTCCGCAAGTCCAGCGCTCTGGAGCTCCAGGTCATCGCCCGGCAGCGACACGGTGACCTCGCTGGCGGAGACGACACAGAGGGGCACCTGGTGCTGCGCATCCCGCAGCTCGTGGACGCATTGGCCAAGATCCAAGGTCCCGCCCTCATCAAACAAGACCTGGGAAGCTCCGGCCAAGGGCAACGACGTGCGCAAGGGACCTTGGATGCGGCCACTGAAAAATGGGTCACGCGCATCCTGGCCACCCAGAGCGCAGTGGTCGTCGAGCCGCTCCTGAACCGCGTCGCAGACCTCTCGGCGCTCTACCAAGGAGGAAAGCTGCTTGGCCTGTCCCGGCCCCTGGTCGACAACAAGGGCGTGTGGCGGGGACAGGTGCTCAGCGAACCCTGGGCGGGGCTGCCGGTTGATGTGCGTCGGCTGCTCTCCGAGGGACGCCGCGTGCTCAAGCTCTATCAGGACCTCGCAGACCAAGCGCCCCACAGCGGATACTGGAACATCGATGGCCTGGTCTATCGCGATGCGGGCAACACCCTGCGTCTTCGCGCAGTGGTGGAGAGAAATCCCCGCATGACCATGGGTCACATCGCCCGCGGCATCGCCCGGTGGATTCGGCACGGCCGGCCGGCGGTCTGGACCCTGCACCACAAGCGGGACGTCGGCCCACTGGCCCCCTTCGCACAGCAGCTCCAGGAGCGCTTCCCTCCAGTGACCGATCAAGGCCAACTGGTCTCCGGCGTGCTCTGCACCAACGACCCGAGCCAAGCCCAAGACTTCCTCAGCGTGGCCTGGGTGGGAGCGGCTGCATGCCAAGGCGCCGCCGACATCGTGCCCATCCTGCGGGGGCTTGAGCGCACCCCACTGTAGACAGGGCTGCCCTTGTGCAGTACACAGCGCCCCATGCTGATCTTCCTGCTCGCCTGCCAGCCCTTCGACACGGCACCCGAGGACCCCACGCCGGCCTGCGAGACCGTCGACAGCATCGATGTGGCCTTTGAGGACGAGAGCTACACCGGCACCAGCCCTGCGACCCTGATGACCCAGCACGGCATCGTTCGGGACGTGGAGGTGGTCTGGACCCCCTACCTGGGCACCGACTGGACCACCCTCTCCTTCATCCCCATGGACCCGCCAAGCGCTGCATGGCGCACCCGAGAGTCCACTCAGGATGACCCCAGCGCATGTCCGGATCACCTGGTCATCACCCAGCGCACCTTGCTCGAGACATCGGGCTTGATCGAGATCCGAAGCGACTTCTTGATCACCCAGCAGGACCAAGCCATCGCCACGGTCTCCTACGCGAGCACCCGCGATCTGGTCATGGAGCCCGCCCAGTGGGCAGACCTGGAGAGCGACTTTGGTGAGCCCCTCTCCGAGGCCGTCTTCCGATTCGAGCAGAACGACACGCAGCTGGACTTCACCCTGAGCGGTGTCAGCGTCAGCAGCGTGCAGGAGCTGGCGACCGGCGCCGCCCAGATCCCCGAGTAGCGCTAAGATGCTCGAAAAGGAGCCCTCATGCTGCTCGCGCTGATCCTGGCCTGTGCTTCGGCCAACTCGTCTGCGACGCCACCTGCGCCAACCCCAGAGCCGCCTCCCACGCCCGAGGTCACCACGCCCGCACACGAGGCCCAGGTCACCGCGGTCGAGTACCACTTCCAAGACTCCTCGGTGCCGCCGCCCTCCCACCGCAGCGTGACCATCCGAGTCAGCGCCGAGAGCGCCGACTACGTCGTGGACAGCTACGGCGATGTGGTCGCTGAAGCCCACGCACCCAGTGATCAAGCGACCTTGGACAAGGCCATCGCGGCCTACGAGGCAGCCGGATTCAAGCCCACGCCGGCCTCACGAGAGCCCGGCTGCAGCGGCGGAACGAGCCGTTCGGTGACCGTCGAGCAGGCCCGCCTGATCTTGTTCACCGGCACCCTCTCGCGCTGCGGCGGCAGCGAGAAGGGCTTGGAAGGCGACATGGACGGCTTCGCCAAGGCCATGAAGGCATTGGCCCCAATGCCCGAAGGCCTGCTCCCCCAAGCAACCCCCTAAAAGCGCACTGCTTCCAGACCCACCAAGCGCTCAGATGCCGCCCAGAGGGCCTGAGCTTCGGCGGGATCTTGGGCGCGCGGCAGCATCTCTTCCACCTCACAGTCCACGAAGTAGCTCCCGTTCGGAGCGCTGACGGGGGCGCTGCAGAGATAGATCGAGGTGCGTGCGCCCTGGGCCGGGCTCTTGAAGAAGGGCTTGAGCAGCGCTTGGGCGGCGCGGCCCAGCCAGCCATTGTTGGTGCCAATGCCGGTAGAGACCGCCCCCGGATGCAGAGCCCAACAGCCCACATCCCGACCCTCCAAACGACGGGCAAGCTCCGTCGTAAACAGCAGGTTGGCCAGCTTCGAGCCACCGTAGGCCTTCATCGTGGCGTACTGCTGCTCAGACTGAAGGTCTTCCATGACCAGGCGCCCAAAGCGGTGCGCACCGGAGGAGGTGTTCACGATGCGGGCTCCCGGACGCTCGAGCAGCTTGGGCATCAGCAAGCAGGTCAACAAGAAGGGCGCCAGGTGATTCACCGCGAAGGTCTTCTCATAGCCGTCCACCGTCAGCTCTCGCTTGGTGTGCACCACGCCGGCGTTGTTCAGCAGCACGTCGATCTGGGGCAACTCTGCCAGCTCCCCAGCAACCCGCCGCACCGCATCCAGAGACTCAAAGTCCGCCAAGAAGCTGCGCACACAGGGCCGGCCCACCTGCGCCTCAATGAGCGCCTGGGTCGCCTGGGCCTTGGCCGCTGAGCGGCCCAAGATCACCACCTCGGCTCCAAGGCGGGCCAACTCCAGGGCGGCAGCTTGGCCGATTCCCGAGGTGGCGCCGCTCACAACGACCGTCTGTCCCTGCATGGGGCACTCCTAGGTCAAGAGACCTATCGCACCTTAATCACGGGAGGCGGCCCGTCCTGTCCGTCACGACCTGACTGTCCGGAGCGGCCACTCTCCCCCTGTCGACCTTGGTCTCCCGAGTCGTAGGCGCTGCCACCCATTCCGGGGCTGCCGTTGTAGCCGCCGTTGCCACCCGAGCCGGCCGAGCCGCCGCCGTTGTAGACGTGGAACTGGTCCTGGTACTTGGCCGCAGCCTTGGAGAAGGTGATGGTGACCGCGCCGCCGTTGCCGCCGTCTCCGCCGTCGCCGCCGTCGCCGCCGTTTCCGCCATCCGCGCCGTTGCCACCCTGACCGCGCACCCCGCTGCTGGAGTTCCGGCCTCGACCACCGTCACCGCCGTTTCCACCGCGTCCTCCCGGTCCACCACTGCCGCCGGAGCCGCCACGGTTGTAGATGGTCATCGAGCCGCCATCTGGGTCGATCATGTAGAAGCGCTCCCCACCACCCACCTGAACGGTGACCTCGAGCAGCTCCCGACCAAATGTGGGGTCTGTGACCAGCTGAACGTCGACGCTCATGGAGCTCGCGTGGGCGCCAGAACCACCCGTCTGGCCATTTCCGCCGTCCCCACCGTTGCTGCCCGGCCCGCCGCTGCCCTCGTCATCGTCGCTGCCATCGCGTCCGTGGGTGCCCTCCCGTCCCCAGTCTCCGCTGCTGCCGCTGTTTGCCCAGGACTGCGCCACAAAGTCGGTCTTGTAGTTCACCGGCAGCTGCAAGCTGGCCGTATCGCTGGGGTCATGCACGTTGCTGACCGTGAAGCGGACCGTGTGGTCCGTAAAGGTGCGGGGGTCGCCGTTGGCGCTCAGGGTTCCGTTGCTGAACTCACCTCCGTCCACGACCACCGTGTAGTCGGACCACGGGGTGTGCCCCTCTCCCAGACCGTAGCTCTCCAGCTCACTGCCATCGGCCAGGGTGGCCACGACCACCAGGACCACCGAGGAGCCGGGCGCGATCTGCTCAACGGGCCCATCCGAGGTCGCGACCCGGAGCTCCAAAGCGCTCACGTCCTTGCCCTCCAAGGTCCACTGCTGCGCCAGCTCGGCCTCGCGCTCCGCCTCAGCGATGCGCTCCTCCTCTGCCTTCGCCGCCGCCTTGTTCTTGCGCACCTTTCCAATCATGTAAGCCCCGCCCAAGAGCACCGCGATCGCAGCATAGGGGGCGTAGCTCTTGATGGTCTCCCCATCGATGTCCTGCGCTTGCACCACAGAGCTGGCCATGGGGTTGAAGAACAGACCTGCGCTGATGGCGAGGCTGGCAAGAAGGCGGGGACGGACGCTCATGATGTGGACTCCAGTTTGTGCCCAGTAACGGCGCGAACGGCATTCACTTACATCCTGGCCGCGAAGCCTCGGAAAAGAGGTCGCTGTGAGCTACCATGTGGCAAGGGAACGCTCGGCGACACCACCTGGGCCGTTCACAGGGGTACGTGCGAGCCCTGAGAGGAGCCGGGCACACTCAGCCCCGGCAAGCTCCGCCCTGCCCACAAAGCTTGACGACAAGGCGTCATGCTCTGCGATACTCTGCACGCCAGCCGGAGAATCCATGATCCTGTTCACCCTTGCCCTGAGCTTGGCCTGCGACGTCCCAGAAGACGCTGCATGCAACGCCGATCAAGACCAAGACCAAGACGGTCTCAACGACTGTGACGAGGCCGACCTTGGCACCGATCCCACCGCTGCGGACAGCGATGAGGATGGCTACACCGACGGCGAAGAAGAGGACTGCCTCAGCGATCCACTGAACGCTGAGGAAGCCTGCTACGACTGTGGTTGGAAGCGAGCGGACCCCGGCACCCTGGTCTCCAACGGCGCTGAGCTCGGTGATGTCGTCGCAAACGCCCAGATGGTCGACATCTGCGAGGACATGGTGGACCTGTGGGACTTCCACGGCGAGTACCACATTCTGTACCGCACTGCAGCTTGGTGAAGCGGCTGCACAGTGGAGGCCGGCGGCCTCCAAGACGCAACTGACGCATTCATCAATGAGACCGGCCTGCCCTTCTCCTTCATCTTCACCCTGTACGAAGGAACCAGCGGCGGCCCAGCCACCTACAACGACATCGTGACCTACCACCAGACCATCGGCGAGCCGGACTTCCCAATCTTGGCCGACGGCGAAGGCCTGCTTCCGGACCGCACCCCGATGAGCGGCCGCGTGCATCCTGAAATGTGCGCAGTGGCCCCTGACATGAGCATCATCTACTGCGACTCGGGTCACGGCGGCTACCAAGCGGCCATGGACGAGATCAAGGCCCACGCCGGCCTTTGATGTTGTGGACCCTCGGAGCACTGTTGGCCTGCAAGGGGCCACCAGCCTCCGTGCCGGACTCCCCTCTGCCAGAGACGGAAGAGGAGGAGCCCTGCGTGGATACCTTCTTGGTGGACCAGGTCCCCGAGATGCCCACCGACTACGAGACGCCCTTGCCCATCCGCGAGGACGCGCTGCCCGAGTGGCTCTCGGAGACCGGGCTCTACGACAATGAGGGCCAGATTCATCCAGTGGTGCGCCCCTTCGTGCCCCGCTGGCCCCTCTGGTCCGACGGCGTAGACAAAGCCCGCTGGGTCTACATCCCAGAGTGCACCCCCATCGACACCAGCGATCCCGACAACTGGGAGCTGCCGGTTGGAACGCGCCTCTGGAAGGAGTTCTCCGTCGACGGCCAGAAGGTGGAGACCCGCCTCATGGAGCGCCTGGGCCCACGACCGCAGGACTGGGCCTACGCCAGCTACCTCTGGGACGAGGCTGGCACACAGGCTCGGAAGCTGGGCCCCGAAGGCCTGGCTCAAGCCTTGGGAACCGAACACGAGATCCCCTCCAAGGCCCAGTGCCAAGCGTGCCATGGTCCTGCGCCCAAAGGCGGCGGCCGCCAATCCAGGGCACTAGGGTTTACGGCGATTCAGCTGGATCATTCCGCCGCCGAGACGGATCTGGGCTCCCTGGCTGAGCGTCTCTCGGCCCCCTTGGAGAGCAGCCCTCTCAACGGCGAGGCCACCACGCTGCAAGCCCTCGGCGTGCTGCACGCCAACTGCGGCAGCTGCCACAACCCCACGGTCGACGGCCTGCCTCAGTCAGACCTGGACCTGAGCCTGGTGTGGGGTCAGAGCTTGGAGCAAGCCGGGGTCTTCGCCAGCGCCGTGGACCAGCCCACGCAGCTCTTCAGCACCCCCACCGTTCAGCACCGCATCCACTCCGGCGACCCCCACGGCAGCGCCGTGCTTCGCCGCATGGAGTCCCGCGGGGACAGCGCCCAGATGCCCCCCATCGGCACCCACCTGGTCGATGAGGAAGGCGCCGCCGCCGTGCGCGCTTGGATCGCGTCCCTGTGATCTGGCTAATACTGGCTTGTACCCGCACCCCGCAAGACAGCGGCGAGCCCGTGCTCGTGGAGACCGGGGACAGCACGCCGCCGGGCCTCCAGAGCTTCGAGGTCCAGGGCAGCGTTCTGGACCAAGATGGGGCGCCTCTGCCCCAAGCCACGGTCATGATGGGCGGCCTTCCTCAGACCCAGGTGCTCAGCGACAGCGAGGGGCAGTTCTCCCTCTGGTACGAGGAGCCCGCCCAGGGAGCCCCAGTCATCGTCGCCGGCAAGCAAGGATACCGGGCCATCGGCGTGGACTACTTCGAGGAGGGCGTTCCAGTCAGCCTGACCTTGAACGCGGTCTTGCCGCCAGACAACCTGGAGTACAGCTACCAAGCTCCCGGCGACGGCGAAGACAGCGCGGACGAGAGCTGCAGCCACTGCCACACCCGCTTTGTGGCCGACTTCCTAGACTCCAAGCACGCACAAGCCGCTCAGAACCCCAAGCTGCAAGCCCTCTATGCCGGCGCCGCCCAGGCCTGGAGCACCGAGGCGCTCTGTCTGGACATGGGCGGGAGCTGGGGCCTGGGACACCTGCCCGGCCATCCTCAGGACGCCGCCGAGCGCTGCTACGTCGAGCCGGGCGTTCTCAACACCCTCAACGACTGCGGGGTCCAACGCTGCGATGATCCAGACTTGGCCGCGGCCGATTCCCCAGAGGACTTTGGGGCCTGCGCGGACTGTCACGCACCGGGCATCGATGGCGCGCTGGGCGGACGCGACCTGCACGACGCCGAAGGGATGGCCTACGAGCTGGGCGTGCACTGCGATGTCTGCCACAAGGTCTCCGAGGTCGACCTGGAGCAAGCACCGGGTGTTGCCGGGCGCCTCAAGATCCAGCGCCCCAGCGAGCCCGGAAGGGGTGTCTTTGACTGGGCCCCCGTGTACTTCGGGCCACTGCTCGATGTGCCCAACGTGGTCATGGGCGGCAGCCAGCAACCACAGTTCGACGAGGCGGTGTTCTGCGCCGGCTGCCACGAGCAAGCCCAAGAAGCCCTCACCCCGGGGGAGTCCTTGGACGTCCGCTGGCCAGAGGGCCTGCCCATCCACAGCACCTACTCCGAGTGGTCAGAGGGCCCCTATGCCGCCCAGGGCGTGCCTTGTCAGCAGTGCCACATGCCCGCTGACGTAGACGCGAACAACGCTGTGGACCGCTCCACAGCCGCAGACTCCTCCATCACATTCGGCTTCCCCAGGCCGCCAGAGGACGTACGCCGACACAGCTTTGTGGGGCCGCTTACGGGAGAACAGCCTCTGATCTCCGGGGCCCTGCACGTGGAGCTCAACCTGGAGCAACAGGGCCAGATCCTCTATGCCCAGGTCGGCGTCTCCAACATGGGCGCAGGCCACGCCATTCCCACAGGCGAGCCCATGCGCGCCTTGATTCTGGTGCTCCAAGCGACCGGCAGTTGCGGCTCCCTCCAAGCCACCACCGGGCCTACCTTGCCAGACTACACAGGTGCCTGGCTCAGCGGAGAGATCGGCCAAGAGATCAGCTTGGAAGCTGGCCACCTGAGCTGGCCTGAGTCCGCAGAGTTGGCCGGGGAGTCCCTGACGCTTCGGGCGGTGCGGCCCGCAGGATTCCAAGACTACAGCGGAATGGGCTACTTCTCACAAGCCGATCTGAGTCCGCAAGACAAAGGCCTGGCACTCGAAGAGCCCGTTGCCACCTGGACCGTGACTCCAGACGCCCAGGGCAAGATCGCGCTATACCCCAACGCTCTGCAGCCGGGGGACCGAGTCAGCCTGTCCCCGGAATGGGACCCCGAGAGCACAGAGGTCCAGCCCCTCGCAGGCCTGCCCGGGCAACACTTTTCCAAGGTACTTACAGACAGCGCTGGCGAGCCAATGGTCCCCCACTACAAGGCCGTGGACATCCAGTCCGACAACCGCATCGCGCCCGGCAGCTTCCAGGTCAGCCAGCATCGCTTTGAGCTGCCCCAGGGCTGCACGGCCCCCGAGCTCCAAGCCACCCTGCTCTACCGGCCACACCCATGGGAGCTGGCCAACACCTACGGCTGGCAAGCCCAGGACCACACGGTCATTGAGAGCACCAAGTCCTGGTAGCTCAGCCCGCCAGATAGCCGCCATCAATGGGCACTGTGGCGCCGCTCATAAAGGCCGCGTCGCTGCTGAGCAGGTAGAGCACCAAGCCGGCGATCTCCTCGGGCTGCCCATGGCGCTTCAAGGCGCTGCGCTGGGAGAAGACCTTGGCGAAGGCGGGGTTGTTCACGATGGCGGCCGCGAACTGGGTGTCCACCAGGCCAGGGGCGATGGCGTTGACCCGAATGCCCGCGCCGCCCCACTCATGGGCCAGGGTCTGGGTCAGGGAGATCAAGGCGGCCTTGGTCATCGCGTAGGTGCCCTGGAAGGGTGCGCCCATCATCCCGTAGATGCTGGCCACGTTCACGATGCTGCCGCCCTGCTTGGCTGCGATCAGGCGCTTGGCGACCTGCCGTGCCATCTCAAAGCTGCCCTTGACGTTCACGTCAAAGGTCTTGTCGAAGGCCGCCCACTCCAGGCCCATCATCGGCCCAAAGTAGGGGTTGGTCGCCGCGTTGTTGACCAAGGCGTCCACAACAATGCCCTGGGCGTCCAAGGCCTCGAAGAGCGCGCCGATGGCCTGTGGGCGCCCGGTGTGGCAAGGCTGCACAAGGGGCCGGGTGCCGGAGATCTCAGAGATGCGGTCGGCCGCTTGGTCCAGTCCCTCTTGCTTGCGAGAGACCAGGATGACCTGGGCTCCTGCTTGAGAGAGTCGGGTGGCGATGGCCTCGCCGATGCCACGACTGGCTCCGGTCACCAGGGCTGTGCGATCAGACCAATCCGTCATGTCTTCCTCCGTGCGGACCAGTGTATCGCCCCCAGAAGTCAGACCTCAGAGCTGGCCGACGTAGACCCCCACTGAGATGCCGCCGTTCTTGAAGCGCACCAGCTCCTCCATCTTGGCCACGCGTCCAGCCAGGGCCTTGTCCGGACAGACCATAACCACCCGCCAACCTGGGAACTGGGCACGCAGAGCGCCACCGATCTTGTGGTAGAGGGGCGCCAGCTTCACATTGTCGGCGACACGCACGCCGTAAGGCGGGTTCAGGACCACCAGACCTGGTCCCTCCAAGGTGGTCTCAAAGGCCTTGGAGATGTCCTTGCAGACCGGCGCGATGTGCACCCCCGCGCGGGAGGCGTTCTCTTGGGTCGCCCGGCAGGCGCCCTTGTCGCGGTCCGCCGTCAAGATCGGCAGCTCGGAGGCCAAGCTCTGGGCCGACTTGGCCTCGTCGAGCATGGTCTTCCAAGCGTCGTCGGGAAAGCCAGGCAGGCCGGTGACCGGGGGAGGCTTGAGCCCAGGGGCCACATCCGCAGCCCACATCGCAGCCTCGATGGAGAAGGTGCCGGCGCCGCACATGGGATCCACCAGTGGGACTCCCGGCTGCCAGCCCGCCATGCGCAGTATGCACACCGCCAGGTTCTCGCGAATGGGCGCCTTGGCGGTGGACTGTCGGTAGCCGCGTTTGTGCAGCAATCCCCCCGCGTCCAGTGAGAGCCGCGCGACCCGCTCATCCAGGCGCACCTGCAGGGTCAGGGGCGCATGATTCCGTCGAGGTCCCCGTGCCTGGAATCGGCGCTTGGGGGCAGCGGAGCCGCGCTTGGCCCCACGACCGCGCTTGCCCGCCTTGGGTGTGGGCTGGGCGCTGGCGCGGAGGCTGTCGGCGATGGCAAAGCCCACCTTCTTGGAGACCGCGTCGTGGTGCTTGATGCGTCCGCGTCCAGCCACCTTGACCACCACCTGTTGGCCCGGATGCAGGATCTCGCTCCAGTCCAGCTTGCGAACCTCCTGCTCCAGCTGCTGAAGCGAGGCAGCGTGCACTTCACCCAGTACAAACAAGATTTTCGCCGCACACCTGGACCAGAGACACAGCCCAGCGGCGTCTACCAAGTCCCCTTCGGCTTCCACACCGCCTGGCTGGATGTGGACTTCGCGGCCCAGCAGCTCCTCGAGCTCCTCGGCCAGCGCCCGCTCAAGGCCGGGTGTACAGACGGCATAGATCGACATTCAGCGCCTCGCGTGGCCCCGGACCAGGACCTCCACCGCGCGCTCCAGCTCCTCGTGGAAGTCCAGACGCAGGGGCAGCAGCTCCGGCGAGGAGTGGACGACCTCCTGAACGATGGGCGAGGTGCGGGTCATCTGGTGCAGCCCGACCGTCAGCGCATGGGCGTGAAGCAGCAGACGCATGCCTTGGCCCTCTGGCAAGTCCAAGACCGTCTCCAGCTGGGCGCCGGCCGGGAGCATCATGTCCTGAAGGCGCAGCTTGAAGACCTTGGCGGACTCGGCGTCCAGGTGGGTCTCAAAGACCAAGTGCATCAGAGCCAACAAGCGCGTCAGCTGTGGCCGGGCGCGCAGGGTGGCGACGAATCCCTTGGCAAAGACCGGAGCCGGCTGGCCTTGCAACAGGGGCAAGCCTTCGGCGAGCTGGGCAAACCAGTCCTCCAGCTCGTCCACGAGCAGCTGCAGAAAGAGCTCTTCTTTGCTCTTAAAGTACAGGTAGACCGTCCCCTTTGAGAGACCCGCCTGGGCCGCAATCTGGGACATCGTGACGCTGGAGTAGTCGCCGGCCTCGAACAAACGGGCTGCAGCCACCAGAAAGTCCTGGCGACGCTTTTCCTTGTCTTGGGCGGCGCGGGCGCGCTTCATGGGACCTCAGGGGAGCTTCGAGGAAGGGATAGCCCAAAGGACCTGCAGCCGCCTCAGTACAGGTCAGCGTCCTGACCGTCGGTGACGGTAATCATCAAGCCAAAGTCCATCTTGGTGCCCGCCTCGAGCCGCCCCCAGGCCGCTTCGATCTCATCGCCGTGCTGGGCGTCCACAGCAATGATGTGCAAGATGCTGCGCTCCCAGGCATCTGCACCTGTTCCGTTGTCCTGGGAGAGCGGCAGGTCGCCCACCTTCTTCTCCAAGAGCTCATCGGCCTTCTCCGGGCTCATGGCTGTGCCCATGGGGTAGGTGAACCCGCGCGCCACGCTCAATCCGATCTGGCGCTCATCCACCAAGATCAACAGGTCCGTCTTCTTGCCGTCCGGATTGGCGTAGTCGACCTGGCCCTCGGTCTTGAGCAGGCTGGCCGCTTCACAGCGCGCCATGACCTCGAAGGCGAAGATCTCGGAGTACAGGGAGCTGCTGTTCAAGTTGCCCTCGGCCAGGATGGTCTGGGAGTCCTCCAGCAGGTCCTCGTCCTCAAAGCCCTCCAACAGGTCCAGGCTGTTTCGGAAGATGAAGGGAGATGCGCTGTCCCACTCGCCTTCGTCCAAGGAGTTGCAGTCCCCGCTCAGGGTGCCGTGGCCGTCCAAGGGCTCAAAGGCGCCGGTGTCTCCGGTCTCGCCGGTGTCCCCAGTGCCGGTGTCCCCAGTGCCGGTGTCCTCGGTTCCAGAGTCGGTGCTCCCGGTCTCTTGGGTCGCCGGGTCCGTACATGCGAGCAGCAACCAGAGCATGGGGCTCTCCTTCGTTCATGGCGCTATCGCCCGCTGGGCCCCTTCGGGCCAGCGACGTCTATGTCACAGCGCCAAGATCTCGAAGGTCTCGATGAACACCACCTCACAGGCGTAGGACCCGGTGTCCTCGCGGGTGGTGGACGAGGCCCAGTTCTTCTCGGCTCCACGAATTTGTACGAGGTAGCCGGAGAAGGAGACGACATCACGCCGGCGGGCTTTCATCAGCACGGAGCGGACCTCCGCGTCAGCAGGCACAAAATGCATGTTCGCAGAGGATGTCTCGATGACCTCGCGAGGGAGGAACCAATCATCAACCCGCCAGTTGTAGTAGCGATGCCGCTGAGCCAGCTTCACCCTCCTGATGTTCTCCCAGTCGCTCATCTCCCCCCAACCCAACGCCAAGTCTACCGGTACCAAGTCCCCGTCAACATCGTCGCTGTAGTCCCTGGCACTGAGCACCCGCGCGGTCGCTGAGAACTCCTGCAGAGGAATCACCTCCAGCCCCTGGTGCAGAAAAGACCCCACCTGGGTGGGCGCCTGAAGCGGCTCATCGGGTGCGAGCTGTCCAACTCCAGCAAAACGGAACGCATCGTAGGCCTCACAGCCTTTCCAGAGGACCACTGGGCTGGCGAGCAGCAGGAGCCAGGGCAGGTACTTCTTCATACTGACGTGATCCGAACTGTTGATCCTGCTGGCGCGAAGAACCTGGGCCCGCCGGCAAGGCGCGAGACCGAAGGCGTGCGCCAGCCCGTCGAGCGTTGAGCAACGCGGCCAGCGGGTTCAGGAGCGAGTGCGAGTAGGCTCAACAGGAGTGATCACGTCAGTAGGCACCAGGGTAGCCCAGCCCGTTAGGGAACCCGCCCCCCGGAGCCTACATGCGCCCTGAACTCGCCGAGCTGCTCTCCCTGTTGGAGCTTGAACGCATCGAAGAGAACCTCTTCCGCGGCCAGACCCAAGACTTGGGCTGGGGCTCCCTCTTTGGAGGGCATGTCCTGGGCCAGGCCCTCTCCGCCGCAACACAGACGGCCCCGGCCGACCGTCACATCCACAGCTTGCACGCCTACTTCTTGCGCACCGGGAAAGTGGACCGGCCCATCGTCTACATCGTGGACCCCATCCGAGACGGCCGGAGCTTCACCACCCGCCGGGTCGTGGCCATCCAAGATGGCAAGGCCATCTTCAACCTCTCCGCCAGCTTCCAGACCGAAGAGCTGGGCCTGGACCACCAGGTCTCCAAGCCCATGGCTCCAGCGCCCGATGAGCTGGCGAGCGAGCACGAGCTGGCCCAGAGCATCGCCGAGCGACTGCCCCCTTCCCTGCGCAGCGTGGCCACCCGCAGACGGCCCATCGACATTCGGCCCGTGGCCCCTCTGGACCCCATCACGCCGGAACGACGGGACACCCGCAAGCAGATCTGGCTGCGCACCCCCGAGGCGCTGCCCGATGACCCAAACATCCATCGATACCTGCTGGCCTACGCCAGCGACTTCCACCTGCTGGTCACCGCCATGCAGCCTCACGGTGTGAGCTGGTTGACCCCTGGCATGCAGGTGGCCAGCCTAGACCACGCCATGTACTTCCACCGGCCCTTCCGGATGGACGACTGGCTTCTGTACGACATGGACAGCCCCACCGCATCTGGTGCCCGTGGCTTGGTGCGCGGTCGCATCTTCGACAAGGCCGGACGTCTGGTCGCCAGCACCATGCAAGAAGGGCTGATGCGGGACAGAAGGCCGAAGGAATGATGCTGAGCCTCCACCTCCTGCTCTCTGTTGCAGGCTGCGCCGCTCGGGACTCAGCTCCCGAGCCCAACGCTTCCGCACAGATCAGTACCCAGGCCAAGCTCTTCAACGCCGCCCTTGAGCGTGCCGATGGGCGCGCCATTGTCGTGACCGACCTGGACCTGGCAAAGGAGTTCATCGCAGAACAGCGCGAGCTGGAGCCGGAGGACTACAGCCCCCCAGCTGCCATTCGCAAACAGACCGACGGTGCACAGCTTGTCGGCACCACCCAGGTCTACAGCTTCCTGAGCGAGCCCGCCAGAGCCACCACGCTCATCTACTTGGCTGGGGGCGCATACATCTATGGCCCAACCGGGATGCACCTGGACTTCGCCAACAAGATGGCGGAGGCCTTGGATGCCGAGATCCTGCTGCCTGCATACCCGGTGACCCCCCACGCCACGGCGGCCCAGGCCAACGCGGACTTGGTCAAAATGTATCAAGCCTTGGTGGAGAGTCGGCCTGAGCAAGAGATCATCCTGATGGGTGACTCCTCCGGCGGAGGCCTGGCCTTGTCCATGGCACAGCAGATCCAGGCAGCTGGCCTACGCCCGGCCGACCACGTGGTGATGATCTCCCCGTGGCTAGACATCACCATGGCCAACCCAGACATCACCCCCGAGCGGGACGCTGGGGACTTCATGCTGGACGCCAAGGCCTTGGCTTATGTGGGCCAGGTGTGGGCGGGAGAGCTGGCCTTGGATGACCCTCGGGTCTCTCCCTTGCATGGACCGCTCTTAGGCATCGGCGAGTTGACCCTCGTCTCCAGCGACAACGAGCTCTTCATCCCCGACATTCATCTGCTTGTCGCCCGGGCTGAGAAGGAAGGCGCAGTGGTCAACTACCACGAGTATGTGAACTTGTTCCATGACTTTACGGTGCTCGGCGTACCGGAGAGCAAGGTGGCGATGGCGGACATTGTGGCGGCCATTCAGGACTGACAGTCCCAGGTGTAGTCCAACTCCAGGTAGTCCACGAAGTCCGCGTCCCCGCCTCCACCGGCCTGCACATTCACGGACTGCAAACGTCCCTCAAGCCCGTAGATGTAGCGGTGCCGAAACTCAAGTTCTGGCTCGTTGTGCAACAGCTCCCGCATCTGCGTCACCCGCTCATTCGACCAGGTGTAGAGCGCTTCATAGACCAGGTCACCATCACAGATCAGCTGCGCTTGGCGAGGACGAATGCCAGCGGCCAGCTCAACGTAGCGCACACAGAGCGAGTCCCCCTCCACCAGGTAGGCGCCGCGCACCCAGGTGTAGCTCTGCGTGCTCTGCTCCCCAAACCCGTCCACTTCATAGATGGAGTCGAGCTGCCAAGTCTCCCCCACGTAGCCGTACTGGCCTCTCAGGATGACTTGACCCAGCTGGGGACTGAAACGCTCCGACTGCAGCGGACGTCCAAGCCCGTCTAGCTCCGTGTGCTCCTCCGTCAGCACCGTGCCATCGCCCGAGATCCGTGCGGCAACGTAGCCATTGCCGTCGTAGTGCACCTCCTCGCCAATCAGGTCCCGCTGAACACAGTCGCCCAGAAGGCTCCGCGGCTGACCAAGTTCGTCCTCGTTGGCGCCGATGTCCGAAGGTGCACAAGCGAGGAGCGTCTGGAGCCAGAGCATGGAGAGCCTTCGGGGAAGGCCCCCACCCTAACCGAACTATGGCCGGTACATCTGGGCCAACTCATCCGCGGGAATGTTGCCAATACCCGTCTCGACGTAGTGCTTGTAGCTGAGCACCGAGCTCTGGTTGCTGGCCTCCATCTGGCCCCGCATCGGGCCGCTCATCACCGAGGGCTTCAGCTTGTAGTCCGTGATGTTGTAGACCACGGTTTCTCCGCCATCGTTGACGTACACGCCAAAGGTCACGAACATGCGCTTGAGGGGGAAGCCCTCGCTCTCGGTGACCTCGTAGGTGTAGTAGCTGCCCTCGTGCAGCTCCACGACGTGCTCCTCGACGTAGACATCGCGGCCGCCAAACTCGATCTTGCAGTAGCGCTCGCAGTCCATCTCCAAGGTGGGCTCACCGATGTAGCCGGCCTCGTAGACCGCACCGGCGATGTCGTGGACCTGGCCGTAGTCGGAGAGCGCGGCCCAGACCTCTTCGGGCGTGGAGTCCACCACCGCCTCATCGTAGGTGCGCAACATGCGGCCGCGTCCATCATTGGTGCGGCGCTTCTCAGCGTCCAGGTCCGTGGCGAATGCGGAGGCTGACAGAAGGGTGAAGAGCAAGAGCATGGGGGTTTCTCCGTTGAAGGTGCCCCCAAGCTATGGCCAATCGACTAAGTCCAGAAGTACCCCAAATCTTGAAACACCTTGTCGGATTCCGTCTAAATGCTCGATGACATCAGCTTGGGAGACCTCAAGCGTCTGGTTCAAGTGGCCGACTCCGGCGGATTCAGCTCGGCCGCCCGTGCGCTGGGGGAGTCCCCTAAACAGGTCAGTCGACGCATCGCCAAGGTCGAGGACAACTTGGGCCTGCGTCTCTTCCACCGCAGCACCCGCAGCCTGCACCCGACGGCGGAAGGCGAGCTCTTCATCCAAGCGGCCCGCAGCAGCTTGGACCGCTTGGTGCAGACCCGTGAGCAGCTCAGCGCCGGCCCCAGCGGACGGGTTCGGGTGCAGCTCATGAGCCTGCTGGTCCAGCCCTTCTTGGACTGGGTCAAGGTGGGCATGATCCAGCACCCCAGGCTGGAGATCGAACTGCGCATTGGCGACCAAGTCGAGGACTGGACCGGCGAGGGCATCGACCTGGCCCTGACCGGCATGCCGCCCACCCAGGCCGGCATGGTTCACCGGGCCCTGCACGCCCCGCCAGCGGTGCTGGCCTGCTCTCGAGAGTACGCCGAGCGCTGGGGGGTGCCCAAGACACCCCAAGCCCTCGCTGAGCACAGCTGTCTGTGCTTCTCTGCGGACCGCATTCACCGACAGTGGTCCTTGCAACACCGCAGCGGAGAGCAGGCGGAGGTCCTGGTCGGGGCGCAGTTCAGCAGCTCGGACAGCCGCGCCCTGCGCACGGCCATGCTGGTGGGCTGCGGGATCGGCGTCCGCATGCCGGCAGACAGTCTGGCGGACCTGGTCCCTGTGCTGCCCGACTGGCACATGCCCATGCCCACGCTCTACTTGGTCTTCGCTCCTGGAAGGCGCGGCCTGGAGCGTGTGCGGGTGGTGGCCGATGCCCTGGAGACCTTGGTTCAGCAAGCTGTGATGTCCTTGTGATGTCGGACAACGAGGTGCTGCGGTACTTGTGATGGGCACCTTGGAGGCAACCGTGCTCAACAGCTTTTTCTCGTTCTTTCTCCTGGTCTTCTCGACGGCGGCCTTCGCTGGTCCGGCGGCGACCGGATGGCAATCAAACACCAAGGTGTATGACCAAGGCACACCAGACACAAGCGACGACAAGTACCAGGCGACGGTCCAGACGAAGACCGAGGACGGAGACGTGTTCGTCATGTCGGTCGGGACTCAAACGGGTTCGAAGGCGTTGGCTGACCAACGGGGAGAGAACGAGGCAGTGGACCTCAACGAGGGTGAGGGCACCACGATCAAGGAAGCCAAAGGCATCGCCAAGGCGCTCGGACGCTTCTTTGGGAAGAAGGACGGCAACAAGATGACCGAGATCATCGCCTCCCCGGAGGGCGACTGCATCCAGAACCCCACCAAGCCTGGCTGCGGAGACAACCCCATGGAGGGCAAGCCCATCGGCACCAAGGGCGTCAAAGCCAACTAGCCAAGGTGCACCCCTGATCAGTCAGCTTGTCATGGATGGATCAACCTGCCTGACCAGGGGTGTACCCTGCATGAATGCTGCAGAGCCCCCCCCGACCACAGAGCCCATGAGCCGCCGCATCTGCGTGGCGGCTCCCTCTATCGAAGGGGAGCTCTGGTCCGCCTTGCACCGCCTGGGTCTGGAGCCGCAACACGGCCCAGAGCAGGCGGCGCTCGCGGTCCTTGGGCCCAGCTACCGGGGCTCGAGCGCCCTCTCCCACCTTCCAGCCTTGAAGCTCTCCCAACTCCCGGACCCAGCCACTCTGCAGAGGGAGCTCTGGCGGGTTCGCCCCGAGCTGCAAGAACTCACGCTCGGGCCCGCCCGCTTGGATCTGAGCACCCGCACCCTGCACCGGCCAGACCGCAGCCAGACCCTCTCACCGACCGAGCTCCGTCTCCTTCTCTGGTTCCGCGGACGACCCGATCAGATCCTCACCGCACGCGAGCTGCTGCGCGAAGTCTGGGGCTACCGCGAGGGGGTGAAGACCCGCACCCTGGTCTCCACCATGCACCGCCTGCGCGGCAAGCTGGAGATCGACCCAGCCAGGCCCACCCTCCTGATCACCGAGGTGGGCCTGGGCTACCGCCTGAGCTTGGCGACAACCCAGGGCGAGACCCTACTGGGACGCGGCCAAGAGCTGGCACAACTGACACAAGAACTGCAGCCCGGCGTGCGCACCATCATCGGTCCCGGCGGCGCTGGAAAGACCACCCTGGCTCGGGTCGCACTCGAACACTTGGGACCCCGCTTTCCGGTTCAGGGCTGGGTCGAGCTGCTCGGTCTGAGTTCCCACACCCAAGTCCTGGCGGCCATCGCTGGCGCCCTCCAGATTCCAGCGGAGCTCTCCGTGCTTCAAGAGCATCTGGCGGAGGGGCCAGCCCTGCTGGTCCTGGACAATGCCGAGGGCCTCAATGCAGTATTGCGGCCCTTGCTCCAAGACTTGGACCTGGCCCAGACCTGCGTTCTGGTCACCTCCAGGGACCCCTTGGGCATCGGCGAGACCCTCCCCTTGCAGGGCCTTCCACCCCCCCGCGCCACAGAGCTGCTGCTGCGCCTGGGACGCGAGACCCACAGCGACTATGGCGAGGACGCCGAGGCGGTCGCTGCGCTGGTCGAGCGCTTGGACGGCCTGCCTCTGGCCATCGAGCTGGCCGCCGCCCAAGCCAAGCTGCTCAGCCCCGAGCAGCTCTTGCGACGCTTGGACCTGAAACGCGATCTGCGTGACCCCTCTCAGGGCCGCCACGGCAGCCTGCAGGGGGTGGTCCAGGAGAGCATCGCCTCCCTCAATCCAGCCCAGCTTCGCGCCCTCAAGACCCTGGCCACCTTCGATGGGCCCATGCCCGCCCCCGCTGTCGAGGCCATGGCGGGCGAGGACTTGATGGTAGAGCTGCAAGAGCTGCTCGAGCGTGCCCTGGTGCAAGAGGAGCAGAGCCAACTCCGAGTCCTGGAGACTGTTCGAAGTGGACTGCCTGAACCCACCCAGGCCTTGGTCTACGCCCACGCCCGACTCCTTCTGAGCGAGGGCGGTCCCCTACGAGAGTGGGTCTCCGCCCTCCACAGAACGCAGGGACCAGAGCACGCCCGCCTGCTCGCGAAGGTCGGCGACCGTCTCTTGGACCAGGGCCAGCTGGGGTTGCTCCAAGAGGAGCTCACACGGGTGGAGGCCAGAAGCCTGAGCACAGCACAGCGTGGACGGCTCGACATTCTGCGCGCGCGCAGCCTTCAGGAGCAGGGCCAGGCCCAAGCCGCCCGCAGCGCGCTGCTGGCGCTACGCGGCAGCGCTGTTGACCAAGAGGCCCGCCTTCAAGCCGCAGAGCTATGCCTAGAGCTCCAGGACCCCTCCCTGATACAGGACCTGATCCATGGCTTGGATGGCGGAACGACAGTACAGCTCCGCAAGCTGCTCTGCCAGGCAGGCGCGGCCTTCATGGGCGGCCAACTGGAGGCCGCCGAGGCCGCCTACAGCGAGGCCCTGGAGCTGGCCCGGCGCACCGAGGATCCCCTCTGGGTCGGCAAGGCGCTCTACGCCTTCAGCGTGGTGCCCTTTGTGCGAGGTCGCTTCGCCGAGATGGTCTCGCTGCTTCTTGAGGCACGCTCTTCTGTGCGAGACAACCCCCATTGGCGGGCGCTCACCGGCCACAGACTTGGCCTGGCCTACCACCGACTGGGACGCGGAGAAGAGGCGCTGCAGGCCATGTACCAGGCCGAACAGATCTGCCGCCGGGCTGGCCTGTACCGCAGCGCCGCCAGCATGCTCTCCGATCGGGCAGGCGTTCTGGCCGAGGTCGGCCTTGAAGCCGAGAGCACCATCCGCCAGGCCCTGCACCTCGCCAGGCGTTTTGAGCTGCCCCTCCACCAACAGACCAGCCTGGTCAGCCTGACCACACTCTTGCTCAACCGGCAGGCCCTGGAGGAGGCGGAGAGATGCATTGGAGAGCTGGATCTCAGCCTCCAGGCACACCCAAATCCACTCTTGGAAGCCGCTGGCGCAGGACAACGTGGCGTCGTGCTCCACAAGCGGGGCGAGCTGGAGCCCGCGCTCTCCCTTCTCTCCCAGGCTGCTGAATCCATGACCACCCAAGGCCACCGCGCCCGGGCCTGTGTCTACTTGGGCAGAATGGCCTGGATCCGTGCCCAGCAAGGGGAGGGCTTGCACGCCTTGGACCTATTGGACCAGGCCAAAGCCTCGGTGCTTGGCCAGGCCACGCTCTCCGAGCTGGTTCAAGCCTTTGGCATTCGCACCCGAGAGGCCTTGGGCGAAGATGTGTCCACGGAGAGGGAAGAGCTGGAGTCCCTTGCCAAGACAAAGCCCCGGTTGAAGGCCTTGTTGAACGACCTCGCCTGACTCAGTCACAGTCCCAAGTGAAGCTGTGGTCGGCCACTCCCCAGGACTGGCCATCCCAGTTGTCCACGTCGATCTCGGCCAAACGACCCTCGGCGTTGTAGCTGTAGTGAATCTTCGGACCGTCCTCCTGCGGGGAGCCCTCGGCCACCAAACGGTCCTGAGCCCAAGTGTAGGCGGTCTCCTCCTCCAAGGCTCCATCACAGAAGGTCTGAGAGAGGGCCGGTCGTAGGCCGACGTCAAGCTGTACGTACTGCGGGCACTGACGGTCCCCCTCCTGGGTTAGCTCACGCACCTCGCTCACTTGATACGCGTTCCGGGACCAGCTGTAGTCCAGGGTCAGCGCCGTCCGATCTGCCGTCTCCGTCGCCGTCCGAAGCTGCGCGATGCGCCACGAGTCCTCTAGGTAGTCGACCTCCCACACCGGGCGCTCATCCCCGCGCTCTCCATCGTAAGAGAACCAACTTTGGATGCGAATCGGGCGCTCAAGGTCGTCCAGCGTGGTCTCGTACTCGATGAAAGCTTGCTCATCTGGGTGACCAATACGAGCGGTATACCCAAGATTATCGTACAGCGCCTCATAGCCGTTGTCGTAGGTCTGTGCGCAGTTGGCCAAGAGCGCACGAGGGTGACCGTAGGCGTCCTCCATGGTCCCTTGGTGCTCCTCAGAGCAGGCGGAAAGCAGGCTGATCAGCATCCACATCAGTTGCAACTCCAGCTGTATTTCTGGGTCGCTGGTGCATCAAAGATGCCGTCTCCTTCCAGGTCAGCCGTCCAAGTTTCAGCCGCCAAACGACCCTCCGCGTTGTAGCGGTACTCCCGCACGACGACCTCTTGCAGGCCGAAACGATTGAACTCCCTCACACGGGCCAGTCGGTTCTCGCTCCAAGTGTAGTCATACTCAAACTCAAAGGCCTCGTCCTCGCAATAGCTGCGCACGAGCTCCGGCCGAAGGCCCACCGCGAACACATGTACCTGACGACAGCGACGCTCCTCATCGGGCACCTCTTGCACGTCCTCCAGCGCCACGCCGCCGCTTCCCCAGGAATAGGCCCAGTGCTCATCGCCATAGAACTCGGAGCTGACCTTGCGCTCACTGATCCGCCAAGTGTCATCGACGTAGGAGAGCTCAGTGTCCGACCAGAGCACTTCCAGGCCCAAGGTCTGGCGCACCGGGCGCCCTTTCTCATCAAGAGTGGTGCTCAGCTCTCGGGCCAAGTCACCGTCATAGGAGAGTTCCTGCGAGCGGTAGCCCTCTCCGTCATAGACCGTGTGGGGGAAACCCCCGTTTTCCCCGGCACTGCGGGTGCAGTTTGCCAGGAGCGCGCGCGGCTGACCCAAGCTGTCCTCGGCTGCGCCGATCTCAAGCCCAGTGCAGGCTGGAGCGAAGGAGAAAAAGAGCAGGGAGAACATGTGCGCGCCTGTTTGGTGCGCTAGCTTCCCCCTTCTTCCTCAGGAAGGCAAGGCTCGGAAGCGCGCATGGTGGATGTACTTGGGTCGGGGGTCCAGCCGCACATGCAGCCAAGGCACCCCAAGACCGTGGGTGCTCAACCAGAGGGGCTCGGGTGTGTTGGACCACCACGCTTGAAGCTCCAGGCCCACCAAACGCCAGAGCGCCGCATGGTCTGCCCCGGGTGTATTGGCCCATGCATGCAGCTGGGGAAAATCCCCTGGCCCGCTCGGACAGACCAGCCGAGAGTCGCCTCCCAAGCTCCAGAAGGCAACGGGCTCCCCAGCGGGCGAGAAGTACTGGCGCAGCGGCCCTGGGTTCGCCCGCAGCCCAGCGATACGCCTGTTGGGGAGCAAGACCATCTGCACGGGAGCGTCCATGGTGGCGGCCGATACCGGTGCGCACTCCCACAGTCCAGCGACCTGTCCCACATACGAGGTCAGTTCGGCCGAGCCCGTGCCGTCAACCAAGGATTGGGCGAAGCTACGCCAAGACTGTTCTAGTTGAAGTTGATGCATGTCCTCGTCCTCAGAACCACGTGCGGGACTCCTGAATGGACACGGCAGGTAGACCATCGAGGTCCTGCACAATCCATGTGTGTTCTACCTCACCCCGCCACTCATCCCCCTCGACACGCTCCCAGCTTCGAGCAATCTCCAGACTCGGCGGCTCCCGCAGGGTCGCAATCCCCACGCTGTAGGTGCGGACACCGACCGGAGTGGACTCCGGGAGCTGCATGCACGTGGCCGCCCAGTTGGCCCGCACCGGGCCACCGAACATCAAGAGCTCCTGGGCGTCGATACCCACCGGGTCATAGTGAACAAACCTGAAGTGCAGCAGATGCGGTGGCAAGCACCAGTCCAGCCGCGATGCACTCAGACCGCTGAGCACCAGGCCCAGCAACCCGCAGCAGGCCACCCAGAGGCCACAGAAGCGATTCCCAGCTGCTCCGAGGGGTCCGCCTCTCCAAAACAAGACCGCCAGAGCGGAGCCCAAGGCGCACAGCTGGAGCGCGAGCGCAATGTGCGTGCCCATCACCAGTGACCCACCCAACAGCCCCAACAAGAGCAAGCTGGGCACCATCGCCAGCTGCATCTCTTGGAGAAGGGCGTGCTCGGGGCGATAGCGCCAGCCCAACCACGCCCATGCACCGAACACAACGCTGCTCCATCCCCACCCTAGCCCCAGCGCCGCCCACTGGACCGACGGAGGACCAAAGAAAAAGAAGGCCAGGAAGAGGTAGCTCTGGAGTCCGAGAACGCTGAGGGGAATCCAGAGCAACAGGAACAAAAGGAGTCGAACTCGGGCTCGGTTCTTGGCGTCCACGGTGGACTCATAACTCCCCAGAGGTCTTGGCAAAGCCCACTTCCGCGTAGAGCGCCAAGTGGTCCGAGCCCATCAGCTCTCCGACCTGGAGGTGTGTGACTTGGAGCTGCGCGTTGACCAGCACGTGGTCAATGGGGATGCGCAGCCAGCCTGGGAAGCCAGCCGGCCAGGTGCCCAGAGGTCCCCTGCCTTTGCGGGCGTTGCTCAGTCCTGCTTGCTGAGCCAGGTTCTTGTATCCGCTGGCATACATTGAGGTGTTCAGGTCCCCGACGACCACAACCCCCTGCTCCACGCCCTCCAAACGCTCGGCCAAATCCTGCAGCTGCAAGTCTCTGTGCTCGGCGAACTCTTCAGCCGCCGGAGGCAGGGTGTGCAGTCCGTAGATCTGCACTGGCCTGCCGTCCACGGACACGGTGGCGACGACCCCAGGCCCCTCCAGGGCGTGGTCCGGCCCGAAGTAGGACGCCTCCACAGACGCCACCGGGAGCCGGCTGTAGAAAGCCACGCCGAAGTTGTCGTCTTGGGGATGCTCCATGCACTCTGGGTAAACACCCAGGACCGGCTCCAGCTCCGAGAGCCAACGCCGGTCCACCTCGACAAGCACCACCAAATCGGCGTCCGCCGCCGCGATCTGCGCGGAGAGCTGCTCGGTGTTCTCATTCACCCGCAAGACGTTGGCGTAGAACACGCTGAAGGCCGCCGGTGCCTCTTCGGGGGCCGCACCCAACCCCATCCAGGGCGCGACCTGAACGCCGACCATTGCGGTGATGCCCGCCAAGACCGCCGTAGGAACCCAGTCCTTCATCACGAGCAACAGCAAGGTGCAGAGCACGCTCGCGCCCGCGATCTGTGGCATCCAGTGGGTCAGGAGCTCCAGACGCCAATGCACCAGCCCCAGGCTGCTCGCAATACAGGCCAGCACCAGCAGCACCCCGGTGGCTCGTGCGCTGAAGAGCAGGAGGTAGGCGGGCTCAGAGGGCTTGATACTGACGTGGTCCGAACTGTTGATCCTGTCTATCGCGACGAATCGGGGCTTGCTGGCAAGGCGCGAGACCGAAGGCGTGCGTGAGCCCGTCGAGCGTTGAGCAACGTGGCCAGCAGGCTCCGAGGCGAGTGAGAGAAGGCTCAACAGGAGTGATCACGTCAGTAGTGGCGAACATAGAGGAGCATAGGCGCGTGCAAAGGGAAGAACAAGGCGCTCCCGCCTTCCGTTGACTCCCCTCACGGGGGCCTACTTCCTCTACCCGTCCCGGTCCAGCTGCACGCCCGGGTCCGAGCTGCGCTCACGATTCAGGCGAAGCTGGAGCACATCGGGCCGCGCATAGTGCCCACTGGGGTCGAAGTTTTGGCGCTCCTCACGCACCCTTGCCGGGTCGATCTCCGCAACACATACCGCCTCCTCGCTCCCCATCGGCTCCACCACCCATGACCCATCGGGCGCCGCCAGACAAGAGCCACCATCGTGCAGCACCTCTCCCGCCACGGGCACAAAGCGCTCCCTCCCTGGGAAGTCCGCGGGCACGTCCTGCTCCCGCAGCAGAGCGGAGACGGAGACCACATAGGAGCGGCCTTCCTTGGCCACGATGGGCGTCAGGTCCTCTGTGTTCCGACGGGACCCCGGCCAGAGCATGCAGTGCAGGTCTTCACCCTGGGCGTAAAGCGCAGCCCTGGCCAGGGGCATCCAGTTCTCCCAGCAGTTCAGCCCCCCAACCGTAAAGGCGCCCATCTTGTGACACACCAAGCCGGCTCCGTCCCCTGGGGTCCACGACAGGCGCTCCTCGTAGGTGGGTCGAAGCTTGCGGTGCACGGAGAGCAGCTCACCTTGTGCGTCAACGAAGATGCGACTGGCGAAGATGCTGTGGTTCTGGCGCTCCGCTACGCCTAGACAGAGCGCCACGCCGTGCTTGTCGGCCGCGTCCTGGATGGCGCTCAGGTGCCCCTTGGACAGGTCGACCGACTGGTCCAAATACAGAGCGTGCAGCTGCTTCTGATCAGCGGCATCGAAGCGTGCCCCGTCCATGCGGCCCGTCCACGCAGGGTAGCCAGGCAGCAGCGTCTCTCCAAAGACCGCCAGGTGTGCGCCTTGGGCGCCCGCCTGGGCGATGGCCTCGCAGATCTTGGCGGTCGTGGCGGCGCGGTTCAGGAAGACTGGGGCGAGCTGAGCGAGGGCGATTTTCATGGGGAGACTCTGCCACAGCGGCGAGCCTCAACCCCGCCCCAAGATCTCCCGCACCCTGCCCAACCTCGCCACCAGCGGCCCAATCCCCGTCACCAACGGCGGGACGGTGTTCGAGACCCAGCTCAAAGCGGTAAATGCGATGGCTTCGGCCTCACCGACGCCAAAGAAGCCCAACACAAACACCGCAGCGGCCGCTTGCCCTGCGCCCAGGCCAGGAGGCAACACAATGGCAGCCATCGCTCCAATGGCGATCACACCGCAGGTGGCCAACACGGGGTAGGCGACGGTCAATCCAAGGGCGGGCAAGAGCGCCCAGAAGCTGGCGACGACCAGGATGACCTGAAGCGCAGCGAGCCCCAGGTTGGCAGCCAAGGGGCCCCAGGCACTCAAGCCCTCACCGGTGCGCACGATGCTCTCGCGAATCAGGGTCAGGATGCCAGGTTTGGGTGGGCCCTCCTGTGGTTTGGCGGAGAGCTTTCGGGCCAACAACACCAGCACCGCGCTGCCAAAGACCGCGCCGAGGGTCAGGCCGGTCAGAGTGCCCATCGCCTGCATCGTCTCAGCCGCGCCAAGCAAGGCCTCCCACTGGGTTGCACCAAAGGCCATCACCCCCAGCAGGAAGACCCCGAATACAGCGGCCTCGAAGAAGCCGGTCAGTCCCACAGCGGCCAGCGCCGCAGGCGCCGGGACATCGAGCTCGCGCTTGAGCAAGCCAATGGCCAGCAGGTCCCCTCCCCTCAAGGGCAAGACCACGTTCAGCAGGCCCGCCAGGTAGCCAATGCCAAAGACAGGTCCCAGGGGCACCTTCTTGTAGGGCTTGAGGGCCAACCACAGACGCAGCTCGTGCAGCGAGACCCCCAGGATCTTGAGCACGGTCGCCAGGATGAGGAAGGGAATGCTGGCGCCCTGAATGGCCTCCCAGACGGCCGCAGGGTCCGCCTCGCGCAGCAGCAAGAAGAGCACCACAAGCGAGGCCCCCAGCTGCAAGGGGACCTGCCACCAGGGTCGCTTGGCCGCCGGCTTTGGACTCACGTCCTCGCCCACCTCAGTCAGTTGCGCTCCCAGCAGTCGATCTTGATGCCGAACTCGCCACCGATTCCGTCCTTGCCCTCGACCACCAGCACGAAGTTGCGGGCGTGCTTGTCGCTGTAGAGCTCCAGACGGCCATCGCCCTTGGAGTCGTCCTCGTCACATTGACCCAGGCTGTGGTGAATGTTGGGGCAGCTGTCGGTCTCAGGCCAGCGCATGGCGATCAAGTCCAAGTCACCGCCACAAGCGGAGTCCAGGTAGATCACGGCCTCGGCGTTGGCAGGCATCTCAAAGCGGTAGGCGCGCTCGGGTCCGCTGTAGTTGTCGGGCAAGGAAGAGCAGAAGGAGTCGCCGGAATAAAAGTGGTCGTCGTACTCGCTCAGGCCGCCTTCCGTGGTGCCCACGACGGTGTCCCCACAGACCAGCTCGGCGGTCACGCAGTCCTTGCCGCGGGGTGTGCGCGCAGCCTTGATGGTGCCGCATTCAATGTCGGCATCGTAGGTCTCCGCTGGGAGGAGCTCCTTGACGCCGCCGCAACCCAGGGCCACTGCGCCCAAGAAAAGGCCGGTCAGGACTCGGTAGGCGCGCCGCTTTTCTTCCATGCTTTCAAACCTCCGTTGAGCGCCCAGGCCTGATGAAAGCCACGTCGGCGCAGGAAGAGCGTGGCGGTGAGCGCCTCGCTTCCGTCATCGCAATAGCACACCAGGGGCTCATCTGAAGGCAGCTCGGCCAGTCGAATCATCAGGTCGACCGCCCGCATGTGCTCCGCACCGGCGATGCGCTCATCTCCCCAAGAGCTGGCGTCGCGCACATCGACCCAGAATGGCTTTAGGTCTCGGGCGCGCAGGGGGTGGATCATCACCTCTTCAGGGGGCAGATCCGCGAGCTCGTGCTCTGGAATACGCTCCCGAGCGACCTTGCCGCGGGACTCGTACTGGGCCTTGTGCTTCTCGTAAAACTCGGCATCTTCCTCCTGAATCTTGCGCGCGATGACTTTTGCCAGGCGGAAGGGCAAGCGGGCGATGGACTTGAGCACAGGGACCTCGAGAAGGACTACGGGTGCCGACCATAGGTCTTGGTCAGCTCTTGTATGCGCGAGCCTACGCTGTCACTGGGCCAATGGTCCATTCTCCATCCCCAGTTCCCCTCGGCTTGACCCGGCACGTTCATGCGGTGCTCGGCCCCCAGAGAGAGCAGGTCTTGCATGGGCGCGATGGCACGCTCGGCCACCGAAGACCAAGCCAAGCGAATGAGATCCCAGGCGGCGTCCGACCCGTCCCGACCCACGTAAACGCGCAGTCGGTGCTGCACCTTCTCAGGGGCGCTCTGGTACCAGCCGGCGGCGGTGTCGTTGTCGTGGGTGCCGGTGTAGGCGACGCAGTTCTGGGTGTAGGTGTGGGGCAGGAAGGGGTGGTCGTCCTCGTCCCCAAAGGCGAACTGGAGCACCTTCATGCCAGGCAGGCCCAGGTCATCGCGCAGGGCTTGAACCTGGGGCGTGATGATGCCCAAGTCCTCGGCGATCAGCGGCATGGGACCCAGCGCGTCGAAGAGCTCACGGCCGGGGCCGGGCACCCAGCGGCCTTCCAGGGCGGTCTCGGCGTGCTCCGGTACAGCCCAGGCGCTCTCAAATCCGCGGAAGTGGTCTACGCGCAGGACGTGGCATTGAGAGAGGCCTCGGGCCATGCGCGCCTTCCACCAGGCAAAGCCATCCTGGGCCATGGCGTCCCAGTCATAGTGAGGGTTGCCCCAGAGCTGTCCTTGGGGAGAGAAGTAGTCGGGGGGCACGCCCGCACGCACCGGCTGGCGGCCGTCCGCGTCCATTTGGAAGCCCTTGCGGTGAACCCACGTGTCAGCGCCGTCCCCGGAGACGAAGATGGGCACGTCGCCGACGATCTCCACACCAGCCTGGTCAGCGACCTGACGCAAGCGGCCCCATTGGCGCTCAAAGAGCAGCTGCAAGGCCAGCTCTCTGTCGACGAGCTCGGCCAGGCTCTCTCGGGCCTGTTCCAAGGCCTTGGGCTCCCGAGCGCGCAGGGGCTCCGGCCAGCACCACCAACCACCGCCATGAACCTGTGCCAGCGCAGCATAAAGGGCCCAATCCGCTGCCCAGGGCTGCTCCCGCACAAAGTCGGCCAGCGCCTGTGGGTCGCGCAGCGCCAAGGTGTCGGCGGCTTGGTTCAGGAGCGGGCGCTTCCAGTCCTTGAGTTGCTGGGGATCCACGCGTCCCTTGGCGGAAGGCGGGTTTTGGGGAGGCAAGAGACCGTCCACGACCAAGTCTGCGATCGAGAGCAAGGTGGCCTCGCCGGCGAAGGCTGAGGGACTTGCGTAGGGAGAGCGGCCTGGGCCCACGGGATTGGTGGGCAGGATCTGCCAGGTGCTCAATCCCCTCTCTGCCAGCCAGAGAACAAAGCCTCGGGCGGTGGCCAGATCCCCGATGGGGCCGGGTCCAGGGAGGGAGGAGATGTGGAGGAGTACACCGGCACGGCGCATGGGGGCTCTCGCTTCTGGCTGCTGGCTCAGTAAGACCGGCGAGCGCAGGCGAGGTCACGTTGGTGCAGTTTCCAGACTTGGGGCGAGCTCCCTGCTGGTATGACCCCTCACAAGGGGACCCAATGCTCGCGCTTGTACTCATGGCCTGCAGCTCCAACGCTCCGACCTCCACCCCCGATGCCCCTTTTGACATCGACAAGCTCGCCTCCCAGCGCTGGATCGTCAGTCCAGACACGGACCGCGAGGATGGAACGGCCATCCTGTTGCTCTCAACAGCGGACATCCCGTGCAGCGCGATGAGCACTGCCGGAAGCGATCTGGATGAGCTGGTACTGAACGGAGATGGCCCTGCTCTTTTACTTCCAGTACGACAGCTGGGGAGACCAACGGCACGGGGAGGACTGGACCGGGCTCTGGATGGGCGGCTACGGCTACAGCGAGGAGCGCGGAGAGAGGACCATGATGTCCCTGGCCTTCAGCGATGGGTTTCTCTACTTCCTAGACGGCTACTACAGCAGCTACTTTGGCTCCAGCACTTGGGCCAACATTGACTCGGCGGACGCCAACGTGAGTGGCGACTACAGCACCAGTTTCTGGAGCGGCAGCTTCAAGGCGGAGTCCTGCGGCGCGTGGGAGGAAGAGGAGCGCGAGACCGGGCACACAGGGTGGGGGGACACCTGGGACCGGTGACCGAAGGACCGAGGCGCCTGCCGCTGTGGGCCTGGGGAGTGCCCTGCGCGCTGGCCTGCTTGGCCGCGTGGAGCCGCCTGAGAGGGGTCAGCGGCCCCGAAACCCTGCTGACTGACGCCGCAGTCTGGGGCCTGAGCACCCTGGTCTTGGGCGGCGCCCTGCATCTGGCGTTGAAGCAGAAGTGGCGGCTGCAGCTGGCGGGGCTGCTCCTGACGACCCTGGCCTGGGTCACTCAGGTCCAGGACCTCTCACAGAGGCAGGCCGGCGCGGGACCGGACATCCTACTGGTCACCTTGGACACCTTTCGTGCGGACCACCTGGGCCCGAACACCCCGGCTCTGAACGCCTTGGTACAAGAAGGGGCGCACTTCACCAATGCCGTGACGACCGCCCCCCTGACCGCTCCGGCACACGCGAGCATGCTCACAGGCAAGAGCACACCCGAGCACGGGCTGACAGCCAACGGTGACGCGCTAGACGTGCCCACTGTGGTCCCACAGATCGCCGCACGCGGCTATTCGACCGCAGCCTTCCTGAGCTCAAAGGTGCTCGAACGCGGAACAGGCCTGAACCAAGGCTTTGGTCTATACGCGGACGTGTGGACTTGGCGTGGCCGCCAGGGCGTGTTTCCAGTTGTCAGCGTCTTGCTGGGCCATGGCCCGGGTCAGCGACGCGGCGACCACACTGTGCGCCAAGCGCAGGCCTGGTGGCGGGCGCAAGACGGCCCGCGCTTTGCCTGGGTGCACCTCTACGACGCCCACGCACCCTACGCGCCACCGCATGAATGGCAGCCCGACGAAGATACGCAGCGGGAGCTGGCGGCCCAGGCCAGAACAACGCCGGCCCCAGAGGACACCAGAGAGTGGATGCAGAGCCTGCCAGAGCGGCACTCTGCCTCCCAGAGGGCGCTCTACGCGGCCGAGGTGGCCTATGTCGACCATCTGGTCGGCCAGCTCTTGGCCAGCGTAAGTCCGGACACGGTGGTGTTGGTGGTCGCCGACCACGGAGAGGGCTTTGGGGAACACCAGGACGCCTTCCTGCACGGCGCAAACCTCTACGAGCCCTCGCTGAATGTCCCCTTCATCGTGCGGTGGACAGGCCATGTGGCGCCTGGTCCTCAGGCTCAACTCACCTCCATTGAGGCCATCGCCGGAATCCTCGCCCAGGCCTCGGGCGCCACGTGGGACACCCCTGGCTTGGGCGCCGAGCCCCTGAGCGTCTTGGCTTTCACGCCGGGTCAACAATCTCGGAGCACCATGAACCCAGGCCCAGCGGCCTCGGTCGCGGCCTTGCGCTTCCAGGACAGCAAACTGGTGCAAGACGAGGGAGAGGCTCAACGCGGATACCGCTTGAGCACAGACCCCAAGGAGCTCTTTCCACTGGCGCCTACCTGGGTCGACCCCGCGGCAACTCAAGACCTTCAGCGCCTGCTGGAACACCCTCCGGAGCCGCTTGGACAAGATGCAGTCGAGCAGCTCAAGGCCTTGGGGTACTTCTCCCACTAGCCCGTCTTCAACCACGGGAATTCTCTCTCCAACCTGGAGACAGGTAAAGCGGAAGCCACAGTGCTCCGAGAAGGAATGCGCCACGTGAGTGGCCACTGACGTTCCTCCGGAGAATCGAACATGCCCAAGCTGCCTCGTCTGTACCAAGCACCCAAGACGTCCTCGGAAACGCTGTCCTGGGAGCCACCGTCCTGGAAGGGACTGGCCTCGAGCGGACTGACCCAAGTCACCGGCCTGACCCTGCTGGCACTGTGCATGGGCGCGAGCACCAACGTTCAGGCGGCCATGCAGGTCACAGGCACCTACGTGCAGCTCTACACCAACGACGACGGCCTCTGGTACGACCGCTCCAGCCACAACGGGATCCAAACCGACCTGGACGGTGATGGCACCTGGAATGACTGGGTGCGTGCCGGCAGCCCCTGGCACAACCTGACTTGGGAGTGGGACCAAGACGGAACGTCCTACGACGCGGCGGGGAACAGCTCCTCCGGCAGCGTCAACTACACCACCAGCTCCGAGGCTGACGAGTCCACCAGCGACTACAAGATCGTCAAGTACGTCATGGACTACGGGGACCTGACGGTGACCAAGACCGAGGTCTGGGCGGTGGACGGCATCCTGATGTCCGTGCGCTTCTTGGTGGAGAACAACGGCACCACCGACGCCACCGACTTTCGCATCAACTTCGGCGTGGACCCCGACGTGGACTCCGAGAGCTACGGGGTGACGGCGACCTACAACGACGTGAAGGACCTAGACGCCGACGGAGTGGACGACTACGTCGAAGCGGTCGGTTCTTCCAGTGGATACACCTGGGCTTTCGGCACCTGTGACACCAGCAAAGATGAGTTTGGAATCACAGGTTGGGATTCCGACGCCGACGCCACCCTGACCGACCCAGACGGTGCCAGCAAGGACTACACCATGCACTGGCGCCACACCGAGAGCACCATCGCAGCAGGCGACTCGGTGAGCTTCGGCCTGCTGGTGGTCTACGGAGAGACGAGCGCCGGCGCGATCTCCAACTACGAGGCCGAATACACCGCCTTCTGTAACGACACCGACGGCGACGGCCTGCCAGACGTAGCCGAAGACGAAGACGGTGACTTGATCATCGACGCCTATGAGGATGCGGACGGCGACGGAGACTTCACCAACGATGACACCGACGGTGATGGCACCCCGAACTACCAGGACGCAGACGATGACGGCGACGGTCTGGGCTCGGCCGACGAGGATCCCGACGGAGACGGCGACCCCACCAACGATGACACCGACGGCGACGGCGTCCCCAACTTCCTGGACGATGACGACGACGGGGACGGCATCCCCACTGCGGACGAGGACACCAACGGCAACGGCGACCTGAGCGACGACGACGAGGACGGGGACGGCATCCCCGACTACCTGGACGCCCCCTCCGACAGCGACAAAGACGGCATCAGCAACGATGAGGAGGACGTCGACGGTGACGGTGACTTCACCAACGACGACTCCGATGGGGATGGCACGGCCGACTACCTGGACACCGACGACGACGACGACGGCGTGTTGACCTTGGACGAGTACGTGCCCGGCTCCTCTACCGACACCGACGGAGACGGCGTTGTCGACCACTTGGACAGCGACGATGACGGAGACGGCGTCGAGACCGCAGAGGAGGACATCGACGGGGACGGCGATCCCACCAACGATGACCTCGATGGGGACCTGGTCGCCAACTACCTGGACGAGGACGACGACGGCGATGGTCTGGCCAGCGTCTTCGAGAACTATGACAGTGATCTTGACCCCAGCAACGACGACACAGACGGGGACGGCACCGCCGACTACCTGGACACCGATGACGACGACGACGGTCTGGCCACGGAGGTGGAGTACCTGGCGGGCACGAGCACGGACACCGACGGGGACGGCGCCGCCAACTACCTGGACGACGATGACGACGGCGACGACGTTCCCACCGCCAGCGAGGCCTACGATGGCCTGAGCATCCTGGAGCAGGACAGCGACGCGGACAGCATCCTGGACTACCTGGACGACGATGACGACGGTGACGGCATGCTGACGGTGGCCGAGGCCTATGACGGCGCCCTGCCCATGGCCCAGGACAGCGACGGCGACACCCTGCCGGACTACCGCGACAGCGACGATGATGACGACGGCCTGTCCACCTTGGACGAGGACAGCGACGGGGACGGGGATCCAAGCAACGACGACGCGGATGGCGACGGCGACGCAAACTACCTGGATACCGACTCCGACGACGACGGCCTGAGCGACGGCGAGGAGGCCAGCTATGGCGCTGACCCCTACGTGGCAGACAGCGACGAGGATGGCTTGGACGACGGTGAAGAGGTGAACACCTACGGCACCGACCCCAGCGAGAGCGACACGGACGGGGACGGCCTGGATGATGCGGCCGAGGTCAACACCCACGGCACGGATCCCAACGAGGGCGACAGCGACGGAGACGGGCTGTCGGATTCCTGGGAGATCGCCCAAGGAACGGGTGCCAACGACGCCGATGGGGACCTGGACGAGGACGGGATCAGCGACGCCGACGAGATGCTGGTCTACGGCACCGACTACAACAACGGCGACTCCGACGAGGACGGTCTGAGCGACTACGACGAGCTGATGGTCCACGAGACCGACCCCAACGCGGGCGACAGCGACGAGGATGGCCTGAGCGATCTGGAAGAGGTCACCGTTACGGGCACCAACCCCAACGCGGCAGACAGCGACGAGGACGGCCTGGACGACCTGACCGAGCTCGAAGACTTTGGCACCGATCCCCTCTCGGGCGACACGGACTTGGACGGTCTGGGTGACCTGGTCGAAGTCGAAGAGTCCGGCACGGACCCCACCCTGGAAGACAGCGACGCCGACTGGCTCTCTGACTACGAGGAGTGGATCGAGCTGGGCACGGACCCCCTGAACCCAGACACCGATGAAGGCGGGCGCACGGATGGAGAGGAGGTCACCGTTGACGGCACCGACCCCTTCGACATCCGCGACGACTTGTCCGATGCCGACAGCGACGGCATCACGGACTGGGCCGAGGCCAACGTGAGCTTCACCGACCCCAACGACCCGGACTCAGACCAAGACGGCATCCCAGACGGCGAGGAGTTCTACCAGCTCAACACCGACCCCATGGACCCCGACTCGGACGACGACGGCTTGGAGGACGGCGAGGAGCTGGCCTACGAGAGCGACCCCTTGGACGCCGACAGCGACGATGACGGCCTGGAAGACGGTGAAGAGGTGGCCATTGGCACCAGTCCCACCGACGCCGACAGCGACGACGACGGACTGGAAGATGGCGCTGAGCAAGACTTGGGCACCGATCCCTTGAACGTAGACTCCGACGAAGACGGTCTGAGCGACTTCGAAGAAGTAGAGGTTGAAGGGACGGATCCTCTCAACGCAGACACGGACAGCGATGGCCTGAGCGATGGCGAGGAGGTGCAGACCTACGGCACTGACCCCCTCAACGAGGACAGTGACGGCGGTGGCCTGAAGGACGGCGAAGAAGTGGACGCCGGACGCGACCCGATGAGCGATCTGGACGACAGCGGCTCCTACGGTGGAGGCAGCGGCTGGGCATGTAGCTCCAGCCCAGCCAATGCCGGCTCACTGGCCTGGCTGGGCTTGGCCATGGCTGGGCTGTTCATCCGCCGCCGGCGGAAGTAGGCCCGGCCACCGAGCGAGGCGAGAACCCGCCTTGCTGAACGGAGACGAAGAGTGCGGCCTGTCCCCTTCATGGGGGCGGGCCGTACCTGCGTCCGGACCCGTCCGAAGCATCGACTCAGGGGAACTGGCTCAGGCGCTCTCGGTACACCTGATCCAGCGGCTCCGGGGTCATGTGCCGGGTGCCTTCGCTCTCAGCGTGTTGCCAGTAGGGCAACCGCAGGATCCAAGGTGCCTTCTCCTCGCTGTAGAAGAGCTGATCGGCGTGCTCCTGTGTGAACCACTCTGGGTGAGCATCGGAGGCCCGCAGCTGCGGCAGCCGGCAGGCGCTCTGGGCCAAGACTTCGCGCAGCTCAGCGTGGTGGGCCCGGTGGTCGGGCTCTCCTGGCCAGGGGTGAGCCGCGCCCAAGATGGCCTCGTCGGCGCCGACCCGGGCGATGGCGTGTTGGAGGGCCCCGCATTGACCAAAGCGGGCCCGAGGGTTGGCCTGGAGTTGATCCAATCCTCCTTCTGGCCCCCTGCCCTCGTAGACGTGCATGGTCGCAAACAGGGTGGCCTTGGCCAGCTCATAGTCCTGCTCGGAGACGGGCTGCCAGCTCTCGGGATCCAGCAGCTCAAGGGCCACAGCGCGCTCGTAGGCCTGGCGCTCAAAGTTGAGCAGCGTCAGGGCGATCAGGGTGGAGATCAGCTCCTCGCCGTCGTGGCAGAGGGCCGCCAGGTGCCGCACCCCCTCCAAGGTCTGCACCATGTCCACGTCCCCGCGCAGCCCCGCCGCCAGGTAGGACTTGGCCAGGTACTGGAGTGGGATGAGCATGGGGATGGGCGCGCTCAGGGCGGGGTCTTGGGCGCCGGAGTCCAGGTAGTCCTGGTAGGCGCCGGAGGAGCCAGAATCCCTGCGACCGCAGGCTTGGATCTCCTGGAAGATCGAGAAGTCTCCGGTGGGCACTCTCTCCGGGTGCTCCAGCGAGGAAACACTCGTGCCCCGTCGGCCTGGAGGTCCTTCCCAGGGCCAGTCCATCTCAGCCCACCATGGGGGTGCCTGGGCCGGGTAGCTGGAGTCCTCGAGGGCCAGCACCGGGTTGAGCAAGGGGCCCGCATCACAGTCAGCCGCCCTGCCCCCAGAGGGGAAGGGTCTTGGAGAGGTGGTTCTGGGCGGCGATTAGGCCGCTGAGCTCTTGGGCACTCAGGTTGTGCTGCGCGAGCGCAGCTTGGTTCTGCCGCATCTTCAAGGCGCCGGCAGCCAGAGCCAAGCTGGGGATCGAGAGCAGAAGCGCGAACGCGAACAGCAGTTTCCTTTGCTTCATCCTGCCCTTCCCCTTCCTGCTTGCCTAAGTCTACTCCCCGCGTTGGCCGCCACACACCTTCACACAAGAAATCTCCATGTTCAGCCTGTTCCCAAGCCTGCAAAGGAGGCTACGTTCTGCGGCATGAGCATTCACTACACGATTCAGCCCACCTCCCCCGCCGCCCACATCTTCACGGTCACCCTGGAGATCTCCAACCCGGATCCCACCGGTCAGGTCCTGCGATTGCCCGCCTGGATCCCCGGCTCCTACCTGGTGCGAGAGTTCTCCAAGAACATCGTCCAGATCGAGGCCCGCGACAGCGGCGAGAACCTGGTGGGCCTGGACAAGCTGGACAAGCACACCTGGAAGGCCGCCCCCGTCCAAGGCGCCCTGAAGCTGACCTACCAGGTCTATGCCTGGGACCTGAGCGTGCGCATGGCTCACCTGGACCAGAACCACGGCTACTTCAACGGCACCAGCGTGTTCTTGGAGGTCATCGGCCAAGCTGAGGGTCTGCACACCGTCGACATCCAGGCCCCCAGCGACCCCCACTGCAAGGACTGGCGCATCGCCACGACCCTGAAGGAGCTGGAGGCGGAGCGCTACGGCTTTGGCAGCTACCAGGCCGAGAGCCACGACGAGCTCATCGACCACCCCGTCGAGATGGGCACCTTTGAGCTGCTGCACTTCCAGGCCGCCGGTGTTCCCCACGAGCTGGCCGTCACCGGTCCCCACAACGGCGATCTGCAGCGTCTGGTCAACGACTTGATTCCCATCTGCACCCACCAGATTGAGATGTTCGGCAAGCCCGCTCCAATGGACCGCTACCTCTTTCAGCTCATGCTGATCGGCAACGGCTACGGCGGGCTGGAGCACCGGGCCAGCACCAGCCTGATTGCCAAGCGCGCCGACCTGCCGATGCTTGGAGAGCACAAGGTCAGCGACGGCTACCGGCAGCTCCTGGGCCTCTGCTCCCACGAGTACTTCCACACCTGGAACGTCAAGCGCATCAAGCCCGCGCGCTTTGTGCCCTACGACCTGAGCACCGAGAACTACACCACCCTGCTCTGGGCCTTCGAAGGCATCACCTCCTACTACGACGACCTGATCCTCAACCGCACAGAGCGCATCGAGACGGACTCCTACCTGGAGCTGCTCGGTCGCACGATTACGCGGGTTCGTGGCGGCTCCGGGCGTCTGAAGCAGTCCCTGGCCGAGTCCAGCTTTGATGCCTGGACCAAGTTCTACCGCCAGGACGAGAACGCCCCCAACGCCATCGTCAGCTACTACGCCAAGGGTTCCCTGGCGGCGCTGGCATTGGATCTGACCATCCGCCTGGAGACCGAGGGCGCCAAGTCCCTGGACGACGTCATGCGTGCCCTGTGGACCGAGTACGGCGCCAAGGGCATCGGGGTGCCCGAGATGGGCATCGAGGATGTGGCCCAACGCATCACCGGCGTGGACTTGAGCCACTTCTTTGAGCACGCCGTACGCGGCACCGAGGATCTGCCCCTCCGGGCATTGCTGGCCGCCTTTGGCGTGGAGCTGCGCTTCCGTCCTGGCAAGAACGGCACAGACCGTGGAGGCAAGGCCGCCGAGGAGGAGGACGCCCTGCGGAACAAGGGCCGCATCGGCGCCAAGATCACCGGCGACAAGATCAAGCAGGTCCTGGATGAAGGTCCCGCACAGGACGTGGGCCTGAGCGCTGGAGACGTGATCGTCGCCATCAACGGCATCAAGGCCGTCAAAGCCGAGGCCATGTTGGCCGGCTACCCCCCTGGCACGACCGTCACCATCCACGCCTTCCGGCGAGATGAGCTCTTTGAGCGTCAGGTGACCTTGGCGGCGCCCAGTGAGCACTACGCCTACCTGAAGATCATGGAAGAGGTGGAGCCGGAGGTGCTGGCGCGGCGGGTGAGCTGGTTGAAGGGGCTGTAGAGGCGCTTGCAGCAGCGACCGATCCACTCCGTCAAATCTCCGCGAGGCGCTTCTTAAGGTGAACTGCCACTGCTTGTGCAAGCAGCGGCGGCACGGCGTTTCCGATCATCTTGAAAGCGGGGTTCATCGTTCCCTTGAAGATGAAGCGGTCAGGGAAGGACTGCAAGCGAGCCGCCTCGCGCACTGAGATGGTGCGCCGCTGCTTGCTGTCGTAGTGAATGTGGGTGTAGGAGTCCTTGCCCAAGTGGGCCAGCAACGTCCTAGACGGCTTGTTCGGCTCCAGCTTCCGCCATTTGTTGGGAAACTTCCCTGGATCGTACGGCGGCACGGTCCTCTTCCGAAGGGCGGCCTCTTCCTCCTGCATCAACCCCCTCCCCAGACGTCTCTCCTCCTTCCTACGGCGTTCTCCCAGCATGCGGAGCGCGAGCGCGTGAGCCTCCGGATAGTGGTCGCCGTGCTTCATACGGGCAAAGATCGCGTAGTCCCTAGGCAGCCAACGAATGACATGGTCCTTGACGCCTCCTACGACGCCAACCCCCTCCCAGCCCCGCATAGTCGACGAATAGTGACTGGTCGGAAGCAGCGTGTACCGCTGAAGGACCTTGAACCGCCTTGGTCCCCGCTTGATGCGTCCATCAAGATGCCCCATAATCGGAGGTAGATCTCCGATGGCCTGCAGAACCGTCACCGGATCCGGCAACTTGCAGACTCCGGGCTCCTCCGCCGGCCGATAGTGTAGCCCGGTCTCCCCAGCGGAAATCCGCGCCTCCAAACGACGCGCCGACGAGCGAGTCCCACGGTACCCGATGGGCAGATCTCTCAAGCTGTGGGTCGGCAAAGGAAAGTCAGGTATTCCAAGGCCCAGCTCGCGATGCCAGCCGATCAGAATCAACCGCTCTCGAGTCTGAGGAACGCCATAGGCGGCAGCATTCAGCAGCCGGTATGAGACCTCGTAGCCCAACACATCGAGAGAGTCCGCGATGACCTCGGCGATGTTCTCACCGCCGTAGTCTAGAATATCGGGGACATTCTCCATCACCACCGCAACAGGCTGAAGAGCCGCGACAAAGCGCAAGTAGTCACGGAACAGGTCGCCTCTAAGGTCCTTGGTGTAGGCCTTGGGGTGGGCGGCAATCTCTCGCAGCTTTGCTCGGCCGATGCGCGCGTAGGCTTGGCACGGGGGGCCGCCCACAACCACGTCGACCTGGTCCTCGACCGGGCCCATCCTCCCGAACTCAGCTAGCAATTCAGCCGGATCGGTCGTGGTAATGTCGCGGGCAACAGCGTGAACAGGCTCAGCGGGATGAAAATTCGCGCCATGGCTCGCTGCAGCATGGACACCTGCTTCGACACCGCCAACGCTATCGAAACCCGCCATCCTGAAGCCGAGCGAAATCCCACCGCACCCGCTGAAAAGGTCCAAGATGCGGGGGTCTGCTCCGCCTCGGAGGGTAGCGACTTTCTGTTCGATTGGGTTCATGGTCAAACTGGCTTTGCGTGGGTTAGATAGTCAGCCATACCCCGTCAATGGCGACAGCGGAAATTGGAGACTGGCCGTCTGTAATGTTGATCCGCTGGCCACTCGGCCACATTAGGCCATGCGAGAAGCATGCACCTCTACGCACTACTGAGTCCCGCAAAGGTGTTGATCCCGTGGGCTGAACGTGTGATCTCTTCTTG
>CAJXRZ010000046.1 GCA_913060515.1 uncultured Pseudomonadota bacterium | reverse complement strand
TTTCTGCCTGTCTCGTGGGCTCGGAGATGTGTATAAGAGACAGGCCAAGATGGGTGCTCAGGTCCTGCTCTTTCCCCTCAACAACGCCCTGCCGCTGGACATCGCAGATCGTTGGCGCTTCCGTCACCTGGCCATCGCGCGCAGCCGGGCCCAAGAGACGGGCTGCTGGGTGCTCACCGCCGACGTGGTCTGCCAAGCGCCAAGCCTGCGCGGCTACGGATGCTCCGTGCTTGTCGACCCCAGCGGTACGCTGCGGGCCCAGGTTCCGGAGGGGCGCGTGGGCTCTGTGGAGCTTACTCCGCCTTAGTGGCGCCTTCTCGCGGGACGGTCCTGGGCATCTGCCAGGGTGGGTTGCTCGGGCCATGACCACCTGGGGTAGCGCCCCCGAAGCTGCTTGCGTACCTCGGAGTAGGAGCCGGTCCAGAAGCCGCCCAGGTCGTCCGTGACCTGCTGAGGCCGCCCGTTCGGCGCCAAGAGGTGAACCCGCAGGCCCACGCGTCCTTTGGCGATGCGTGGGGTCTGCATGCCAAAGACCTGCTGGATCTTCGCGGGCAGCACCGGCGGCGTGTCCTTGGCGTAGAGCACCCCGGCCGTGCTCCCACTGGCCAACTTGAGCCGGGCCGGAGCGTGTTGGTCCAGGAGCTGCTTCTCTCTCCAGGTGAGGCGATCTTTCACCGCTTTGGCCCAGTCCATGCGCTTGACCCCCTCCCAGCTGCGCCCCCCCAAGACCAGCTCCTCCAGCGAGGCCAGTGGATCCAACTCCGCCAGCTCCAGCTCGGGGCAGTGCTCCCGCAGCAGGGCCACCCGGGCCAGCAAGCTCTCCAGCTCGGGGCTGTAGCGAAGGACCGCCGCCGGATCTGCGCGGATGTGCTCAGCAAAGAGCCCCGCCAGCTCCTCATCAGTGGCGCGTACCGGGCTCTGCCGCAGCACAATCTCCCCCACCACCACTTGGACCTCGCACTGCACGCGGCCCTCATCCAAGGCCAGGACCCGCCGCTCATGAGTGGGCAAGTCTTCGGGGTGCAGGGGCGCTGCGATGCGGATCCAGTGCTCGCTGAAGGCGCCCTTGCGGCCCCCCTCCAGGCTCACGGCCAAGACCAAGTCTTCTTGCTCGACCAGGGACTCCTCCTCGAGCACGGCCCCCTGGCCGCTGGCCAGCTTGAAGCGCGGAGCACCCGGAGCCCGGCGCATCGCCACCCGGTCTGCAAAGCCTGTGAGCAGGCACTGGGCCAAGACCCGCGCCGGCGGGACACGCTTGGCGGTGGAGGTCTTGCCCAAGACGTCCTGGGCCACGCGCATCAGCTGCTGCACCACAGCCTGCAGCTCTTGCATCTGGCGACGCTGGCCGGGCTGGCCCTTGGCCAGGGCCTGCACGCGGGCGTGCAGGTCGCACTCCCTGGCGCCGGGGAAGCGCGCCTGGGCATAGGGGTCTCGCTCACTGGCAAAGGCTGCAGCGGCCGCAGCGGCCCACAGACAGCCACGGGCGTGCCCCTCCAGGACCACACGGCCCAAGCGCGGGTGTACCGGCAGCAGCGCCAGGGCGCGGCCTGTGGCGGTGAGGGTCGGGCCGGAGCCACTGTCCTCGGTGGCGCCAAGCTCGGCGAGGGTGGCCAGGGAGCGCGACTGCAAGGGCCCCGGAGGCGCTTGGAACCAGCCAAAGTCATCCGGCTTCTTCCCCCACTCCATGACCGAGAGCAGGGCGCCGCAGAGATCGCTGCGCACCACCTCGGGTGGCTGCTGGGCGTCCAGGCCGCGGTTCCGCTCCCAGAGACGGATGGCCACACCCGGACCGGTTCGGCCGGCGCGACCGGCGCGCTGATCGGCGGAGGCCTGGGAGATCGGCCCAAGCTCCAAGCGGCTCAACCCCAGCGCGGCGTCGAAGCGCGGCACTCGGGACAGGCCGGAGTCGATGACCACACGCACGCCAGGCAAGGTCACGCTGGTCTCGGCGATGTTGGTGGAGAGCACCACCTTGGGCTGCTCGCTTGCCGCCAGGGCGCGCTCTTGGGCCTGGGCCTTCAGTCCGCCGTGCAGGGGGAGGACGGGTATGGACAGATCCTCCAAGGCTTGCTCACAGCGGCGGATCTCGCCTTTGCCAGGGAGGAAGACCAGGACGTGCCCTTGCAGTCCAGGGAGCACGCTGCGCACGGCGCCGGAGACCTGGTTCTCCAGGTAGCCCTGACCGGGGCGGTACTTGGTGTCCACCGGGTAGGTGCGGCCGGGGGCGTTGAGCACGGGGGCGCCGCCCAGGAAGTGGGCGATCGGGGCCGGATTCAAGGTCGCGGACATGACCACGATGCGCAGCTCAGGGCGGGCATCGGCCTGGAGCTCTCTGAGCATTGCCAAGCAGAGATCGGCGTCCAGGCTGCGTTCATGGAACTCATCGAGCACCACCGCGTCCACGCCTTCCAGGAAGGGGTCGCGCAGCAGGGCCCGGGTCAGCAAGCCTTCGGTGACCACCTCCAAGCGGGTCTTGGGGCCAACCTTGGTGTCGAAGCGCACCCGGTAGCCCACCTCTCCACCGACCTGGCCGCCGCGCTCAAAGGCGATGCGTCGGGCGCTCAGACGCGCCGCGACCCGTCGGGGCTGCAAGAGCAGGATCTTGCCTGGAACTTGCTCCAGGAGCGCGGGTGCAAGCCGGGTGGTCTTGCCTGAGCCAGGGGGCGCGATCACGACCAAGCTGCCATGCTCGGCGAGGAGCTGCGCGGCTTGGGGCAGCAGGGCGTCGATGGGGAGAGGCGTCAGCATCGCTTGACCTGGGGTTGACTGCGGTGCACGCTGAAGGCGGGCAGCTTGGGATACGGCCCACAACTTAGGAGGCTGGCATGTCAGTGGGTAGCACCCTGAGCGCATTGGGGAACACCGGGCGGGCTTTCTCGCACTGGAATGAGCGCATCGGTCGCACCGCATGGTCCCCGGCTGCCTGCACTGCGGCGGCGATGGGCCTGCACCATCACGCAAGCCAACTGGCCCTTCTCACCAGCACTGCCGCCGAGGCGCTGCGCCTGGAGTCCGAGCGCATCTCGGCACTGGAGGGTGGGGTTCAGGAAGCTCTGGAGGGACACCGCAGCGGCAAGCTGGACTTCCACTCCCCCTACACCGCAGGCCCGATGCGCGATCTCGCCCGCCGCGGTGTGCCCTTTAAGGTTCGGCGCCTGGCCATGGATTGGCTCTCCCGTCCCTACGACGTGACCTGCCCAGATCTGGGTCCATTCCACCTGGAGCTGCAGGCGCTGGCTGTGGACGCCGAGCGCGCCCAGGCCCAAGCAGCCAAGCTCTTCGCCGACGCTGTCAGCGGTGAGCGCGTGGAGTCCGAGCCTCTGAACGCCTCCCGGGCTGAGCTCTCGGAGCTGGCCAACACCGCCGTGGAGTTCTTGGAGGCCAACCACCAAGCCATCCTGATGGCGGCTTGGCGACGGGAGTGGCTGGAGTACCTGGAGTACCGCCTGCTTCCCGCGACCACCGACCCAAAGACCCGGCCTGCGCCGCGCAAGGCACCAGACGCCATCCGCCGCTTGAGCCGCAAGCATGTGCCGGAGAACCTGCGGCATGCCTTGAGAGACTGGGCGATTCCTTGAGCGTGCGGGCCTTGAGCGCGGCTTACTGTACGTCCGCAGCGCCAAAGAAGGTCCAGGTCACGGACATGTAGCCCTCCTCGGGGCCGGTCTCCCAGGACGCAACCTCCATCCCGAGGGCGTGGATTTCGGCGCCGGAGAGCTCGCCGTAGATCCCCAAGTCGGACTCGTCCGCAGGCCAGACCTGGGTCTTGCCTCCGTCCAGGGAGATCGCGCGTGTGGCCAGCTTCTCGTCGAGGTCATCGACGAGGCGGGCCTGGACCGCGTCCCATCCGTCCAGGGTGGAGGTTTCGACCGTAAAGGGCCCCATATCGTCCAAGCGGGCTTCGATTCCAGGCTGGAACTGCACCCACGTCGACAAGGCGCCGTCCGTGTCGTAGGCCAGCCAGACTTCGACATGCTCGGTGGACTCAAAGAGCCTAGAGCTGTCGGTGGTGAAGGAGCCAAGCAGTTCACGCTCGCAGTCGTCGGCCACGCCGTTGTCGTTGGCGTCAGTCGGGTCGGCCTCGCATGGAGCGGCGCTGTCCTCTTCTTGCGGGGCGCCGGTGTCCTCGGGCGCGGTACAGGCGAAGAGCAGTGGAAACAAGGCTGAAATCATTGAACCCCGGGGCTCCAGAAATGTAGCACGCAAGCTGATTTTTGGGCCAAGCGTGGCGAGGTGGCACCCTATCACTTGACCGCGTGACCATTGTCGCGCTGGGCTTGCCGCATCGCACCGGGCTGCTCTGGCTGCAAGGCTTGTGCTTGGGTGATGGAGACCTGGCCCGAGCACAAATCCCAGCTCCAGGTGCTCTGGGCCACATCCAACCAACCCACCACCCCATCAATGGGCCCCTCACCCAGCTCACCGCTGCCGTAGTGGGCCTTTCTGTTCTCGCGAAAGGGGTAGGCCCTGAGCTGAGCACCTGAGGTCTCTTCAGTCAACAGCACTGCTTGGTCCCCGTGCCTAAAGATGCGGCTGTGAATCATGGCCGTATCCACCATGAAACGCAGGGTCTCCCCATCCGAGGTCTGCAGCTCCACGATGGGCTTTCCGCCCTTGACCGTCGAGCACTGGCCACGCTGCACACCACAGACCTGCCCTGGGCTGAACTGAGCCTGGTCCCCCAAAGAGAGCAGGAACCCGGCGCCGCCCCAGGCGTCCACCAAACCACCCCAGGCCGACTCGATCTCGTGAACCGGCTCGTGGTCTTCTCGCCAAGGGTTGAGCACCGTGGCGTTCGTCCAGCTCCCAAAGCGCACTTGAGCCAGGCGCTCTAGGACCCTCTCCTTTCCGCCCCACAGGTTGTAGACCTTGGTCTGCGAGCTCCAGTGCGGCTGCATCCAGGGTGCGCCGTGCTGGAAGACCTTCAGGTCGTTGGCCCCGGTCTCCAAGGCGACGACTAGGGCGTGGTCCTCGTCTTCAAGGCGCACTTGGCCAGCGTCGTCGTGGGTGGTGACGGCGAGGCAGGTCTGGGGTGGCTCGCTGGGTACGCAAGCGATGAGAAGGCCAAGGATCACGGCATGTGGCCATCGAAAAACCCTACCCTGGCTGAGCAGAGCATCAAGCCCTCAGCGACCCGGGCTCCTTATTGAAGGCCTGACGCCGCTCCTCGCTGTAGCCCTCCGCCGCATGCGGCGCGCACGCCCGCAGGTGCTGGAGCCCTTCTTGCGAAAACCCTTCTTTGAAGGAGATAAGCGGCAGGTTCATGCGGTAGAGTTTTCCGTTGTCAAAGCCGACCATCACGGCGTTGACTTTTCCCCCCTTCTGAATGCCGTAGAACCAGACGATGTGCGAGGGTTCGCGCAGGCCAAGCAGCCCCTGATTCTCCCGACGGAGGTACCAGAGGTAGAAGGGCACAACGGGGAGGCAAAGGAGACCGAAGGTTCCCAGCCGCGCGCTCGGATACTCAGTGGCATCAAGTGTGAACCCCAAGACGGTGCCGACCCCAAAGAAGAGGAAGAGGAGGACCATGGGAATCCGGTTCTTCTTGCGCTGCTTCCGCAACACGTCCTCGAAGTAGCTGTGGGCTTGGCTCAAGGTTTTCTCCATCGGGCAAGCATAGCGCCTCGCACCCCAGGGCTTGGTTCAAGGGGGTCCAAAGACTCGGACCGCACCCTCAGCTCCCAGTCTTCGCAATCTCCTCCTGAATAATCCCAACCAGTCGAGCCCGGTCCCCATCCCAACTCTCGGGCTTCTCGCTCTCCGCTTCAGCACGGGCAGCGGCCCGCTCAGCGGGTACACCCGCCATCTCCAGCAAGCTGGCCAAGGTACGCACGCGGCGCTCCTCTTGAACCAAGCTGGCCGGAAGCAGCTTGGCCTCGACCTGGGAGATTGCGGCCTCCAGTTCGGCGAGCTGTGCTTCGGTCGTGACGCCGTTTAGGCGGCGCATGCGGCGGCCCAGATCAGCGCGGCGCCCATCGGCCTCTTCCAAGACCAGACGGAGCTCCAAGCCCAAGGCGTGCGCCACACGGGCCAAGGTGCCCACGGTGGGGTTGCCGATGGCCTTTTCAAGCTTGTGCACGTTCTGCCGGCTGCAGCCAGCACCCGCGCCAACGTCCGCCAGGCTCATGCCCAGCTTCTCGCGGTGCTGTCGCACTCGACGGCCGAAGTCTTCTAGATCCACGCGCGGTCCTTCTTTGTCGCCTAGCCCGTTACTTAGCACGCCAAGCAAGGGCTGCCCTTGCGGGCACTGTCACCTGTCAGTTGGCAGCATCTTCGGCAGCCTTGACGGTGCGGTCCAGAACGTCCAAGACTTGCAGGGCATCTTGCCCCTCCAAAGCCAGCTTGAGATCTCGCTCAATGCGCCTCTGGGCGAAGGGCGCAGTGACCTCGTCCAGCTTGGTGGTGAGCTCTTGGATGCGCTTGCGGTCATCGCTCTCACAGGCCTCTCGCAGCGCGTCTGACACCTGAGAGATGACCTGGGTCTCGTTCCCGCCCAACAGATCCACGTCCGCTTTCACAGACTTGTCGACCACCGCCAAGACCTGCTGCGCTTCCACGCGGGCCTCGATCAACAGTCGCTGGTCCACATCGCTCTCAGCGTTGTCGATGGCCGACTCGAGCATGTTCTCGATCTCGTCATCGCTCAAGCCATAGCTGGGCTGCACTTCGATCTCGGCGTGGGTCTTGGTGTACTGCTCGGTGGCGCTCACCGAGAGGATGCCGTCGGCGTCGACCGTGAAGGTGACCTTGACCCGGGGCAGACCCGCTGGCATGTCCGGGATGCCCTTGAGCTTGAAGCGCGCCAGGCTGCGGTTGTCCTTGGCCAGCTCCCGCTCTCCCTGCAGCACGTGCAAGTCCACGGCGTTCTGACCGTCCACCTGCGTGGTGAAGGTCTCCGAGGCCGTCACCGGAATGGGCGAGCTGCGCCAGATCAAGCGCTCGACCACGCCACCCATGGTCTCCACCCCCAGAGAGAGGGGAACCACATCCATCAGCAAGAGGTCGTCCGAGAGCTCCGAGCTGCCCGTCAGGATGTCTGCCTGCAAGGCCGCACCCAGAGCGACGACCTTGTCGGGATCCAGGTTGGAGAGGGGCTTCTGACCGAAGAACTCCTCGACGATCTCGCGCACCAGCGGCACCCGAGTCGAGCCGCCAACCAGCACCACGCCGTCCATGTCAGCCGGCTCCATCTCCGCGTCCGCCAGCGCCTGCTTGCAGCTCTTGAGGGTGCGCTCAGCGATGGGTCGGATGAGGTCGTTGAACTCGGCGCGGGTGATCTGCATCTGCACGCTCTGACCGCCCAGCTCCACCGAAATCGCAGCGATCTCCCCGGCGGTGAGGTCACGCTTGGCTTGCTCGGCCGCTTCCATGGCTGCGCGCAGAACACTGCCCTTGGCGTTCTCAATGCCGGCCTTGGACAGGATGAGCTTGGCCAGCTCCCGGTCAAAGTCGTCCCCGCCCAAGCGGGTGTCCCCAGCGGTGCTGAGCACCTGGAAGACACCTTCGGTGAGCTCGAGCACCGAGATGTCGAAGGTGCCGCCACCCAGGTCGAAGACCGCGTAGGTGCCTTGGCTGTTCTCCTGAAGGCCATAGGCCAGCGCAGCGGCTGTGGGCTCGTTGAGCAGGCGCAGCACGTTCATGCCGGCCAGCTTGCCCGCGTCACGGGTGGCCTGGCGCTGGGCGTCGTCAAAGTAGGCGGGCACGGTGATGACCACACCGGTGGGCTCGGCCATCAGGCACTCGTTGGCCCGCATGTAGAGCAGGCGCAGGATCCACGCACTGACCTCGACCGGGGTGACCACCTTGTCCCCTGCTTGAATGCGAACCACGTCATGGCCCTCGCCTTCCGCCAGGGTGTAGTGCAGCTCCTCTGCCACCTTCCGCGCCTCGTCCAGAGAGCGGCCCATGAAGCGCTTGACGCTGGTCAGGGTGGTCTCGGCGTGGTCGACCGCGTTGTCCAAGGCATCCCAGCCAATCATCGGCGGTGCGTCGCTTCCGTCGGCCTGCTTGGCGCCGGTGTAGCGCACAGCCGATGGGGTCATGCTGCGGCCATCGTCGTCCAGGAGGACGCGAGGAGTCTGGCCCATCACGACGGCGACGAGCGAGTTTGTGGTTCCGAGATCGATGCCGATGTTGGCCATGTCTGGGTCCTTCTGTGCCCGCGGGTGGGGCTATTCGTGGCCGCCTGAGATGACGGTGCTCAAGTAGTTCAGGCGGTTCAATATCGCGGGGACGGCATCCAGGGAGCCGCCCTTCTCTTGGGCGGCGAAGAGAGCGGCCAGACGCGCCTGCTCGGTGCCCTGGAGCTCTCCAGCACGCAGAATGGCGGCCTCGGGGTCTTCGGCCCGCAGCATGTTCAGCTCAAAGACCTCTTCCAAGAAGGCCGGGTCCGGCTGCTTGTTTGCCCCCTCGCTGGGGCGCTCAGAGCCCGTGGCCAAGTACCAAGCGCGCTGGGTCTCATCCCGAATCACCTTGCGGGCTCGGTTCAGGTGCGCGGTCCACTGCAAGGCCATGCGCCTCTGCACGGCCGAGGCCCCGGCGAAGCGGTCTGGGTGCACCTTGCGGGAGGCCGCACGCCAAGCCTTGTCGACGGCCTTGCGGTCGATGACAAAGCTGGGAGACATGCCCAAGATGGCGAAGAGATCAGGATGCGGCGGCGGGGGCTGAATGGCCCCACAGCCTGCGCACACGGGGCCTTGTACCGGCTCGCGGCACTGCCAACACTGGGTCACGTCAGGCTCCTATTGCCACAACAGCACGGTCCATCACAGCGTGAAGGACTCACCGCAGGAGCAGGAGCTCCCGGACAGCGGGTTGTTGAACACAAAGCCCGTCTTCATCAGAGTCTTCTCAAAGTCGATCTCGGTGCCGTTCAAGAACAGGTAGCTCTTGCGGTCCACGGCCACGGTGATTTCGCCTTCCTTGAAGGTGAAGACCTTGTCCTTGGGCTCTGGCGCCTCGACGATGTCCAAGAAGTAGCTCAAACCCGAGCAGCCTCCACCACGCACGCCCACGCGCAAGACGTGGTCGGGGGTCTGGCGCATCATGCGCAGCTTCTCGAATCGGGTGACAGCTCGGTCAGTGATCTGGATGGCCATTGTGGCTCCAAAGAAGAGGTGGTTCCAGGGGAACCAGAGCGCGCTCAGGCGGGGGCGTTCTTGGCCGCTTGCTTGCGACGGTAGTCCGCCAAGGCCGCCTTGATAGCGTCCTCTGCGAGCACGGAGCAGTGAATCTTTACGGGAGGCAAGGAGAGCTCTTCGGCGATGGCGCCGTTCTCCAGGTTCTCAGCGAACTCGACGCTCTTGCCCTTGACCATCTCGGTCACCAGGCTGGAGCTTGCGATTGCGGAACCGCAGCCAAAGGTCTTGAACTTGGCATCTTCGATGATGCCGTCGTCGCTGATCTTGAGCTGCAGCTTCATCACGTCGCCACAGGCAGGTGCACCCACCAGACCGGTCCCGACTTCGTCAGATTCCTTGTCCAGGGCGCCCATGTTGCGGGGGTTCTCGAAGTGGTCGACCAGCTTATCGGAGTAGGCCATGAGGTCCTCCTAAGTAAAGATTCTCAAAGTGTTTTGGAGAGACAGCGCATCTGAGCGTGGGGCTCAGTGCGCTTCCCACTGAATGCTCTTGATGTCGATGCCGTCCTGCACCATCTCCCACAAGGGGCTCATGTCGCGCAGCTTGTTCACGGCTGTGATGACCTCGGCGATGGCGTAGTCGATCTCTTCATCGGTGGTGAAGCGACCCAAGCCAAAGCGGATGGAGGTGTGTGCCAGCTCCACATCCACTCCCAGCGCCCGAAGCACATAGCTGGGCTCCAAGCTAGCGGAAGTACAGGCCGAACCAGAGGACACCGCGATGTCCTTGATGGCCATCATCATGGCCTCGCCCTCGACGTAGGCAAAGCTGACGTTGAGGTTGTTGGGCAGGCGATTGGTCTCGGAGCCGTTGAGGTAGAGCTCATCCAGGTTCTCCTGGAGGGTGGTCCACATGCGGTCTCGCATGCCACGGACGCGCTCGATCTCGCCGCTGACCAGGTCGTCCATGGCCAGCTCAGCCGCCTTGCCGAAGCCGACGATCTGGTGCACTGCCAGGGTGCCGGAGCGCAGTCCACGCTCGTGACCGCCGCCGAAGATCAGCGGCTCAATGCGAATGCGTGGCCGACCGCGGCGCACGTAGAGCGCGCCGATGCCCTTGGGGCCGTACATCTTGTGGGCGCTGATGGAGAGCAGGTCCACGTTCAGGTCGGCGACGTTCACCGGAATCTTGCCGGTGGCCTGGACCGCATCACAATGGAAGATGACGCCCTTCTCGCGACAGACAGCGCCGATCTCCGAGATGGGCTGAATCACACCGATCTCGTTGTTGGCGTACATCACGCTGACGAGCACGGTGTCCTCGCGGATGGCGGCTGCCACCTGCTCTGGAGTGACCAAGCCTTGGTCGTCCACTTCCAAGAAGGTGACCTCGAAGCCTTCCTTCTCAAGCTGGTGAGCGCTGTCCAGGGTGGCCTTGTGCTCGGTGAGCACCGTGATGACGTGCTTGCCCTTCTTGCGGGCATTGAAGCGTGCGCCGCCGATGATGGCCAAGTTGTTGGACTCGGTGGCACCGGAGGTCCAGATGATCTCCTTGGAGCTGGCACCGATGAGCTTGGCGACCTGCTCGCGGGCCGCGTTTACGCCCTCTCCCGCAGCCCAGCCGAAGCTGTGGTTGCGGCTGGAGGCGTTGCCGAAGACCTTGGTCATGTAGGGCAACATCGCTTCCAGAACCCGAGGGTCCAAAGGCGTGGTTGCGTGGTTGTCCAGGTAGATGGGCAGTTCAACAGCCATGTTGCAGGCTCCAGATGGGGGTCAGGCTTGGGCCTGGGTGACAGCGGCAACCAAGTCAGGGACGCCCTGATCTTGGACGGGGTGTTGGTCGCAGACGGAGCAGTCGCCCCGGTTGGTCAGGGGCTCGCAGCTGCGGCACCCGTCCAGGTAGTCGATGGAGTTGCTTAGATCGCGCTCCAAAGCGCGCATCCTTGCCATGGCCATGCGGGTCTCTTCCAACTTTTCAACGTAGAAGCTGCGCAAGCGCATCATCGCGTCGGGACCGTAGGCCTCCTCGCTGAGGCGGGCCAAGAAGTCTTGGACCTCCTGTAGGGAGAAGCCGAGCTCTTGCAGACGCTCGATCCAGCGCACACGCACCAGGGCGGTGTCGTCGTAGAGACGAAAGCCACCCTTGGTTCGCCCAGAAGGACGGAGCAAGCCCATCTCTTCGTAGAAGTGCAGAGTACGCGCAGTCTTACCGGTAGCCTTGACCAGCTGACCGATTCGCATGGTGTCAGGGGTTTTGGTGGACTTGGTCACGGACTCTCACGTTGGCTTGAGGGTTTTTTACCCGCACTTGGCCCCGCAGTCAAACCCTAACGTTCACGTGAGGGTTTGTTTCGAAGCTGCCCAACTGGGTCATCAGTCCTACAAGATTGCAGCACCCAGGGGCCCTTGGTGAAAAAGCCCAGGTCAGCCAAGGCTTCGCAGCCAAGCATCGAGAAAGATCAGGGTCCAGAGCTTCGCGCCATGGTCTGCATCGCCGGCCGCATGTTCGCGCGCCAGGCGCCGAATCGCATCCGGTTGAAAGATCTTGTGGGGGTCCTGACAGATTGCCGAGACCTGCTCCCAGAGGAAGGCCTCCCCCTCGCCGCGCAGCCATCGGTCCAGGGGCGCAGGCATGCGTCGCTTTGGCCGCCACACAAGCCGCGGAGGCAGCTCTCGGGCGTTGATGTGCTTCAGGGGCCACTTGGACTGCCATCGGCCCAAGCGCCGCTTGACCTTGGCGCGGCCAGGCAACATGTCCAGGTAGTCGAGAAGATCCGGATCCAACAAGGGAAAGCGCAGATCCACGCCCGCGCTCACCGCAGCCTGACGGGCACGCGCCAGGGAGTTGTGGGGCAGCCAGCCGCGTTGGTAGACGTGCAGGACCTCGTTGACGGGATCCGAGCGCACCTCGCGGTACAGAGGCTCCAGCATCTGCCGACGCACACCGGGCCGAACCAGAGACGGATCCCGAAGGACCTCCCTGCGACCTTGCTGCCCGAAGATGTTGCTGCCGCCCACATGACGCACCAAGCCAAAGCGCTCCGGCCCCACCAGGAGCTGCTGACCACGGCGGCCGAGCAAGCGGCCCATTCCTCCGCGCAGGCCCGTGGGCAGGTTGGCCGCCACACCGGAGGCACGAAGCTCCAACATCAGCTCTTCAACGCGGCTCCCGCCCAGCAGCTCATCTGCACCGTCTCCCGAGAGGACCACGCCCTCGGTCTGCTCGAGCAGCAACCACTGGATGATGGCGGCCGGCGTTGGCAAGGGCGCCGAGCTGGCGGGAATGGCCTGGTCCAAGGCGCGCACAAAGTCGGCGCGATCCAGGCGAATGAGCTGGTGCTCGCTGCCGTAGATCTTGGCGATGCGACCGGCAAAGCTGGCCTCGTCCTGGCCACCATCGGAGAAGCTGACGTTGTAGCTGCGCGTTGGCCCTTTCTTGGAAGCCATGCCCAAGATGGCCGAGCTGGCTCCTCCTCCTGAGAGCAAGACCCCCACCCCGCCCTGGTCCATTCGCCGGCCAACCGCCCGATCCAAGAGGGACTCCAGGCGCGCCTGAACCTCCTGCTCAGGGGGCTCTTCTGCATCGGCTGGACACATCTTGGCCCGGTCCCAGCGCTTGAGGATCACCCCACCGGCGTCGATGGTGGCGATGCTTCCGGCGGGCAGGAGGCGCACGTCTCGCAGCATGGTGCGGGGGGCGTGAACGTAGCGAAAGGCCAGCTGTTCAGCGAGGTGTTCACGGGCCAATTCCTTGGACACCCAGGGCAGCGTGAGCAAGGCGCGGATGTCGCTGGCAAAGGCCAAACGCCCCTGAAGCCAAGTGTAGTAGAGGGGCCGCGCGCCGACCCGGTCGCGTGCCAGGACCAAGACCTTGCGCTGCATGTCCCAGGTGGCCAGGGCGAAGTCCCCGTTGATGCGCTCGAGCAGCCCGTCGCCCCAGTGGTTCCATCCCTGCGCCAGGAGCTCAGCGGAGTCGGTGCGGGGCTCCAGGCCCTCCCGAGCCAAGCGGCTGCGCAGCCCTTCCGCGCCGTAGACCTGGAAGGCGCCGACCATCACGCGCCCTTCCACCTCGGCGAGCTCAGGTCCCGCGAGCAGGGCCTGCTTCTTGGCCCAGCGCTCCTTTTGGTCCGGGCCCTGGACCCGGGCCATGCCTTTCAGCCAAGCCGCCTTGGGCGCCCCTTGCCTAAAGTCCACAATGCCAGCCAAGCCGCTCATCGCAGGCCTCCGCTGGCTGGACTAACCCGCGATAGGTACCCTTGGGCGCATGACTCCCCTGCTCCTGGCACTGCTGACCCCATCCTGCACCTCAAAACCAGAGCCCCTGGTGGTCTTGGTGGTGATCGACACCCTGCGCGCCGACGCCCTGTCCTTCTCCGGCGCCCCGGTCCCGGACGCCAGCCCCGCGATGGCCTCGCTCAAGGATGAGAGCGTCTGGATGTCCAGGGCCTACGCCAGCTCAAGCTGGACCTTGCCTGCGACCACCACCCTGCTCACCGGCCTGCACCCCTGGCAACACAGAGTGGTTCGCCAAGCGGGCACCTCAGGCTGCTTCGGCCGCCTGCGCGAGGACATCCCCACCGCAGCCAGCGTCGCAAAACAGCGGGGCCAGCGCAGCGCCGCATTCATCAACAACGCCTTCCTCGCGCCCGAGTTTGGTCTGCACCTCAGCTTCGATGTCTACGACTTTCACGGCGCTGAACAGGTCGGTCACCGCACCGCGATGGAGACCGTGACGAAGGCCCTGGCTTGGGTGGACGAGAGCCCAGAGGGCGGGCTCTTGGTGGTGCACATCATGGAGCCCCACACCGACTACGACCCGGGGCCGACTTGGCTGGGCCACTACACCGCCGAGATGCCCCACACCGTGGACATTCCCATCGGCGGCTACACCCACAACCTCTGGACCAGCGGCCAGGTGGTGCCCTCGGACCAAGACAAGGCCTATGTGCGCGCCGCATACCAAGAAGAAGTGCGGGCCTCGGATGAGGCTGTGGGCGTGCTCGTGCAGGGCCTCAAGGACCGTGGCCGCTGGGAGGAGGCGACCTTCGTGCTCACCTCGGATCACGGCGAGGCCTTCTGGGAGCGCGGGGTCTTTGAGCACGGCGCGACCCTGATGGACGAGGTCACCCGGGTACCCCTGCTCATCAAGGCCCCGGGACTCGCCCCAGGCGAGAACAACCGGGCGGTCGACGGCACCATCGTCTTTCCGCTGCTGGTCGACCCCGAGTCCGAGACTTGGGCCCAGGTGCGCGATGCAACAGCCGAGCCCCTGCGCCCCGCGCTGATGCAAGGGACGCTCTACAGCAACCAACAGATCAGCGTGGTCACCCAAGACCACCGCCTGCTCGCAGACCTGAGCCCCAAGGCCGACGGCCAGCGCTACGCGAACCTCTTTCCAATCGACAGCACCGGGAGCACCGCTCTGCAGCCGCTGCCGGCCAACCACCCCGACCAGAGCATCGCCCAGGCCAGCATCCAGCTGCTCAAGGACCTGCGCGGTGACGCCAACCCGACGGTGCCCACCAACCCGCAAGGGGTGGAGAACGCCGACGTGTTTCAGAAGCTGCGGGCCCAGGGGTACCTGGACGGGAACGACTGCAACTAGCGGCGCCCCAGTCCACAGCCGTCGGAGCTACCCGACGAAGGCCCGCTCCACAACGGGGAAAACGCAGTTTTCACCGGAACAGTCCAGGGGGAAACGCAGTTTCACCCCAACCCACAGCCGCCATCGCTACCCGACGAAGGCCCGCTCAACAACATACTCAGCCGGCCGCGAGTTCGTCCCCGACTTCATGCCCACGCCCTTGAGAATCGAAGAGATGTCTTTGGTCATCTCCATCGAGCCACAGATCATCGCCCGGTCGGTGTCCACGTTCAGGGGTGGGATGCCCAAGTCCGTGAAGAGCTTGCCGTTCTCGATCAGCGTGGTGATACGCCCCTGGTAAGGGAAGTCTTCGCGGGTCACGCTGTTGTACAGACGGAACTGCTTGCGGGCTTCCTCGCCGCAGAGAGGATCCTCCATCAGGTTCTCGGTCAGCTCCTGACCGTACTTGAGCTCCGCCACCTGCCGGCAGGTGTGGGTCAGGTAGACCTCATCGAAGGTCTCGTAGGTGTCCGGGTCACGCATCAAGCTGGCGAAGGGTGCGATCCCTGTGCCCGTGCTGAACATGAACAGGCGCTTGGCCCGCGTCAGCGAGTTGAGAACCAAGGTGCCCACGGGCTTGGCCGAGAGCAGGATCTCGTCCCCGATCTTGATGTGCTGCAGGCGGCTTGTCAGAGGTCCGTTGGGGACCTTGATGGAGAAGAACTCCAGCTCCTCGGCCCAGCCAGGGCTCGCGATGGAGTAGGCCCGCATCAGGGGCTCACCATCGACCATCATCCCGAGCATGATGAACTGTCCGGAGCGGAAGCGCATGCTCGGAGGCCGGGTGATCCGGAACGAGAAGAGGCGGTCGGTGTAGTGCTGGACCGCTGTGACACGCTCATGGAATGCAACGCTTGCCATGGGACTGAAAACCTCGCTGGTGGTGGCGGCCACCCTATCTCCTTGGAGGGGCACCCGTCAGGGACGGGCCAAGTATGCTTGCGCGGATGTCCTCGCCTCCCCAGCGCACGCGATTCACCCTCTGGATCGCCCTAGCCCTGACCCTGTGCACGCAAATCCGTCTCTGGCCAGCCTGGTCGGGGTGGCACAAGGACGACGACTTCAAGAACTTGCGCTGGGCGCTGGCCTATCGGGACACCCCTTGGAAAGCCCTCACTGAGCTGACCCCGGTTCACGAGCACATCCGCCCCGCGACCCTGTGGGGACACTGGCTGGGCGCCCACCTCGGAGACGGTTCATGGGCCGGCATCCACGCGGTCCACGTGCTCCTGTGCACCGGCACCGTCATCGGCCTCTTCCTGCTCACCGAGCGTCTCTGGGGATGGAAGGAGGGGATCTTTGCCGCCGGGGCCTTTCTGCTCTTGCCTGGAATTGGGGAGCTGCCCTGGTGGAACGCTTGGATGTGCTCCGCCGGCGAGGTCAGTCTAGGCCTGTTCGGCTTGTGGCGACTGCAAGCGGACTTGGAGAAGAAACGCTGGCCCATTGTGCCCTTCGCAGCGCTCGCTCTGGCGGGCCTGTTCAAAGAGCCTGGCTGGGTGCTCTACCCCCTGGCGGCGCTCGCCCTGGCCTTCCAGCAGCTTCGCGTGCGCCCGAACGCGACGAGCTGGGTGGCCCTCCTGGGCTTCCCAGTGCTCGGTGTGGCCGGACTGGCGTTGAGCTACCACCCCGAGAACCTAGAGCGCAGCGGGGAAGGCCTGGAGTTCGCGCAGGCCCTGGGCGCGCTGGTGGATCCCATGGTGCTCAATGCCCCCAACGCCGGCGCCGGCATCGCCTTTCCGTTGCCGCTGTTGGCCTTGGGCCTGCTCTCACGACTCGGAGCGCGCGGCTGGCCCCTCTGGGTCGGTACCGCGGCAGCCTGGGGGATCGGTGTGGGCTTGGCCTTCCTGGAGTTCAGCCCCGGCTGGTTGCTGGTCGTGGGCGTCCCCTTGGCCCTGGCCCTCGCCACACGCCAGTGGGCTCGCGGTGCGGCGCCTCCGGTGGATCTGCTGCTGCTCTTCGCCGGGCTCGCGATCATGGCGCCCTTCTCCTTTCCGCATCCGGTGCAGATGCTGGGCGGCCTGGCCGGCCTGTGCATGGCGATGGCGGCAGGTTGGATGCGCCTGGAGACAGGCCCCCTGCGCGGGACGATCTTGGTCTTGGGCCTTGTCGCCATCGTGGCCTCGTGGGGGAGACAAGAGCAGCCCATCGATGGCGAGTTCCCAAGCCCCGTCAGCGCCCAGGCCAAGGTGCAGGTCTTGGATGGACTCGCTCTGGCCCAGAGCCGCGGGGTGACCCACGCCAAGCTGCTGGAGAACCCGGACGATCGCGCCGTGGTCCTGGCCCTCGGCGGGCTGGAAGAGCTGCAGAATGAGCCGGAGATCCTCTTCGAGGGCCTGGCTATGAGCGCAGGCAAGCCCCTGCCGAATCTCCTTGGGGATCGGGTGATTCCACGCACCAACCTGCGCCACAAGGCCAGCCCTGGCGCCCACCCCCTCCTTGAGCTTGAGCCTGGCCGATACTTCCTGAGCGTGCACGGCGCGCCAGAGCAGAGCTGGGGACCCAAGCACCGCGGCGCCCAACGACAGGGCCCCTGGCTGGAGCTTCTTGGAGACTGCGGCACGAGCAGCCTGACCCCAGCTGCACACGCCTCTGAGCACATACTGGCCCTGCACGTCGAGACCCCGTGCACCCTGGAGCTGCGCGCCGACACACGCGCGCCGAGCGACATCCGCCTAAGCTCTGCCCCTGAGCCGACCCTCAGCTATAGGGCGGCGGACCCCAGCTCCCAGCAGCACTTCTTCGAGACCCCATGAACCCCCGTCTAAAGACCGCCCTGGCCGTGCTCATGCCCGCCCTGGCTCTGGTGACCCTGTTCTGGAACGTGTGGCCCACCCTTGGAACGCGCTTTGCGGGCATTGAGTACGTGGACCACTACGGCACCCAGTGGTTCTACTGGTTCACGGAGCAGGCCGTACTGGGGGACGAGTCGGCGGTGCACACCGACCTGATGTTCTTTCCCTTCGGCAAGGACATCTACGGCCACACGGGGGCCAACGTCCTGGACGCCTTGGCCGCCATCCCCTTCCGCCGCGCCCTGGGCCACGTCGCTGGCTACAACAGCTTCCTCTTCGTGGGCATGGCCCTCTCCGCCCTGGCTGCGGCCCGCTTCGCCTACCACCTGACCCGGGACGTGCAGGCCGCATCTTTGGCGGCCGTGGTGCTGGCGCTCTCTCCCTGGGTGCTCTTCGAGGCCATGGAGGGACGCCCAACCCAAGCGCTCCTGGGCCTGCCCATCCTCTTCATGCACGCCGCATGGGTCAGCGGAACGGAGAAGGGCTGGCGGGCGCCGCTTCTGGCCGGAATGTATCTGGCACTCACCGGCTATCAATACTGGTTCTATGCCTTCTTTGTGGGCTTGGGCTGCGTAATCTGGGGCCTGTGGGCCACCTGGAGGCGCACCCCAGGCGCCGGCCCTTGGTGGCAGATCCTGAGCCGCTTCGCCTTGGCGGCCGCGGTGGCCTTGGTGCTCTGCGCGCCCGCCGTCTTGCCCATGCTCTTGGCCACCTCCGGCGCGGACACCGAGATCCCCGGACTGCTGCACGTCGAGGTCTGGAACCTACGGGCAACGCCCCCTCTGACGGACGAGGGGCAACTGGTTGGCATCTTCAACTGGCAGCCGCTGCGCCGCGCAGCCGGCTTCTACGTCACGGACTTTGAGCAGAACGAGCGCTTCCTGACCCGGGTGGTGCTCACCCCCTTGCTGACCCTGCCGCTGCTGGGCCTCTGGCTCTACAAGCCCGGCACCCTAAAGCGCGGTCCGGTCCTGGGCTGGCTGGTCCTGGCCGTCCTGCTGGCCACCGGGCCCCTGTTCATCATTGGCAGCGTGCTGCTGCCCAACCCGGTCTACATCTCCCTGACCCAAAACGTGGGCTTCTTCCAGCGCCTCTGGTGGCCCGGCCGGGCCTACGTGCTCATCGCCCTGATGATGCCCTTCGTCGCCGCCTTGGCCTTGATGGCCATCCCCAGCCGATGGCGCACCGCCGCATGGGCTGGCCTGGCCCTGGGATGGGCCGTCGAGGCGCGCACCCTGGATCTCTTCCCATTCGAGACCTGGAACGCCGGCATTCCCGCTGGCTACAAGTGCCTGGCCACCGGCCCCGAAGGCGCGGTTCTGGAGCTGCCCTACAACTTCACCCAGGCGCACCTCTACTACCAGATTCAGCATGGAAGGCCGATTTTCGGTGGCATGCTGGAGAACAACAAGGTCTTCACGCCCCGGGAGACCACCGAGCTGCTCAAGAACAACACCTTGCTCATCGCCCTGCGGGACCCAAGCTCTCTGTACGAGAGCGAATTCAAGGTGGAGCCGGAGCACTACACCCAGCTTGAAGACTTGGGCTTCCGCTACGTGCTGCTGCAGAAGGATGCCTTCCTGCCGCCGGTCACCCAGGAGCTCAACGGCTTGGCCGCCACCGCCCTGCGCTCCCGCTCCCGCAACACCGAGCGGGTGATCCGGAACACCCTGGGCACCCCCGTCTACAACGACGCCCGAATCAGCATCTACCCTTTGGCCGGCGTCGGTCCACCCTGTGATCCCAAGAGCTTGGAGCAGGACAACTTCTCCACCGGCAACACCGAGGCGGACCCCATCACCCGAGAGGCCGCCGACGCCGAAGCGCAGATCATCGTGCGCCCCTTCCCCCCCGAAGAGGTGCTCAAGCTGCGCCGCCTGAGCCTGTCCTTGGGCGCCGCAGCTGGGCTGGCCCCCGAGGCGGTGGACACCGGTGATGTCTCCGAGACCCTGGACACCGCCGCACCCGACGTCGCCCCCTGATGTCCCGATCGAGCAGCGCGTGGCTGGGAGCGGTCCTGCTGACCCTCGCTCTGCACTTGGCCTACCTGAGCCAAGACACGCGCCTGCCCTCCGACTTGGGCCAATACTTCGTGCCTCTTCCCGCCCTCTACGGGGCCTTGCAAGGCGGCGCCTGGGAGGGGGTCTGGGACGCGTTGATCAGCCGCCCCGGCGCTTGGTACAACCTGCTCACAGCCTTGTGGCTCAGCGTGGTGGGCAAGTCCTCGGCCGCCTTTCAGATGCTGGATCTGCTCAGCTTCGGTGCCTTGCTCTTCATCGGCTCCAGCGTCGGCAAGCAGCTGGGCGGTGAGGAGGCGGGAGAGAGCGCACGCTTGGCCTTCGCCACAGTGCTCTGTGCCCTACCCATGGTCGTGCTCAGCGCCCGCACAAGCTGGGTTCACGTGCCCGAGGCCACCCTGCTCCTGGCCATGCTCCGCATCTGGCTGGGGGACCCCACCCTGTCAAAGCGATGGTCCATCGCCGGACTTGCAGTGCTGGGTGCTCTGGCCATCGGCCTGCGCCCAAGCGCACTTCCCTGGCTTGCCCTGCTGTGCGGCGCGATGATCTGGGGCGTGGCGGGCCAGCGCGCCAAGTGGCGTTCCTTGGCCTGGATCCTGGGATTTTGGGCCCTGTCCTGCCTTCAGATGCTGCCGTACCTGGAGACCTACCTGGCGGCCAAAGCCATGGCCCGCGCCCGCTACATGGAGCGCGTGCCCGAGCTGCTGCCCCAGCTCATTGGGGCGGTGGGCGTGCTGGGCGGCTTGGCCTCGTTGGCGGTTGGGGTCTTGGGCTTCCGCAAGCCCGACGGGGTCCTGGCTCTGGCCTGGAGCTTCGTGGTGGTCTCCCTGCTCTTGACCCTGAGCAGCGGCGCCGGCGTGGACAACTTCCTGCCTCTGGCCTTGGGGCTGGCCATCATCGCGGCCCTGGCAGCCAGACGACGCGCTTGGACCAGCGCCATCTGGGCCTTGCCGCTCATCGGCCTGACCTTGCCGCAGATCTACACCGAGCTGCCCAAAGACGGCGCGCTGTCCCGAGCCTTTGGCGCCCTACGCATCCCGGCGCATCCCGGCCCCAACAACCGCCTGCGTCCCTTCGAGGATCTGGCCGCCGACGAGGTGCTGCAGCTCATCGACGCCAGCTGCCCGGACCTGCACGCTCCGTGTACGATCCTGGTGGATCAAGGCCTGTTCCAGCCCTACGGCGAGTCCTTGGGGGAGCTGCCCCTCTTCCTGGCCTCGGAGCGGCAGCCTCTGCTGGTGAGCCTGGCCCGAGGCGAGCTGCCTGAGCCCCTGAACCCCGACGCCTTGGTGCACTGGACCTGCACCGGGGAAGAGCAGCAGGGAGAGGAGCGCATCTGGCGCAGCCGCTACCCCCAGAGCGGTCGAAAGCTGATGACCCTCTCGGAGACCCACGCCCTGCGCTTGGTGTGGCAACGCCCGATCCGAAGCTGCACTCTGATGTGGTTGGCGCCCGGCGGTTCTGTGCCTGCCATGGAGCGGCTGCCCTTCCCTGGACCGGTGAGCGATGCGCTGCGCCAGCCCCTGAACCTGAGCGGCATCTCAGGCGGTCCCAGAGACCGTCCCCGTCCTCAGGTCCCAGGACGTTAGCCTCGCAGCTTGACAGGGCCCCAGCCGGGCCCCAGATTTGCCCGAGTAAGGAGGCCCCATGGCCCGCTGCACCCTGGTGCTCGACGTTCGAGAGAAAGAGATCTTTGGCACCCTGACCCAGGACGGCGCTGTCCTGGCCCAAGAAGGCCCGATGGATCTGGTGCCCTCCAACGTCACCGAGGCCATCTTTCGCCAGCTCCTGCTGGAGCCCGCCAAGCGGCGCCTGCTGCCCGCAGCCCAGGTCAAGTCCGCTGGCGAGCGCTTCTGGACGGCCCTGGCCAGCATTGGCGATGCCCTGCTCACCCAGCTCTCCGCCGGAGCAACCGACCTGGTCATCGAGTCCAAGTCCGCCGAGATCCTGAACCTTCCTTGGGAGGCCCTGCGCCCCGAAGGACAGGGTGCGCCCGTGCGCGCCGGACGCTTGGAGATCGTGCGCAGCCAAGGGCCCCTCGGTCCCGATCTGGGTGCCGCGCCCAGCCCCCTGCTGGTCAGCTTGAGCGATCAAGTCGACGACTTGGATGCTTGGCAGCATCCCATCTTGGAGGCCCTGCAAGGCCCCGCGCGCCAAGGGCACATCTCACTGCGCTTCGCCCAAGAGGGCGGCCTGAGCTTCAGCGACGCCGAGAGCCTGGGAGAGAGCCCCATCGACACCGCGGTGCTCGACACGGTGCTGCAGCCCTCTCGGCTCCTGGAGACGAGCAGCACGGCCAAGCTGGGTCGGGCCTTGTCCCTTCACGCGGCCCTGGAGTCCGAGGAGCACGCGCTCTGGCTGCAGGGTCTGACCTTGGCTCTGGCCAAGGGGGGCGACCTCTTCTCGGCCCTGCGCGCGGCCCGCTCTTCCTTGGAGGAGGCCGGCGCCTTCGCGTGGATGCAGCCCATCGCGGTCAGCCTGAGCCACGCAGGCCCAGCGCAGGCTCCGGCCCCTGAGCCGGAGACCCCCACCCTTCGCCAACAGCAGCTCTCCGAGGTGCGCGCTGCGCTCGTTCTCGGCCAGTCGGTGCTCATCCAGGGTGAATCTGCCCAAGCCGAACCCCTGTTGGCCCAAGCCCTGCGCGGCATCCCCCATGTGGTGTTGCGGCCCCAGCATGAAGGCCTGGCCGACGAGCTGGCCATGGCCCTGGGCGTGCGACGCGGCGAAGGCCCCGGCGCGGATCAAGCCTTCCGAGCGGACCTGCGCAAGGCCCTGGAGGGCAGGCCCGTCATCGCGGTCGCCAACACCCCCGGCCTCCTGGTGCCTGAGCTGGGTGCGCTGGCCTCGCTTGGGGCGACCTTGGCGATGTGCTCCGAGGAGCCCGTTGAGAGCGTGGACGCCCGTGTCTTGATTCCTGGTCCTCTGAACCCAACCGAGCTGCTGCGCCTCAAGCTGAGCGAGCCCGCCTTCGAGAGCATGACTCCTGAGCTCTGGGAAGCCGTGGTCGAGGCCTGTGATGGCAAGGAGGCGCTGTTGGCCTTGCTGCCAAGCTGGCTGGCGGCCGATCCTTCGCGGGTCTCGGAGCTGCAGCCTGACGGCGATGTGCTCCAGCAGATCCAAGAGACCCTCCCGGACACGATGCGCGTCGCCCTGCACAGCGCGGGCGGCATGGACCTTCCGGAGTCGGTCTGGGCCGACTCTCCCCTGCCCTTCGCTGAGCTGCGCGCCGCCGGCTGGATGCGTCGCTCCCTTCTGGGTTGGCGAACCTTGCCGGAGCTCCCCTTTACCGGCGCCCTGGCTCAGATGGCCCCCGCCGACCAGCGCGCCCGAGGCTTCGCCGCCTTGGGCCGCGGAGAGGAAGCGCTTCGGGCCGCCTTCGAGGCTGTGCGTGAGCGCGTGGAGGCCTCAGCCTCCCAAGCCGCGATCGCCCTGGCCCAGGAGGTCCTGCGCACCAGCACCCCGGACACCCCAGAGCTTCAGGTCGCCTCGATTCCCATCTTGACCCAGCTCGCCACTGCCCATGAGCAGCTCAGTGAGCACCAGGTCGCTCTGGCCGCCCTGGAGAACGCCGCGGCATGGGCTCCAGAGGACAAGGAGATCCTACGCCGCTTGGGCGCCGCCCTGGGACGGAACGGAGAGCTGCAGCGCGCCTTGAGCATTCTGCAGCCCCTCACCGAGGACCCCGAAGCCCACCTGGAGATCGCGCTGCTCACCGAGGACCGAGCAGACGCCTTGGCCCGCATGGAGCAGGCCAGCGAGAAGGTGGATGCCACCCAGAACCCGAGCTTGGCCGCAGAGATCTTAGGCCACCGTGCCCGCCTCAGCGATGACCCCATCCAGAAGCGCGCCTTGGCACAGGCGCGGGTTGATCTCGCCCCTACACCACAAGCGCTGGCCGAACGCGCCGAGCTGCACCGCCTCGATGGAGACCTGGACGCCGCTGGTGCGATGCACGCCAAACGCCTGGAGGACGCAGACCCCATCGAGCAGTCTGGCGCCCACTTTGACCTGAGCCGCATCGCCCTGGAGCGCGGCGAGAACATGGCCGCCTTGGCCCACCTTGAGCAGGCCTGGGCCCTGGCCTTGGACCGCCACCGAAGCGACGCCATCGCCGGTGTCGGCGCCTTGCTGGGACAGCTCTTGGCCAGCGCCGACCGCACCCGCGCCATCGAGGTGCTCCAACAGGCCCGCGGTTGCTTCGAGGAGATGGGCCAAGAGGAGCAGGCCGAGTCGCTACAGGCCATGATCCACGACATCCAAGGCGGCGCCGCTGTGGACGGCGGCGTGCAGCAGGCCTTGGACCAAGCCCGCGCGGCGGGAGAGCACAACAAGGTGGCCTCGCTGCAGTTCAACTTGGCACAGGAGGACCTGCAGAAGGGTGAGCTGGGCATGGCGACGGTGCGTCTGGAGGAAGCCTGGGGCTTGGTCCACCGCGCGGAGAACGACGAGGGGCGCTCGGCCATCGGCTTCATCTACGCCCAGCTCCTGGCCAGAGAGGGCAAGGGCCAGGTGGCCATCGCAGTGGCAGGAGCCGCCCTACGCGCCGCTCAGAAGCTGGAGCAAGGTCCGCAGGTCGAGCGCCTGACCGAGCTGCTCAGCCGCTTGGATGTGAGCCCTGAGCAGGTGCTCAAGCAAGCACGGGAAGACGAGGATCTGCCTCGCATCGCGGCCCTTCAGTATCAGCTGGGCTCCCGAGACCTGCAGAGCGGTCAGCACGCTCAGGCCAGCATCCGCATCGCGGAGAGCTACCGGGTGAACGTGGCCTTGGACGATGCCCGGGGCATCAGCGTGGTGGGGGCGGTCCATGGACAGCTCCTCAGCATGCAGGGTCAGCGCGTGCTGGCCAAACAGGTGTTTGAACGGGCGCTTCAGGCGGCTCGCACCCTAGACGAGGACAAGCTGGTGGCACACATCCAGGCCCTGCTCGGCCAGGTGGCCTGAGTGGGCGTCTGGGGCGCGGGCAACCTGGAGAGCGACGGCACGCTGGATGCGATGAGCGAGCGCTCAGAGGAGCTCTTGGGTCGGCTCTGGACCAGCCTGCAGTCTCAGGAGAGCTGGGAGGCAGATGAGTGCCTTCACGATGCGCTCTTCTTGGACATCGAGTGGGCCATCGCCCTGCACAAAGCTGAGCGCTTGAGCGTCTGGGGCCTGGCGCCGGTCGCCGAGTTCGACCGCGTCACTCAGACTTGGCTGGCCGGTTGGTCCGAGTACTTTGACGGCCTCTCTGGCCCGGAGTTCAAAGCCGAGCGCCGCGGGGTGATCGAGCAAACCTTCGCCCAACTGCGCGGGCTCTTCTCCTCCGCCCAACAGCGACGCGGCGGGCCCCTGCAGAGCGGAGACGTCCTCAGCATCCCGACGGTGGGTGGCGCCCTCTTTGCGCGGGTGCTCCAGCTCATCGAGCCGGGCTGTGGACTGCCGGAGCTGAGCCCTCTCTTGGCTTTTGGGCCGGCTCTGCTCTTGGAGCTCTGGGCCCAGGCACCCAGCGAAGGCAGGAAACCCGAGCAGTGCCCAGTGTTGGTGCCCGGGCTGCTCTGCGATCGCGACGGCCTGGAGGATGAGACCTGGAAGGTTGTCGGCCACAAAGCTCTCCTTCCTGGGGAGCTGGACTACCCGATGTGGCTGCACAATGGCCTGGAGGGGACCCAGCTGATCTGGGGGGCGATCTCGGTCGCCATCGAGCTGCCCCAAGAGGCTGTCGACGCCATCGACGTCTTCCCCACCCTGCTCTCAAGCGAGGATTTGGCTGAGCGCGCTCTGCTCGCCATGGGCCTGGAGGAGCTGGTCCCGCAGGAGGACCGGGAGTGGTTGGAGATGGACAAGGTCGACCTACGCTTCTCGGAGGATCGGGAAGGTCTGATGGCCATGGCGGGGCTGAATGCGGAGCAGGACTACGCGGCGGCGTTGAAGGCGTGGAACAGCACATCAAGTGCCTCCTCCTGACACTGAGTGCCAAAATCCGGTTACCCTGCGTTGAGTAGCAGGAGCCCCCGTGGCCAAGACCCGCCTGGCGTTCGCCCGAATTGCCCAAGAGACCAACGCTCTGTCCCCCGTGCTCACCGAGATGCACGACTTTGAGAGCATCCATCTCTTGGAGGGCGAGACCCTGCTTCAAGCCTGTATGCCCAAGGGCTACGAGGCCCAGGGCTTCGTCAAGAACGCCGAGCTCTCCGGCTGCGTCAAGGCCGGGCTCAAAGACGGGAACGTCGAGTTCGTCCCGCTGACCTCGGCTTGGGCCGTCCCTTCTGGCCCGCTCTCCAAGGCCACTTTTGATGAGCTCCTGGGAAGGGTGATCGACGGTCTCAAGGCTGCTGGACCCGTCGACGCCGTCTTTTTGAGCCTGCACGGTGCGATGAACACCTTGGGCGTGGATGACCCCGACGCCTACATCTGCGAGGTCATCAAGCAGGAGCTTGGGGACAGGCCTCTGGGCATCACCCTGGACCTGCACGGCAACCTGAATCCGCGCATCGTGGCCGCCAGCGACGTGCTCTATGGCTACAAGACCAACCCCCACCGGGACCACGCCGCGCGGGGCCGCCAGTGCACCGAGCAGCTGCTTCGGGTGGCCAGAGGCGAGGTTACTCCTGCAAAAGCCTGGCGTAGCCTCCCCATGATTCTGGGCGGCGGCCTGATGTTGGACTTCCTCAAACCCATGAGGCCACTGTTCCGCTGGATGAAGGCCCAAGAGCGCAAGAAGGGCGTGCTGGGCTGCAGCCTGTTCACCTGCCACCTCTGGAACAACACCCCGGAGCTGGGCTGGTCCACCTACGCGATGACCGATGGGGACCAGGCTGGCGCCGAGGCCTTGGCCGAAGAGCTGGCTGAGAAGTGCTGGGCGGTCCGCCACGAGCTGCCTCCAGAGCTGCCCGACGAGTTCGAGGCCATCGACCAAGTGCGTCGCGCCCGGGTGGCCCGCGCCACCGGCACCGTCTGCATGAGCGATGCCTCCGACGTGGTCGCCGCAGGCTCCACCGGCGAGAACACCAAGCTGCTCCGCGCCTTCATGGACAAGGGCCAGGATCTGGTCGCCTACTTCCCGATCCGCGACCCACAGGCGGTCGAAGAGATCTGGGAGAGCGAGGTGGGCCAAGAGGTCAGCATCTCCGTCGGCGGCCGCCTGGATCCCAAGCGCAACGACCCCATCGACATCAGCGGACGCATCCACTGGAAGGGGGACCGCCACGGCTTCGGCAAGACCGTCGCCCTGGACATGGGCAACATCAAGCTGGTCATCACCTCGGGCCCTGCCCTTTGCATGAAGCCCGACTTCTACAGCGATGTGGGCCTGAGCCCGTGGAAGGCAGACGTGTGCGTGGTGAAGAGCTTCTTCCCCTTCCGCCTCTTCTTCGCACTGCAGAACCGCAAGGCCATCTACGTCAAGACCGGCGGCATCACCGACTTCGACGCGGCCAAGCAGCTTCAGTTCTCACGGCCGGTCCACCCCTTCCACGAGCTGGATGACTGGAAGGAAGCGGACCGCGCCCGCAGGGGCTGAGCAGCGACAAGTCCCCCCCACCGGGATACCCGCGCGCCATGCTCTCTTTGTTGCTTCTCATCGCTTGTCCCAAGCAGACCGGCCCCTCTGACGCCGTCGCTCTGCAGCTCGCTCCAACCCCTGCTTCACCGACGGTCTGCGTGTCCTCGGTGGCGGACGCTGGGCCCCTCAAGGCCGAGCTGGGCGCATGGGACAAGGCCGGCACAGCCCTGAAGGCTGGCGACACCGCCAGCGCACGTGCTGCGGTCGCCGGCGGAACCCACCCCGCCCTGATGTCCATGTCCATTGGAGCCGACCTGCTGGACGAGGACTTTGACGCCGCCCGGCTCAAGCTCATCCCCCTGCTGGACGCCCACCCCGAGGACGGCTGCCTGAACGAAGCGGCGGCTTGGACCTACCTGAACACCGGCAAAGACAGCCTGGCGCGCACCCACGTGACCAAGGCCATGGCCGCTGACCCCGCCTCGACCAACGCCCACTTCCTCTCGGCCAGCGTGTCCCTGCAGATGGGCAAGGTGGACGCGGCATCGAGCACCCTGCGCACGGTGCTGCAGGCCGACCCCGAGCACGTGGGGGCCAACCTGCTGCTCGGCGCGCTCTACCTGATGCAGGGCGACGAGCTGCTGGCCCTTCCTTTGCTGGAGAAAGCCCAAGCCGGTGGCGGAGACGCCAGCGCCTACCTTGCGCCGACCTACTACGGCGCCGGTCGCATCCCCGAATACTTGGCCCTGGCCAGTCAGGCCGGTTGGCCCTTGGGGGACGGCGGCAAGCTTGCTACATCCGAGAACGTCTGGGCCGACTACCTGACCGTCCTGGGCATCTCCGATGGCGCCACCCTTGGGGTGACCATGGAGACCTCGATGGGCACCATCAGCTGCGAGCTCTTCTACAAGGCCGCTCCCCTGACGGTGGCCAACTTTGTGGGCTTGGCCGAAGGCTCGATTGCCTGGACCGACCCCAAGACCGCTGAGCTGATGGACGGTCCCCTCTATGACGGCACCCACTTCCACCGCGTGATCTCCGGTTTCATGGTCCAGGGGGGCGATGCCATGTCCCGCTACCCGGACCAAGCCGATGAGTGGGGAAGCGGCAGCCCTGGCTACACCTTCCCCGACGAGATCAGCCCACGCCTGCGCTTCGACCGCCCCGGTGTTCTGGCCATGGCCAACGCCGGTCCCGGCACCAACGGCAGCCAGTTCTTCGTGACCGACGGTCCCGCCGAGTTCTTGAACGGCCGGCACACCATCTTTGGTCAGTGCGAGCCCGTCATTCTGGTCGGCGACATGGCTGCGGTCTCCAAGGACGCCCGCGACCGCCCACTGGACCCGCTGACCCTGCATCACGTACACATCCAGCGTTGATGTGGCTCGCCTGGATGGCCCTGGCCTCGGTGACCGCCTGCGCTCCTCGACGCGCGCCCGAGCCTGAGCGTACCGAGCTGACGGCGATGACCTGGAACCTCTACTTCCAGGCCTCGGACCAGCCCGGCGTTGAAGAGGTCTTGGCTCAGGTCGACCCCGATCTGCTCATGCTTCAGGAGACCACCGCGGCCTGGCAGGCGCGCTTGGAAGGCTTGTTCCCGTACCAGCACTGGGTGCCCGGACCAGAAGCCGGCGGCGGCGTGGCCTTGCTCTCGAAGTACCCCCTTGAGTCTGTGGCCATTCACACCGTGCCAGGCGCCCGATTCCCTGCTCAGCGCGCCGTGGTCCAGACCCCCAGTGGCCCCATCGAGGTGCTCAACCTGCACCTCATCCCGCCTTTTGGACCCCGTGGCAGCTTGATCACAGGCTTCTTCAGGACCAAGAGGCCCCGATACCGCGAGGTAGAAGCTCTGCTGGAGCTCGGGGTCCCGGACCTAGCCTGCGGGGACTTCAACGCCTCCGAACGCGAGGCCAGCGTCTCCCTCTTCGAGAAGGCCGGCATGCTCAGCGCCCTTCCCGAGTACGCCCCCGGGCAGCACACCTGGCACGGCCCGGGGGACAGAGACTTCCACTGGCGCATCGACCACTGCATGGTCGGTCCGGCCTGGCAGACCACCTCCGCGCAGGTGCTGGAGGTGGGCCCCTCAGACCACTACCCGTTGTGGGTAGGGCTGAGGGACGGGTGAGGGCCTAGCAGTCCGAGTTGAAGCGGAATCCCACCGATGCGGCCGGATAGTCCGGAGCCCCGGTGATGGTCTCCTGGCCAAGCTCGCTGTAGATGGCGAACATCCCGCCGAAGCTTCCCCAGGGAGGGGAATCGGGCGACTCAATCAAGTCGAGGTTGCCGCCAGCGGCGAAGGACATCCCAATCATGTAGGTGGTGCCCTCGTCCAGCTCCCAGTCCAGGGAGTCCAAGCCGTACCAATCCACCGCGGTCCCTACGGTGATGTCTTCGCTCTCGATCAGAGTGTAGGTGTTGCTTCCGGTGAGCTCGTAGAGCACAACTTTGACCTCACTGCCAGTGCCTGCAGACAGAGCGAAATTCACCTCTACTGTGCTCAACTCCAGGTCGGTGTCTGGAGTGAACACCGAGGCGACCGTAGCTGGGGAGCTTGAGTCGGCGTAGAGGTAGGTCTCACTGAAGACGTCGTTCTTGATCTCGTACCCGACGTCAGTGCCAAGCTCCCCATCACAGTCGTTGTCCAGACCGTCACAGATCTCCGTGTTGCCTGGAAAGTTCGCTGGCTCGTTGTCGTCGCAGTCTGCCTCGCAGATTGCGACGCCGTCGCCGTCCGCGTCGGCCTCCTCGTAGGGCAGGATGCCGTCGCAGTCGTTGTCGATGCCGTCGCAGACCTCGGGGTTGCCTGGGAAGCGGCTGGCGTCGTTGTCGTCACAGTCTTCGCCTTCGTGGGCGCCGTCGCCGTCGGCGTCGGGCAAGGCCGCCGACCATGGCTCACCGGCGTGGGTCGAGCTGTCCGACCACTTGTAGCAGCCGCCGCCGCTGGTGCCGCCGCCGTTCTCGCTGCAGGAGTCCAGCTCCTGGCACTCACTCAGGGCCACCTCGCCCTCGGGAGCCGGGATCCAGCACCACTGGTTGTCGATGTTCTCCATCCAGTAGCAAGCGCCCTCCTCCGTGGGGGCTGCGTAGTAGTCGCAGGCCCAGTTGGCGGCGATGCCTTCATTGCCATCGGACCACTTGTAGCAACCGCCGCCGCTCTCGCCCCCGCCGCCCTCGGTGCAGGAGTCCTGCGCCCGGCAGGTGTCGTAGTCGGTGTCCGCGCCCTGCGGTGCCTCCACCCAACAGTTCAGGTCATCGTAGTTCTCCATCCAGTAGCAGCCCTCACCTGGAATCACCTCGCACTCGGTGACGGTGGGACCGGAGTCCACGGGCTCTTCTTCGATGACACAGGCGGTCAGGGCGGCCAGGGCGGTCAGGCCGGAGATGGCCAAAAGGGAGTTGATTCGCATGATGTTTCTCCAGGGGGGTGTTTTCTCGTCAGCCACCCACAAGCTATGGAGTCCCCCGCACGACAACGATTACCGGCCGTAACCACGGCCTGTAATCTCCCTGCTCAGCCTGCCTCCCCCGCCCCTGCTCAAGCGGGTTAAAGGCCCCCCTATGGTTCTTGCACTCGGCTACTCCAGCGACAACTTCCACCCCAGCCGCCCTGGCCGTCTCTGCCGCGGGCGGGAGCGGTGGATTCAGTCCCTGCCAATGGAAGAGCCCCCAACGCTCCACCGCTTGGTGATCAGCGGCGCTGCCTTCACCGACGACTCGGCGCGCGATGCCCTGCGTGGCTTCAACCGCGCCGGCATCGAGATGGGCGAGCTGCTCACTCAGATTCTGCCCGGCGGTCACCTGGTGGCCTTCAAAGAGCAAGGGGAGCTGGCGGTCGTGCCCGAAGGCCTGGAAGACGAGGACGAGACCTTCCGAGTGGCCCGACGCGGCGGCGCTTGGTTCGAGGGCTGCCAGCGCTGGCGCATGATGGTGGAGGACCCCCAGGACATCACCGCGCTGCTGGAGCAGGACAACGTAGACGGCTTCCTCTGGCTAGAGGACGACCTGCTCAGCGCCGAGTTGGAAGAGGCCCTGTACCTGCTCTCCGGCATGGCCCAAGAAGAGCAGCTGCCGGTCAAACGATTCCAGCCCGCTGGTGTGGTCGAGGTCCTACAGCACTGCAAGGCCCTGGTGGCTGTGCACTTGGACAAGCATGGCCCGGCCATCGCCATCTACACCCACGAGCCGCTGGATGTCGTTCCCCTCCTCGAGGAGACGGCCGAGGCGGTCGGCAGCTTGGCTGTGCCCTTCGCAATCCCGCCCATGCTGGCCCGCTGGGACCGCGCTCTACAGGAGCTTCGGGTGCGCTGGACTTCCGAGCGCGAGACGGAGTTTCCTGTCCCGCCGGCCAACGAGCCCACCCGGTGGAGCCGTTTGGGGCAAGCCCGGGCCAAGGCCCTGAGCGAAGAGTAGCGCCTCGGAGAGGGGCAGCTCAGCTCTCCAAGGCCACCTGCAGAAAGGCCCGCGCCAATCGCCAGTCTGACTTGACTGTTCGCTCGCTCACTTGCAGTTCCTCTGCGATCTCCTGAGCGGTCAGACCGCCGAAGAGACGGAGCTCTGCAACCTGGGCTGCACGGGAGCGCTCTTGGGCCAAGGCCTTGAGTCCCTGATCGACGGCCATCAGGTCCACCGGCTGCTCAGATTCACCGCTGCCGGTCACCAAGGTCACGGGAACCTGGCCTCCCCCACGCTTCTCACGGCCACGGGATCGGGCGCGGTCGACCAAGACTTGGCGCATCGCCCGCACCGAGGTCGCACGGAAGTGCGTCGTGGAGGCCCACTCATGGCCCTGCAGCTTTAGGTAGACCTCGTTGACCAACTCCGTGGGCGAGAGGCTCATGCCTGCGCTCACCCGACGGGCGGCCAAGGCACGAAGCTCCCCATAGAGACGCTCATAGTAGTCGGAGGTGCTCTCGCTGCTCATGAATCCCTATGGGCGTTGCGGGAAATGAGTCTCGCCCACTAGGCCATCAGATGCAATGCAGGCCGGCCCTTACTGGCCTCGCTTCTGCCCGGCACGTCGCCCATGCTGAATGGTTGCGCTCTCCTCGTCTTCCTCGCCACGCACCCTTCCGGCCCGACGCCCATGCTTGATGACCTCGGCCTGGCGCACGCCTTCGACAAGCGCGACTTGGTCAGCTTCCTTTGCGCTCGCCCCTCCCATCCTGTCGTAGGCAACGCCGGCAGCAGTGCTCGCCCCTGGCAAGCCGGTGAGGCCAGCTGTTCCCGCATAGACATTCCGCTGACCATCGTTGACGTGCAAGCGTTGCTGCGCTCGACCACGGCCCGTCGGGCTGTCAGGACGCTGGGACAAGGCCGCTCCGGCGCCCAGCTCCGCGGCGCCCGCTCCGATCCGTGCCCCGTTCGAAGCGATGGACAGCGCAGGAGCTGCTGCTGCTCCAACGCCACTCAGGCCGGCCCCGGTGCTCGCAACCCCCAGGCCCGTTGACAAGGCGCTCAGTCCGTCACGGGCGCCGACGGCCTTGCCGTAGCCAGGGACTTGGCCCAGCTCTTCCTTTCGGAACTCCTTGAGCGGCTCTGCCAGCTCCTTGCCCCTGCGGCGAGAGGCCTTCGAGGGGCCTCCGAAGACCTGCGGGGTAGCCCACTGCTTGAAGGTCTCTACCGAGGAGCTGCTGGCATCGGCGTACCCAGCCGCGCTCGCTGCGGTGTGTGGTGTCACGGGTCTTGCCAAGTAGTCCGGGGTCATGGCGCTCTGATCCAAATGGTCAGCGCTAGGAGCGCCCAGGCTCAGTGCCTCTTCGTCGGATGAAGAGGACGCTCTGCTTGCTCGAGTCTGCCCAGGCATGTGTGCTCCATGATGTGCACCCAAAGTTAGTACACATCCGTAGCCCACGCATCAAAACCGCCCCCAGCCTGCGTACTTCAGGCCATGAGACCCCAAGCGTGGCTCCTGGCAACGAAGGCTGCTTCCAAAGCATACCCACCTACTGGCTCTCTTTTGCCCTTGAGCACTCGCTCGAGAGGCACCGAGCTGCGCTCGCCGTCCCGCTGGATGCACAATCCCGATCACCTGCCGGTGCCGGGGTCTCAGGGGCAGGGCGAAGCGGCGTCGGCGTCCAACACTTGGATTGGCAATCGCACAAGCAGTCTTGCGGACCGCTCAGCTCAGAATCGTGTCCACCATGACGCGGAGCTCATCAGGCGTGAATGGCTTGGCCAGGAAGTTCGCTCGCTCCCCGCTGGACAGAGCGGGAGGGTTCTGGCCGGAGACCATCAGCACATGCTGCTCAGAGTCCCGGGCCCAGAGCGCGCGCGCCAGCTCCAGGCCACTGAGTCCAGGCATAGAGACATCGGTGATCACCAAGTCGAAGGCCTGGAGCCCGGTCAAGGCAAGAGCTGCGGGCCCCCCATCCGCTCGGGAGACCAGGTGCCCAATGGAGGACAAGGAGCGCTCCACCACCCGCCCCACTCTAGGGTCGTCGTCCACGACCAGAATGCTGTATTGACGACGGACTGCCGTTCGGTCCCCGGAGGCTTCGGTTCGAAGCTCAGGCGTGCTCTCCAGCGGCAGACGGACCAGAACCTGGGTTCCCACACCCGGCTGGGAGAGCAGCTCCAGCTCACCGCCCGCCCCTTGGATGATGCCGTAGCAGACCGAGAGTCCAAGTCCGCTCCCATCTCCTGGCCCCTTGGTGGTGTAGAAGGGCTCCAGAGCACGCTCCAGAACTTCCGCAGGCATTCCCTGACCACCGTCTCGGACCTGCAGCAGGACGCGGTCACCCCGCTGCGGGTCCAATCCAAGCTTCAGTGTGATCCTGCCACCTTGGGGCATCGCATCCCGCGCGTTGACGACGAAGTTGAGGAGGAGTTGGGTGATCTGAGTGCCGTTGAGCGGTACCCAGAGGGGCTGTGTGCCGTACTCCACCTCTAAGCGCACCTTGGAGGGCAAGCTGCGCTCCAAGATCGAGCGCGCGTTGGTGAGAACCTGCCTCAGATCCGCACTCTCCTGGGCCACGCGTTGGATCTGGCTCAAGGAGAGCAGCTGGCGGGAGAGCGTCGTGGCGCGACTTCCAGCCTCGCGGATGGCCTCCAGGTCCGACCTCACTTCGTGCTCGAGAGGAAGCGTGGCGTCCATCAGGTCTGCGCTCCCCAGCAGCACCGTGAGCATGTTGTTGAAGTCGTGGGCAATTCCCGCGGCCATTCGACCCACGGCCTCCATCTTCTGAGCCTGGTTCAACTGAACTTCCAGGCGTCTGCGCGCGGTCACATCCCACGCCACCAGGCGGAGGCGTGCCGGCGGCCCCTCAGGGAGAGGGAGAGCGGGGGTGCCCGAGAGCAGGAGCTCGACGCGCTCTCCTTGGGCATCCAGCAAGTAGAGCCCGCTGTGTTCGCCGCCCTCCCCCTCGGCCAGTTCACTCAGCGCCGCCAACCACCGAGGACGGGTACCTGCCGGCACCCAGTCCAGAAAGCACTGACCCACGCCGCCTCCTGGAGCCAGCCCCAGCCGACGCTCAAGGGTGTGATTCGCGACGATCACAGTCCAGCTCTGCACATCCACCGAGCAGAGTAGGGCGGGCGTGGCGTGGTAGGCGTCCAGGCGATCTTGGAGCTGGGCCTCCGCCTGCCGACGCGTGCGCTGCTCGGTCTCCAGCACCTCCCCCAACATGTTGAGGCCGACCAAGAGTGCGTCCGCTTCGTCTCCAGCTTCGCTAGGAAGCTCCCGACGGGCGTAGTTCCCACTGGCCAAGCTGAGCACGAATGCAGCCAAGGCCTCTAGCCGATGGTCTTGCTCGCTCACGGCTGGTCCAAGGACAACAACCAAGCGCGCGCTTCGGGCTCGGAGCGAAAGAGACGGCTGGGGTAGGTAGGCTTGCTCACAGCGAGAAAGATGTTGCCAAGCATCACTGAGACAGGGTTTCCGACCAGAATGGCCACGCCCCTGGCCGGCTCCTTGGCAGAGAGGTCCTGAGCCGCGCGGGTCATGGTGCGTACCGTCCGAGCGTCGACGAGGGTCAACACCAGCGAGCCATCTGGGCGGTGAGGATTCTGCGCGTCCAGGATGCCGTGCATCTCTGTCACATCTACGATGGTCCCTGGAGAGAACCGAACCTCGACGATACCGTCAGGTGCACGCCTAACGACTGCAAAACCTAAGTCGCGGTCCTGGAAGTCTTGCATCTCTCCATCCACACCCAAGAAGGCTTGGGAAGGTGGATTTCAGCATACACCCTCAAGGTCTCAGGCTTGGACGCATTCCGCCGCGGCTAGACGTGGCTCATGTCGATGAAGACTTGGTCGCCGGGCACGAGCACGTAGTCGCTCTCCTTGCCCTTGAGGATTCGCTTGAGCCGAACCTCGATGCGCTGACCGTCCCGCAGGATGTAGACCTTGGAGGTCTTGGCCGTATCGCTGAGCCCGCCGGCCAAGCTCAGGGACTGCGTCAGCGTCATGCCCTCGGCGAAGACCACCGCGCCAGGCTTCTCAACCTGGCCCTGGATGTAGACCACGGCAGCGATGGGTACATAGACTTGGTCGCCGGCCTGGACCGGGGTGTCCCCACCGGGGCGTACCAGGTCGGCGTACATCAGCGTGAAGGTCTGTGCGCCACGGGTGACGCGCACCTCTGTGATGGCCTCCTCCGAGACACCACCCGCCATGGCGACCACCTGGAGCACCGTGGTGGGCCCATCAAGACGGTAGGTGCCAGGCTCGCTGACCAGACCCAAGACCTCGACGCGCTGGGAGTTGAACTCCGTGATCTGAACGCTCACCTGCGGAGAGACCAGGTAGTCCTTGGCCAGCAGACGGGTGAGCTGCCCTTCGATCTCTTGGGCGCTGCGGCCCTTGACGACCACGCGGCCGACGATGGGCAGGTTCACGCTGCCGTCGGCCGAGACCACCAGCTCGCCAGCGCTCAGATCGGGCTCGCCCACCACGATGACGTTGATCTTGTCCCCGGGACCGACGATGTAGTCCAAGGAGCTCACAGCAGGTGCGACCTCGCCACTCCAGCCCTCAAGGCTCAAGTCAGCGGTGTCTTGGGCCCAGGCCAAGCTCGCGAGTACGGTCAGCAACATCATGAATCTCCAACGGCCGCTGTTCGCGCACCTTGAGCAGAAGACACTCAGGGCGCACAGACTGGTCCATTCTAACCGCACAAGGCCGGGTTCGCCCCCGCAAAGAGGCGCAGCTCAGGCCGGAAGCACCTGAATGGGAGAGAGGGTGGCCAGCATCAGAGGCATGTGCGGCTCCAGGTCCTTCATCGCCCAGCGGCTGGCCCGGGCCACGTCATCGACTTTGGGGACCAAGTTTACCGGGCTCAAGGTCCGGGAGAGCGGCAAGTAGAGGTTGGCGTAGGGCTTGTTTCGGACCACGTTGGCAGCCGCAATCTGTTGGATTGGGTAGAGCATCAGGGAGCTGGGCCGCGGCACGAAGCAGTCCACCGCCAACACGTAGGTGTTGCGGTGACCATCGGCGATTCGCCCCTCCATTGCGGAGCGAAAGGCCACCCGGGCCGGCACGTTGTTGACCACCCCACCTTCCGTGAGGCGGGTGATGCCGTAGTCGGCATAGAGCTGGTCCAGCAAGTGCTTCATGCGCTGGTCGTCGCGGTGTACGTCGTAGTGCAGCAGACCCGGCACGCTGGCGGAGAAGCCGGCCGCGTCAATGACATCGGCATCCAAGGTGCCCGGGTCGCGGCCAAAGACCACCTCGCGCAGAGCCGCTTGGTTCTGGGAGAGCTCTTGAGCGACCGTGGCCAAGGCCCCGATGCGCCGCATGGCGGTGGCCTTGAAGACCAGCCCGGGCTTGACCACGTCGTCCAGCAAGTGCTCGTAGTAGCCCAGGTCGTGCTTGAGGGCGTCCACGGTCAGCCCTGTGGCCACGATGTGCAGTGGGATCTGCATCTCACCGATGGTCAGCACGCGCCCATCAGGGTGGGACATGTAGGCGCCCAGGGCACGCCGAAGGTGCAAGCGCAAGGTCGCTGGCAGGCCGTAGCGGCTGGGCTCAGGGCCCAGAGAGAAGACCCGAGACCAACTCAGGGACTTGTTGACCTCGAGCATGCGGGCCTGGTCGTGCTGACGGGTGCGCGCACGAAACATGCCGATGAGCGCGCCCATCGATGTCCCGCAGATCAGCTCCGGCTGAACCTGATTGCGATGCAAAGAGGTTGCAATGCCCGCGTACCCGAAGCCAGCGCCTCCGCCACCTCCCAGGACCAAGGCCAACTTTCGGTGCGTGACCTCGTAGTTGAGCCTTTCGGGGTCGATCACGAAGTGCTCAACGATTTTGGTCCGAAGCGCCCGAGTCTCTGCCACCAGGTCCGGTAGGATTCGTGCCGCCGCCCACAAGCTGGCCTCGTTCGGGGACAGGCGCGCTGAGAGCTCCTCCCGTACCCGCCAGGCGTGAGGCGCCAGGAGCTCTCTTAGGTCGTGGTCGTTCCCATCTTGATCCCGAACAAAGCAGAGCTTCGCGAAGTTGATCACGTAGCGCAGGCCATCCAAGAGAGGACGTGCGACGTCCCCGGGGTTGGCGATGTGCCGCTCCAAGACCTGACGCTCCAGGTGCTCAAAGGGGGCTCGGTGCTCCAGGAGCGCGCGCGAGGAGAGTGGCTTCACGCTAGTGGCCTAACCGACAGTGCGCGCTCGGGAGTCTTGGGTCGCATTGGGGCTGTGCTTGGCCGGGCCAGGAAGCGGCACCACGCCCTCTGGAAGAGGCGCATCTTCGTGCTCTCGAATCATGCCGTACATCACCCCAACCATGCCCCAGAAGAGCCAGGCGATGGTGACGCGCTGGATGAAGGCGTTGGAGAGGAAGTCGGTGACCACGGTGGCGACGGTGAGGGCCATCACGTAGTGGCAGAAGCTGCGCTGGAAGGGGTCCAGGGTGACCTGAGCGAGGAAGCGGCCGCGGCGAATGACGGTGAATTGAAGGCCGACGTAGCTGAGGAGCGCGATGGGACCGAGTTGGTAGAGCAAGCTGAGGTAGTCGTTGTGGGAGTCCAGGTTGTCGGACTTCTCCATGGACCGGTACATGTCGGCGTAGCCGTCGGTCATCTCGTAGTGACCGCCCAGCCCCAGCCCCAAGAGCATGTCGGTCGGGGACTGCTTGAGGAACTCTCCAAAGGAGCTGGTCCAGATGCCGAAGCGGCCGCTGCCGATGGTGCGCTTCGAGCCCATGGCGTCGCCGTCGCCGAAGACCTCGAAGACATCGCTGAAGCGGTCCAACATGGCCTCGTTCGAGACAAAAGCGATGACGGCTATGAAGGCCCCCACCCCCAGCAAACGCCAGCGCTTCTCCAGCACCAAGAAGAGCACCGAGAAGAGCGCGAAGCCCGTCAGGGCGGTGCGCACAAAGGTGTAGTAGAGGCAGATCAGGCCCAGGCCTAGCAGTACGCCAAAGGCGCCCTTCTTGCGCCAGTCTTCGGTCTTCATGGTCCAGAAGAAGAGCAGGCAGTTCACGAAGAGCAAGAAGAGGGCGTGGTTGTGCAGGTTGGCGTAGCCACCGACCAGGCGGAAGTAGCCTTGGCGGAAGTGCTCGTAGATCTGGCCGGTGCTGAGGTGGTAGACGCTCACAGCAAGGGAGATCAGACAGGCGCCGGTGACCGCGATCAAGAAGTAGTGGCGCATCTTCTTGCCGCGGATGACCGTGCTGACCAAGAACATCAGCACCAGAGGCGAGACGTACTTGGCCATGATCTCGGCGGCGTCCCGCACCTCACCCGAGCGCCCAGCGGCCACAAAGAGGATGGCCAGGTAGATAATCAGAAGAAAGAAGCCTGGCGTTCTCTCTACCTTTTGAAGCTCTATGTAGAAGAGCACCGCCCCAAGGGCAGCCACACCTCCGCCGAAGGCCTCCAGGATGTTCAAGCCGCCCACATTGATGGGCAGCCACCAGAACAGGTCGATGACCACCCGGATGACGAAGATGGCGATGAGGGAGTGAGCCGGCTTGGCGAAGAAGTACAGGCCAGCGCAGATGGCCAGGACAGCACCCAGGACCAAACGCGGGTCGGTGAAGAGGATGAGCCCGGCCAAGATGGCCACGCCGATCGACCCCACACCCAGCTCCAAGGAGCGGGTGCTCTGGGGCAGACGCTCCAGGAGGCTCTTCACCATGGGCGAGTCTTCCTCATGCGCTACGAGGCGTCCCGCTCTTCGGCTGGGTCGGCGTAGTACACCGAGTTGTAGTCGTAGTAGTAGTAGTAGCCGTAGCCCTGACGACGCACGTCCAAGCGGTTGACGATGGCGCCCAGGATGTTGGCGTTCATCTCGGTCAGGCGCTGGCGCGACTGAAGGACCAGGTTCTTGGCCGTGTGGTTGCTGCGAACCGTCATGACCACGCCGTCCACCAATCCGGAGAGGATCAGTGGGTCGGCTACCGCGGAGACTGGCGGGGAGTCGATGACGATGACGTCGTAGCCCTGGATGGCGTCCAGGAAGTCCTTCATCTTCTGGCTGCCAAGGAGCTCAGCGGGGTTGTCCGGGTGGGGGCCGGCGACCAGCAGGTCCAAGTTGGGGACCGGGGTCTCCCAGACGGCGTCCTGGAGCGTCACGCGGTCTGCGAGCACATCGGAGAGCCCGTTGACGTTGGGCTGCTCAAAGACCTTGTGCTGCGTTGGACGGCGAAGGTCTGCGTCGATGAGCAGGACCCGCGATCCCGTCATGGCGATGACTGCGGAGAGGTTGCTCGAGATGAAACTCTTGCCCTCTTGTGGCGCAGCCGAGGTCACCAGCAGACGGCGGACGGCCTTGTCAGGCGTTCGGAACAGAATGTTCGTTCGTACAGAGCGTAGACACTCGGTGACCGGCGCCCGTGGGCGGCTGTGGGCAAAGAGGTTGCGTGCAAAGTCGCTGGGCAGAGCGTCGAGCTCGGCCTGGTCGATCTGCGGCACTGCGCCCAAGAAGGGCACCCCAATGTCCCCTTCCAGCTCCTCACGGCTCTTCACCGTCGAGTCGAAGTACTCCAGGGCAAAGGCCAAGGCCACGCCGCCGATGAGCCCGACGATGACCGCGATGGGCACGTTGGTGGTCAGCAAGGGACGGATGGGGTCCGGGTTCTCCCAGGCGCGGTCCACAAAGGTCACGTTGTTCGCGCGGATTCGGTTGGCCAAGTCGATCTCGTCCACCCGGTCACCCAGGCGGTCGAAGTAGTCATCGTCCTTGGTGGCCATCGAGCGCAGGCCTTCCAGCTCCAAGAGCTTCTTGGAGACCTCGTTCAGCTCGCCCTTGGCCTTCTCCAGCTGCTTCTCGGTGCTCTGCTCTTGCTCACGCAGCAGCCCCAACTCGGCCCGCCGACCGGAGATGTACTGCGCGACCTGCTCGCGAACGATCTCCTCTTGGCCCTTAATCTTGCCGTCTAGCTCCGCGATGATGGGCATTCCGGGCTTGTAGCGGACCTCTGCGGCCTTGCGCTCCTCACGCAGTCTCTGAAGGCGGCTGATGCTCTCCTGGAGCACAGCGTCTTCGGTCGCCAAGTGAGCGGCCAGCCCCAGCCAATCCTTTGACTTGAGCTTGGCGCTCAGGGTGGCCACGTCGGTCTCAACGCCCTTGCGCTGCTGGCGGACCATCGCGAAGTCCCGGGTCAGGTTCTTCACGCTCTCCTGAACCACGGACTGTTGCTGCTCGGCCCCTTCCAGGCCGTTCTCGTAGATGAAGATCAAGACCTCTTCATCCGACTTGCGCTTGCGGTCCTGGTACTCCTCGCGCTGCTCACGCAGGCGCTCCTTGGCGGACTCGGAGTCCAAGCGGGCGCGCTCAAGGTTCGAGGCCATGTAGACCTCGGCCACCAGGTCTGCGTAGAGCGCAGCCTTGGCGGGATCCGGAGACTCCACCGTGATGTGAACCAGCTCGGTGTCACCCTCAGGACGGATCTCCAAGACCTCGCGGAATTTCTTTACCGCCTTGATGTCGGAGGGATCCTCCACGTCATCAAAGTCGGTGATGCCATGCTCGGTTCGAAGCCGATCAAGCACCCCAAGCACCACGGTGCGCGAGCGAAGCACCTTGTACTGGGTGGCATAAAAGGCTCTGCGCTCCTCTTGAGTACGCACGCTCATCAGGTCCGTTGAGACCTCTTGAACGTTGAGCACCATCGGGGCTTTCTGGTTGATCTCAATGGTCGTCGTTGCGCTGTAGATGGGCGTGCGGAGCAGAGTCCCCACAATCACCGTGGCGACAAGAACCGCTGCAAACAGGCCAATGGCCCACGCGCGCTTCCGGAGCACCATCCAGTACTGGACGAGGTTGAGTTCACGGTAGCTTTGGGCGTTGTGGTCCGACATGAGCTAAAAAGGCCCCGGGCTGGTAAGCGTCATTTGTCAGTTGACAGGGCAAGGTAGCACGACGATGGAAGGGTCTCCACTGGGAGCGTTGGACAGGCTCCTAGGAGCCAAGGACCGCGATCTGCGCTGGGCCGAGCTCGTCTTGGCCTCGGTCTTCCCCCTCTCCTTGCTGCCATTTGCCACAGTGCATCCCGGCTGGCGCTTCACGATCGCCCTGATCGCCGGCATTCTCGGAACTCTGGCCGTCCTGCGTGGCGTGGCCACCCGTCGCCTTGGTCGCCCTGCCCTCTTGGTCTTCGGACCCGGGCTGGCGGCGGTCGTCATCTCTGCCCTGGCGGCCCTGCCCGCTGGGCCGGGCCTACGCGGCTTCCTCATGCCGGGCCTGGCCGATGGCTTGGCCAGCATCGTGCCCTTCTCCGCAGCCGAGGTCACGCCCTTGGCCTTGGACCCCCGAAGAGCGCTCCTGGAGTGGGGCATCACCCTCCAGTGGATGCTGCTTGCAGGCGGCCTGGGCTTCTTGGTGCGGGACTCCCGCAAGGCAGCCCGCGTCGCACGTCTGGCCATCGGAACCGGCATGGCCCTGGTGATCATCGCCCTGGCCCACAAACTGACGGGGGCCGACCACGTTTGGTGGGTGAGCGAGACCCCAAGCTTCGCCCGCGACCCCTTCTTTGCCCCCTTCGTGAACCCAAACCACGGCGGCATCTGCTGTGCAGCTCTGGCCCCGCTGGCCTTGGCCACGGCTGCCCGAGATCGGGGGCCCAGCCAAGCCTATGGGGCGGTCGCTGCCGCCTTTCTCATTGGAGGCGTGCTCCTAAGCGGCAGCCGAGGCGCTCTGCTGGCCATGGCCGCCGGCGTCATTCCAATGGTGCTCCTGCTCATGGGCCGCAAGGCCCGCATCATCGCCGCAGTCGTGGGCGGCATGACCCTGCTCATGGTGCTCGGCTACGGCATTGAGCCCAGCCTGCGCGCCCTCTCCGAGTTTCTAGTGCCGGACGCTCTGAGCACCGAGCAGGACCTGTACACAGGCCGCGGTGACATCTACGGGGACGCCCTCGCGGTGGTGCGCTCCGCGCCCATGCTGGGGGTCGGTCACGGCGGCTTTGACGATGCCTTCCGGGCGCTGAAGACCTCGACGTCCTTCACCGATCCGGTGCATGCCCATCAAGAGCTCATTCAGATCGCCGGCGAACACGGCGTGATCGTCGCCATGCTCTGGTGCTTCTCCTTCATCACCTTGTTGGTGGTGGGCTTCCAGGCCGCCTTCGGCTTGGACAGCGCACGCCGGCGCCTGATGTTGGCTGGCTGGTTGGGCACCTTGGCGGCACTGGCTGCTGCAGCCCAGTTCACCTTCCCGCTGCGCATCGGTGCCCTTGAAGTGCTGGCCGCGCTGGCCTGTGGCTGCGTGCTTGGGTTGGCCCAGATCAGCCAGCGCGAGGCGCCGGAGGCCCCCATGCAGAAGCTGAGCTTGGTCGGCCTCGTCTCCGCCTTGGGGCTGCTTGCGATGGGCGGATGGTTGGCCACCGCCGGCTCCGAGACCAGCCTGTTGGGCAGCGCCGAGCAGGCCGAGACCCTCGGGGATTCGGCCCTAAAGGGCGGTGACCTGCTTGCTGCACAAGAAGCCTACGCATTGGCCCTGCGCCGACAGCCCGTCAACCGGGCTGTGCTCCAAAAGCTGGCACGCAGCTACGACAAGCAAGGCGACCTGGCCCAAGCCACCCTGGCCGTCAATGCCGCCACCTTGATCCAGCCTGGCAGCCCTTGGCCGTGGCGCGACAAGGCCCGCATCGAGCGCACCTTGGAGCTCTACGACGCGAGCCATGAGAGCTACCGACGCTTCCTCGCACTCGACCTGCCCGAGTCTTCCAGACAAGCCGCGGTCGAAGAGGCCTTGCGCGGTCCAGGACGCGCGCGGGACATCGCCCAAGTGGTGCTGCCCGAGAACAACGCTGATCTCTTGGTGCTGGCCGCGCGCGTCTTGGAAGACGGCGGAGACCGGGACGCCGCGGAGACCAGCTACCGACGGGCCTTTGAGCTGGACCCCCGCTACGGGGCGGCCTACGGCGCCGCGCTGCTGCGCTGGAAGCAGCCACCGGCCAAGGTCCTTGAGATCCTGGCCCAGACGCCCGAGAGCTGCCACGCCATGGAAGTTCGCGCACAGGCCCTCTTCAAGCAAGACGACTTTGAGGGAGCGTCCAAGATCTGGACCCAGACCCTGGGAAGCTGCGCCACCGACAACCCTGCTCTGCGCAAGCGGGTGCGCATCGGGCTGGCCCGTTGCCAGATGGGCCAACGCGACCCCGAGGGCCTTCAGGCTCTGGAGGGCATGGCCAAGGATGACCCCAGAGACCCGCAGATCTGGCGCGTACTGGCCCGTGACGCGCGCGCAGAGCGGGACCCTGTGCGCCTCCAGCGCTACCTGGAGAGCCTGAGCCAAGCCACGGAGCTGACCAAGCTCGAGGACGAACAGCTCACCCTGCTGCGCTTGAACATGCCCATGTTCGTGGTCTTGGACGAGAACGTGCCCGGCCGGGATGTACCTGTGAAGCCCAAGAAGAAGGGCGGCGGCAAGGGCAAGAAGCCCTGAAGTATCGCGACCCGTCTCCTCTCAGGTTACAACTCGGACATGGCATTCACTGGACCGCTCTTCGTCGTCGGTGCGCCCCGCTCGGGGACAAAGCTGCTGCGCACGCTGCTCAACGAGCACAGCGAGATCGGAATCCCGGACTACGAGACAGAGTTTCTGCCCCGTTGTTTGGACATTCAAGAGCGCTTTGACACCGAGACCGCCGAGGGATTCGCAGCCTTCTACGAGTGGGCCACACGCTTCATGTACTTCAAGTACATGGCTGAGGAGGGCCGTCAGCTCACACCTGAGCAGTGGCTGAAGGCCAGCCCTGACCGCAGCATCGCTGGGCTCTTTGAAGGACTCTGCCGCCAGGACGGAGGCATCCCCTTGGGTCAGGCGGGGGTGTGGGGGGACAAGAGCCCCAACTACCGGAACGATCTGCCCGCCCTGCGCGCCTTGTACCCACAAGCCCGCTTTGTGCACATCATTCGCGATGTACGGGACGTCACTCTGTCCTCGCAGGTGGCCTGGGGCAAAGACCCCGTTCGGAACGCCCAGCGTTGGATGGACGAGCTCAGCGCATGCCGCGCGTGGGGCGCATCCTTTGGCCCCCAAGCCTACTTGGAGCTGCGCTACGAGGACCTGGTTCAGAACCCCAAGCTCTGGCTCAGCGCGATCTGCCGTTTCATCGGGCTGCCCTTCCAAGCGGCGATGCTCACCCCCAGCCGCTCCGCGGAGAACCTGGGCGACACCAAAGGCGTGGTGGGCATCGTCTCCACCAACACCGAGAAGTGGCGCCAGCGCATGTCTCCGGAGCTTCTGCTGCGCACCGAGGCCATCTGCGGTCCCTTGCTGGCTGAGCTGGGCTATCCCCTCGCCGGCCAGCCTCAGGATGTGCACCGTGTCTCTCCAGCCGAGATGCAGCTGCGAAAACTGGCCGACGGCGCCAACCTGATGCGCTTCCGCGTTCGGGATTGGGGTCTGAAGGACGCGATTCGCTACAGCGCGAGCGCCCTGGAGTCGACTTTGAAGCAGGGGTGACGACCTACACCCCTTCGCGATACCCTTTCTGTGCCCCCTGCCGAGCGCCCATGACCCCCGAGACCACCGACGAGCACTTCCGCCTCCAACTGGAGAAGGAACACGCCGAGGCCAAAGAGCGCTTCGAGGAGCGCAAGGCCCGGTCCAAGGACAAGGCTCAGGCGCGAAAGTCCGAGAAGGAAGAGCTGGGCGAGGCCAAACGCCAGCAGGAGCTGCGCGAGCAGTTCTACAAAGAGAATGGCTACAAGCGCTACACCAACTCCCGCGGCAAGGTGCTCTGGCTGCTGCCCGAGGAGTACGAGTGGCGCATGCGCGCCAAGAAGGATCGGGCGCACCGACACGCCAAATACACCAGCTTGGCCAACGCCAGCGAGAACCGTCAGCGCATGGTCTGGATCGGCTTGGTTTTGATCGCTGTGGTGATTGGGTTGGCGCTGCTGAGGTAGGGCTGAGGGGATTGCGTTGAGCTGGCTTTGAGTCAAAAGCCCGGTTCTCTTGCAAAAAATGGGACTTGGCTGAGGGACTCGAGCCCAGGGTTTGTTCTAGACCAAAGGGCGCAGCCCAACGGACGCGAAGCGTCCCTCTCCCCATTGTCGCCACAAGCCAGCCATCCTGAATCGGGGAGGGCCGCTAGTCGCAACTCCGTCTTCTTGGGCGGCAGCGCGTGGCCCTCCGGGCTGCGCTGTCTGTGCTGAAACGCAGCCCGAAGGGCGAGGCTTCACGCCTGACAGTGCAGGTTCTGTCTCTTATACACATCTCCGAGCCCACGAGACAGGCAGAAATCT
>CAJXRZ010000045.1 GCA_913060515.1 uncultured Pseudomonadota bacterium | reverse complement strand
CGAGATTTCTGCCTGTCTCGTGGGCTCGGAGATGTGTATAAGAGACAGACCGAGGACTCTCACGCCAAGGGCATCGATGGCCAAGCAGAGCTGCTCTGGCCCGAGGGTCAGGTGCTGCGCATGGACATCAAGATCTGTCCGGACGACTTCCAAGCGATGCAAGATGAGCTGGAGGAGTTCTACGGCGGCACAGGCGGCGGAGGCCCTGGCGGCGGCGGAGGCGGAGGCGGCGGAGGCGGCGGAGGCGGCGGAGGCGGCGCTCCAACCTTCGAGACGCCGAGCTACCAGTCGGCGCTGGTGGCCTTTGAGGGCAAGACCTGGCCCAGCGTCGGGGTGCGCTACAAGGGCAACTCCACCCTGTCCCAAGGCTACACGAGCGGCAGCGAGAAGCTCCCGTTTCGCCTGAAGTTCGACCACTACGAGGACGAGGTTGAGGAGGTCGACAACCAGCGCTTCTGGGGCTTTAAGGACCTCAAGTTCGCCAGCGCATTCGAAGACGACAGCGTGATCAAGGACCTGATGCTCGCCGAGAGCTTCCGGGAAGCCGGCGTCCCTGCAGCCCGAGGCGGCTTTGTTCGCGTCTACGTGGACGTGGGCAACGGCGCCGAGTTCTGGGGCGTGTACACCGCCTTTGAGGACCCCTCCGGCGAGCTTCTGGATGACTGGTTCGGCGACGACTCCGGCAACAGCTACAAGCCGGACGGAGATGCCGCCGCCCTGGGCTACTTCGACGCGGACCAGTTCGAGAAGAAGACCAACGAAGACGAAGCGGACTTTGGCGACGTAGAGGCCTTCATCGCTGCCATCAACAGCTCCGAGTCCGACCCCACAGTCTGGCGCTCCGAGCTGGAGGCCACCTTCGATGTCGATGGCTTCTTGCGCTACCTAGCGCTCAACAACCTGGTGGAGAACTGGGACAGCTACGGCAACATGACCCACAACTACTACCTCTACGGCGACCCCGCCCTGGACGGTCGTTTGGTGTGGATTCCCTGGGACTTCAACATGAGCTACGGCTGGAGTCAGAACCAGGCACCCCTCAGCCTGGACATGGACGAGGTGGGCTCGGACTGGCCCCTGATCACGGAGCTGATCGACGATCCGGTCTACGCCGAGATCTACGCGGAGCACATGGAAGAGCTCTTGGACGGCCCCTTCTCCATTGAGACCCAGAGCGCGCGCATGCAGGCCCACCATGAGCTGATCGCGCCCTACGTGGCCGAGGAGGAGGCCCCCTTCACGAGCCTGAGCAGCCAGAGCGCCTTTGAGTCCAGTGTGCAAGAGCTGATCGCGCACGTTGAGGACCGCCACGAGGACGCCGAGGACTACTTGAACAGCCTGTAGACCGCGCCTCAGCGAAGCTTCATGAGCTCCTGCATCCGCTCCACGATGGGACCGTGCAGGGACTCGACCTGGCTGGCCTCGTTCTCGGGGTCATGCACAGGGGGGTAGAAGGGCTCAGAGACGAAGGCTCGTAGCGTGATTTTCTTGGGCAGAGGGGTGCCTCTTCTCCCAAAGATCACCGGCAGCGGCACCCGAAAACGCTCGTACGCAAACGAGGTCAGACGGCTCTGACGCACGCTGTACAAGTCGTCGGCCGCACCGCACGCGACCAGCACGATGGGCACCTGCGAGCGCAGAGCCAGCTTCACAAAGCCGCGGCGGCGCTCCCACTCCACGCGGTAGCGCTGCTCTCTGGGCCGAAGGGACTCCTTCATGCCGCCCGGGGCCAGCAGAAGCATGCCGCCGTCTTGGAGAATGGCCTGACCGTTCTCGTGGTTTCCAGGACGAATCCCAAGGTCCCAGGCCATCTCTCTCAAGATGGGGGTCTTGAAGATGAGGTTGTCCCCCAGGGCCATGGGCACACGGCCGGTGGACTTGTAGATCTCGTAGCCGGTCAGGAAGCCATCGTAGGTGGCAAAGCTATGGGAGAAGGCCAATAACACGCCGCCGGTGGCCGGAATGTTCTCCATGCCCACCACGCTGTGCTGGTGGTAGCGGGCGAGCGGACCGAAGAGCGTCTCGAAGGTCGCTTTGACCCGTGGCGTGAGCTCGTGCTTGGCGGCATTCTTCATGCCCCAGCACTAACGCCTCATCCAAACCAGGGAGCACCCGTGCGGGCATAGAAGGCCTGGGCGCGCTCGGGAGAATCCGGCCAAATCCGGCTGGCAGCCACACCAATGACGAAGGACAGCGGCACCGCAGCAATCGCCCACCACCAGGTGTACAAGGGCACAAAAGCCCAGCAGATCAGGGCGCCGGCCACCCCGGAGATCGTGGCGGCCCAGGCCCCGGCCCGTGAGGCACCACGCCAGAACAAACCACCGAGCAGGCCAAAGGCTAGGGCTGCGATGGGAACGTTGGCCAGGATCATGTTGTCCAGGATGTCGTCGACCAGCAGGTTGGAGATCACCCAGCTTCCCAGGGCCAAGAGCACGGTGAGCCAGCGGGTACGGGACAGGCTGATCTGGGCGCCGGAGTCCGTGAGCGCCATGGCCACCCAGGTGTTCCAGATCGAGCTCATGGTGCTCATCACCACCGCCAGCAGGACGGCGAATCCCAGCCCACGCAAACCGGAAGGCGCCCAGGCGGCGATGGCGCCGGGCAGCGCAGTCTGCGCATCGGCCAAGTCCGGGATCTGCACGCGGAAGCACATCGCCAGCACACTGGCTGCCATGTACAGGGCCGTGACCAAGACCGCCGAGATGGCCACCCCACCAAATGCGGTCTGCTCGTCCTTGGCCGCGAACATGCGTTGGCCGTACCAAGGGGAGGCGATGTAGGTAAAGGCTGTGAGCAGCACCAGGGAGCCCACAAAGCGCGGCGGCAGCAGCTCCATCCCCGGTGGAAAGGCCTCGTAGAAGCTCGTGACTTGAGACCAACCACCCACTGCACTCAGGCCCATCCAGGCCAGGGCCGGTAGCCCCACGACGCTGATGAAGAAGGCGGCCAAGTCACTGGCTGCGACCGCTTTTAGGCCGCCCCCCAGGGTGACAGCCAGCACCAGAAGCACCAGGACGCCGCTGCTGATCCAAGGGCTGACGCTCTGGCCACTCCAGCCCTCCAGCACGGGGGTGAACACCAGCTCTGCAGAGCGCACGTAGGTGGCCACAAAGCCCAGCATCGCGATGAGAAAGCAGAGGCTGGCCAGGCGCTGCAATCCCGGGCCAAAGCGGGCCCCATAGAGCTCGGCGACGCTGGTCGCGTTCAGGCGCTTGTAGCGCTTGGCCACGAGCAGGGTGTAGGCCCCAAGACCGACCAAGAAGACCAGCGGGAGGCTCAGAGCCCAGGGTCCCACCAGATAGGCTTGTGCGCTGAAAGCCAGCATGGTCGCCATGTTCAGCTCGGTCATGACCAGAGTGCCGACCAAGGTCAGCAGGACCATGGAGCGACCGGCCACCAGCCAATCTTTTGCGGTCTTGACCCCTCGCGAGGCCAGGATGCCAGCGGTCAACACAGCAGCCAGGACGAGTCCGAAGACCAGGCTGTCCAGGCCGTCCAAGTTCACTTGCGAGCCACGCCCACCCGCTCGCCTTCGACCACATACCAAGTGCCGCTCTGCTTGTACCAGTGCTGCACCCTGACCTCGCGCTTGAGCACCTGGTCAGAGTCAAAGCCTTCGATCTCCACCAGCACGGTCGCGCGGCGCTCATGGCCATCGGGATCGTCCACCAGTCCTGGACCCACCTCCAGGTGAATCACAGAGGCGCTTCGGTAGGAAAAACTACCTTCGACCGTGCCTTCTGCCAACCAGTCGATGCGCTCATCAGGGTCTCCCAAGAAGGCCGCAGCTTCGGCCACCCGGTCCCAACGCACCGCGCGCCAATAGCCCTCGGCAATCTCTTGGAGTTGGGTCTGGGCGCGCCGGTGTTGGCGCTTCTCCGCACGCTCGCCGCGGTCGGCTTGCGCGTTGGGGGTCGCCAAAATCATGGCCAGCAGCAAGAGGGTCACAGTCACTCCACACGGGCTACAGTAGCAGCAATGTTGACAACCCTCCTGCTCTCCGCTGGCATCCTCGGGTGCTTCCCTCACAAGGTTCGCATCGAGAGCGAGCCGCCTGGGGCGATGGTGCAGATCAACCGCCGCAAGGTAGGCACCACTCCGGTGGAGTTCACGGTGCTGACCTTGCCCCACATGCGCGCTGACACCGGCTGCGAGCCTGATCGCATCCGTCGTCGACGCTGCCGCTTCCACGTCAAAGTGAGCCTGCCTGGCTACCGCACGATGCACACCACCATCGGCCAAGACGCCCGCGGCTGGCGACACATTCTGCATCCCCTGCGTGGTGGCGCATGGGAGTGCCTGATCCCCCCATTCCAGTGGCGAGGCGGCAAGTGTGTGGCCCCCCACAGCCGTCGTCAGGTGGTCATGGTCGCGGACCACGGCCCAAGCGGCACCTGGACCCCCGAGGACGCCAAGCGATGATCGCCTTCCTGCTCTTGCTCGCCTGCCCCCAGGCCCCCTACGACCCCATCGCGGAGTGCGAGGCCGAAGGTCGCGAATGCTGTGACAACAGCGAGTGCGGCGCGGATGAGATCTGCCACATGGTCTACGTCTGCGCGATGCGGGGCGGAGAAATGGTCTGCGAGGAGCCCACCGGCGACCGGGAGTGCCACCAGCTGTGCACCGAAGGGGATGGAGAGCCCTTCGTATGCGAGGAGCCCACCCAGAGCTGTCAGCAGGTGGAGTTCGTTCAAGGCGAGGATGCGATCGGCTCCGAGACGGCCTGCTTCTAGCGGGCTGCTAGCCCAGCTTGAAGGCCGAGACCTGAGGGGATCTCCACGCAAGGAAAAGGCCAGGGATCACCCGGCCTGAGTCTGCTAAGCTGAGGGTCGGCACTGAAGGGAGCACACATGGCTCGGATGGACCCCTCTGCCAACAGCGCACGTACCGACAAAGTACGGCCTGCGGCGGTCCTACAAAAGCCTGCGGACAGTGTCCGCGGGAAGCGTGATGAGGAGCGTGTCTCCTCCAACATTGCCGCTCGCCCGGAGCCGGCCACCGAGTCCCACGCCGCCCTAAGTGCGTCCTTGCACGAGAGCTTCGGCAACAGCCTGATCCAGAGCGCCCTGGCCGGTTCCCTAGAAGGACCTGCCCCGCTGATCAGCGCAGCCTTGACCATGGGTGCCGCTGGACTGGGCCCCGACTCCGCCAGCGGAGGCGCGCTCTCCAACAGCGGCGTGGCCGCCTACATGGCTGCCCGAGACGCTCTGCCCACCCCTGAGATCTTCGCCCGAGACGCCGACTCTCGGGTCAAAGCTGCCGCAGCCCGCGGTGGAAAGCCCCTGCCCGAGTTCGCCCGCAACCGCCTGGAGGCAGCCTTTGGTGGCGTGGACTTCAGCGGCGTGCGCCTGCACAACGACGGCGCTGCAAACCAGGCGTCCAAGGCCATCAACGCCAAAGCGTACACCGTCGGCCAGAACGTCTACCTGGGCCACGGCTACGACAACCTGCAGGACCGCAGCAACCTGCGCCTGCTGATCCATGAGCTCACCCACGTGGTCCAGCACATGGAAGGCCGCCTGCAAGCCAACACTGGGGCCAACCAGACCGAAGGCGGCATGGCTGTCTCCAGTCCAACGGACGCCGTGGAGCTGGAAGCGGAGAACATGGCGACCAGCCTGCTGCCCAGCCTGGACGGCAGCATCCTGGCCCCCATGGACGCCGAGCTCTCGGTGGGCCAAGGCATGGAGCTTGGTGCTCAGAGCCCCGAGGTGGGCGAGCAGAGCGCCGCGAGTGCTGGGGTCGAGGGAGCCGCGATGCGCTCCCGCGACGACGACAACAGCGCCCTGGACAAGCAAGCCCAAGGCGGTGAGCAGAACCAGGACCAGATCGACGGCCGCCAGAACGACCAGGAGTCCCTGGAGGGACTGGGTGAGTGGAAGTCCACCATCAAGGCGCAGAACGAGAAGATGGAGGCCCTGGGCGAGCGCATCTCGATGTGGGATTCCTTGGACGAGGCCGAGCGCAAGACCCTCTGGCGCGAGGCCCTCTCCGCCGTCTTGGTGCTCTCCAAGGTGGCCCTTCAAGCCATCGGCGCCGCTCTAGAATCCAGCGAGGCGGGGCTCAAGCTCGGCGCCAAACTCCAGGCCGTGGGCAGCTTGCTCTCCCTGGTGGGTTGGGCCCTGGGAGACGCCGGTCCCGCCACCGGCGAGGTGAAGGACGAGCGCACCAAGGAGAACAAGGACAGCAAGGACCCCACCGAGCCGCGCTTTGCATCGATCGTCGGCTGGGTCCAAGAGACCATCGGCGGGGACACGGGCGTTGACTTTGGCGCTCTGGCCATCGGCAAGGTCTTGGAGGGCGCGCGCAAGCTCCAGGACGCCATGACCGCCTTCTTGGAAGGCGTCGAGAGCCTGACCTCGGGCGTGAACGAGCTCAAGCAGGTCAAAGACCAGAAAGAGGGACAAGCAGCAAAGGACAGCAAGAAGCTGGACTCCAAGCAAATCCAAAAGACCCTCTCCAAGCTCAGCGAGCGCTCTGAGGCCTTGAGCGCGAAGCTCAGCGGCGATGCAGGCGCTGAGAAGACTCCGGACACGGAAGCGGAGACTGGCCCCACCGAGGACATGGCCGCGACCGACGTGGCCGACAGCGAGCAGCAAGACGCCGCATTGCACGGCTTGGAGACCGCCACCGTCAAGGCCCACGGCGCTGGACTGCAAAACGCACCCAAGAAGCTGCAGAAGCACTGGACTGGACAGCTGGAAGCTGGCACCAACCTGGGTGTCGAGAAGCCCATGCGGCGCTGGACCAAGGTCAAGGTCCTGGACGGCGACCAGAAGGGCGCCTGGGGCTACATCGACCGCCACTTCTTCAAGGGGCGCAACAAAGAGCCAGGGCGCGCGGCCACCAAAGAGAAGCGCATGACCCGGCCCACCCGGGAGACCCTGCACCGAAACGCTTCGGGCGCCATGGGCCGCTCGGCCACCAGCGAGCGTCCAACCGGCGGTGGCCAGTCCCTGCCGGCCTCCCTGAAGGAAGCCTTCCGGCCCATCTTGGGTCGCAGCATCGACTCGGTGCGCATTCACACCGACAGCGCCGCCGCAGACTTTGCCATTGGGGTCGCCGCGAACGCCGTGACCGTGGGCCGGGACATCTACTTCGCCCCCGGCACCTTCAGCGAGTCGGGCGAGGCAGCCAAGACCCTGCTGGCCGAGGAGCTGCACCATGCGGTCCTGGGCGGTGGGAAGCCCGGCGTCTCACAGCCTGGTGACGACCACGAGCGCAAAGCCCGTGCCTTCGCAGAGGGGACGGTCGGTGGTGGCCTGCTCGAGGTCATCGACGCCACCTTCGGCGAGACCCTCACCCCGGCCAAAGCACAGGGACGCAAGCACCACCCGCGTCGCGCCTTGCAGAAGCTCAAGAACGCCGTGCCCACCAAAATGCTGCGGCAGCTCGGCGACGCTCTGGGCACCAGCCAAGGGTCCGGACTGCAGCCGGGCGCTCCCGGTGTTGGACTGCGCCACATGGGCGTGGGCGGAACACCCAAGCGCATGCGCGCTCCAAAGAAGGTCACCCCCTCGGCCACCCCCACGCCGGACAAGCGCGTCGCCAACCGCAACGCCGCCGTAGATGCCAAGCGCCGCGCCCAGATGGACAAGGTCTTCGGCGAGTACGAGAACATGTCCTTCGCCGTGAGTCTGACCACCGACAAGGGCCGAAAGGCCACCGTCAAAGTCAGCGGTGTGGAGACCCCTTACCGGATCAACGGCTCCAACGTGGAGCGCAAGCGGGGAGACCACAGGAGCGCCGATCGCAAGAAGATCCCCGCCGGCAAGGCTGGATCCATGGCCGCATTGGGCAAGGCCAGCGCGAGCCAGGTCCAAGCGGCCATCCAAGGGGCCATCAAGGCTGGAACGGTCACCTTCACCAAGGTGCCGGACAAGTGGCTGAACGCTGCTGGGAACAAGCTGACCGGAGCCGGTGCCGAGGGCATCAAGGCCAAGATCCGCACGGGTCTGAAGTACAAAGCCAAGCGCGGAAGCGCCAACCTTCTCGGCGTGGACTGCTCAGGATTTACCTACCAGATCATCCTAAAGCTCGCCCAAGCCGAGGGCCACAAGGGCGGAGAGTGGGGCACCACGCCTCTGAACGTCGGCACCGGCACGATGAAGACCGCCAAGAACATGCGCACCATCACCGCACCCGGTGAAATGCGCACAGCGGACCTGATGCTCTTCGGCGGCCACGTCGAGGCGATCTACAGCATCACCCCCATCGACGCGGCCACCTGGAAGAAGGAAGGTACGGGCGATGCCTACCCCAAGAACGGCGGCGTCTGGAAGATCTCCACCATGGAGTCCAGCCCGGACGGCGCCCAGCGCGAGGGCACCCGCAAGTCGACCTGGTACGCCATGCAGACCGTGACCGAGCGGGCGGGCAAGAAGCCCACCTCCAAGGTCCAGTTCTGGAAGAACAAGGGCACCAGGACCTGGCACTCGCCGACGGTCAAGGTTCGCCGGGCCAAGCTGCTCGAAGAGACCGAGCCGGCAGCCGCAAAGGCCGCCGCTGCGAGCGACTCTCCAGGCGTGAGTGAAGTTCAGCTGCGCGGCACGATCTCCAGAAACCCCAAGGGCAGCGTGGCCCGGAACACCTCCGTTCCATTGCCCCAGGGCGGCGGCCAAGCGCTGCCTGCCAAGGTGATCGAGCAGCTCAGCTCGGTCTTTGGCACAGGCTTGGAGAAGGTACGCATCCACACCGGTCCACAGGCTCAGGCTGCATCCGAGGGCATCGCCGCCAACGCCTTCACCAGCGGCATGAACATCTTCTTCAACAAGGGCATGTTCAACCCCCAGAACGAGAAGGGCTTGGGTCTGCTCGCGGAGGAGCTGCACCATGCCCTCGTGGGCGGAGGCGGTCCTGGCATCTCTCAGCCAGGCGATGCCCACGAGAAGGCCGCCGGCTCCTTCGTGGAGCAGCTGCTCAATCCCAACAAGGACGACCCTTCCGCTGCGGGCGGCGGCGTTGGTTCACGGGGTCTCTCACGCCAGCCGCAAGAAGGCGCCACGGCGGCTGTCGCCCCAGATCTCTCTGGCTACACCAACGCCCAGCTGCAACAGCTGGTGTACGGCTCCGACGGAAGCCAGCGCTACAAGGCCCGTGGACCCGGATGGCAAGCAGCCGACGCCGGCAGCGTGACCCTGGAGATGTTCCAGGCCGCACGCGAGGCCTTGATGGACCGCGGCGCTCTGGGCAACGTGCACAACGAGGGCATGAACCAGGACGTCTACAACACCTACGGCCAGAACGCCCTGGCCTCGGGGATGCACGAGCGCAACCAAGACAATGGCGGCGCAAACCTTGGCGGCAACTTCGCCGCCACCCAAGGCACCCCACCGGCTCCGACACCGCTGGCGCAGCCTGGCAGCTCCAGAATCACCGACTACCGCACGGCCAAAGATGGCCGGCGCTACGCCATCGCCACCGGCGTAGATGGCAAGAACGTCGTGATCTGGGGCGGCAAGGACACCAGTGATGCGGAGCTCAGGGATCGGGCGAACGCCAAGCTTCCCTCCGTTCCGGGTGTCGCTGAAGAGCCCAAGCCAAGCAGCCTCTGGGACCGAACCGAGAAAGAGACCGTGCTCCTGCAAGCAAGTGGCAGCAAGACCTTCGTAGACGAGTCGGTGATCGGCGACTCCTGGAACGACGCCGAGACCATCGGCGGCGGCAAGACGAGCGGAAGCTACGACGTCTTGGGGGTCGAGGCCGGCGGGGACTCCAAGGCGGAGATCACAACGGACGGGGCTAAGGCCCATGCAGCCGTCACTGCAAAAGCCCAGCTTGTTGCTTGGAAGCAGAAGTGGGAGTGGGAAACCCCACCCCTGAGCATCCTGAACGAGGACTTCACGGCGACCTTCTTTGTCTCCGTCGATGCCTTTGTGGGTGCCGAAGCGCGCGCTCAAATCAGCGCACAGATCGAGAAGTCCAAGGGTGGACGTACGGTTCCAGGCGACGAGATCCTCGCAGGCATGGACACCAGCACAACCCAGACTGCAAGCGGTACACAGACCACCGCTACGGGACCGACGGCCGCCGTAGACGCCAGCGCTGGCGTGTTCGCAGGCGCCAAGCTGCGCTTGGGTGCTGGCTTGGCTGGAAACTGGGTCAAGAAGCCACAAGGCGCATACCAAGAGAAGATCACCGACAACATCGGCTCGATGATCGATGGAATCGCCGCGTCGGTGCCCGGCCTGGGATGGGTCGTCCAGCAGGTGGGTGCAGACCAGATCGTCAAGAGCCTTCTGGAGAAGGTCCTGACCTGGGGTTCGGCAGGCGCGACACCAATTTTGGGTGTCGAGGGGACTGCAGAAGGGAGCTTGGGGGTCGGCGCTCAAGTCGCCGCCAAGGTCGGCTTCAAGGGCGGCAAGTTCTCTATGGAGTTCGGCGCCAACGCAACTTGGGGCGTGGGCTTGGGCGCCAAGGTCTCCGTCACCATCGATGCAATTGAGGGCGTCAAGCTGGCCCTTGTCGTCGGCGGCGAGCTCTACAAGTACGCACGAGACTGGGTCACCGAGAAGGCCGGCGACTTCAGCGACTGGGCAGGCGGTCTCTGGGACAGCTTCATGGGCTGGTTCTCTGCGGACGACAAGGTCCGCGAGATGGTCGCCAACAACGTGCACATGTGCGTGGATGCGAGCAAGCGGGCCCAGATGCTGCGCACCCTGATGGGCGGCTGGACCGGTGGAGACGATGAGCAGGCCATGATGTCCATCCTCCGCTACTCCAAGGCAGCAGGAGACCTGAGCCAAGTCACCGCCATCGTCTCAGCCAGCGAGCTGCGCGGCGAGCTGGGCTCGATGGTCAACGCCATCGTGGGCTCTCCACCTCGTCGGCGCGGACGCAGACGCTCCCGCAACGCCTCGGGTCTGGCGCCAAGCAACGGCATGGCGATTCCCGCTCCACGCGGCGGCGGGCAGGTGCTTCCTACCCAGGTGTACTCCAAGCTGGCGCCCATGTTCGGGAGCGCCCTGAACGAAGTCAAGATCCACACCGGAACGGACGCTCAAGGCTTCGCCCAGGGACTCAACGCAAACGCGGTGACCCAGGGCACCCACATCTTCTTCAACAAGGCCACCTTCGACCCTGGCTCGTCCAAGGGCATGGAGCTGATCATTGAAGAGGTGCACCACGCCATCGTGGGCGGTGGCGGTCCGGGCATCTCCAAGCCCGGTGACGCACACGAGAAGGACGCCAAGGGCCTGGCCGCTAGGTTGGTCGGCGGCGGCCTGCTGGACACCATCGACAATCTCTTGGCCCAAGGCGCTGGCGAAGGCACAGCGTCTGAGCAGACCCAAGCCGACCCCAAGCAGATTCTGGGACAGCTCGGCGGAAGCCTGCCGCCCGCAATCCAAGCCCGTCTACGTCAGCAGCTGGGGCTGCAAGATGGCGAGAGTGCGCCCACTGCACAAGGCAGCGCCGGCGCCTCCCTGCAAGAACAGGCCTCCGGCCCCTCCGTCACCCCGACCGAGACTGCCCCGGACCTGAGCGGCGCTAGCAACCAAGCCCTGCGCTCTCTGGTCTTCGCAGACAGCGGAACCCAGCGCTACCGCCGCTCCGGAGGCACCTGGACCCCCGTGGAACCCGGCAGCATCAACCTGGCGACCTTCATCGCAGCGCGCGAGCAACTCATGTCGCAGAGCGGCATGGGCGGTGTGACCCACGGCGGCAGAAACCAGGCCCTCTTCAACACCTACTCCCAGAACACGATGGGCGCCGGCAGCCACGCCGACAACGCCCAATCGGGTGCGGTCAACCTGGGCGGTGCCTTCGTCGGAACTGGAGCACGCCCCACCTCTGGGCGTGACCAAATCTCTGACTTCCGGACGGCCCGAGATGGCCGACGCTACGCCGTGGCCACCGGAGCCGACGGACGCAATGTCGTGGTCTGGGGTGCGCGTGACAGCAGCGATGAGGACCTGCGCCAGCGCACCGACCGCCAGCTGGAGTCCGTACACGGCGCCCCTCAGCGGAACAACGCGTGGGACCGCACGGACAAGGAAATTCAGCTCTACGGCCACACCTCCAGCAACGTCTGGGCCGACACCAGCGTCGCCGGAGATGCATGGAACAACGCCGAAGGCCTGGGTGGAAGCACCACATCGGGCAGCTACGACGTGCTGGGCTTCGAGGCCGGCGGCAAGACACGCTTGGAGGCGAACACCAACGGCGTGGAGCTCGAAGCGGCCGTGGAAGCACGCGCCCAGCTCTTTGAGTGGAAGCAGAAGTGGGAGTGGGAGACCGAGCAGTACACGCTTCTCGGCGAGTCCTTCTCCGGCACCTTCTTCGTCAGCGTCGACGCCTTTGTTGGCGCCGAGGCCAAGGCCCGCATCATGGGCTCCATCCAGCGCTCTCAGGGTTCCAGGACAGTGGACGGTGACGCCATCCTCGGCGAGATGGACACCCAGACCACGGCCAACGCCAACGGCACCACAGAGACCGTGGCCCAGGGCCCAAGCGGCCCCGGTGGACCCAGCGCGGGAATCGACGCGAGCGCGGGTGCTTTCGCCGGAGCCAAGGTTCGCCTGGGCGCCGGCATGGCCGCCAACTGGCACAAGAAGGACCAGGGTGCCTACAGCAGCAAGATGCAGAACACCATCAAGGCGGGCATCGATACCGCCTCCAGCGCCGTGCCCGGTCTGGGCTGGGTGATGCGTCAGGTGGGTGCGGACACGGTCGTTGAGCGCTTGATCAGCTCCGTGCTGACCTGGGGCCCACAAGGCAAGGTGCCCGTGCTGGGTGTCGAGGGCACCGGCGAGGGCAGCCTAGGCGTGGGCGCACAGATCAGCGCCAAGGTCGGCTTCTCCGGCGGCAAGCTCAGCTTCACCTGGGGTGCAAACGTCACCTGGGGTGTGGGCTTGGGCGCCAAGGTCTCGGTGAACATCGACGCCCTGGAGGGCATCAAGCTGGCGCTCATCGTGGGCGGCGAGTTGGTGAGCATCGCGACCGACTGGATCGGCGATGCCGTCTCCGACATGGCCGGATTCGGCGCCTCCCTCTGGGAGAGCTTCTGGGGCCTGTTCTCTGGCGACGACAAGGTCCGCGAGGCCGTGGCCAACGACGCACACAAGCTGGCGGACGCCGCCCAGCGCGGCGAGATGCTCAAGAAGCTGATGAGCGGCTGGACTGGCGGAGACGACCAGGAAGCCATGATTCAGATCCTGCGCTTCTCCCACAGCAACGGCGACATGAACGCCGTCTTGGCGGTGGCTGACAAGGGCGATGTCCGAGGCGAGCTGGACGGCGACCGCCGCAACGAGTTCAAGCGCATGGTGGGTGAATGAGCGCCGAGAGAAGAGCGGATAATTTCGCTCAGGCCATCACGGCCAAAGACGAGCAAGCAGCCCAAGCCCAGTGCACCCCGGCGGGTTGGTCGCCGGACCAAGACACACCTGGCTCGCTCTACAAGCAGGCCGTGCGCAAGGGCATGGGCTTGGGCGCAGGCGTGCTCCTGGCGGAGCAGGGTGAGCGCAGCGCGATTGCCGTGCCCTTGCTGCGGGTGGACGAAGCTGGCCAGGAGCACATCCTGGCGGGCCTGCACCTGCTGGACACCGGCGCTGGATTGGCCGGCGTCACCAAAGATGCCCAAGTGGCCCACCTCTTCGTAGAGGGCGCCATTGATGCACCACCCAGCTTCGAGTCCTTGCCGGAGTCGGAGGAGGCCACCAGCTTCGTGGCTTTGCTGGTGGAGGCCCTTCAGAGCGGCCGGCAGCAGGTCCTGGCCGATGCGGCCTCTGACACCTTGGAGTCCCTGCGCGTGTTGCGCCAGCTGGCCCATCAGATCGAAGAAGAAGGCCAGAGCGTATCGCTGGAGCGCAGCTACGGCTTGCAGGCCGCAGGGCGCTTCTGCGTGCGCATTCTGGTCGGAGACCGCCCCATGTACTGGATGCTCCAACGGGCACCCGGCGGCGGACTTCAGTCCCGCATGCTCTCCACTCTGGGCAGCTTTGAGCGGCTTCTGGATCCCGCAAAGCTCAACCCGCGGCCTGTCTGAGTTGCTGGTTCTGAATCCCGGGTCCTGACTTGAAGCACCCCCTGATGGTGGCAGGGCTGACCCTGGCCGCCTTCCTGCTGCGCCTGCTCTGGCTCTGGCAGACCCCAGAGCCCACCGGCACCGACGGCTACTACTACGTGGTCCAGATCGCCGACTGGTCCGCTGGCCAAGGCCTGCACATGCCCGACTCAAGCTGGGTGCTGCGCGTGCTCGGCGCATTGGGTTGGGTGATGGACCCCATCGCAGCCCACAAGGTGGGCGGGGCCCTGCTGGCGGCCCTCTGCGTCCCCGCCGGCTGGTGGGCCGGGGAGCGGGTTCACCCAGGCGGGGGCTTGGTGGTGGCCCTGCTCGCCGCCTGCTCCCCTTCCCTGACCCACCTGGCCGGGGACTTCGCCAAGAACCTGGGCATGGTGGCGCCCCTGTTGCTCTGGCTGGGCGGACTGCTCTCCCCGTCAAAGAGCTGGAAGGGTTGGGTGCTGCCCATCGTCGGCGCCATCTTGGCTGCGTGGGCGCACCGCCTGGGGGCAGCGATGGTGGTCCTGAGCCTGGGAGGCGCTGTCCTCGCGCGGATGAACCGGGTCCTGATTCTGGGCGGCCTGGGGGCGCTCGCTGCCTTCGCAGGGCTCTCTCAGATGGCACCAGGGCTCCTACACCTCCAAGACCTGGACCGCCTAAAGGGCGCCTTTGACCTGAGCCTTCACTTCCCTCAACCCTGGCCCCTGGTCGCTCTGCGTCAGACCAACCCCGTCGAGCTTGCGGAGTGGTCCCTGGCCTGGGCCGGCCTGTTGGCGGTGGCGGCCATGGGCCGAAAGACGTGGCCGCTCTTGCCTCCCTTGGCGGTCGTGCTGCTCCTGCCCTGGGACCTCACGGAGTTGGACATGGGCTACCGCTTGGCGCTGATCAGTCCGGCGCTGGTCTGGCCTCTGGCGGCCAAGATTGGCAGAGGCAGCCTGTGGGGTGTTCTGTTCTTGCCCCTGGCGTTGCTTGGATTCGCGCCCAAAGAGCACCCCCCCTACCCCCACTACCGCCGACAAATCGAGCGCCTGCCAGAGCAGCCCACCCTGCTCATCGCACACCAAGGCTTCAACTTTCTCTACGACTACGAGACCGGCGCCGAGGCGATGGCATGGGCACCGGAGCCAGAGCTGGACCCCAGCGAGATAGGGAGGATAGCCGTTGGTTTTGAGCCGGACGACTTCCCCGATCCACGCAGCGTCACCGCCCTGGATCCCAACACGGTCTACGTCAACGAGGCCACCTGGATGCGTCTGCTGGAGCAGGCTGACCCGGAACTGCGCGCCCGCATGCAATCCCCGCAAAACCCCAGCCAGGTGCGTCCAGCCTCCCTCCGCCGTGGTCGATAGGGGAATGGGGCGCTAAGGGGCGAGGGTCAGGAGGCTGAACGTGCCGAACGCAACCATCTCCGGAACGGGTTCTTTCGTTCCAGATCAAGTGGTCACCAACGATGATCTGGTGTCGATCTACGGCATTGAGACCACCGATGAGTGGATTCAAAAGCGCACCGGAATCAAGGAGCGCCGCTTCGCTCCCGAGGGCATGGAGAACTCGGACATGGGCCTACAGGCCAGTCTGCGCGCTCTGGACATGGCTGGCCTGAAGGCCACCGACCTGGACATGCTCATCTACGCCACCCTCTCCCCCAAGCACAGCTTCCCGGGAGATGGGGTCTACCTGCAGAACAAGCTGGGCCTGTGCGACGGGGGCGATGCGACTTTCGCCCCCGCGATGGACATCCGCAACCAGTGCTCCGGCTTCCTCTACGGGCTGGGCACGGCCACCGCGATGGTGCAGTCCGGCGCCTGCAAGCACGTGCTCCTGGTGGGCTCGGAGCTGCACAGCGCGGCCTTGGAGCTGAGCACCAGCGGTCGCTCGGTCGCCACCCTCTTCGGCGACGGCGCGGGCGCCATCATCATCTCCGCCACAGAAGAGGACAAGGGCATCCGACACTGGCACCTGGGCGCGGACGGCCGCGGCGCCGACGTGCTGCGCCAGCGGGTCTGGGACACCTCCAAGCGTCCCTTCATCACCTTGGATGAGAACGGCAACGGCATCATTCCCAGGGAAGAGCTCTACTGCAACATGGACGGCCGCCAGGTCTTCAAGAACGCCGTGCAGCGCATGTGCTTCGCCGTGCTTCGCGTCTGCCAGGAGCAGGGCATTCAGGGGGAGGACGTCGACCTCTGGCTCTTCCACCAGGCCAACATGCGCATCAACCAGTACGTGGCCAAGCAGCTGGGCATCCCAGAGCACAAGCTGCTCCACAACATCGACCGCTACGGCAACACCACCGCAGCGACCATCCCGTTGCTGATGGACGAAGCGGTGCGAAGCGGCCAGCTCAAGCCCGGCATGAAGATCGCCTGTGTGGCCTTTGGAAGTGGCTTTACCTGGGGTGCCAGCCTGATCGACTGGTAGCGCACCCACGGGTGTCTACTCGAGCAGGATCAGCGCCAAGGTGACCTCGCGGGGTTCACCATCTCGTACAACTTGAAGCGTGATCTCCTCTCCGGGCTTGCGGCCATCGAGCGCGTTGTACAAGTCATCGTAGTCAGCGACCTTCTCCCCGTTGACCCCGATGAGGATGTCTCCGGGCACGCGCCCCTCGTCCTGCAAGCCGATGAGCCCAGCTTCCGCTGCAGGTGAGCCCGGGGCCACGCTGCGCAAGACAACGCCAGCAGGAATCCCTGCCCGCCGCGCGATGCGGTCGTCCACCAGGCGCACACCCAGCCCCGCTTGCTGCACCGCTCCGAACTCGACCACCTCGGAGACCACACGGCGCACCGTGTCTACGGGGACGGCAAAGCCAATGCCGGCGCTGGCGCCAGATGCGCTGGCGATCTGGGAGTTGATGCCGATGAGTTGGCCCTTGGAGTTCAAGAGCGGCCCGCCGGAGTTGCCCGGGTTGATCGAGGCATCGGTCTGAATGACCCCGCGAATGCTGACCCCGCCATAGCCCAGGATCTCCCTGTCGACGGCGCTGACCACGCCGACGGTGAGGGTGTGATCCAAGCCGTAGGGGTTGCCGATGGCCAGGACCTTCTGACCCACTTGCAGGGCGCCTCCCACTGGCGGCAGGACGGCGGCAGCCAAGAGCTCCTTGGGGGCGTCGATCTGCAGGACCGCGATGTCCTTGCGGGGCTCTCCGCCAATGAAGCGTGCCGGCCAAGTACTGCCATCGTGGAGCGCGACCTCCAGCGAGCTGGCGCCGTCCACGACGTGGAAGTTGGTCACCACGTGCCCCTCGGTGTCCCAGATCACGCCGGTGCCGGTGCCGGCCGGGACCTCGACGGGGTCTGTGGCTCCCCAGCGCCGCACGAGCTGGGACTGGGTCACGAACACCGTAGACGGGGCCGCCTGAGCGAACACGTCCACGCTGTTGCGTTCGGTCTCCAGCAGTCCGGCTTGGGACAGGGGCTTGACCCCGCCAGCTTCGGCGGAGGAGCCGCCCAAGAGGCTGCTAAGAGGGTCTGAAGGCGAGAGACAGGCCAGGGTCAACAGAGTGAGCATGCACTCAAGGTAGACGCCCTGGCCCGAGCTGCAAGCGATCAGTCGATCAAGCCACGCTGCCTACGGATGTTGTCGTAGATCAACGCCGTGCAGACCTGGGTGAACGGAACGACCAACAGGATTCCGATGCAGAAGGCGAACATGCCCAGCATCATCATACCCACGACCGCAAAGCTCCAGACCAGCAGCTTGAGCTTGTGGCCGTCCGTCATGGAGAGGCTCTGCTTGATGGCATCGATCGGCCCCAGCTCCTGGTCCAAGACCAGGTACTTGGAGAAGAAGGTGGCCAAGATCCAGATCATGCCTGGGATGAGGAAGAACATCAGGCCGAAGAGATACCCAATGGCCACCAGGATTCCAGCCGCCAAGACCGAGAAGGCCACGCCAACGGTAGGCACCAGATCCGCGACACCGAACTCCTGGCCACGGGCGATGTAGATCGCACCCTTGACCGTCAGGATGCTCACCAGCAGGCCTACGAACTGAGAGAGCAGGTTGGTGGCCAAGCTGGCCACCAGAATCAAATCCTGGTCGCCCGTCGACTGCGCGCCGAGTGTCACGAGCTGCCCGGCGATGCCAGAGGCGATCGTGAATCCGGCATAGACGGCGACGATGATGAAGAACGGGCCAGCCTGTTCCTTGATACGATCCATGGCAGCGGACACCGTCGTCCCCACCTCCCAGACCGCTCCGAAGTATGGGTCATCCGCAACGGGGGTGCCCTTCTGAGCAAGCTGCATGTCTGACTGTGGGGGGCGGTAGGGATCCATGGACCAAACTCCGTGTTTCGGCCTCAATAGCACGGGTTTGGCTGCAATCCGACCCAGAATCTGCGCTGGCCATGTGCACACCTTTGGCCCCCACGACACCTATGTTGTGTAGCGAGCCCTTCTGGAGTCCAAATGTTCCCCCTGCTCTTCGTCCTCAGTGCGCTGCGCGTCGGCCCCATTCAGCTCCCCAGCGGCGAGGGCAGCTTCCTGGATCGCTCGGAGATGGCACAGGACACTGTGATCGTCGCAACGGCCCACCACATCGCCCTAAACGGGGAGATCCTGACAAACTTGGACGGCGGACTGGTCGCTCAAGAGCACCTGGGCCGAGACGTGATCTTTCCCCTGTTGGTCCCGTTGGCGGGGGCCGGCTGTCAGGACTGCACGAGCAAGAGACCGGTGCTGGCCGTGGTCGACTCACGACTCCCGATGGAGACCCAAGAGCAACTCAGAATCACCGCTGCAAAAGCCGGATTTGGCCAACTCGCCGTCGTGGTCTCTCAGGGCGATCCCCGCGTCGCCAAGCTCAAGATCAGCGAGACGATGCACGTGACCATCTGGGACACCCCGGTGCCCCCCAAGCCTGAGATGCCGGGTACGGCTGCCCTGCAGGCCCAAGATGAGCTGAGTCACCAGCAGAAGCTGGACCGCGGCATGGGCCTGGAGGTCGGCGTGCAAGCCCTGACCATGGCCAACAGCGAGACCGACTGGGCCATGGCCAAGCTGACCTGGGACCGCAAGGAGCGGGTGCGCGTGCAGGGGGACCCCACCCTCTTGGGCTCCATGAAGATCGCCGATGCCTCCGCAGCGATCGCCACCGCCGAGCCCGCCTTGGAGCAGTGCGCTGAGTCTGCTCCCCACTCCGGCAAGGTGGAGATCAAGCTGCTCATTGCGGGAGATGGGAGCGTCTCCAAGACCGAGCTGCGCAAGACCACCATGCGGGATGGCCCAACCGAGGACTGCATGGCCCAAGCCCTTGAGGCGGTGGTCTTTCCCGCCCCCCCCGATGGCAACACGGTCATCCTGTCCTGGCCGATGGTCGTCTACGTCGAGGACGGCCTTTAGGCCGCGACGTCCGCGCGCCCTGCAGCGATTCGGCGCAGGTTGAGCACGACCCGTCTGCGGCCTGGCCCAGAGGGCTCTCCCGGGCTCAGGCTCAAGGTCCACCCCTCGCCGGTGGCGCGCATCAGCGCCTCAGGCAGCCCCGTGATGGGGGCATCGGTGTCCGCGCCAGAGAGCATGTCATCGAGCAGCATCTGGTCCCCAGCGTCCGTCAGGCCTCGCAAGGCCCGCTGCCGGTCCAGGTCCAGGCCAGCGCCATCGACCCGCGCCGTCAGGCCCTGGTCGTTGAGCTGAATGAAGAGCAGCCCCTCGGGGTCCAGACCTTGGTCCATGCGGGCATCCGTGCTGCCCAAAAGAGAAGGAAGAACTTTGGCAAACAAGGCCACAACCGCGGCGTCCGGCGCCACACCATTCCCCTCCACCAGCACCCGTGGCGGCCGACGACCCATCCAACACTGAGAGAGCGCCAGGCGAAGCTGCGCGGCTACGTCCTGTCCGGGAGGAAGCCACTCTTCCGCCATGGACTCCAGCTCCCGGAGGGCGGCATCCGCCGCACGCACGGCCTGCTCGGGCACCTCACTGAGCACCCCCACAAGCGAGGGCAGACCTTCCAAAGCCACCGTGCGGCGCATCGCCTCCATGCTGCGCTCGATGGCAGCTGGGCTTCCGCTCTCCACATCCGCCCGCAGCGCGCCCAGGGCGCCAAAGGCCAGCGCGACCGAGCGCTCCGGTCGGGTCTCCCGACCGGCCAGATCCCGGGCCAGGCTCAAGCGTTGCTCGCTCAGTCGCAGCTCGGCCTTGAGCTGCTCCCGCTCGCTCTGGTCGCTCAGGCTCACCAGGAGCCCCTCCGTGCAGGGCTGGTAGCGAACGTCCAAGACCTGAACGTGGCCCTGGCCCACCCAGACCCACTGGGCCGGCTCCTCTCCCGCCTCCAAGAGCTGTCGGGTCACCGGTGCCAGCTTGGGGAGCAGTGCACCCAGACCCGCAGCAAGAAACTCGCGTGCATCTGGGCTCAGATCCACCACCTCAAAGCCACGCAGGCACAGCATCGAGCCAGGAAACAGGGACAGATCCAGAATCGGTGCCGGTGGCAAGGGCTCCGGCGTCGGAGCGACCACCGCATCTGGGGCGGGGGTTGGAACCCGCACCCGAATGGTCTTTGGCTCCGGTGAAAGCTGCCAGAGCAGTACAAAGCTGGCCACGCCAGCTCCCAGGATCAGGGCCGATCCCATCATGCCCACCCAGGCGACGCTGTCGAGCTGCTGGGCTTGGGCCAGCACAGCGAGGACCACCCCACCGAGGGCCGAGCAGCCTCCGATCGCGGCACCGAGCCATGCAGTAATTGGCGGTCTCATCCTTACCTCCATGGATCGCATCGGATCATGGGGAGGAGGTTTTGAGCGCTCCCGCCAGAGTCAGCCTGTGGACCAGCCCCTCAGGAGCGCAGCGACCATCTCTGCGCCCAGGTCCAGCTCCGCATTGGGCCCCTCCGGCGCCATCTTTCGACTCAGATGCGCAGCACCGTGGACCGCGGCCCAGAGCGCATAGGTGCGCAGCTCCGTGTCCCCAGCACGCAGCTCTCCTGCGTGCACCGACTCCTCCAAGAGCTGCCCACAACGCCACAACAAGGGCGTGAAGAACTGTCGCACTTCAGCCCGATCTTCTGGATCCAGGTGCGGCTTGGGATCACTCAAGCTGTCGTCGATCAGCCGGAAGAGCGCGGGGGACTGCTGCTCGAACACCCCCCAGGTACCAAAGGCCACCTTCACTCTGTCCAGAGGTGCCACGACGCCCTCCAAGCGAAGCTCCACCAGCTCAGCCAAGACCCGCACGGCGCGAAGCTGCAGACCGCCCAAGAGCGCCGACTTGCCTGGAAGGTAGCGATACACCGCGCCGACAGCGGCGCCGCACTCCTTTGCGAGGCGGGCCATGGTCAGCGCCTCCACCCCATCGGAGACCACCACCCGCTCCGCCGCGTCCAAGAATTCTTCGATGCGTTGCGCGTGCCGTTCAGATCGGCCTTGACCGGATGCGTGAATCATGTTCACAGTGTGCATCATTCACAGCGAACACGCAAGATCGCAGGAGTCCACATGTACGACTTGGTCCTCAAGGGCGGAAGCATTCTCGACGGAACGGGCAGCCCGTCCTTTGTTGCAGACATCGGCATTGTTGGCAAGACCATCGCTGCGGTCGGCCCAGGCCTCTCCGGCGCCAAAGAGATTGACGTCACAGGTCAGCTGATCACGCCCGGCTTTGTGGACGTGCACACGCACTACGACGGACAAGTCACCTGGGACCCCTACCTCTCCCCCAGCTCCTGGCACGGGGTGACCACCGTGGTCTTCGGCAACTGCGGCGTGGGCTTTGCCCCAGCAGCCCCCGACAAGCACGAGTGGCTCATCGGCTTGATGGAAGGCGTCGAGGACATCCCCGGTGCCGCCCTGGCCGAGGGCATCGACTGGAACTGGGAGAGCTTCCCGGAGTACCTGGACCACATCGACTCCACTCCCCACGCCATCGACTTCGGCACCCAGATTCCCCACGGGGCCCTGCGCGCCTACGTGATGGGAGAGCGCGGCGCGTCCAACGAGACCGCCACGGCAGAAGACGTGGCCAAGATGGGCGAGCTGGTCGCTGAGGCCCTTGAGGCAGGCGCACTGGGCTTCTCCACTTCCCGCACCCTGCTGCACAAGAGCATCGAAGGCGTACCCGTTCCCGGCACCTTCGCCGGCCGCGAGGAGCTCTTCGGCATCGGCAAGGCCCTCAAGGAGACCGGACAGGGCGTCTTCCAGCTGGCCTGCGAGCACGTCGAGGTCCCCAAGGAGATCCCTTGGATGCGCGAGTTGGCCAAGTGGACCGAGCGTCCCGTCAGCTTCAACCTCTCGCAGAGCGATGTCGCCCCCAAGCTCTGGGAAGAGATCCTGCCCGAGCTTACAAAGGCACACGAAGAGGGTCTGCCCATGGTCGCCCAGGTGGCCGGGCGTCCCATCGGCATCCTGATGAACTGGCGCGTCACGGCACACCCATTCGTCGCCTACCCAACCTGGCAAGCCCTGCAGGCGCTGCCCTGGGAGGAGGCCTTGGCCCAGCTCAAGACCCCCGAGATGCGGGCAAAGATGCTGGCCGACAAGCCCGTCCCAATTGGCACCTTCGAGGACTGGGTCACCCAGTCCTTCGGCAAGATGTTCCCAATGCGCGGTGGCGTGGACTACGAGCCCTCCCCTGAGACTTCCTTGGGCGCCATTGGCAAGGAACAAGGTGTCGATCCACGTGGACTGGCCTACGACATGATGATGATGGGAGAGGGCAGCGGCTTTCTGTACTTCCCCCTCTTCAACTACAGCGACCAGAACCTGGACATGCTGCACACCATGCACACCCATCCCCAGACCCGCATGGGCCTGAGCGACGGCGGTGCCCACTGCGGCGCCATCTGTGACGGCGGCATGCCCACCTTCATGATCAGCTTCTGGCCACGGGACCGCACCCGCGGCGACCACATCGAGCTCTCCGAGATCGTGCGCCGCCAGACCACCGAGACCGCAGCGCTCTACGGACTCAATGACCGCGGACGCATCGCCCCTGGCTACCGCGCTGACATCAACGTCATCGACTACGACAACCTGTCTCTGCGCAGCCCCAAGCTGGTGCATGACCTCCCCGCTGGTGGACGCCGCTTGATTCAACGTGCAGACGGCTACACCATGACCATCTGCGCAGGCGAGATCATCTTCAAGAACGGCGAGCCCACCGGCGCCATGCCCGGACGACTGGTGCGCGGCGCCCAAGCCGCACCTGCTCCCGCAAACTGAGCACAGTGAAGGGAGGACAAGGGTGTAGAATCCAGCCATGATTCTGCTCCTGTCCTCCCTCTCTCTGGCCGCCACCCACCAGGTCTCAAGCTCTCTGAGCGTAGACCAGGCCGTCGCCCTCGCCGCGAGCGGTGATGAGATCCGTGTGCCTGCTGGAGAGTGGCCCGCCAACGCCGACGCCACAGGCAAGAGCTTGAGCTTCGTCGGCGAGGATGGGGCCATCTTGACCTCCACCTCTGGCGGGACCAGCTTGTGGGCCAGCAGCGGCAGCCTGGACATTGACGGCCTGCGCTTCGAAGGCGCTGGACGCGCGCTCTCCATGGGCAACGGCACCCTGAGCCTGAACCAAGTCGTGATTGACGGCGGCCGGGGGGACTGGGGCGGCCAGATCTACGTGGAGTACGCCACCCTCAACATCAGCGAGAGCACCTTTCAGGGGGGCACCGCCGAGGACTTTGGTGGCTCCATCTTCGCCTTGAGCAGCGTCATGGACATCCAAGGCAGCACCTTCGATGAGAACACCGCTGGCAACCACGGCGGCGCGATCGCCATGGCCTTCAGCAGCGAGCTGACCCTGGTGGACACCGAGTTTGTGGTCAACCAATCCTCGGCCAACGGCGGCGCCATCTATCTGTCCGGAAGCAGCGCGGACCTGGGCAACGCCAGCTTCTCCGGGAACGCCATCTACGATGGCTACGGGGGCGCCGTCTACTTGATTGAGTCCACCGTCACCGGCGACGGTGTGCAGTTCACCGACAACGAGGCCACCTATGGCTACGGCGGCGCCATCTATGGCGAGACCAACGTCGGCCTGACCCTTGAGAACTGTACATTCGACGGCAACAATGCCTACAGAAACGCCGGTCAGATCGGCATGTACTACGCCTACGGTCCATTGAGCCTGACCAACTGCACTGTGACCGGCGGCAACTCAGCCCAGGGTCACGGCGGCGGCATCTTCACCTACGTGTGGGTCGATCTCTCGCTGATCGACACCGTCGTCTCCGGCAACACCTCCCGGTACCACGGCGGCGGCGTCTACCAGTACTACTACGGCAGCACCACCATCCAGAACAGCGAGATCAGCAGCAACAAGTCCAAGGACTACAGCGGCGGCGGAGCCTACCTGTACTACATCTGGACCGGCTCCAGCATCACCATCCAAGACAGCGTCATCGCCAACAACAAGGCCAAGCTGGAGGGGGGAGGACTCTGGATGCGCTACGCCGACAAGCTGGACTTGAACAGGGTGGACCTGATCGACAACAGCGGCGAGGAAGGTCTCTACGGCGGCGGCATCTTCATGTCGGGCACGCAGACGGCGAGCCTGCACGAGATGCGCATGGCTGGAAACACGGCCACCTATGGCGGCGGCTTCTACGCCACGGCGACCAGTGTGGCTGCCGACTGGAGCAACGTGCTCGTGCAGGAGAACCTGGCCCGCATCGGCGGCGGCGGCTGCTTCGTGAGCAGCGAGCTGCTCACGACCACCAACATGAGCTTCTTGGGCAACCAGGCCTTCGACTCTGGAAGCGCCCTGTGCCTGTACGAGACCCACGGTGAGTTCACCAACCTGCTCTTCGCAGGCAACCTCGGTGCAGCAGCCATCCACGCCGAGGACACCGACAGCGGCTTCTACTCCACCTTCAAGTACAGCGCCTTCGTGGACAACGAGGTGGGCCACCTGGGAGGCGAGTTGCTGGCCGAGGAGCTGGCTGAGACCGGGAACCTCACCGACTTGGACGCCGGCGTGATGGGCTGGAGTCCGGATGGCGACTGGGCCAACGACCGCATCGTGCTCAGCCCCACCAGCCCCTTGATCGACGCCGGCGACCCCGCTCTGCTCGATGGAGACGGCACCCGCTCCGACATCGGACACCACGGCGGACCCACGGACATCTTGGAGGACGCCGACGGCGATGGCTGGGACACGCGCTACGACTGCGATGACACGGACGCCAGCGTGAACCCGGACGCGACGGAGATCTGGTACGACGGCGTGGACAGCGACTGCCGCGGAGACTCCGATCTGGACCAGGACGGCGACGGCGAGATCACCATGGAGTTCGGCGGCAATGACTGCGATGACACCGACCCCAACGTCATCGAGTGCTTGGACACCGATACGGACACCGGCACCGACGCCCCTGGTGACTCCGAGGACCCAGGGAACTGTGGCGGGTGCGGCGGTGGACTGGGCGGCGGACTGTGGGTCTTGGGCTTGATGGCCTTGATGCGCCGCAGAGACGCTTAGACCAGACCCAAGAGCGCCGAGCGTCGGGCCACCATCGCGTGCCAGAGGTGGTCTCTCAGCGCACGAACCGGCCCTGAGCGCCTCAAGTCTGGGTGGGTGAGCAGCCACATCGGCCAGTCCAAGACCTTGGGCTCCGTACGGCGTACCAAGTCCGTACAGGTGTCGGCGAAGAGACACGGCAGCCAGCTGGCCCCTGCCCCACGCTCGGCGGCCAGCACCAAGGTCCCGTAGGTGTTCATGGTCACCGCGTAGCTGCTCTCTGGGCTGTAGAGCTGTCGGTGCCGCTCCAAGTGGCCATCCGGCGACTCCAGCGGGTCCCAGCCCACCCAAGGAAGGCGCTCCACAGGGACCGCAGCGAACTTGGCGTGGGCATAGACCGCCAGCGCCATGGGCCCGATGCGTTTGCCGATCAGATGCTCGGGTGGGTTTGGGGTCACGCGCAGCGCCAGGTCGGCCTCACCCCGGCTCAGGTTGTGCAGCTCGTCCCCGTTGATCACGTCGACCCGGAGCCCAGGATGCAGGTCTGAGAACTCCAGAATCACATCCATCAACGGCAGCGTCAGCAGCTCCGTCATGGCCAGGCGAATCACGCCGGTGAGGGACTCGCTCTCTCCTGCGGCCTGTCGCTTGGCCTGAAGCAGCAGGCCCTCACACTCCTCCGCCGCTTGCACCCAGTGCTCCCCCGACGCGCTCAACTCAACGCCGCCGCGCAGGCGCTCAAAGAGTTTGCAGCCCAGCACCTCCTCCAGGTGACGCAAGCGCCGACTCACCGTGGTCTGGTCCACCCTGAGCGCGGCGGCACCGCCCGTCAGAGAGCCCGCCCGTGAGACGGCCAAGAGAATCCGCAAGTCATCCCAGCGCTCGAGCATCTCAACCTCCTGCCTGCATTCACGCAGCACCATGCCCCATAACTGCCTGCATTTTTGCAGGTGGCCACGGGGCGAGCTTCGACTCCTCAGCGGACGGGGCCCGCCCTACTTTGTCGGAGCGAACACAACAGGATCCCACCATGCACACCGTCACCGTGACCCGCCAGATGTCCCACTCCCCAAAGAGGGTTTGGACGCTGCTCGCCGACTTTGCCAACACCTATGTTTACCACCCCATCGTCGCCGAGAGCGCCTCGACCAACAACCAAGACACCGGTCTGGGGGCCGCCCGCTACTGCCAGATGTACGACGGCAATCGGGTCGAGGAGAAGATCGTGGACTGGGACCCCGCGGCCCGCCGCTACCTGGTCCAAGTCACCGAACACGGCCCATTCCCCCTCACCCACATGACCGCTGAGGTCCGGGTGGAGGCCCAAGGTGACGGCAGCCAGGTCAGCTATCACTTCGAGTTCACCCCGAAGTTCGGTCCCATGGGCTGGGTCATGGCCAAGCTGGCCCTGGAGAAGGGCTTCACCAAGCTCGGCGACCAGCTGCTCGAAGGCATCGATCAGCACCTCAGCACCGGCCGCCTCATCGAACAGGACGGCGCCTTGGGCGCTGCCGCCTGACCCACACCGCTCTGGGGATTCCAATGAAGATCAAGACCCTCGCCCTCTCTGCCCTGCTCTTGAGCACCGCCTCCGCTGTGGCAAGCATCGCCGTGGCTCCGAACGCCCATGCACAATCCATGGAGAAGAAGTACCGTGTCGTCGAGGTCAGCAGGACCATGTCGCACAGTCCCCAAGCGCTCTGGCAGGCTGTGGCCGGCGACTACGGCAACATCGCCAACAGCCACCCACAGATCGTCTCCTCCGAGTACCAATCCGGGAGTCTAAAGGGGGAGCTTGGCGCCGAGCGAAAGTGCAACTTTGACGGCGACAACAAGTCCTGGACACACGAGAGAATCGTGGGCTGGGACGAGGCCAACATGGTCATGACCAACGCCGTCATCACCTCGGACAACTATCCCTTGGACGCCGACAACAGCCGGGCCATCTACAGCGTCATCCCCACCGCCGACGGAGGCTCTACCTTCAAACTACTGACGTGATCACTCCTGTTGAGCCTACTCGCACTCGCCCCTGAACCCGTTGGCGGCGTTGCTCAACGCTCGACGGGCTGCCGCACGCCTTCGGTCTCGCGCCTTCCCAGCGGGCCCAGGTTCTTCGCGCCAGCAGGCTCAACAGTTCGGACCACGTCAGTACGCTTCGAGTTCCGCACCGACCCGGCCTTCATGGGCCCGATGGTGCAAGGCAAGTTCGAGACCCTGCTCGAGCAGTACATGGTCGCGGTCGACCACTACCTGAGCACTGGAGAAGCGGTAACGATGGAGAACTTCGCTGAGATCGAGAAGATGTATCAATAGGCAAGAGGACCCCCTGGCCACAGGAGCCAAGGGGTCCACGGTCTCCCTACCAGCTGCCCTTTCGAACACGCAGCAACCAGGCCTCGATGGCGGGGCGGTTGGGCACCCGCTCTGGCAGCGCGCTGGACTCCAGAGCCTCCGCCAAGCCGGCCTCCAGGACCGGCCAGTCCTCTCTCACACAGACATCCAAGGCCTCCGGGATGCGCGCTTTCTCAGCATGCTCCGCTTTGTAGGCGACCAGCTCCTTGACCAGGCCAAAGCGCCCATCGGCCAAGACCCGAACGTCCGTCTCCAAGCGCCCGGTCCGCATCAAGTGCATCCCGGTCAAGGCCACACGGTAGGCGTACAGAGCTGTCTTGGCCCGCTTGTGCAGGCCGTGCTCCCGCTGCATGCCTCTGAGAAAGCCTCGGTAGTGCCGAGACAGATCCCGCGAGACAGAAGCACGAACCAGAGCCTGCAGCTCCTCGACGCCGTCCACCAACTGGATGGGCGAGAGGATGCGCTCCAGGACGTTGCCGCTGCCGCGAAGCAAGAGCGCAAGCGCATGCCCCAGCTCGTGGGTGGTCAGGTCGCACTCCACGCCCTCAAACACCATCAAGCGGTCGTGGGCAGGCGCACGGGTGTGCAGCCCCACAAGCTCCCGGGTCGGAGCCAGGTGGATGCCCTTCATGTCGATGTCGGAGTCGGGGGATGGGAACCCATAGATGTGGGCACCGGTGACCCCACAGAGCAGCACCGGGTGAGCGGGTCCGTGCTGGGTCAGAAAACGCTCGGCGAGCGCGAGGTCAGGCAAGGTTGCTTCAAACATGGCTTCTCCCAAGGCAAGTCGCGGGAGATGCGCACGCTCTGAGGGCAAGGCAAGCGTGAACCTTCAAAAACGACCCCGGCTCAGTCCTGCTCCAACCCCGCCTGGGTCAGCCGCACGCACAAGGCATCCACCTCCGCCTTGTCCACCCCCTTGGGCACCACGCTCTCCATCCCCGCCAGTTTCACCTTGGCGGCCTGGGTCCAGTCCCGAAGCTGCTCAAAGGACCAGCCACCGGCCTTGATGTGCAACAGCTCCTCCGCGTCCCGGTCCCCGCGCCAGACATGCACCTGGCCGGTGCTCACGATCTCCATGCCCATGCGCAGCAGGCGCACCAAGTGGGCCCCGTGTTTGGTGTCGTAGCCATGCTCGGCCTCCAAGGCCGCGCGCTTGGGATTCCGCATCTTGAGCCAAGACTGGTAGCGCTTGTGCTCGCCTCGCGCGTGCCGCCAGCTTCGCTCCGCCTGCATCACCGCCATGAGGTTATCGTCCAGGCCCACCCAACGGGCCGCCGCCTTCCAGCGCGCCTCATCACTGGCCAAGTTCCACTCCGCCAGCGTGCTGGCGAGCTCTTCTCGGAGCTGAATGCGCAAGGCAGGCTCCAAGTCGGTCCAATCCGGCGCCCACGTGTCCAGCTGTTTTTGTATCGCCGCCTCCGCTGCCTGGAGATGGTCCCGAGGCACGAGGGTGCGCTCAGGAAGGCCAAAGGCTGCCCTGGATGGCGCTACCTTGGGGCCGGCGTGGTGCCAGCGGTGATGCAACTCAATTCGCTGGAGTTGAGAGGCCGCGTAGCCCCCAAAAGTGTGTCTGCACTTCTCGGAAACGAAGAGCCCGCGCGCCTCTATCAGGCGCTCCCCCATCGAGGTCAGGCGCACCCTCTCGGAGTCCCGCGTATACAAAAACTCCAGGATGTTGGGGTTGCCAGCCCACGCCAAGCGCAGCAGCTTGGCCAAGCTGTACACCGTGCCCTCGAGCTTGGAATCAGCGACCACTGACTGGAGAGCAGGGGCCAAGTCCTGAGCAAATACGGCAAGCTTCTCTGGTCGGTTTTCCTGCTCAAAGGCAGAGAACACACCCTGGACTTGCGTGCGTGTGGGAAGAGCGACCCCCAAGATATCTACGTCCGAGTTCGCCCCGGCCATGCCATGGGCACGAGAGCCCGCCAGGGCGACCAAGATGCTGCGGGAACGAAGCTCAGACACACAAACCTCCGGCGCTGACCCTATTCACGCAGGCAGAGAGCGGCGAGGCTACTCCAGCAATGCGGTGTAGAGCGCGCCCAGCTCTAGTGCCTTCTCGCTGTGCTGCTGCACCGGCTCTCCAGCGAGCAGATCCACCACTTCGTAGGGGTCCTCCTCCAGGTCAAAGAGCTGCTGCTCCAGGCCATCGGGGGCGACCAGTTTGTAGCGTGCATCCCGCATTGCCCAGCCCATCGGAGTGCTGGGGTCGTCGTCCTCTCCAAAGTGCTCGATGTACAGGGACTGGCGAGGTCCGGGTTGGCCTGAGAGGACGGGCACAAAGGACTGCCCATCGACCTCTGGGACTGCGGCCCCCGCCAGCTCCAAGAGCGTCGCAAAGACATCGGTTGTGTGGACCAAGTCCGCGCTGCGTCCGGCGAGGACGCCAGGTCCAGAGACCACCATCGGCACGTGGGTACCGCCTTCATAGATGGAGCCCTTGGCGCCGCGCTCTGCGTACATGTCCCCTGCGACCTTTCCTGGGGTGCCGTTGTCCCCCATGAACAAGACCACCGTGTTGGCACGTTGATCCGCTGGCAGAGAGTCCAGCACCCGGCCCAGCTCCGTGTCCAGGGCCTCCAAGGTCGCCCTGTAGTAGTCGCCCGAGTTCCGGCGAATGTCCGCTTCGCTGCCGCTCAGCTCGGTCTGGCTGTGCAGACCTTCCGGCGGAAGGTGAAAAGGACTGTGGGGAGCGTTGAAAGCCAACCACAGAAACCAAGGTTCATCCTGCCCTGCCAACCAGTCCACCGCGTGGTCGGCCAGGGCACTGGTGGTGTACTGGTTCACCTGCATGGAGAGCCCATTGTGGACCGCCGTCCAGGAGTAGTAGTCGGAGACCGAGCCGGAGAACAGACCGTAGTACTCGGGCACACCGAGGGTCTCGGGGTGGTTGTCGTCGTCCCCCTGGCCGGAGATGTGCCACTTGCCCACCAGGGCCGAGCTGTACCCAGCCTCCCCCATCGCATCAAAGAGGCTGTACTCCTCCGAGGACAGACCCGGCTCCCGCCTCTCAATCACTGTGCCCACACCCGTGCGAAAGCCGTAGCGACCCGTCATGAGCATGGCCCGGGTCGGAGAGCACAGCGGCGCTGCATACGCCGTCTCAAGCACCATGCCGTCCGCGCACAAGGCCTCCAGAGTCGGCATGGACGCCGGACTGTTGCCCACGCTGTGACAGGGGGATGCATCCAAGCCCATGTCGTCGGCAATCACCAACAGGATGTTGGGCCTCTGCGAGACAGCTGTGTCTTGATTCGAAGCGTCGCACGCCACGATGAAAGCAAGGGCAAACAGAGACATGAGAACTCCAGAAGGAGCACTCCCTCTAGCCCGGCAAGGCGCGCAGAATTCCTAAGCTTTGTAGGGATTTCCAAGCGAACGCAAAGGTCGCTTTAGCCCAACAAGCCCTCGACCACCTGCACCCCGGGGTGCACCGTCTCCGGGTCGATGTCCAACATCGCCAAGAGCGTCGCGCCCAGGTTCGCGGCCTGGACTTCGGTGCCCTCTCGGTCCTCCTCGCCGCTGGCAAAGTCAATGAGCTTGCCCATGCCGTAGCTGTCCAAGCCACCCACCGTGCGGCCTCCGGCGATGCCCGGTCCGACCATCAGCAGGCTGGTGTAAGGCCAGTGGTCCTTGCCCTCGGCCTCGTTCAGTTTGGGCGTGCGGCCCATCTCGGACATCACCACCACCAGGGTCTCATCGGCCTGGGTCGGCAGCACATCGCCAGGGGTAGAGCCCAGCCGGTCCATCAGCTCGGAGACCCCTGCAAAGAGCGCCTCAAAGTTGGTGGACTGGATGCGGTCGTTGTCGCTGTGGGAGTCCCAGCCGCTGCCGCTGCCGGTGAAGCCCAGAGTGACGCAGCGGGAGATGCCCATCGAGAGCGCGTCCACGGCCATGCGGGCTTGGGAGCTCAGGTCGGTGCCCCCGTTCCAGTCCATGACGTGCAGGAGATCTTCCAGGTTCGCCGCCCGCTCCAGGCTTGCGCCATAGGCCGCCAGCAGCTCCTTCTCCTTCCCTGGGGTCGCGGCGAGCTCCGCTGCACGCGCGCGTGAGGCCAGGTAGGCATCCATCACGTCTTCGGCCTGCTTCCGCGGCGGAACCGCAGGCTTCTCGCCCCAGGTCATGATGTCTCCGCTGAGCAGCCCTTCCAGCTGGCCAGAGGAGCCCGCACGGGTCACCGCGGCGCCCATCTCGCCAGGGAAGCTGGGCCCCCCGACGACCAGGTGTGGCAGGGGGTACTCGGACATGGAGTGACCCGCGGCCACTGCCGCAAAGTCCGGGGAGCCGTCTGCAGAGGTGCCCGTCAAGGACAGGCGCAGGCAGTTCTCGTGGGCCACGGAGGGCATGAGCACGCCGTTGAGGATGAGCGCCTTGGAGCCGTGTCGCTCCATGAAGCTGCGCACGCCGGGGCGGTCTGGATGGTCTACAAAGACCAGGTCTCCCACGGTGCCAGCCTGGGCCTGGCGCTCCATGTCCACGGCCCCGTTGTCGAACTCGCCGGCGAAGACCCGCGTGGGGTCCCATCCGCCGTAGTTGTAGACCAGGACCAGCTTCTTGGTCGCGGTCCCAGCGGCCAGTGCGCGTCGGCTCAGGCCCACAGAGGCCAAGCCGCTGAGCCCCAAGGCTCCGGCCATTGCTTGTAGTGACTGTCGTCTGGTGATCATGGACGGGCCTTCAGGGGGTGACCGAGAATAGCCGCTGCGACCGAGAGCCTCTCGGGGCCCGGCTGGCAAGGCGATGTGACGAAGGAAGGCCGTGGCCTTTCGAGGAATAGCAACGCCGCCAGGTGGGATTCCGGGAGGCTCGAATCGCGTCGGGTATCGATGGTCACGCCCTAATACAACAGGAAGTCAGGGTCGCGGAGCAGCACTGAGAGCAAGCCTGCCCAGGCCGCCTCCCCGCTGCCTTCGAGCTCGAAGAGCGCCTCCCACAGCTCCAGGTTTGCCTGGACCTCGGGGCCATCGGCGGCAATCTGCTTGCCGAACACACGCAGGTGGAGGAGTTGGATCTGAGCGACCATCACCTCCGGCTGGGTCTTGGGCGTCTCGGAGAAGTTCACATGGATGAACAGCGTGGGCGCATCCGAGGCCACGTCTTGCGCGACGGCGTACTGCGCAGAGGCCTGGGCCAAGCGCTCCTGCACCAAGACCATCGTGGTCGTGGGCTCGGTGGCCGCTTGGGTCACAAAGTTGCCGTCCACACCACCGGCCAGGGTGCGTAGACCGCGGGAGTCTGTGCGCATCATGTCGTAGCCATCGTCGATGAAGCGGTAGCCCGTGATGTCCTGAATCGCGGAGGCGAGCTGGTCCGTTCCCATCAGGCGGGGCCCAGTGGTCTCGGTCGGTGCCGCTTGGTAGGCGGCCGTGTCCACCACAGCCCGAAACAGAGGCTTGAGACGCAGCTCCTCGCTCAGGAAGACCTCACGCAGTTCAGTGAGCGTGGCGGTGTCGTGTAGCTCAATGTCCCGGTGCAGCAGGCCGGTGTAGACGTGGTCTACGCCGCAAGTGACCAGGCGTGGGTCCGCAGCCAGCATCTGTCCAAGGTCACCCAGGCTTCCGCCCGGCTCGCCAAAGTAGGCGGGCTCCACTTCCGTGGTTGTGGTCCAGAGGCGCTCGCGCTCTGGGTGGAAGGTGCTGATGTCCGGGGCCGAGTTGTAGTCGACGAAGTAGAAGCCCCACAGATAGCTGGCCAAGGGGTCCAGGCTGTAGTGACAGGCCACGCAGCCATCGTTTGTGGCCAGGGCCTCGTTCACCGCGTCGGCGTCCAACAGGTTCACGTCCCGCTCAAACTCGATGGGCTTGCCCAGGTAGTCCGTGCACAGCAGGGTCTTGGAGACCGCGTTGGCCCTGCCCCGGTTGGCGTTGGAGGCGTTCGACATGTAGCGCCACCAGAAGGAGTTGGTGGCCAGGATGCCGGCCGCCGGGCGCTCATCGGTGTACTGCGCGGGCTGGAAACCCTCGCCCTCTTGGCGCTCCAGAGGCCACATCTGCGCCATCAGGGGCGTGGCCATCGTCCAGTCGCCGCGCACCACCTCGGTGTAGGGCAAGTCTTCGGTGGCCACGTGGGAGAAGATCCACAAGGTCTCCTCCCCAACGTCGGCAGCCAGCTGCGGTTGAAGGCTGCTGTCCAGGGCGTAGTCCGTGGTGTCCACCGTCCAGGAGTCCTGGCGGGTCAGCAGCACGTTGGCGTACAAGGCGCGGACCTGGGCGCCGAAGCGGGGGTCCTCTAGCATGCCGTCGACCAGCTCGGGCAGCACGCTGGGGTCTTCCTGCACTGCAGTGACCTCGGCGATGGACGGGCGCACACCGCGCAGGTCGATGGAGATGCGCGAGAGCAGGGCCACCGGCTCCAAGGGGGTGAGCTCAATCGCCTCCACAACCTCTGGATCTGGGGCAGTGGACGGCTCCAGCGGCGAGGCGCAGGCGCTCAGGGCCAGCAATACGAGCAGGCTGCATCGGCTCAGTGCCATGGGCTCTCTCCCCAACCCAGAAGACCTGAGAAGTCCGGGCAGACCTGGCCAAGGGGCTCGCCGTCCAGCCAAGCTTGACCACATCCATCACAGTCTGGTGGATACATCGCTACGCCACCGCTTGGTGGCCCGTCGAACTGTACTTCGTACCAACGACCCTCGGAGTCCCGCAGCGAGAAGAGTCCGCTGGGCTCATCGGGGCAGGGGGAGCCGCGCAGCGCGTCGTAGATCACCACGCCTTCCAGGACCGCCGCGTTGATGGGCCCGTCCATGTTGGAGACCGCGCTGTTCAAGTACAGGTACTTGCCCCCGGTGGGCGAGACATTCGCGCTCAGGGTGTGGTCCAGACGCCAGCCACTGTCCAGCCAGGTCTCCTCAAGACCGGCGTTCTCCGTGGAGAATTCGCCCCACATGTCGTGGTAGAAGTAGGTGTAGCCGTTGCCTGTGTGCAGGTACTTCTGAGCCGAGCTGTAGCCCGCTGCAGACAAGACCTCGCCGTCGGCCCCTTCGATGCGCGCCGAGCCGTAGAAGTAGCCGACGTACTCGTAGTCGTAAGAGCCGTTGGTGTAGGGCTCCTTGAGGTAGGAGCGCCCATTGCCCGCAAAGCCGCCGCCCATCTCACTGGTGCAGTTGTCGATCCAGTAGTACTGCCCGTAGTTCTCGTAGTACGAGGGGTAGTAGTAGGGGCAGTAGCCATCGTCCGCTTCCACCCGCAGGCCCTCGTAGTTCTCGTGGAAGGGCAAGGGATCTACGTGGAGCAGAGCATCGATGGCTTGGGCGATGCCCACCGCGAGCACCTGAGGGGCCAGTGGCTCCTCCTCCGAGGTCTCCTCGTCCACCACGTAGGGCGTGGGGTCCGGATCCGCCTCCACAACGGGTTCAGGCACCGGTTCAACGATCTCGTTTTCAGGGCCTGAGCAGGCGAGGATCAGCAACAGGGACATGGGGCGGGCTCCGACCGACAGAATAGCAGGAGCGGCAGGTCCAAACAGGCTGTTCTGGAGGTGAGACTGCGGTCTCCCCGCCATCAACGAGGGGGCGAGCTGTGGTGCTCCCCCGGAATAAGCCAACCAACACCACCGCACCTGCACACGAGCTCATGCCGACCAGGGGGGGTGGCCCAACCCTCCGCAGTACTGGCAATCCGTCGCTTCCTTGGGTCGGCTCGGTCGAAAAGCGTTGAAGCCACTGTAGCGACCTGCACCCTGGACGAGCGACATGCGTTGCCAATTGGCAGATCATGAAGAGTGGTCCCTGGAAAAGCCAGCACATCATTTGGGCTTTCCCCCCCCATCAGGCGCAACAGAACCTGTCAACACCAGCACTGCGCGATTCAATCGGAACGGCGGATAAGACGAAGGCCCGCGCGGTTTGCAGAAGCACTAAAGGCCTTGGGCGAAGTCACGGAGGACCAATCACCCCGCGACCAATATGCGCCTCCAATAGTGTACGGCGTCGGCATACCATCAACGACCTCAACTATCAACTCGTCCGCGTTACCCACCGAGTCAGCAACTAGAGAAGAAGTCGGCGTGAAACTACCAACTTCTGCCAGTCCGCTGACCCCATCCGAGCAAGGGGCATAAAGCGAACGAACGTCACCATCATACCTCCTATACAAACTATCGACCCCCCCCTCGGAGAGCCGACTTTGATCTGAGACATTACCAAAATCACAAATATTGGCGCTATCCGCCATATCCGGTACCGAATACGCAAACGTGAATCTCCACCATTCATCTCCCGTAGGATACCTAAACCCAGAGGAATCCACATCAACCGTCCAACCCTTTCTACCTTTCCTATAGTAATGAGGAAGATTGTAGGCTGATGAAACCGTATTCGCAAAATTGAACGCTGAGTCGAGATCGACACCCATCACAGGTTTCGTCTCTCCACACCCTGCAGAAACGGGCGTAGGGTTTGAAGCAGTGCGATTGGACCAGTCTCCCTGAGTGGTTTCGTACACCGAAATCAGCATCCCATCCATACGAACCTCATCCAGCAACAAAGCCGAACCGGGGTACACCGGACAACGGTCATAGCTGGGGCCACCGCGATGGTGGCCGAGGCAACTCAGGCTAATGAGCCATAGAATCATACTGTTCTCCATAGTCTTGGGCCATCGGGACTGCCGTGCCATAGAAGCTACTATAGGTATAAGAGCTTCTGATCCTATCCATCTCTCTTTCCTCGATCCGTCCAATTCGGCGTTCCAAACTCTTCTGGCGCACTATTGAACCGGACCGCTCAACCCTCCGGTCCAACTTCTGCTTCTTCTGAACACTATGAATGAAAAACCCCAATTGCGCACCTCCGTCTGCGACGTCAACTCCCGTCACCCCCAATTCCATGGCCGTGATGGCACGGCTTTCCCACGCATCGACCTCCAGGTGAGCCATCGCGTCGATGTACTCTTCGCGTGTAATCGTCCTCTCCTCGGCCGCCTGATCTATCCGACGAAGCTCATCTAGTTGTGAACGATGGCTCAGTTCGTAGGCATAGTCAAGAGCCACGTCGATCGCGGTTCCGTTGATTCCAAGGTCTCTTTTCTGCAACTGAATGTCCCCTGTCACCATACTCGTCCAGGTTCCCGCATACCCAGCAATAACAATCGGCCCATGCGCTTCCGCTAGGCGTTCCAGATTCTGGACATGCGAAGTACTACGCGCAATATCGATACCATCCAGCATTACCTGGTCAAACCCTAAGGGATCGGGGTTGGTGATCGTGGGTCCATTGCTCGCCGTACTGGAGCCTCCCGTCGCAGTGCTGTCTTCATCGCCATTCAGTGCAGAAACCCCATCCAAGAAGAAGTCGTTCTGCCCCCGATCACCAGGCCCAAACCGTCGTTCGAAAGCAACCTCCGTCGAGTTTCTAGGCCCCAGAAAGACACCAATTTCGCCATCATAGTGCAGCCCACGCTTGGGCCCCCCAATATGACTATCTCCCAAGTCAATGGGACTCGACGTGCCCGAAGAGCTCTCACTTTCATCATGTGGCTCCGAAGGAGGCTCTGGGGCTGGCGACTGCGGTGGTGGACGCCCCCCACCAGTGATCAGTATGGGGGACGCGTCATAAATGGATTCATTCCCATCTGCTTGATACCCGGAAGGATCCGAGAACCCAGTCGGATTCCCCAACCCATACCGACTCCGAAATGGCCCCCCCGCCAGTCCGATCGGATCCGGCGACAAGAACCTCCCAGTCTCCGCATCATACAGCCTCTGCTGCGCCAACTGGACACCGGGTGTGTTCGGCAGGGTCTCCATACCCGCATAGGCAAAGCGGTCGTCCGTCGCACCCGATGGCACGGCTCCTTCACCAAACGCCGAGTTCACGTTCAGAATCTGGTTGTCGGAGCGCAGCAGAGTCCGGTTGGGACCCGAGAGGGTGTTCACGACACTCGTCCCGTCGAACTGGCCCAGAAGCAGCCCCTCAGCGACCACGTAGGTCAGCACGTCACTGGACGCATTGACGGTCTCGATGGGGTACTCGCCGAGTCCTAGTCCCCAAGTGTTGCGGCGCGCAGCCGCGCCACCTTCGTCATTCTCCCAAACCAGGCCGGCGGGCCCACGCTTGAACTCGTTCACCGTGTTCCCAGCGCTGTCCAGGACGTAGTTGACGCGCCCATCGGCCGCCCGCTCGTAGCTGTTGCCATGCTGGTCCGTCGTCACGCCGTCCCAGTCGTCGTAAGAGATGGCAGCGCCATCCACACTGGACAGAACGGCCCCGTTCCAGGCCATGGTCTGGGTCTGGACGCCGTTGGTCCAGGTCTCGGTCCGCCTACCAGCAGAGTCCAGGACGTACTCCAGGAGCTCGCCTGTGCCACTGGGCCCCCCTCGGAGCTCCTCAACCAAGAAGCCGGGCTCCTCGTAGTCGTAGTCGTTGAGGTAGAAGGCGCCCGTGCTGGAGTCTGCGATAGTCTCCTGCTTGAGGCGGCCACGCCCGTCAAAGATGCCCTCCCAGGAGCTTGTGCCCCAAGAACCTGTGCTCATCTTCTGGGTGATTCGCCCCATGCTGTCATAGGAGATGGAGGTGCTGTGTGAGCCAGGTGCCAGGATGTCGGTCGGGCGCTTGTTCGGATCGCGGGCAGTAACCTCGCCGACGACTTGGCCATCGACCTTGGCGCGTACGAGTAGGAAGTCATCCCCAAAGAGCCCACGGTCGTAGTTCAGCAAGGCGCCACTGGGGGTGACAACTGCCTTTAGGTCGCTGTTGTCGTACCACTCCCAGCTGGTGATTTGGGTCGACCCAGGGTTGACCGTCGTTTCGCGCTGAGAGGGCCGGCCACGGCCGTCGTAGTCCCACTCATGTTCGACTGAAACGGTCCCATCGATTCTCTCGGTGGTGTTCGGATTCCCATAGGCGTCGTGGCCCTGGGCCACGGTGTAAAGGGTAGATGTCCCGTCAACAACCATGGCCTGAAGAATGTTCCCGACGGAGTCTCGTCCATAGGTCGTCACTCGGTTCAGACCGCTTGCGCCACTCCAGGTCTCCCCCTGTACCCAGGGATACTCTCCGCCGCTGGTGATTCGCTGAAATGTCTTGGACTGCGTGTAGCCGCCACTGCCCCAGGTCTCGCTGGCCAGGAAACCGGCGTCATAGGTGTATGTGGTGTCCTCCTCCGGCCCCCCATAGGTCACCAGACGCCCAGCGTCCGTCCAAGTGTAGTCCTTGAAGTAGTCCGACCCCAGTGTCGGTGAGCTACCGGGCAGAGCCCCGTCAACCCACCCCCAATCCCAGTTCATAAAGCCAGTTGTAGAGTCGTAGTCCCAAGCACGGGTGGCCATGACGTTGCCAAAGGGGTCCGCGTGCTCCTGCAGAATGGCCTGCGAGCCACTCCAGTCCGTTGACACGGAGGTGCTGTCAGGCAAGATGCGAACCACCTCCCGCTGGTTCAAGTCGACATACTGGGTGGTGCTATTCCCAATGGCATCCACCGCGTCCGTGCGCAGCAAGCCAGTCAAGCCACCGTAGGTGGCTCCTTCCGTGTAGGAATATGTGTAGCCAGGTCCGCCTGCAGGGGACTCAAACGACACCCGGCCTCGGCTGTCAAAGCGGGTCTCGGAGACAGCACTCTCCTCGTCTTCATGAAGGCGAACGCGACCGAGAACATCACGCTCCCAACTCTCCCTACTGCCATCCACATAGGTCAGGTCTTGGAGCTGATCCCAGGCGTCGTAGGTGTAGGTCGTGGTCGCGGTGCCAAGGCCATGAACCGGCGTGACGGCATCCCAATCCAGTTGGTCCGCATCTGTCCAGCCCATCTCGTGTGCCCAGAAGCCGGTGCTCCCGGGGGCGCCGTACTCGACCCTCTCTGGGCGGTCCCAGGAGTCGTACTCGACATAGCGCTCAACGCCGTCTGCAAAGACCTCCGTCGCGCGACCCACATCGTCGTAGATGCGATCTTCGAGGGTAAAGGAACTCGCCGTGAGGGTGTCTGAGACCTGTAGGGTCTCAAGCAAGCCGGTCTTGGTGTAGAACCACTCCGTCAAGACGCCGTCCGCGTCCTCTTCCGAGAGCAGCTCACCACGCGCGCCATACTCTCGAGAGGAGAGTGCCCAAGAGCCTGTTGCGGCGCAGTCTCCGCGACAGGTCTCAATCAGACGCCCAAAGCCGTCGTAGCCGTAGCCCGTGACGACTCCGTTTACGTCGGTGTGGGTAGCCGTTTCAAAGCCAACGGGAAGGTAGCTGTAGCTCTCCGTTCCAGAGACCTTGGTTACTAGCAGAGGCCGATGCAGTCCATCATGCTCAACCTGCTCAACAACGCCCATGGTCGGATAGCTTCGTGCCAAGACGCCGTTGCTAAGAGAACTGGGGTTGGTGTAGCTCTGTTCGAGCAGCAGAGTTCGGGAGGAGCCGTCATCGTGGTAGCTACGCACAAGTCGGCCTGCTGTGTCGTACTCCGACTCAGCAACCACTCCGTCGGGGCGAGTCACCTTGGTCACCCGCCCGCTCAGGTCATGCTCCCAGGTGGTCTGACGCGTGCAGGACGCCTTTGACCGGGTCGTATCACTCATACAATCCGCAGGCGATGCTAGCCCAGCGGAGTCCCGTCGCCCGAGCCAGTCGTAGTTGGCCACACTGGTCAAGCCAGAAGGAGCTGTGCGCTCGATTTCCCGTCCGAGGGGGTCCAGCTCCCAAGAGCCGCGAAACTTTCCGTCGACCTGAACCTCGCCGCCGAGAGTGTCCCTTTCTCCCCTGACCTCCCGACCAAGGGCGTCGTAGACGTACATGATGTTGGGATGGTAGCGGTACTCCGTCTCGACGTAGGACCCCACGGTTGAATCATGGCTTGGGGACCGCACAAAGCGCACGCGGCCGCGCTCATCGTACCAATAGGCCGTTCCGTTGGGTTCCCCAACACCAGGAATGACCAAGAAGCTGTCCCCTGCAACGCCGGGCTCAAACCACTGTGTCTCGGCGTGAAGACGCCCGTTGTCTGAAGAGTAGATCCACTCCTTCTGGCGAACGCTGTTCGGAAGACATGCGGTCCCAGAGCTGTTCTCATCACAGGCGTACTCGAGGACCTTGCGGCCCCAGGTATCGTTGAAGTACTCACCGCTCTCACCCGTGCTCTTGGCCCACCCCCCACCGTAGAGATGGCCATTTCCATCGACGTAGGTGTCGTACTCGACCTCGAGCGCAGAGGTCACGCTGCCACCAGAGAGAACCTCCGTTCGAGTCCAGTCTACGCGCCCAAGTCCATCATGAGTCCACGACTGCTCCACGCCGACGGCCTCTTTCGCTGTGAGACGACAGACCGCATCGTAGGTGTAGCTTGTCGTTCGGCCAGCTGGATCAATGTAGGTGTCAGGCTGACCACACCACGTTCCTCGCGTCCAGGTCTGGGATTCTCCTTCCGGACCTGTCCGTGCGTAGAGTCCACCGTCCACACCCCCGCTGCCTGACCAGCTGTACTGGGTTGTGGCGCAAGGGCCCGTTCCATCTCCGCACTCACTGACCTGAGTTGGCAAGTCAAAGGCAGCAAAACCCAAGCGCAGAGTGTTCTGGAGCTGAGCACCGCTATGATCCACCGTTGTGGAGGAGATAAGCTGCGCACCCCAGGCAGCAGCGTCCCAGCTGTACGCGAAGGTGCTCTCCAGATCATCGTCAGGCGTGCTGGTGTCTCGATCCTGATAGAGCTTGACCACCTTGCTGAATGCGCCAAAGTCAAAGCGCGTGACTGACTCCACATAGTTTGTAGACATCACAAGCGCGCCGACCGGGCGCCAATAGTCCACCCAGGCAAAGTCAATGTCCGGAATCCCCAACAGCGTGCTCTTGGGATCCACAATGGCGGTGTTCGGCTCCCCAAGCAACAGCCCCGGTTGGTGACTGTCAGAGAGCGTAGCTATGGCAAGCGCTGGGTGGGCGCTCCAGTCCTCGGCCCATGCAACGGATGCGGTGTACGCCGATGGCTCGCCAGCAGGGACAGCTTGGGCCCATCCCAGCGCAGCGTGAATCTGTGAATTGGGCAACGGTGCCGAAAGATCGCTGTAGCAGTCCTGAATCAGATCATCTGCCGAGACGGTCTGCTCCCGGACAAGACCTGCTCCCGTGAACACGTCTCGCCCATGATCAATATCGTAGGAACAAACTCGCTGAACAGGATTGAAGTAGGGCGGCTCCAGGTCATACTCTCTGGACGCCTCTCGCAGATGACTGTTCCAGCGGAAGGTATCCAGCGTTCCGTCCAGTCGGTAGGTTGTTGGCGGTCGTTCAAATGGAGGTTGACTTCCCAGTTGTAGAAGACCAAACCAAGAATGTCAAAACGCTCAAAGGAGGGAGTCATCTCAAGAAAGTCGACAAAACCGTCCCCGTCCCAGTCAGCTGAGAGAGTCGAATGAGGCAGCGGAAACTGGGCGCCAATCTGGGTCATTGGAAGAATCGTACCGACTGCGCGGGCATCGTCGGCGGCTGCACCTACAGACCCTGAACTCGTGAGTTCGTAGCCCTGTGCGATGCCGTTGTGGATTCTAGCGGCGGCCAACTGCGTGTATGGCACCCCAGAGGTTGCGCTACCATGTGTATTCACTTGGATCAACTCAGCCTGTCCGCTGCGGTTGACGTCGATAAAGGCGGCGTTGTTCGCGAAGGTGTGAGCAAGCTTCAGGGCCGGATCGCCTAGTCCCGAGTAATCAACGTGGGCCATCCACGGCTGACCCGCGCTCAGCCCTGAGTCGTAGAACCCACCACGACCATCACCGTAGAAAATCCTGGAGTATGCCGAATCTAAATCAGGAACGTCCTTGGACGTTGTCGCCCAGAAGACATGGGTCTCGGTCACGGTGTCACAGTCGTCGGAATCGACGGAACCGAGCGCATCGGCAGTGGCTGTCTCCAGACAGTCCAGCACCTCAACGCTGTATTGCCGAAGCTCCGCAGAAACCTCCTCTTCCGTCCAAGACAGGTAGAGTGAGTACGCCACGTCCAAAATGCCATCACCGTTGATGTCTGATAGGCGGGCCTGATTCGTATAATACTCGGATGCGCTGAAGTCCGGCATCTGATTCAGCGGCGTTAGATTTGCTGCGGAAGAACAATCACTATCGGTGGTACCCGATACATACCCACAATTGAGCGCGGCCTGAAAGCCAGACGCCGTGATCGCTGAGGGCAGGTCTTCCAGCGGCAGGGCGAGTGCTCCCATTGAGGTGAACAGCGCCGGGCTCCCGCCTTGATTTTTGTACCAGACCGTTCCCGCGGACGAAGGATGATCGGGGTTGGTCTTGACGACCAAGTCTGCCTTTCCATCTCCGTCCACGTCTGCGAAGGTTCCGTGCTTGAAGTCTTCGACCAGAATCGTTGACGGGAGAGACGTAAAGGAGGAAGAGGCCCGGTCATAGGTTGTCTCCGTGACAACCGGCGACGAACCGGAATTGTCCACACTGAGCAGCTCGACTTGCCCGTCTGCATCCAAGTCGACAAAGTCGAATGGATTGCCATCAGTGGCATTCCAGGTGCTTAGGCTGATATTGGAACCAAACCAAGCATTCCAGTCGTTGGCCACGACCGTACCCGAACTGAAGTGAGGCTCATGAACTTCACCAATGCCAAACGGACCCGGGGCCGCCCCGCTTGAGTCCACGTTCTGGTAGGCAGTACCGGAGGCGTGGGTGCAGCTCCCTACCTCACCGAGCGAAGCGCTATAGTCCCAGGCAACAGACGGGCCGCTGCTGACGGTCGTAGGCGGACGAGAGCACTTGAAGGCGAAGACTACGAAATCTGAAAAGGCATCCCCGTCGAGGTTGACGGCCATGGGGATGGTCCAATGGTTGCCTATGTAGGCCGATGTGTGCTCTCCATCGCCATAAATCGGTGAGGGGAGCTGGGCAGCATAGTCATCTGGAGTGGAAGTGTGTTCCGTCCACGAGTCCGCAGCTTTGGTGTACTCGGCGGCGCGGAGGACAAGGTCGTTTCCGGAAGCGCCCACGGCTCCGGCACGCTGGATAAGGTGCGCCAACTCAGAGAGTTCCGCACACGCACCTGGAGTTCCACAGTCACTGTCATGGTAATCAACGGAGTAGCGTGAAAAATGTGCGCCTCCTGCGCTTACCCGGAGCTCCGACAAGCGTTGGGTGTGCAGCACGTTTCGTCCAGAGTGGGACGAATAGTAGGGATCCAAGCGGTCTTCGTAGCTAAGAACCAACTCCGCTTCACCGGCGGCCCAGGACACCATGGACAGCAGAGTCTCATTGGTGCGGGACACAGCAAGGGCCCCTCCTGCGGTGCCGCTCAAAAGGCTAGTCGGAATGGCAGCCTCGGAGTAGCTGTACAGCACCTCGTTGCCATATGGGTCGATGTGTTTTTGAAGGTGCCATTCCGCAGAGTTGCGAGTCCAAACCGGCTGTGTAGGGTCAATCAAGTCTAGCGCTCCCATACCGCCAGACTCACCATAATACCAGGTATGCCCATCCTTGGACCGCACCCAAAGGTGCAAAGGGGGGCTGTACTCAAACTTGGATCCGTCGTAAACCTCTGGTTCGAACCAAGTGCTGACGCCATCGGTCTGCTCAAAGAGCTGCTGACCATTCCAATAGAACACGTCAGCAACGGTGCTCGAGTCGCTGGGAATGCCGTTCCCAGAAGACCGCCGCCGGACTGACTCCGATGCATTGAGCATCCAGCCGCTACCCAGAATGCCATTGCTGACGCTTGGGCTCGCGACAACAGCCACTCTCGGACCGTGCCCCGCCTTTCCCTGCGGAACGTCTATGGCCACCGAATCCGACCAACTGCCACGACTGACCCCGGACCTGTCTGGAACGCTGTCCGACAGTGTCTCGGGCGAGGCCAGACCGTCATTCGTGAAGGCGTCATTCGCCTGTGCGGGCGAAGACACCATCATTGCTGTTCCCATAAAAACGGCAGACCAACACACACGTTCCCTAAGCATCACACTCTCCCCTTCAAGTCCACTCTGCCTACCAATCCACTACTCAACACCTGAGCTATCTCGAAGACAGCTCTAAACACTCGATCTCCCCTCCTGGGAAGAGACCACACATCACGCTCATCATCGGCAACGTATGCGCTATCGCATCGTCGAAAGCCGACACATCAATCTCTGAGAGTTTGAGGGTATCTCGCGCATACCGATAGCAGTGCCGCTCTTCCGAAGAGTCAGTGCCACAAACCGACCCCACCCCCCAAGCCTGGGACTCCAGACTGAGCTCTGCCAACACCGATGTTGCGTCAGGCGGGAAGTCAGTCCGAATCATCGTACAGCTGAATCCGGAATCTCCAACCATACAGCCCCCCTCGGATCCAACGACAAAGTCATCCGCACGAAGACCTTCAACGTCCCCCAAAACGGGGTGGTACAGCGCTCCGTCATACGGCAAGCCAAAGGTGGTCAGCAGCCCGTCTTGATCCATCCCTACCCAGTTTGCGTAGCCCCCATCGATCTTCTGGAGCAGCGGCACGTAGTCCGCCGCTTCGGCTGTCTCAAAACCGGTCTTCATGCAGTAAACCTGTCCGGACTCCGCCAGCATGCAGAGTCCTTCAACAGTGGGAGCCAGGCGAAGAAACTTCAGGCCTTCTAGGCCACCTACAGCGGGGTACAAGCTCCCGTCTTCCAAAATGGCGTAGGGCGCGTTGTACCAGGCGAAATCTACCTGTGATAGATGGACCGCCACATCGACAATGGCCTGAGAAGGCGGCTCCCAGTAGAGCTCCTGTACCTGCTGTTCGGAGCGATCTAGGCACTGCAGAAGCTCTCCTTCATGAACAAAACAAGCCCAATTGTCGTGCTCCGCGATGAAGGACGCTGGCGGCTCCACTGCGACGCTGTCCTCATCAACCGTGCGGCGGTCACACCCAAGGCCCACTCCGAGCAAGAGCCCAAACACGGGTGCGTAACGACCTGACAATCTTCCAGTATTCATATCCAACATGGTCTGCGTCCTCAGGAAGACTATCGGCCATGGGAAGGTAGACAAGCAAGCCCCCTTACTGTGCTGATCACAGCTGTTGAGCCTGATAGCCGCAAGCTCGGAACCAGCCT
>CAJXRZ010000044.1 GCA_913060515.1 uncultured Pseudomonadota bacterium | reverse complement strand
TCTACACTATCCTCTTCGTCGGCAGCGTCAGATGTGTATAAGAGACAGACGTATGACAGCGCTGGAGAGGTCCCAGTCACCCAGTGGCTTTGCTAGAAGGAGGGCGCGCTCAAAGTGCTTCTGAGCCCGCTTCGCCTTGCCAGCCTCCAGCAGGCCATAGCCCAAGGATGCCAGGGCTCTTGTGGCCAACTCCGGGTAGGTCGCTTCGATCGCTGGCATCGCCAACAGATCCGTCCAGGCCTCGTGAGCCTTCTTGGGTTGGCCCAGTCCGTGGGCCACGTCGCCAGCGTGCAGAGCCACCCGTGCTCGAATGCCCAAGGGAGCGTCCTCAGTGCGGCGCTGCATGTCCTCCACCATCAAGTTCGCGGTCTCGCTGAACTCTGGGAGTCGCAAGAGCAGCAAGGCTTCCTTGAGGCGGGCGGTGGTCAGGATCTCCAGGTCGTCCTGCGCCTGGGCAAGGTCTGCCAAGTGGTGTTGAAAGACGGCAGCTTGCTGCCAGTCCTCACGCGCCATGGCTTGGCCGGTGAGGGGAAGCGCCAAGGCTGCCAGCCTGGGAAGGTCGGCTTGGTCCAGTGCCCCTTGGAAGCAGAGGGTCTGCGCCGCGAGCTGGTGCAGGTTTCCCTCGGGAATGGGAAGCGCGCTCAAAACCGAGAGCCAGAGCTCTGCCAAGCCGCGGGCTTGAGGGAGCTTGGCTTGGGCTGAGCGACGGGCTGCCAGACCCAGAGCGCCCCCGAAGCGGCCCAGATCCTCACTGATCTTGCGGGTCAGATCCTCGGCTTGGGGCTGGGAATCAAAGCCGAGGGTGGGGGCCTTACCACTCTCCAAGGCAGCGATTGCTGCGAGCATCGTGTCCTGGATCGCAGAGATGTCCTGCTGAAGCGCCTGAGTGTGCTCATCGATGGAGCGCATGGCACGCTCGGCCTCGGCCAATGCGGCACGGGTCGGAGCATGTTCAACGCCTTCGTAGAGTGAGCGCAGAGCGGCCCGAATCTCTGGCGTTGGGCCGCTTGGGGCGATGGCTTGGGTCGGTGCGCGTAGTCCCTGGAGCTGCTGCAGGAGCTCGGGCAGGGCGCCCTTGGCGCTCTGTGAGATCTCCTGGAGCTCTGCTTGAGTGCCCCCACCTGACTCGGCCTGGTCCGCAAGGACGCGAATCGTCTGGGCGAGCTGGGGGGGCATGCTCTTGGCGATGCGTCGTAGGCGTTGCGGATCCAGCCGCTTGAGTGCGGCGGAAGGGTCTTCTCTACTCGCCATTTTCGAGGTCTTCCCGCTTCTGCTGGTAGCGTCCGGCCCAAGCGGCCATCGCCTCCTCTTGGAGGACAAAGGCACCGGAGTGCAGCACGAAGTCGGCCTGGGCCTTCTCGCGCTCTGCGAGGGCTTGAGCCTTGTCCAGCTGGAACTCCATCACAGTGTCCATCTCTTCGCCTTGGAGCTGGCGCAAAGCCTCGATGTCCGAGTTCACCGAATTTAGCTGCTTCTGCTGAACTTGGCTGGCGGCATCGACGAAGGCGTTCTGCTTCTTGGATGCACCCAGAGTCTGCTCCTTCTGCTGCTTGGAGGAGTCTCCGGCGCCTTGGCCAGCGGCGACAACGTCGGAACCCGCGCTGGAGTCTCCCGCGCTGGACTTCCCGTCGAAGGCGTCTTCGTTGTCCATGAAGCTGGTCATGATCTCCATGATTAGACCCGCGATCCACCCTGCCATTCCGGGGGTCTCGGTGGCGATGTTGGCCAAGGCCGCTTCGCGCTGGGTCTCTTGGGACTTCGCATCCTGCAAGGGGCCCTTTGCATCCTCGATGTTCTGTCGCATTGGGCCCGCGAGCTCAACCATTGCGTCCGTATCGCCTGCCACATCGAGCATAGCGAGCTCGGCTGAGAAGGAGATGTAGGCCAGGTCGTGAGCGGTGCGGTAGCGCGTCAGTGCGATCGCTGCGGCCTTCTGGTGCTCCATCATCTCGTCAAAGAGAGCCGGTGCAGGCAACTCATCGGAGACAGCCTCGACGAGGACGGTCCGGTTGGCCATCTCCTCGATCTCTGCGTCGGTCTTTACGTCCAAGATCTCGTCGAAGAGGACCTCGGTCGCGCCGCCGACGCTCTTGGACTCCAGGAGCTTGTCCAGGACGCCTGGGTCCTCTGGGGGCTTGGGCGGTGGCGCCTTGAGGCCTTGGAAGGGGGAGAACACGTTGGACATGCCCTTGATCTCCGCGACCAGCGCTCCAGCCAGTCCCGCCGTGCCAGGGCTGACCTTGATCGCGCGCTTGTCGGGCTTGGGCTCACCCAGAGCCTCGAGCTTCTCAGTCTTCTCGGCGATGATTGATTCGAGCTCGCTGCGCTTGTCCTGGACCGCGTTTCCTCCCGGATTGACCGAGGACATGTCCACCGCGGTGTTGTCGGCGACGGCTGCATTGTCCGGTGGGTCAATGGGAAGTGCGGACAGCTCCTTCTGCTTGTCCTTGATCTCTTTGCGGAGGGTCTCGCGCTCCCGCTCCTTGTTCTCAGCAACCTCGGGCAGCTCCTGAGGGATGGACTCCCCGGAGATGGAGGTCTCCAGTTGCAAGGCGACCAGCTCAAAGCCTTGTGCCCAGCCCTGGAACATCGCCACAGCAGTTCCAAGCTCACTCTCTGCGAGCTGGCCCGAGGCCAACACGGTCGAGAGCTGGCTGTAGGCCGACAGGACTGCGCTGCGAATCTTCTTGATCGACTTGGAGGCCAGCTTGATGGAGCCGGGCGCTGCGTCGGTCTCCAACCTGGGGAGGATGAGGCGTGTGATGGCGAAGAAGTTGGGCATCAGGCCTTGGAGCACACCGATGCTTGGGACCAGATCGGTGAGCGTGCTCACCTTGGAGAAGAGGTTGCTCGTGAACGTGGCTGTGCTCTTCACAAAGGAGAAGATCTGCTTGTTCTTGAGCTTGTCCGGTGTGTACTCGGCGTTCTTGATGCCCTTCCACTGCTTCTGGAAGAAGCCACTGCCGGTGTTGTACTTCTCCACCTTGGTATCGAGCTCAGAGGGATCGCCTCCCTTGGTGCCCCACATGAGCTGCTTGTTGCCCTTGCCGTCCTCGGCGTAGGTGTAGATCCGGCCGTCCTTGGCCGTCTTGACCTCGCCCACGGTCATCTTGTTCTTGCTCTTGAGCAAGTTGTCGTGGCTGGTCTCCAGCAGGGTCTTTGGCTTGGGCTCGTCGGAGTCCCCGCCTTCGTCCTTCTTGGTCTTGGCGTTGTTCGCCGCCTCCGCAGTCTTGTCCTGGGCGCTCTGGACCGTGTTCTTCATCTTGTCTTGGAGGCTGCTCTCCGTCGAGCCAGCGTCTAGGTCGGTCTTGGGGGCATCGACCTGGACCGCGCTGGCCGCTGCCTCCTCCTGCGCCTTCTTCTCGGCGGCCTTCTCTTCCTTCTTGTTCTTGATGGACTTGTTGGTCTTGTTGGCGACCTTGGTGCCACTCTTCTCGGCAAAGGCATCGGCGCTCATGCCCAGAGCCTCAGCCTCGGCAGCGAGAAACTCACCAGGGACCATGAATACGGCGGCCGTACGGAAGGCCATCGCGACGCCCAAGAGCACGTAGGAGATCAGGCCGAGTGCTTTGACTGCTGGCTGCAGGGCGGTCGCTGTCTCCAGCATCCAGGCCCCTGCGGTCACAAAGCCGAAGCCGATGCCCAGCCAGATCAGGGCGAGTCCAACCGCCAAACAGATGGCGCCCAGGACATAGAGCAGATCCTGGATGAACCCGAGAATCTCGGAGGCGGTGGAGACGACCACGCCGGCCATGTCCATCCAGTCCGCGATGATGGAGATCCAGAGACCGACCCGGTCGGTCGTGGACAGATCGTCGTTGTTCAGGGCGGCGAGCTTGTCTTCTTGGGCGCCCCAGGCCCCGGCGAGCTTGTCACCCTTCTTGGTCCAGTGATCGGCCGAGATCATGTCCGCGCCGGTCTGAACCAGCGTGACGGCAGGCATGATGCCAGCGAGACCCTTGGCCGCTGGGATCATGCCCGTCAGCTTCTTGTCGCCTAGGGCACCCAGCTTTTTGGTCTGGTCATCGACCATGCCGTCGACGAAGGTCTTTCCGAAGTTTCCTGCTGCGCCCTTGTACTGCTCGAGCACCAGCCCCAGGCGGCTGTTCTCTAGGTCCAGCCCACCGTGCTGCGCGCTGAACTCTGCGGCGTGCGCGTTCTCGGACTGAATGTGTTGCAGAACCGAGGGCTGAATCGCCTCGAACTGCTCCTTTCCACTGAGCTTGGGCATCTCCGGGGTGACGGAGGCGTTCATCAAGTCGGCGAGCTTCGGGTCGATCTTCGCGCGCTTCTTGCCCCCGACAGCTGTGCCCTTGCCGCCGTCGGCGCTTGGACCAGCAAGGTCCACAACGTCTGCGGACCCGGACAGAGCCTTGTCGCGGTTCTTTGCTGCAGCCTCCGCCTCAGCTCGGCGTTTGGCTGCGGCCTTTGCACGCTTCTGCACCAGGTCGAAGGACTTCTCGGTCTCTGCCCAGAAACCGCGGTCGTCGAACTCGTGGTTGAAGGCCTTCTTCATGGCCTTGGCGTCCGCGCCACCGTCCTTGGCCCCTTGCCACATCTCGGCCAGGCGCTTGAAGGGCTCAGTGCGCTCGATGCGAAGCATGTGCTTGTTGTAGACGGAGGGCCCCTCCTCGATGGTGTCGCACAGGTCAGCGAAGGCGTCCAGGTCGCCGATCTGGTCAGCGATGCCGTCTACCCCGTCCTCGTAGCGGTTTACCTTGGTGGCCCGGTCCTCTTTCGTGCCCTTGCTTCCGTTGTTCTTCGTCGGGCCTGCGGGCTTGCCCAGGCCTCCCTCGAAGGCCTTGACCTCGTTCTGGTAGCCACTGAGCATTGGGCCCAGGTTCATGCCCTTCAGGTCGCCGTCCGCTGCGATGTGCCCGCTGGGCAGGCCGAACATGGGCTGAGCAATGGCGCCGTTCGCGGCGAAGCTGCGAGAGAGCACGGAGGCCTCAAGCTCGGCGCGTGCACCAGCGCCAGGATCGCTGGGGGTCGGGAGACGTTCCTGGGCAACGTGCACGAGCTCATGGGCGAGCAGGCGGCGGCCCTCTTCGGTTGAAGGGTCGAATTGCTCAGGATCCAGCAGGACCTTGCCTTGCTCCATCAGCCCCTTGCTGCCCACTTGGGACAGGCGCTGTTGGGCAGCGGGGTCGGTGCGAAGTGGGATGTTTCCAACACCCAGACCCTGGGTCAGCTTGCTGAGAAGCAGCATGGTGAGCTGGGCGCGCTGTTCTTGGGCCAACGGGGTCTCGCCGCTGAGGCTCTCAAGTGCGCTCTGGCTTTGATCCAAGCGGTCCAATGCCTTGTCGATCGCGCCAAGACCCGGCGCCGGCTCTGCCGCTTGGGCGTTGAGGTGCTCTCCGACCGGCTGCGTGTTGGAGCTCTCCAGCCAGGCCAAAGTGTCCGCATCCATGACGCTCTTGGACTCAAGCGCACCTTGCATGACCTGAGCATTCAGCGTGTCCGCGCTCGCTTTTTGGCGCGCGCCTTTGGAGGTCTTGTTCGCTCGCTCCGCACCGGGGGACTCAGGGTCGGGCGCCGGAGCGGCCTCGACCTCGTGAATTTTCTCGGTGTTTAGAGCGGACTCCGCCAGAGGGTCCTCGAGCTCATCCTGTGCCTTCTCAGGCTCCGCTGGGGCCACAGAGTTCTTGCGCTTAATCTTAGCCCGAGTCTTAACAGTGACTTGTGCGCCTTTCATGGGCGTACTCCCAGCGAGGATGAGGACGCTGAGAGTAGCTTAGAATGGGCGTGTTCGCCCATGCTTTTCGGACCGCTGTATGGGCCTTGTCAGACCGTCGCGGTCGGGTTCCCCTGCCAATCCTTGACCTGCTTGCGAACCTTCCAGGCCGCTTGGGCTCCAGCCTGGATGCCAGCGACGGCGTAGCTCATTCCGCCAGGGTTCCAAAACTGACCTTCAATCAGGTCTGCATCGCGATCGACCAGTCCGGTCTCGATGGCGAGGTTGTGGAGTCGGCTGTGGGGGTAGATGCGGATGGGCTGCATCATGAGCAAGGTGAACATGCGGAAGTTGGGACCGCAGTGCATCTTGGCCTCGGCCACGAACTTGAGCAGGCTGGCCAGGGATCGCCAGTCCTCGCCCGGGGCATTGAGGAAGAAGCTGTACTCCACGTCCAAGCCGTGCTTTTTGGCGGCCTGGTAGGTGTAGACCAGATCCCGCCTCCTGAAGTTCTTGTCCAGGTTCTTGAGCATGCGGTCATCGGCGTGGTCTGGAGAGAAGCTCAGGAGCCCACAGCCGGCTTTCTTGAGCCACACCAGGAGCTCGTCGGGCAGGGTGTTGGCCCGCTCGTTGAACCAAGCGCTCCAGCGCACTTCCAGGCGGCGGTCCAGGATCTCTTTGCAGATGTCGATGGCGTGGCCGACGGGGATATTGAAGATCTGGTCGCAGAAGAACATCTGGTCGACGCCGTGGTCTTCCTTGAGCTCCTGCATCTCATCCACAACGGAGCGCGCGGTGCGCCTGCGGACGGCGTTGCCGAGCAAGTAGGTGTCGCTGCAGTGGATGCAGTGAAGGGCGCAGCCGCGCTTGGACTGAAGGCCCACGGAGACAAAGCTGGAGTCGGTGTAGGGCTTGAAGTCCAGCAGGTCCTTTCGGTAGGGCTTGAGGGCCTTGAAGTTCACTGTGGGAGGCGAGCCGGTGTACTGAATGCCGGTGGGGCTGCGAACCCACATGCCGGGCACGGTCTGCGGCTTGTCCAAGTTTTGAAGGAGCTGCGGAAAACGGCGCTCTCCTTCTCCCCACATGCCCATGTCCAGCTCGGGCAGCTTGGCCATGAAGATCTCGGCGTAGAGCGAGAAGGCCGTGCCACCAGCGATGATTTTCGCCTTGGGAGCTTCCTTTCGCAGGATCCGGACGGTCTTTTGTTGGGGCTCAAAGTCGTCGGTGTGCAGACCGGGGGTCGCCACCTTGATGTTGCGGAGGGAGATGCCGATGACATCGGGCTTGAAGCTGCGCACCTTCTTGGCCAGGACGGCGTAGGGATCCGCCTCATCGCGGTACAGGTTCACGTCGAAGATCTCGACGCTGTGCTCCTCTGGCGTGTGAGCCGCGAGGTAGGCCAAGCCGATCGGGAAGACCAGCTCCAGGTCGAGAGCAGTGAAGGCTTGAACCAGGAGAATGCGCATGAAAGCTAAGCCCAGTGGGTAGGTGCCCGCAGTGTAGCGCTGCGGGCCGCCCCTACGCCACCTTGGAGGGCAGGTGTCGGGGGGTGTCGGAGGGTTGACAGGGGGTGTCGAAGGGTTGACACCACGACTCACACAAAACCCGATGGGGTGGGGGTCGTGGTGTTGGCACGCATCTTGGAATTGGTGGTGACCAGGAGGCCACCATGTCCGCACTTACCCACGCCAAGCAGCCCGAGAACACCAAGAGCCCGGAGCTCCAGCCCCACGTTCAGCAGGCCGGTCCGGCCTCGAACATGGAAGCGCTGGGCATGTTGGGCATGTCGGCGCTCGGTCAGGCCACCAGCGCCTTGACAGGTGCAGGGCCGCAGAGCTTGGAGGAGGAGGTCGCGGTGATGGCGCAGACCTCTCCCGGGATGTTGCCGGTTCTTTTGGACGCCATCCCCGATATCGCGCTTCAGGTCTGCCTTCCGCAGGTGATGGGCTACCGCGCCGTTCGGGACTGGCTGCTGGGCGACCGGCCGGACTTGCTCAAGGGCCTGCAAGGTGGGGCCGAGCTGTTGATCGACGGCATGATTCCGGTCGGGCACAGCCTGAAGGTGTCTTTGGAGGCCGAACTGGACATGCGCTTCAAGCTGGCCGGCGCCAACAGCGTGCAGTTGACGCGTAGCGCTCAGGGCTGGCAGCTGGTGTTCGACGCGGAGGTCGCCGCCCAGGCTGGCGTGGGTGCCGAGGAGGAGAGCAAGAACGTCACCCCCGTCTTGAGCGCCAACCTTGCAGCCGGGGCCTCGGCAGATCTGGGAGTGGCCCACGCCCTCAGCTCGGAGTTCAGCTCGGATCTGCGCGCAGAGGAGCTGATGCAAGCGCTCGGCGGCGAGCTGGACCTAGCTCTGCTCAAGTCGCTGCTGACGGACACTCTGACCTCGCTGGTGCCCGACAGTGTCTCCATCGAGTCGGCGGTGACCGCGGATGTAGAGGCCAAGGGAAGCATTGCGGTCCTGGGACAGATCTCTCCAGCCCTTCAAGCTCGATTGGCTGAAGTGAAGCTTGGCTTTGAGGCAGGACTCTCCGGCTCTCGCAAGATGACGGTCTCCGCCGAAGGGGTCACCAACGAGTTCGTCATCGAGGCCAGCTCGACCATCGGTCCCACCCTGAAGGGCCTGTTGCCGGTGGCCAAGGACCTGTACCAAGTGGCCAAGGAGGAGTCCTGGAAGTTGACAGTGGTCTTCGTCAATGACGCCTTTCAGCACATTCGGGTGGACGAGGACATGAACGACATGATCAGCGAGCGCATCTTCACGGACCCCAAGGAGCTGCTCAACGCCCAGTCCCAGCGCTTCATCGGCGTGGCGGACCGACTCAACTCGATGGCCGCAGGCATGTCCGTGACGGTTCGCGAGGCCCTGCCAGAGGCGGAGTACCCAGCGGTCACCGAGACCCTCCAGTCCCTGCGTCTGGCCGGAACTCAGATGGACTGCGACTACGAGCTGCAGCAGACGGTGAGCTTTGCGCCAGGGGCTGAGGTGCCCGAGTACATGAACACATCGAACTTCGCTGGGAGCGACCTGGCCTTGCTTCAGGCGATCGCGCAGTTGGCCCTCACCGGCGAGGCGGGCACCCTCAACTTGGGCCAGAAGGGGGCCCAACAGATGCTCGAGATTCAGCCCATTCGACTGGTGGGCAGCGAGGAGGGCTCCACCAAAACCGTCGAGGACGAGGCAGAGGTGATCAGCAAGATCACACACAGCTTCGACGTGCCCTACACCGGCCCCACCAAGCTCTTCTAAGCCCCGACCCTTGTGCCCCTCAGCGCATCTCCCGCGGGTACATCTCCCCGACAGGCTGCGGCTCCCCGTCGGGAAAGACCAGCATCTCCCAGGCGACAAAGAGCCGTGGCATGCGGCCCAATGTCGGCTCCAAGGCCACCCCAATGCTCGCGTGGGTGCAGGGCTCACAGAGCAGGTTTCGGGCGTGTCCCGGGCTCAAGGCCACCAGGTCGTGGGCCTCTTCCCAGGTCGGGGCGGCGGCCAGGTTCTCGTAGATCTTGGCCTTGGGCCAAAAGCCCTTCTCGGCCCGGTCGGCAAGCGTGGGGACCCCCGGCAGAGCATGGCCAACTTGACCTCGCCAGGCCATGGTTGCGGCTTGTTCACGGGCCAAGGATTCAAAGGGCTCGAAGCGCTGGACCGGCGGCAGACCGGCCTCCTCCCGCAGCACATTCAGGCTGGCAAAGAGGGCATCGGCGGCGGCCATGGGGTCAGGGGGCGAGAGCTCCGCGCGGGGCAAGCTGCTCAGCTCCGGTGGCGAGACGTCGACGAACACCGACCAGAGGAGCAACACGCGGCTGTCTTTGCCTTTTGTTCCGACCACTTCAAAGCGGTACTCGCCGGGCAGGTTTGTGGCCGTGAGCCACTGGGCGACGTTCGTCTGCAGGGGCAGCTCCAGGATGGGCCGGTCCGGTGGGTCGATGTAGAGGCTCAGCTCCCAGCCTTCGGCCAAGAGCTCCACGCTCGTGGGGATGGGGTCCCCCAGCTCAAGGTCCCTGGGGACGGGGTCCAGCAAGGCCATCGTGGGGCAGATTCCGGCGATCCAGAGGGTGCTGCCGTTGTCGAAGTCTCGTCGGGCGAAGGCCACATCCACGGGAACGGTGGACGCCAAGGCGGTGGCCGTGAGCTCTTCGAGGAGACGCTCGGGTCGGGCGCCGGATCCTGTGAGCTCCCGCACAAAACTGGCCGGGCAGGGGTAGCCCGCCAAGGCCCGCGCGCTGGTGGCGTGGCGCGGTGTGATGCGGGCCCCGGGATCTCGCGCATGGGCAATGAGGATGGAGACCGACTGGGCCAAGCTCTGGTCCCACTGGCCTCCAGGCACCTGCGTGAGCAAGTCCTGGGCGAAATCCGGCGGCGAGGTCTGCGGCCGGCTGCGCACCATCGGCACCACCTCGGCGGGGGCCACTGGGGCCTGTCGCTGTCCACAGGCCATCAGCACCCAGAGCAGGCTCACCGGGCCACCAGTGCGACGATGCGCAGGCCCTCGGCTGTCCAGGAGACGTGCAGCCCCATCAGACTCAGGTTGGGATTCCGCAAGGCAGGTCTGGCATCGATCGACCAAAACCAGGCATCCAAGCAGCCGTTTACGCCCTCACCCTCGCAGACCAGGACCTGTGGGTCCTGGAGACCGGCGTTGCTGGCGAGAGAGACGACGTCCAGGGCCTCGGACTCTCCGCTGTCGAGCGCGCGGGCATGCTTGCCTGCCAAGGCCAGCGCCACGGGATCCATCTGAAGGGGCTGCGCGCCCATCAAGCTGCGCAGCTCGTTGAGGCCGGCCTCTGCGCGGCGCAGAGCCGCATCACCGGTGGGTTTTTCGGTCTCCACACCCACGAATGGGCCGTCTTCGGGGGTCTCTTCCCCGACGTACACGGGCAGCTGGACCAGCAGGGTGCGTGCGTCGTTCTCCCCGAGCCCGTAGAGCTCAACCAGCCACTCGCCAGGCGCATCGTAGGTCCCTGGACCCAGGCGCAGTGGGCCTTGGGGGGGCAACATGCGCTGCTCGACCCGGGACCAGCTCCCATCACTGACCTGAAGGGCGAGGCTCTGCCCAACTTGGGCCTCGCGAGCGAAGGGCTGAATGGGACTGTCGACCTGGCCCACCAGCAGCACCCATGTGTCCAGTCCGGGTGACCTGGAGCGCGCCACACCGATCGGCAGCGTTGGGTCCAAGTCCGACACGGTGCTCTCGAAGCTGGCCGGGATCTGGTCCTTGTCAACCCGCTCCACCAAGACCTGGGAGACCTTGTAGGGCCAACCGGAAGTGATGAGCGCCCAGTGGAGGCTGGCTTGGTCGATCGCTCCCGCCTCGTTCACCAGCAGGCTCATACTCCCGGCCGCACCAGAGAGGGTCTCGTCCGTGAGCTTTCCTTCGGCCACGTAAGCGACCAGAGGATCGCGGGCGGGGCCCGGAGCTTGGGTGTAGACCGTGGCGTAGGGGGCGGGCAGGATGGGCGAGATGGGAGGTGCAGGCGGGCCAGTCTCCACCGGTGGCTTGGGGCAGCCGAGCAGGAGCGTTGGGAGCAAGGTCAGCAGCATCGGGATCCTCGGGTGGGCTCTCTAAAGCGCGCTTGGTGGAGGCGCTTCAAAGAGCGCATAGCGTGGGTGCTTCATCCCGTCTGCAGCAAGGGGCGTGCCATCAGAGAACTTGCGATAAATGGGCGCCTCGCGGCGTACACGGGACAAGGTGTCTTCCGGTCCCTGGCGCTGTCCTGGACCGAGACAAGCTGTCAGGAGCGATTTTGGTGAGTGCACTGCTGTCGACCGCCGAGCTGCTCGTGGTGAACGGGGTGTTGCTGGCCTTCGACATTTGGCTGCTGGCCCGGCTGCATCGGGAGCGAGACCCCAAGCTGCTCCTCACAGGGCTTCTCGCGGGTTTCTCGCTCTGCGGCATCCAGGCCCTGGCCTTGATGCTCTTGGGCTGGTGCACCGCCTTTGGGGTCATGCAGCTCCTCTGCTGGGCGCTCTTTCTGCATGGTCCGGTGGTGATCTTGGCTGCGGCGGCTTGGAGCCCCAAGCTGCGCTGGATGGCCGTGTTGCCCCTGCTGAGCAGCGCCCTCGCCTTCGAGGTCTTTGTGCGCGAGCCGACGGCCTTGGGCGTGGAGACCCTGGTGATCCCCGTCGACGGGCTCGATGCGCCCTACACCATCGTGCTCATCGCCGACCTTCAGACCGACCGGGTGGGGGACTACGAGAGGGAGGCGCTGGCCCAAGTTCAGGCGCTGGAGCCGGACTTGCTGCTCTGGGCCGGCGACTATGTGCAGGTCTATGAGCCCCAGGGCTACCAGGTGCAGCTCCAGGCGCTGAACGCCGAGCTGCTCAAGCTCACCATCCCGGGCTTGGCCGTCGGCGGCGACATCGATGGCCTGGGCAGATGGCCAGGTGTCTTTGAGGGCACCCAGACCCAAGCGCTGACCCAGAGCCAGACCGTGGATCTGGGGCCCATCGCCGTCACAGGCCTGACCCTGGCGGACTCCCGCAGCGCGAGGCCACCCATCCCCAGCCTGGACAAGCCCCACGTGGTGCTTGGCCATGCCCCGGACTTCGCCCTGGCCCTTCCCGACGCCGAGCTGCTGCTTGCAGGACACACCCACGGTGGTCAGGTGCAGTTGCCTGGGATCGGGCCACTGATGACCCTCTCCGATGTGCCCCGGGATTGGGCCAGTGGGGTCACCCAACTCTCAGAGAGCAGTACTCTGGTCGTCTCTCGCGGGGTGGGCCTCGAGCGGGCGGACGCCCCACGCCTCCGACTCTTCTGTGAGCCGCAGCTGGTGCGGATTGTTTTGACGCCAAGTCCCTAGGCAACGGGGTCTCGGAGCCGAGAAGGGGGGGTGGATCAGGGACTGCTCATCCTCAACGCCCAGGACGAGAAGGGCAGCCAGTCTTCTCTGGCTGTGGAGCACTTGGTCGGCTCGCCCCGGCTGGAGCTGCCCCGCTCGCTTGTGTGGCAAGGAGAGGCCCCGGGCATGCAGGCCGCCTGCCGCTCTGCTCGGCACCCCCGAAGTGTTGACTCGGAGGTCCCATATCTGGGATCGCAGCTGGGCTGCCTGGTTCGGCTCTCTCTGCATTTGGGCAAAGAGATGCTGCTGATCCGCCTGGTCTCGAAGGGCACTAAAGCGGAGCTCGCATGATCCGTTTGGGAAGCGAGGAGCCCATATGACCACATTGCCCCAAAGAGCCATGCGCTTTGCCGACCGCTTCGTCCCGGTCCCGATCCGCGAGGGGGGCGACGACGATCGACTTCGGGACGCCCGGACTCTGGTCCTGGTGAGCTTCTCGATGGTCATCTGGGGCCCCCCCTTTGCCGCTCTTACGCTCGGCCTCGGCACCCTCTACCTGCCGATCCTGATCATCATCGCCACCGTCGGCGTGGTCTGCGTCCCAGCCTTCATGCGCTGGACGGGCAGCTTTCCTTGGGCCGTGCGGCTCCTGATCTTCTTCCTCTTTGAGGTGCTCTACGGCTCCTCTCTGGTCACCGGCGGCACCATCTCGCCGGCCCTGTTCTGGTTGCCCAGCCTGCCCCTGGTCGCCATGTTGCTGCTCGGCAAGCGTGAGGCCTTGCTCTCCGCGCTCTTTACGGCCGCCTGCTTTCTGAGCCTGCTCATCTCTGAGCACCTGGGCGTTCAGTTCATCCAGGAGCTCGAGGGCGGCGCCTTCAGCATCTACTGGGGGGCCTGTGGCACCTCCGCGGTTCTGGTCATCGCCTCGGTAGGCGCTGCCTTCCAACTGGCCAAGGACCGGATGAAAAAGGACCTGGAGGACGCCCTTGCTGGCACCCGCTTGGTCCTGGACAATGTGGACCAGGGCCTGCTCATCCTCAACGCCCAAGGTGAGATGGGCAGCCAGTCTTCCAGAGCGGTGGAGCAACTGGTCGGTCCAGCGCAGCCCGGCGCACCCTTCTCGGAGCTGCTGGAGACTGTGGACGCCGACACCGGCGACTGGTGGGCCTTGGCTTGGGAGAGCGTCAGCGATGGCTTTCTGCCCTTGGATCTGTCCATCAGTCAGCTGCCCTCGCGCTTGCAGCACCGCGAGCGGACCCTGGAGATCCGCTACCAACCAGTGATGGAGGAGGAAGAGCTGACCCAGGTGGTCGTGGTCATCAACGACATCTCTGCCGAGCTGGCCCGTGAGCAAGCGCAAATGGTCCAACAGGAAGTCCTGGCTGTCTTTCAGCACTTGATGCGGGACCCCGGAGGCTTTGAAGCCTTCTTGAGAGAGGCCCGCTCCCTGCTCAGCCGCATGCCCGAGATGGAGCCCAATGAAACGCTGCGTGCCATCCACACCCTCAAAGGGAATGCCGGACTCTTCTCCGTCCGCAGCGTGGCCGAAGTCTGCCATCGGGTGGAGGACGCCATGATTCAAGGCGGCAGCGAAGAGGCTGGAGTGGACGAGGTGCTCCAGGCGTGGTGCGCCTTTGAGGACCGACTCTCTGAGCTGCGTGGCGAGGAAAACATGGACACCCTGGCGGTCTCCAACAGCGACCTGGCGCTCCTGAAGACTGCGATTCAAACGGGACAGAGTCCACACGCTCTGCTCTCCCTGATGCAGGGCTGGGACAAAGAGGCCCTCGGCGCTCGCCTGCATCGTTTCGGCGAGCAGAGTCGGACACTGGCCGACCGCATGGGCAAGTGGGGCCTCCAGATCGAGGTCTCCTGTGGCGACTTGCGCGCCGATGCCCAGGTCATGGAGCCCGTCTGGTCCGCCTTTGCACATGCCGTCCGCAACGCTGTGGACCACGGCATCGAGGCCCCCAAAGAGCGCCTGAAGGCCAACAAGCCCTCCCAAGGCGCCCTGCGCTTCGTCTGCGAGGTTCGCGACGAGGCCTTGTGCATCGAGCTCTCGGACGATGGCGCCGGGGTGGACTGGGAGAAGGTGCGCGCCAAGGCGCAGGGCATGGACCTGCCCTTTGAGACACAAGCCGACCTGGAAGAGGCGCTCTTCCGTGATGGACTGTCCTGCAAGGAGGAGGTCAACGAGCTCTCCGGTCGAGGGGTGGGGCTCAGCGCCCTGAGAGAGGCGGTTGAAACGCTGGAAGGCTCGGTCCGGATCGAGTCCTTGCCAGGCCAGGGCACGACCCTGAGACTCACCCTGCCCATCTCCCTGGTGTGGCAGCGAGAGCTTCAGGGCGTGAAGGCGGCATAGCGATAGCAACTATCTATGAAAGATAGAGAAACGGGCGCATGTCTGTTTCGGTCGAGAGTCGAGCAAAACCCTGCTTCCGAGTGGGGTTTTCTTGTATTGGGTGCTCTGGCACTCATCTTGCGAAGTCCAGTGTGAACGAATGCACTGGAGCACAGCATGGCCCTTCTCATCGGACTCTTCTCTCTCACCAGCCTGGCCTCGGCCGCGGAGCCCACTGGCTTGCCGCTCAAGGACCAGCAGGTCTCGGTGCTCATCACCGGTCCCTATGCCGAGCTGACCGTCACCCAGACCTTCCAGAACCCCAACGAGGAGTTCATCGAGGCGGTCTACACCTTCCCCTTGCACGAGCAGGCGGCGGTGGACGAGATGCGCTTTCAGGTCGGGGACCGCATCATCGAAGGGGAGATCATGGAGAAGGGGGAGGCCCGGGAGGTCTACGAGGAGGCCAAGGCTCAGGGCCAGAGCGCCGCCCTGACCGAGCAGGAGCGTCCCAACGTCTTCACCCAGTCCATCGCGAACCTGGCCCCCGGCCAAGAGGTGGTCGTCACGCTTCACATGGTGCAGCCCCTGACCTACCTGGAGGGCGCCTGGACCTTTGAGCACCCGCTGACCATCGGGCCCCGCTTCACTCCGGCGGGCAGCATCTCCGCCGCCGACAGCGCAGCCATCTCGCCTCCCATCGGAAAGACCGGCGCAACCGTGGACTTTGACGTGGTCGTGGAGATGGGAACGGAGATTGGCCGCTTGGAGCTGCTCTCTCACCCCGAGCAGTCTGTGCGACCCAGCGGGGGAGGCGCCCACTTCATCATCGAGGACATGCGACCCAGCCGCGACTTCGTGTTGAGCATACAACCGGAAGGTCTGGACCCTGTCTCCAGCCTCCTGGTCCAAGACGACCACTTCGCCCTCACGCTGGAGCCCCAGGTCGCCCCAAGCGACGAGCAGGTCGTGCCCAGAGAGCTGATCTTTGTGGTCGACAACTCCTGCTCCATGTCCGGCCAGCCCATGGACATGGCCAAGGATGCGATGCGCACTGCCCTCGAGGGCATGCTGCCCGGCGACTCCTTCCAGGTCATTCGCTTCTCGGAGGAGGCCTCGGCCCTCTCCTCCCGTCCTCTACCTGCCACTCCGGAGAACATCCGCAAGGGGATGGCCTATGTAGACGGCATGCAGGGCATGGGTGGAACCCACATGCTCGCTGGAATCGAAGCCAGCCTGGACTACCCACAGGATCCCGAGCGCCAGCGCATCGTCTGCTTCATGACCGACGGCTACATCGGCAATGAGCAACAGATCCTGGCCGCCATCACGGACAAGCTGGGTCCAACCCGGCTCTTCGCCATGGGCATTGGCTCCAGCGTCAACCGCTACTTGCTCGATGAGATGTCGGACATCGGCGGCGGAACCGTCAGCTATGTGCTGCCAACCCAAGAGCCTGCGGACACCGTCAAGGCCTTCTACTCCACCATCGCGCGCCCGGTCCTGACCCAGGTGACGGTGGACTTTGGAGACGATGCGCGTGTGTACGGACGCTACCCCCAGCGCCTGCCCGATCTGTATGTGGGGCACCCCCTGCAGGTGGTCGGCCGTTTCGAGGGCAACATGGGCCCCATCACCGTTCGCGGAAAGATGGGCAACAAGGACTATGTGCAGGTCCTGGACATTGTGGCCGTCGATGACGGCAGCGCAATCGCCAGTGCTTGGGCCCGTCAGAAGGTCAAGTCTTTGGAGCGCGAGCAGCTGCACGGCGATGTCGAGGCCGTTCAGGCTGAGATTCTGGATGTAGCCCTGAACTACAGACTGCTCACCCAGTACACCAGCTTTGTGGCTGTGGAGTACCGGGTTCGCAATGAAGGTGGTCAGCAAACCCGTGTCCACCAACCCAGTGAGTCCCCTGATGGGGTGAACCTGGACGCCGCCATGGGCGGGGATCTGTCTCGTCGCTACATGCCTCCGGGCGACCCCCTCCTGACGGTCTACGCGCCTGAGGATGCCGACGAAGTGGTGGTTGTCTTCCCATGGGGGGGCATTGAGTCCCTGGCTTGGGATGCAGACCGCGGCCGCTGGTTCGTGCGCTTCCTGGTGCCTCGCGATGTGGAGGATGGACTGTACGAGGTACGCGTCTTTGTGATGCTGCCCGACGGCAGCACCGAGATCCGCACCGAGGAGTTGGTCATTGATGCAGCGGCTCCGGAGTTGGACCTGAAGGCCGAGCAGCGCGATGGTGTAACTGTGCTTACCTTTGTGCCAGAGGAGCCCTTGCGCAGTCTCTTGGTCGAGCCCGTGGGTATGCCCAGCGCAGCCCGCCGCGTTGACCTTCGCCAGCACCCTGGCGGCGAGGTCACGGTCATCCTTCCGGGTGAGTACAGCGAACTGCGAATCGTCGCCAAGGACCGCGCCATGAACCGTGTCGAAGAGACCATCGTGGTGTCCCAGTGAGCCCCGCCCTGCACCTGACCCTCCACCTCCTCGGGGCGCTGCTGCCCACCGCTCAGGCTCAGAGCGTCGCGGGACTGGAGCTGGCCGAAGTACACACCCGCACGGCGGATGTGCGGGCCCTGCAGGTGCAGGGCGAGGTGGTCTTGGCCGCGACGGAAGGAGGACTTGAGTTCTACAGCGTAGCGGGAGAGCGCTTGGGCCATGTGGTCCAAGAGCTGCCCGGAAGCAGCCTGCTCAGCATCGGCATGTATCAAGGAGAGCTGGCGGTCGGCGCGGAGTTTGGCGGGGCCGCCATTTGGAATGGCCAGGGCTTTGACACCCTTGTAGAGGGAGGAGAAAATGCGACAGGATCCATCGTCGCCATCACGCAGGACCACTGGGTCACGCGGGGTGGCTCCGTGGATGGCGCACCGGAGCTGGAGGGCCTGGTCGTTGACGCTGTCCAGTGGTCTGGTGGACTGGTGGTGGGAACACAAGAGGGGTTCTTGCATCAGATTGTAGACGGAGAAGTGCTGACCTCGGTGTTGCCCTGTCCCATCGTGGACCTGTATGCGGAGACCGATCTCGTCCGTGTGGCCTGCATGGTCGGGGCCTACACCTTGACCCCATCTGGAGACTTGATCGCCGAGCGTGTTCGGGCTTCCGCTGCGGGACCAGGGGCTTGGGGTAGCACCCAAGGTGAGCTCTGGGTGGACGGCGCGGTCTTGGCACGGGTTCCCCACCGAATCACCGCCATTGAGCGCGTCGGCGAGGTCTGGTTTGTGGGCACCGAGCAGGGTCTGTATCGCATCGAGCAGGACCTGGCTCTGCTGACCCCAGAGGGTCAGATCTGTGGGAACTTCGTGACCGGTGCTGCGCGCTTTCAGGACGAGCTTGTGGTGAGCACCTTTCAGGATGGTGCCTGTCGCTTTGACGGGGAGAGCTGGCACCGCATTGAGGGCCTGCCCAGTGAATTGATGAACGATGTGGTGGTGTACGAGGACGCCGCTTGGTTTGCCACGGGCCATGGCTTGGCCCGCTGGGATGGAGAGCGCGTTGAGGCCTTCCCAGGCATGCCTTGGGGGATTCCTCGGGGAGAGCCTGGGACCAGCAACGCGGCCATCACGGCATTGGCCGTGGGTAGCGAGCGGCTGTGGATCGCAGATGTGGTCGGCCCGGACTCGGTGGAAGACGGGTTCTGGCGGCGGCACCGACTCTCTGTATTCGGTACAAGCTATCAGGCGGCTGCCGCTTGTGGTGAGCGCGCTTGGGTGGCCAGTGAGGACGCTGGCGTGAGTCAGTGGACCGGTCGCTCTTGGCAGCACCACGATGCCCGGGGAGACTTGCCCGATGACTGGGTCATGGCGGTGGCTTGCGAGGGCAAGACAGCTTGGGCCGGCACCTACCGCGATGGTCTTTGGAAGTACACGGGCGGTGGCTGGACCCAGGTCGAGACCCCCGATGGCTGGTCGCTCTCCCTGGCACGAGGAGAGGGCGGGGTCTGGTACGGCACCCTTGGTGGGGTGTGGTTTGTGGGAGACGATGGCGTAAATGAAGCGGTCTGGGTCATGGACCAGCGGGTTCATCAAGTGAGCGTGTTGGAGTCCGAAGTGGTGATTGGGACCGAAGGAGGACTGGTGGTGTACCGCTGATGGACAGGGTGCAAAGGTGAGAGCCGCCCCCAGACGGGCTACCCATGGAGCTCCCCTCCAATTCGAGACGCGCTCATGCCCCGCAACAATGACTTTCAGTGGGCCCGTCCGGACCAGGAAGAGGAAGACGATGGTCTTCCCATCAACGAGCGCACCTACGACCATGAGCACCAGGCCGCCCGCAAGCGCTACCAGGACTTGGCCGACCGCATCTGCGGGCTGAGCCCAGGAGCGCGCGCCCTTCTGCCGCTGGATGAGACCGTCAACGAGGCCATTGATGTGTACCTGCGGCAAGGACCAAAGTCCTCCCGCCGCCGACAGCTCCTTCGGGTACAGACCTTGCTGCGCGGCGTGGACGCCGAGGCCTTGGACGATGCCTTGGACAGTGACCTGCAGGGCGGCCAGAATGGACCCAAGAGCTGGCGAACCCAGCTGCTTGAGGGTGGAGATGCCCAGCTGATGGCCTTCGTCGCCGAGCATCCCAGCGCGGATCGGCAGCAGCTGCGCACCCTGCTTCGACGTGCCCGCGCCACGGGCAAGCCCGGTGAGCGGGCCAAGGAAAAGCTGCTGTCTGCGTTGATGGAATTGAAGGGCCAAACCTGAGAAGGACTTCTGGGCGCCCTTTGACCGAGCGACGGGTCGGGTCGGCTGTGTCAGGGGCTCGATAGAACGCAGGGCTTTGAGGCTGGATACGCTGTGAGAGTGCCAACCCAAAGGGCTCAGTGTCTCTCTTCATCCCACTGCTTCTGGCTTGTCTCGCCCCTGAGCCGCCCGGGCCGGACCGGCCGCTAGATGGAAGGGACGCCACAAAAGACAGCGGCTCCGATACAGGTGCTGTGGACACCGAAGTCAGCGATACGGGGGGCAAAGACACGGGCGCTGAAGGTCTACAGCTCCAGGCCATTGACCGCGGTCGCAGTCTGCCGGAGTTCGAAGGTGTCGGAGCGGCAGTGACCGGCCGGCCGGCAATAGGCAGCCCCTTTGGCCCACGGGTGATGGAGCTGGAGGGTGGAAGAAGCGACTTTCACTTGGGCTTGGACATTCCCTTGGAGATCGGCACGCCTGTGCGCTCTCTCGCCAAAGGAACCGTCTTCAAGGTCAACCCGGAGAACCTGGAGACTGGCAGCGGCAACCACGTGTATGTGGAGCACCTCTTGGAAACCCCCTTCACTTGGCAAGGGGTGGAGATCACGCGCTACTACAGTTTCTACCAGCACCTGGACTCCTACATCGTCTCGGAAGGGGACGACCTTGAGCGAGGTGCCCTCTTGGGACACAGTGGGGACACGGGCACCAAGGCCCCACACCTGCACCTAGAAGTGCGGCTACAGACCCACTGCTCCTTGCACTACCGAACGGAGAACCCAGATTCCACCTGTGGGATCGACGGCTTTGACCCCCACATCAATCCCCTGGCCCTCAGCGACAGCACCAAACCGGGCGGTCTAAGCGTCAGCGCCGTGTCCCTGGACCCTCTGGTCCTGAAGCTCGCCTTGGGGGTGGATGACCTGGACTTGAACCGCATCGAGAGCGATCTGGGGACTGTGGACTTCAACAGCAGAGAAGGACTGGACGCGCGAACCCTGAGCGCCCTGGATGACCTGGACTATGGCTGGATGCGCATCGAGCCTCTGGAGTTGGATGAGAGCGCTGCGGTGTACCTGCTGCACTTCGCACAGATACCACAGTGGGTCGAGATCACCGACCTACACGGGCAAGGGATGCGGGCCACACCCCCTTGAGGGCAGGGGCAGCCTACTCCTCGCCGTCCCGGGCCTGAAGCTCGTCGACCACCCAGTCGTCCACCCCTTCTACGATCTTGTTCACCACGCGAACGCCCTCATAACTTGCACCTACAACTCCCATGTAGATCTGCTCTACCACCTTGGCGGGGGCCGCGACACCTTCCACTTTCTCTAGGATGCGAAAGGGCTTGTCGGCGGCGTGGCGGTGGTGCCGTTCTACGAAAGTGGCGGTCCGGTCCACGCTGTCGTGAATCAGCTTCTTGATGCCGCGAATTCGCTTCCAGCGCTTCTCATCGCTCTTTGGGTCAGAGCCTTTGGGGCTGGGGGCTGGGGATTCCGGTGGGTCTGTTTTGGTGCTGTCTTCCGCATCGGCCCCTTCAGCCACATCTGCTACAAACGGGGTGCGTTCAGGCACCTCTTCACCGGCTGGGGTGAGTCGCTCGGAGATGGCGGCATAGACGCTGGGGTGCTGGGCGACGGCCAGGTGGTGAAGCCAGGGCATACGCTGCACATCGGCCGGATCTGGGGCGCCAGGCTCCAGACCGCGCGCGTCCCCTTGGGCGCTTGCGCGGGGCACGACCGCGTCCCCTAAGCTACCCAGTCCGGAGACCAGCTCTCCCACGATTCGGTGGTGCCGTGCGGTGGCCAACCACGGGACGGCGACCCGCTTGTTTTCTAGCAGGGCGTCCGGGTCAAAGTCCATCCAGTCCTGGTCACTCAGGTTGCCGTAGCGCAGGTCCTTGACCCCTTTGCTGCGGGTGTTGATGACCTCGCCGATGACGCGCGTGGCGGTGGTGTCGACCTTGGAGAGCAGGTGAGTGGCCACGTTCGCCGTGCGCTCTAGTGGGGCGCCCAAGTGCGGCGACCCCAGATAGAAGATGTGCTTGATACGCTGGGTCCAAGCTTGTCCTTCGCCTTTGTGGCAGGCGCTGCGAATGACCAGTCCGCCCATGCTGTGCCCAATGAGCAGCAGCTCCTCCAATTCCGGGTGTGTGTCCATATAGGACTGTAGGAGGTCGTTGAGTTGACTCCCGTTGTCGGAGATGCGCTGGCCCGTGTTGTAGCGGATGTAGAGCGGAAGATAGGCATGGTCTTCTTGCAGAGCGCTGCCAAAGGGCAACACAGTCTCCGATTCGTCCAGCATCCACATGGACTCATTGCAGCCCAGACCATGGAGCCACACACAGACTTTGGTGGCGCCGGGGAGCTCCTCTGGCGCGAGAGGGTGGTTGCCTTGCATGAAGGCCATCGGCTCGTGAAGCGTGTTGCCACGCTCTGCCAAGTCATCTCCAATCCAGGCGTTCAGCGCGCTGACCGCGTGGTCGGCCAGGCCAGGCTTGTCGGAGGAGGGCTCAGCGGGAGGGCCTGGGGGGTCTTGTTTGGACATGGGGCAAGATACCCCCGTTCAGGCTTGGTGAGCTCAGGAAGTCATCTCGCGCTTCAGTTCATCATCTCGTCATCGTCCAGACTCAGCACCGCGAGGGCACCCTCTGGACTCACGCCGTTGAGCACATGCTGAATGGCCGGCAGGTAGCGGTCCATCATCATGCAGTTGGGGAAGACCAGCTGCTTGCAGGCGTCGACCGTGAAGTCCAGGTCTTCCACATCGATGGCGGTCTTGTAGCGGATCTCGCCGTCCCGCATGTCCAGTTCGAAGTTGCCCAGAATCATGCCGAAGTTCATACGGGCGAGCAGCTCGGCCATGGCGCTCAGGCGCTCGGGTGGGCAGCTGACGGGACAGAGGGAGTAGAAGACGAGCTGCTGGCGGGTGTCGTGGGCGTGGCCGTAGCAGGTGAACTTGCCGTGCTCGCCTTCCACGCTGGTTCCAAGGACCCGACCGCCGTCATCGACCAGCTCCCAGTGCCACTGGATGCTGTCTAAGAATTGGCTCAGGATCTGGAGAAGCGGCGACATGTGCGCCCAATAACCCGACTGGTCGCCCCGACTACTGACCCGCCAAGCAGGCCTGAAGGTAGTGCTCGGCTTGGGCCCGCTGTGTTCCGGCGCCCAGCTGCACCACCACGCGGTAGCTGGGTACAGCGCGCTGGCAGTCGTGGAGCTGGTCTCGCAGCAGGGTGGCCCGCAGGTAGTGCATCTCTACGAAGCGTGGGTGCTGAGGGTTGCTCGTCAGCCAAGCGTCCACCTTGCTCAGGGTGCGCACGGGGTCCAGGGTGGGATCGGCGAGCTGTGCGGCGATGGCGATGGCCTGGACCTCGGCTTGCAAGGCGGAGTCGGTCCACTCGACGAGAAATTGCTCGGCCAGGGTGCCCGTCTGCTCGGAGCGTTCAGCGCGGGCCAAGAGCAAGGCTTCGAAGGCCGCTTGCTCAGCGGGGTCTTGCATCACCGCGGGGGCAGGCTGCTCAGCTGCAGGGTTGGTTTCAGGCAGAACCTCAGTTTTGGGTTTGCGCAGCGTCGCTTTGACCTCGACGGGGAGGAGGTCCTTGAGGGGTTCGGTCTGCACAACCCGGTCCAGGGAGGCGGTCTCGGGCACCGGACTCCAGCGATCCTTTGGACCCAAGGCCGTCTCCATCTCTGGCCCCTTGAGCACCACGCTGCCGCTCTCGACGCTGAGGGCGGGAAGGTCACTGAGGGTGAAGCGTCCGCCCTGGGTGTAGACGACCCAGTCGCCGTAGCTCACGCGCAGCTGGGTGTACTCCCCGGCGGGATCCACATCAAAGGTGGCCTGGCCGCTCATCAGCTCCACCTCGGTGCCCTGGCGGCCGTATTCGTGCAGCACCAGAACCGCCTGACCTTCGACCTTCATGTTCAGGCCCATCTTGAGGTTGCCATCCAGTGTGGTCGGCGCCTCCTGGGCCAGCAGCATGGGACCCGGGCCTTGTGGGAGCAGGAGGGCGAAGAGCACGACACCCGCCGCGAGAACGCCGCCCCAGGGCAGGGAGCGCTTGGGCGCACGAGGCTGCATACGGGCCAGCTCCGCAGACGAGGCCAGTGTGGCCTTGGCCAAGACCTGGCCTGGCACCGCCAGCGGAGGCCCGCTCAGGCGCTCCAACTCCTCGGGGCTTGGCTCCAGGTTGGGGATGTTTGCGCGGCGCTCGCCGGTATCGCTGATCTTCTCGCTCATGGCTGGCCTCCCTCGACCAGCTTCAGCACCTGGCCTTCGCGTACGACCAGTCCCTCGCGCAAGGCGGCGGCCTTGAAGAGGCGGCGGGCTTTGTGGAGTCGGCTGTAGACCGTGCCCACCGGTATCTCCAACATCTCGGCGACCACGGGAGCTGAGCGCTCTTCCAAGTCGCAGAGCACCAGGACCTCGCGGGAGGTGTCCGGCAAGCGCTCCAAGGTGTGCTGCACGGCGCGGCGCTCCCGCAGCCGCTCCAGCTCGTGGTGGGTGTCGTGGGGATCGCTGGCCTCGGGCACGCGATCCAGTCCAATGAAGCGCCGCAAAGCGGCTCGGCGTCGCAGGTTGGCGAGCACGCGGCGCGTGATGGCGTAGAGCCAAGTGCTCAGCTTTGCTTCCCCTCTGAAGCTGCTGAGTCGACCCAGCGCGGTCTCGAACACCGCGTGGGCTGCGTCCTCGGGGTCCAGGTGGGGGCCACCCATTCGGATGCACCAGCCCAGGACCATTGGGGCGTGGTCGGCGTAGAAGGCGGAGACCGCCCAGGGCTCTCCGGCGCGCAGGGCCTGCAAGTGTTCGGGGCTCACATCGGCCTCCCGATGACGAACTCCAGATAGGCTGACTGTAGGGCCATTTCGCTGACGTACTGCTCCCCATCGTAGAAGGTGCGCTGCGCGTCCAGGCCCTCCAACTGGCCGCTCAGGGCCACGCCGATTCGGTTTTGGCCCACCGGTGGACCCCAGCCGATCACCTTGAGGCCCACGCTCGGGAGCAGCTCCTCTTGGCTGCCCTCGAAGAAGAGCCAGCGTGCGCCGCCGAGCAGCCAGACTTCGGCGGCGCTGCCGGTGCTCGTCTCTTGGGAGAGGCCGAAGCCAAGCTGGGTTCCGAGCCGACTGGTGGTGCCTTGGGCGAAGCGGGGTTGGCCGCCAAAGTCACCGACCAGCCAGAGGGCTTGGTTCACCCTCCGTCCGTAGCGGGCGCCGCCGACGGACAGGCGCCAGGGCTCGGCGCTCAGGGCGCTCTGTAGGCCCACGCCAGCGCTGAGGTTGAGCTGTGCCGTAGCGGCTTGCTCCGGCCGTTCAATCTTTGGGGCCACCACGCGCTCCACTTCCGCGGGAGGCGCCGCGACGGGCAACAGGACCTCGGTCGGGCCAGGGGGTTTGTCTGGCAGGAAGTCGTCCAGCTCCACCTCGGGCACCCAGCCTTGGTCTGCGGGGTCCAGGGCTTGGGTCCAGCTCTTGACCAGCAGGACTTGTGCGCCGGGAGAGGTGGGGCAGGGCTGCTGTACGGTGCGTTCCTGCTCCGTCCAGACGAGCTGTCCGTCCAAGACTTGGATGCCCGGCCGGTCTTGGGCGGGCGCGCCGACCTGCACCTCCACCTCGCCCTGTTCCCAATACTGGTCCAAGGCGCTCTGGAGCTCCTGGGCTTCTTGGGGGGTGGGCACCCACCAGTCCAGGGAGAGAAGGAGGGCGAGGGTTAGAGGCGCCATGTGATGCCTCCGCTGACCCAGAGGCGCTGCGTGGAGAACAAAAAGTCTTCGCCCGCTGAATCGTTGAAGGACTCCTCGTATCGGGTGCGGGAGAGTCCGAGTTCGATGCCCCAAGTGTTCCAGTTCAGGCTGCTGTACAAGCCGTATCGCGCCATGGCGGAGATCTCTTTGAAGTCGGAGGGGTTGACGAGAGGACCGTACTCTACGGAGTACAGGGCGCCTGCCCCCAAGTCCAAGCCCAGAGCGGAGTCCACGCGGCCCACACTCCTCCGGGCGGGGGTGAATCGGGCGCCGGCCCAGCCGATGCCGCGTGGGGCGGCCGAACGAGAGACCAGGTAGGTGGTCTGCTCTACCATGAGGGCCATCGGCCTGCGCTTGCCCTCTCTGGGGCCCATGCCTGCGTGAAGCGTCGCGCTGAGCCAGGGACGCACGACCCGCTCAATGCCGATGGTGGTCACCCTTTCGGTCACCAAGTCGTCGTTGGTGCCGGTGTGAACGCTGAGGTGTAGCGTGTTTTCTTGGGCCAGAGCCGCTGTGATGAGCGCGGTGAACATGGGGACCTAGAAGCGATAGAGCAGGTCGAGCGACCCGCGGGTGTGTGGGTCTCGTCCCGATCCGTACAGGCTGGGTTCACGCGTCCTGTGAACGGTGACCCGGCCGGTCAGCTTTTGCCGGGTCAGGCTGATGCCGACCCCCATCAGGGGGGAGCCCCGCCTTGCCGGGGGCTCCGGTGAATCGTAGAAGTCTGGATGGGCGTAAGAGGGAATGACCACGCGCTTGTACCCGTGCTGCATCTGGGCGCCCAGATAGAGATGCGGGCTGCCAAACCAACCCTCTGTGTCTGCCCGAGGCAGGCAGAAGTCGGCCACGGCCTTGATGTTTCCGAGCTCCTCGTAGACGGGCCAGGCGTTCCTCCACAGGTTGGCGATGTCGCGCTCCAGCGTGTGCTCTTCGACGTTGAAGACCGCACGGCTGCCGGAGAGTTCTGCCCGTACCCAGCCCGCGCCGAAGCGTGCGGTGAGGACGGGTCGCTTGGACGCAAAGACGTCGGAGAGGCCCAAGCCCACCTGAACAGGGGAGGCCTGGGCGCCCCCACTCAAGAGCAGCGCGGCCAGCCCTAGAGCCGGCATGAGAGCCCCGCGCTCACCCAGATGTTCTGGCGGTCCGCTGTGTAGGGTTCCCCATCTCGTGCAACGCCAAACTCTTCTTGGTGGCCCGTTCGCGTGAGGGTCAGGTCCACGCCGAGACGTCCCCAGCTCAAGCTGCTGTGCACACCGTAGCGCGAGGCTGGGGAGACCTCGATGGGGGTGTCGCTCTCTGCTCCCCAAGTTGACTCTACGCTTTGAATGGCGGCCACCCCCAGGTGCAGGCCGGCCGCTGACTGCAGGCCCTTCCAGTCGTTGCGCAGTGGGGTCAGGCGCACACCGGTCCAGCCCATGAAGCGCAGGTAGGCGAGATCCGGGTAGATCTGGTGCTGCTCGAGTTGGTTGGTCAGGGCCTTCCAGCTAGCCCGTTCCGGGAGCGCGGCGGCGCCTCCGCCCAACTCGATTCCCAGCCAGTCCTTCAGATCGTGGCTGACGCTCAGGGTCGCCATGTTGGTGGTGACGAAGGGGTCGTTTCGGGTGGTCTGGATGCCCAGGTGGAACTGGGTGGGCCCCAGGTCTTGGGCAGAGGCCAGAGTGATCAGCGTGAGAAACATGGAGGCCTCCTTAGAAGCGGTAGAGCAGGTCCAGGGACCCAGTGTGGTTGAAGCTGCGGCCGTTGTCCCAGATCTCTTGGGCGAGGGTGGAGTGCATCGTGACCCGAGCGGTGATGGGCCCAAAGGAGCCGCTGACCCCCACGCCCAGAAGGGGGGAGAGGTGCCAGCTGGGTGGGTCCGCCTGCACGAAGTTGATGGGGGCGTCTCCTTCCAGGGTGGCCAGAGTGCGCTCCACCAAGGCGCCTTGAAGGCCCAGGTAGAGGTGCGGGGCGCCGTACCAGCCGCTGTCCTGGGCCGGGAGGCTCAGGTCGGCCAATGCTTTGATCTTCCAGCGCTCCACGTCCTCCGGCCAGGGCTGCCCGCTGATGGTCGCCAGGATCTGGGTCAGCTGACTGGTGCCCGTGTGTGGGTTGTAGGTACCGGCCAGCTCGCCTGTCACGGCGCCGAAGCCGAGGCGCACCATGGCGGAGGGCTTGCGCTCCTCGAAGACCTCGCTCACGCCCACACCGACCTCGATGGCGGGAGCTGCTTGCGCGGCTGGGGTGGCCAAGGTCAGGGCGGTGGCCAGGATGTGTATGGACATGCTCCTCTCTCCTTTCTCATCCTGCTTGGTGTGGCGTGGGGGGGAATCCTTCAGCGTTTCTTGTAGGGCGGTGGGATTTGGTACTGGAGCGCCAAGCCCAGGTGCAGCTGCGCCTTGGGAAGCAGGGGCTCCATGCTCTCGGGAGGGGGAGAGAACTCCAGACTCCAGCTGCAGCGCAGGGTCCACCGCGCCACTTCGCTGCTCAGGCTCATGGAGGGCCGCACCATGAAGGCGCGCTCGATGAGGGGATCAGGCGGCGTGGCAGGCACATAGTAGACCTGTCGCCCCACCCCCAAAGAGAGACCCAAAGCTCCACGGATCGGCCCGGCCTGGTAGGTGCCCGGCAGCCAGTCCAGCTGAAGCCATCGGGCGCGCAGTGACCCGGTTTGTGTCCACCAGGCGCTCGGCCAGTGACCGTACTCTTGCCAGGATCTCTTGGGGTCCAGGGCCACGTTCCAGCGCAGGTGGGCGCTCAAGCCCCAGGAAGTGCGCGAGGCGGTGCGGAGGGAGAGGCTGGGCTGGGTCGGCCCGGCAAAGGGACTCCCGATGCTGTGATCGAGACCCACGCCAGGCTCCAGGGAAAGGGCTCCCCAAGCGAGGCCAGCACAGAGCATCTGCACGCGCTAGATCCGGAAGACGATGGACAAGCCGGTCCACAAGGTCAGCGGTGAGACCTCGCCGCGCAGGTGCTCCGGCAGTGTGGACAGGGTGCCGGTGGCCGAGGCCTGCACGCCCCAGTGATTTCGGAAGGCACTCAGGGACAGGCCGGCTTGGGCCAGGCCTTGGCTGCTGAAGGCGCTCTGGATGGGGTAGACGTAGTCGACACGCGGGTCCAGCTTGCTTGGGTCTTCGGCGTAGAGGCGGCGGGCGCCCAGTCCGCCGTGGAGATCCAGGAGCAGCGAGGTGGCACCACGCTCGGTCCCTGCGGCTTGCCAGCGCACTGTGGCGCACCCAGAGCTCAGCTCGGTGTAGCGCTGGCCGTGGGTGTAGGCGTAGTCCGGTGCCCGAAAGGGCTGAAGGACTTGATCGGCTGTGCGTCCCCGGAAGCGGGTGCCGACCCCCAGGCTCCATCGCGGCAGGACCTGGCGCTCCAAGGCAAAGCGCTGCCCAACATGACCGTTGTCGATGCGGCTCAGGCCCACATCGGTGCCCAGAGAGACCCGCAGCGTCTCCGGCGCGGCCAAGGCGGCGGTCACGCAGAGCAAGAGACTCACAGCTTCACCAGCAGGTCCACGCCAGCGCCCTGGTGGAGCTGGTGCGCACCGCCCAAGCTCCTGCGACTGAGCTCGGCCCGGGCGCGCAGTGAGATGCGCTGATAGCCCACATCGATGCCCACCCCGGCCGCCGGCGCCCAGGACCAGGTTTCACCCGCATCGAAGGCGCCTTGGCTCTGGCCGCGGCTTGCCCCAGAGATGAGTTGGCCTCGCCAGCGCAGAGCACCCAGATAGAGGTGAGGCGCAGCGTGAAAGCCGGAGCGACCGGGGGCTGGTGGGCTCAGGTCGATCCAGCCCTTCACGGCCCAGTCCTGGTCCAGAGAGAAGCCGTCGATGCGGGTGGGGCGAAGGTCCGTGTTGGGGGCCAACCTCAGGTTGAGCTCAGCCGCCGTCCAGCCCCAGATCGCGCGCCCGCTGAGTTGGGCCGCGCCGCGCTGGGTGTAGAGCGGCAAGCCTGCGCCCAGCTCAATGGCAGGCGCATCGAAGCTTGGTGTCTCGGTGGCCCAGGCCCCTGCGATCAACGTCCACCACACCACCCACCTCCATTTCAGGAAGTATGTGTCAACTCGGCCGTGGATCCTTCAACTTATCCTGGGCAGGCGCCGTTCACGCTGCCTGGCGTACCCAAATCCCCAGAGCCAAACTCGGAGACCGAGTCACAGCTGACATCGGAATAGACGCCGTCAAAGCTGCGCTGAATGCTCTTGCCAGACTTGGGCGTCCCGTAGCTGAAGGTGTCTGTCGTGACGCCTTGGCCGCTGACGCGCTTGGTGCCAGCGCTGTTGGTCAGGCTGATGCTGCACTGGACCGCGCCTTCGATGCCGCCGTTGATGCTGGAGTCGGACTTCTTGGCCAGCACCAGGTGCTCGCCAGGGCCGATGGCGACCGCAGAGGCGATCTCGCAAGGCTCGGAGAGGCCGTCCAGGGAGATGGGACTCTCGGTGGTGTTGTAGAGCTCAATCCACTCGCCGTCGGTGTCGGAGACCAACTTGGGGTCGGGCATTACCTCGGTGAGCAGGATGTCGCCTTCGACGAGCTCGCTGAGCTGAAGGGCGGTGCCGTCGGCGCCATCGCAGTCCTGGTCGATGCCGTCGCCGTAGCTGTCGGGTGCGCCTGGGTAGATGCTGTTGTCGCCATCGTCGCAGTCATCGGGGGTGTAGAAGCCGTCGGAATCGCCGTCTTCGGGCAGATCACACTGGGCGTTGTCCAAGCCCGGGGAGGCGATCTGGCCGGCCCAAGAGTCGTCCGCGTTACACCAGAAGGCTGGGTCGGTCTCGCCGTAGACGCGAGGGTCTACCTGAGCGGCGATGCCTTCGATAAAGGGGCAGTCCTCGGCCTCGCAGTCCACGACGCTGATCTCCACCTCGTCACCGGTGCTGGTCTCCAGACCGACGCCGAAGCGCTCGCCGGTGTTGGTCAGCGTGATGCTGGTGACCTCGCAGGCCAGGTAGCCCAGGTCTTCGTGCCAAGAGATGTCTCTGGCCATGACCAAGAACTCGCCGGGCATCAGCTCACCCTCGCAGTCCTTGAGGGTGCGAAGGCTGCTCCCGTCCACAGCTCGGATGCAGTTCAGAGGGACGGGGCTGTCCCCCATGTTCAGGACCTCGATGAACTCGCCGGCCTCGTCTCCAGAGACGTTGGGCAGCACCTCGGTGACGGCCAGCTCTGCTTCGTCTGGGCAAGTGAGCACGATTGGACAGGCGCTGTTCTCCTCTCCTGGGGTCCCAAAGTCGCCGTTGGCCAGCTCGTTTGTGGCGGGGCACCATGCGCTCATCTCGTCGTTGTCGCTGGGGTCCAGGTTGATGGGATCCAAGGACCAGGCCACGCCGCGGCTGGTGTCTCCGTATTCGATGCAGTCGATCTCGATGCCGCCGCAGAGGAGGCAGAGGTCCGCCTCGGAGTCCGTGAGGGTCAGACCGTCATAGATGTAGTCGCTGGGGATGTCGGGCTCTTGGCCTCTGGCCAGGACGGCGTATGCACCAGGCTGGAGCTCAATGCCGCTCCCAATGATGCTGGTCTCGCTGGTGGTGCGTCGAATATCGAGCCCGTCGATGGACATGACCTCGCCGCTGCCGTTGTAGATCTCGAGCCACTCGTAGTCGGCGCCCGCGTCCGGAGCGCTCATGACTTCGGTGAGGATCAGGCCGGTGGGGCACTCGTCTGTGGAGGGGCCGGTGTCGACGACGATGCCGCTGCGGCAGCCACCGTTGTCGGGGCGCTCTCCGGCATCGGGAGCGGCCACGCAGCCGTAGAGCAGGACCATTGCAATCCATCCGCGGCGCATTCGCACCTCCTTGGACGCGCAGTTTACCGCCCCGACCCCCTGACCGCCGATTCCTATCCCTCAATCGTCACCTTTTGGGCGGCAAACGATCCCAAGACAAGTGTATATGTATGCATTTTCTTGCATGATAATGCAGTCTTGATAAATGGCCGACTTGCTGGAGTTGTGACCTGGATGCCCACCCCTACTGCGATCATTGGTGCCAACGGCTATGCCGGTGCAGAACTGCTGCGCATGATCTGGGCCCATCCTGAGCTGGATCTGCGCTGTGTGGTCGGCGGCCGAAGGGGAAAAGGGAGCGTCTCGGACGCATGGCCGGCACTGACCGGACACCCCCTGGGTGGTTTTCCGCTTTCTAACTTGGACATTCAAGAGATTCTTGACCAAGCAGAGCTGGTCTTCTTGGCGCTGCCCCACGGGGTGTCGGCGCCGATGGTGGCCCGTTTTCTGTCGGCAGGCTTGCAGGTCGTGGACCTTGGCGCAGACTTCCGGCTCGGTGACCCGGCGCTCTGGCAGCGCAGCTACGGCGTTCCGCACCCATGCCCGAACCTTCTCAAGGACGCGGTGTATGGATTGCCCGAGATCGCAGGCGGTGATCTTCCCGGCGCACGCCTCATCGCAGCACCCGGCTGCTACCCCACCGCGACCACCCTGGCGGCTTGGCCACTGGTACAGCTTGGGGCGAGTTGGCTGGTCGCGGACTGCATGAGCGGGATCTCCGGCGCGGGCCGAAGCCCAGGTGCACGGAACCTGTATGGCTCAGTGAACGAGTCGGTCGTGGCCTACGGGATGGGCGGCAGCCACCGCCACACCCTGGAGATCGAGCGCAACCTGAAGGGCGCCAAGGTCAGCTTCACGCCCCACCTGGTGCCCATGACCCGCGGCCTGCTGGCCACGGTCCACGCTCAGCTTGATCTGCCCGCAGCCAAGGTCAACCTGGCCTTCTCTGAGGCCTACGACGCGCACCCTTTGGTGGTTCTCAGAGAGCAGCCTCCCGCGACCGGCGATGTGCGCGGCAGCGCCTTGGCTCACTTGCATGTGGCCGTGGACGAGGCGCGTGGCGTGGTCTCCGTGAGCTGCGCCATTGACAACCTGCTCAAGGGGGCGGGCGCCCAGGCGCTCCAGGCCCTCAACCTCGCAAATGGCTGGCCCGAGACCTTGGGCCTTCCCCAGTTTCCCGCGCTGCTGTGATGTGCAGCGCGACCTTGGAGTTGTTGTGATCTGCGAAGACGGAAGCTTTGGCCAGCACTCTGGCCCTGTCGTTCGGCCCGCAAACCCCGCGGACCTTCCGTGCATCTCGGCCTGGATGGCTCCCCACCTGGCCAGTGGCGTGCTGCGCGCGCGGCCCTTGGTGCCCGATGACTTTCTGGTCAGCCAGAGCGGCTGCGTGGCCCTGTCCTGGTGGGCCGGGGGTGCCATCGAGTTGGGCAGCTTGGTCTCTATGCAGCCCGGTCACGGCCGCGCTCTGGTGCAAGCCGCCTTGCAGCGGGCGCGTGCCTTGGGGGCCGAGCGGGTTGTGTGTTTGACCGGCGCGCCTGGCTTCTTCTCGCGACTTGGCTTTGAGGCTGTGGGAGATGGTGCCCCGCCCCATCGGCAGGCGCGTCCCTGCGCGGCTTTGGCCTGGAAGGCGGCACGCTGTCGTCTCTGTCCCGACGCGTCCGCGTGCACCCAAGTGTTGATGGAGGTGTGGTTGTGAGTGCAGAGAACACAGTGAGTCCCTTGTCCCTGGCCGAGTTGCCCTGGGCAGAGAAGCTGGATTTCGGAACTCTGACCTCGGTCTCGGGGCTGAGCTTGGGGGTCAGCGCGGCAGGCATCCGCAGCGGCGGGGGCCATGACGTCTTGGTGATCTCCCACCCCAACGCGAGCGTGGCCGGTGTGACCACCAAGTCCACGGCCGTCGCGGCGCCCTGTCTTTGGACCCGTGCCCGGGTTCCTGGTTTTGCCGACGCCTTGGTGGTCAACGCCGGGAACGCCAACGCGGCCACGGGCGAGCAAGGCGCGCTGGATGCGCAGTCCACGGCCGAGGAGGCGGGGCAGGCCCTGGGGGTCTCTGCGGAGCGCGTCCTGCTCTGCTCCACTGGGGTCATTGGTCGCTTGCTTCCGATGGACAAGCTCCGAGCTGGGGTGCGCCAGGCCAGCTCTGAGCTGCGCCCACATGCCGGCCACGCCGCAGCCTGCGCCATCCTGACCACAGACTCGGGACCCAAGGAAGTGGCCTTCTGCAGCGGAGGCATCACGGTCTCCGGCATCGCCAAGGGCGCAGGCATGATCCACCCGAACATGGCCACGATGCTGGGCTTTCTGGCCACGGACGCTCAGGTCTCACCCGAGGATCTCCAGAGTCTCTTGGTCCCTGCGGTTCAGCGCAGCTTCAACGCCATCAGCGTGGATGGAGACACCTCCACCAACGACACCGTGCTGCTGATCGCGACGGGAACTGGGCCCAAAGTTCAGCCCGGAGAGGCGGCTTGGGAGCACTTGAGCTTGGCCCTGGAGAGCACTTGCCGGGCCTTGGCCATGGCCATCGCTGCGGACGGAGAGGGCGCATCTTGCTTGCTCGAGGTCATCGTGGAGGGCGCTCAGGACGATGAGGAGGCACGGCGCTTGGCTCGAGCGGTGGTCAAGTCGAACCTGGTCAAGACGGCCATCCACGGCAGGGATCCCAACTGGGGCCGCATCGTGGGAGCCCTGGGACAAGCACAGGCCCCCGGGCTGCAGGCCCTGAATCTGGACATCTGCGGGATCCCCGTGGTGCGCGCCGGACAGCCGCTCCCTCTGCGGGAGCAGGATCTGCGCAAGGCGATGGGGGCCTCCAAGGTGGTGCTCCATGTGCGTCTCGGTGGGGAGTTGATCGGCCAGGCCAGGGCCTGGGGCTGCGATATGAGCGCAGATTATGTGAGGATCAATGCTGACTACACCTCCTGACTTGATCAAGGTTGGCGGTGCTCTGCTCCAAGACCCGGAGCGCGCTCAAGCCTTCCTCTCCCAGGTGGCTGCCCGGACGCGACCCTGTGTGCTCGTGCACGGCGGTGGTCCAGCGGTCTCGGCCATGGCGGAGCGCCTCGAGGTGGAGAGCCACTTTGAAGATGGGCTGCGGGTGACCTCGCCGGCGCTCATGAAGGTCGCTCAGATGGTGCAGGTGGGGGTTGTCTCCAGGCAGGTGGTCAGCGGACTGACGCGGGCAGGAGGGCGGGCCTTGGGCCTCTCTGGTGCGGATCTGGGAGGCTGGCTGCGTGCCCGGCTGATGCGCGGAGGCGCCTTGGGCCGGGTGGGGGAGATCACCTCGGTGGACTGCAGTGTGTTGGAGGGCTTGCTCGCCCAAGGAGTCATTCCCGTCGTGGCGCCGGTGGCGGTGGACGCGGACTTGGAGCCTCTGAACGTGAACGCGGACCAAGTGGCGCATGCGATCGCTGTGGCCATGGGGGCGCGTGCCCTGCACTTCGTGAGCGACGTCCCGGCCGTGCGGGGGCCTATGGGGCCAGTCTCAGACCTGTCTTGGGGCGTTGCGGAGCAGTGGTTGGCGGACGGAACGGTGTCCGGCGGCATGCAGCCCAAGCTGCGCTCCTGTCACCAGGCCTTGCTCGCTGGCGTCGGCGAGGTCCACATCGGCCAGACGCGGGTGCGCCTGTGAGCCCCTTCCTGAACACCTACAACCGGGTTCCGCTGCGCTTGGTGCGCGGGCAGGGCACCCGGGTGCAAGACGACACGGGTCGTTGGTATCTGGATGCGATCTGCGGGATCGCGGTCATGTCATTGGGACACCAGCATCCACGGGTTCAAGCGGCCGTGCACGCCCAGGTAGACGCCCTGATGCACGTCTCCAACCTCTACAGCGTGCCGGTTCAGCAGCGCTTCGCCCAGGCTCTGATGGATCTGTACGGGGGGCCGGTCTTCCTGTGCAACTCCGGGGCAGAGGCCAACGAGGGTGCCCTGAAGCTGGTGCGGAAGCATCACTTCCTGAAGGGCGAGAGTAGGCCGCAGATCTTGGTCGCCCAGCAGGCCTTTCACGGGCGCACCTTGGGCGCCTTGGCGCTGACCGCGCGGGAGAAGTTCAGCCGCGGATTTGGGCCTCTGCCCGGCGGCGTGCTGGCCTTGCCGGATGAAGCACTGGCTGAGGCTGTGGGTGAGCAGACGGCTGCGGTCTTTGTGGAGCCCATTCGAGGGGAGGGCGGCTGCATCCCCTTTCCCTACTTGAAGGAGCTGCGCGCGGCCTGCGATGCCCACGGGACGCTCTTGGTCTACGACGAGATCCAGTGTGGTCTGGGTCGCAGCGGCACCCTGCTTCAGCAGCCGGCTCCGGATGTCCGCACCTTGGCCAAGGCCTTGGGAGGCGGTCTGCCGCTCGGCGCGGTTGTCGCGGGGCCGCATCTCTCCCAGGTCTTTGAGCCTGGAGACCACGGCTCCACCTTCGGCGGCAATCCTGTGGCCTGCGCTGCTGGGCTTGCGAGCCTGGAGGAGATCCTGGAGAAGGACCTCACGGCTCGATGTGCGGTCCTGGGGGTCCAGCTGCGTTCCGCCCTGGAAGCCCTCGGCCTGTGCGTGAGCGGCGCGGGGTTGATGCAGGCGGCTCACTTGGAGCAGGATGCTGGGCCAATCGTAGCGCGCATGCGGGAGCGCGGGGTCCTCGTCTGTGGCGCCGGTCCCAGAGCAGTGCGCTTTCTTCCGGCCTTTACGAGCACGGAGGAGGAGATTGAGGAGATGGTCTCGGCCCTGGCGGCGAGCCTTTAGAAGGCTTCAGCCCTCCCAGCTCTGCGCCTCGTTGCCTGGATCGCAGTCTCGGCCAAAACGAGGCCGCTCGTCCGCTTCCGTCACCAGTCCCCTGCCATAGAAGGCGCGAACCTCGGGGCTGGGTGGGGCCGCATGTGGCAGCAGCTCCATGCTCAGCCAGTCTCCGCCATCGACCATGCAGACAAAGGCGCCGAGCAGCGCGCTGTCGCGCACCACTACCGTGAATGCGCCTTGGCCACTGTCTTGGTCGTAGCGCACCGAGCAGCTTGCTTTTCGCTTGGGGATTGCCAAGCTCTCTTCGAGGGTGAAGAGCTGGCCCTTGGCGTGGCAGTTTCCGCCCAAGCCGCAGCTGCTCGAGCCGCGCACCGGAACCAGAGCGGCAGCAGAGCATCCTTCGGGGGCCAGTGGGATCTGCGGCACGCGGTCCTGTGCGAGATCGACGGGTGGAATGCCACGGAGGCAAGCGATGGACAGTAGCGAGAGAAGCATGTCCTTGATTATCGTCCTTATGTGAGTTGACCTGTAGTCGGAGACACAAGCCTTTGGTGGACCCTAGCCCCGTAGACCTGCCCAGTCAGCGTCTCATTCGCGCAGCCAAGGCCGGTGAGCGCCGTGCCCTGGCCCTGTTGTGGGAAGGGAGCGTGGACACACTCTGGTCGATCGCGCGGGTATTGAGTGACGATGAGGGACAAGCCCTGCTCGTTCTGGCCTCGCTGCGGCAAGATCTTCGTGTTCATGCCCCGGGGCTCTCCACTTCCAGGCCGTGGCGGACGCAGTCAGTGGAGCGCTTGTACCTCCTGCTCAACAGCGACTTTGAAGACCTGGAGGATGTGCTCCAAAGGGCGGGTCCGGCGCGCGTTCCGTGGTCTCCGGATCGGCCTGGGCGCCTGGAGGACTTGCCGGTGGAGCTGCGCGCGGTTTTTGTTTTCCACCTCTTGGGTGGCTTGTCGGTGGCCGAGATCGCCGCGCTCTTGGGTGTAGGCGAGATGACCGTGCGTGGTGCCCGGACTTGGATGTCCTATCGAATGGTGCGAGCCGAGCAGGAGTCCTCATGACCCGCGAGCAAGCTTTGGATTTGCTGCCCTGCTTGGTCTGTGGCGATCTGCCCCCTGCTGCGGAAGAGACCCTCCGGCAGATGCTGCAGGAAGACCCTGGGCTTCGAGAGATGGTGCTGGCCCTGGAAGAGAGCCAGGAGCTCTGCTTGGAGCGGCTGGAGCGCCGCGCGCCAGGCGCTGCACAGTGGCCGAAAGAGGAGGGAGAGGTCGCCCCAGCGAAGCCCCGTAGCTGGGTGTTGACCATGGCTGTGGTGTCCCTTGTGCTGCTCGTACTGATGTGGGGCGGGGCAACGTTGCTGCAAGCGCTGTTGTAGAGTGCTCGCGGTTCCACGAGGTGAAGGCATATGGCGAAGGAAAGCGGGCGACTAGGCGAACTCCTGGTCCGCGAGAAGCTGATTACGCCCCTACAGCTTCAGAAGGCTGTCAACGACCAGCGCTCCACCGGTGGGCGTCTGGGTCACCATCTGACCAAGCTGGGCTACATCGAGGAGAACGAGCTCACCTCGTTCCTGAGTCAGCAGTACGGTGTCCCAAGCATCAACCTGAGCGACTTTGAGATCGACCAGGAGGTGCTCAAGCTGGTGCCGCGCGAGGTGGTCCAGCGCCACCAGGTGATCCCGGTCAACCGCGCAGGAAACGTGCTCATCGTCGCAATGAGCGACCCGAGCAACATCTACGCCATCGATGACATCAAGTTCGTCACGAACCTGAACATCGAAGTGGTCGTGGCCACCGATACGGCCATCGCTGACGCCATCGAGCGCTACTACAACCAGCAGGTCAACTTCAACGACGTGATGCTCGACTTCGACGTAGGGGACGAAGAAGACGAGGAGATCGAGTTCGGCGACATGGAAGAGGACATCAACGTCCTGGACCTGGAGAAGAGCGCTGGTGATGCACCGGTGGTCAAGCTGGTGAACCTGATCCTGCTCGACGCCATCCGCAAGGGCGCCTCTGACATCCATGTGGAGCCCTTTGAGCGCCAGATGCGCATTCGCTACCGCATCGACGGCATCCTCTACGAAGTGATGAAGCCGCCGATCAAGCTCAAGCACGCCATCGTCTCGCGCCTCAAGATCATGTCCAACCTGGACATCGCTGAGCGCCGCCTCCCCCAGGACGGTCGCATCAAGCTCAAGATGGGCCGCGGCAAAGAGATGGACTTCCGCGTCTCGGTCCTGCCGGTGATGTGGGGCGAGAAGGTGGTCATGCGCCTGCTCGACAAGTCCAACTTGCAGCTGGACATGACGGTGCTTGGCTTTGAGAAGCAGGCCTTGGCCGACTTCCAGGCTGCCTACCAGAAGCCCTTCGGAATGGTCCTGGTGACGGGACCGACCGGTTCCGGCAAGACCACCACGCTGTACTCGGCGCTCGGTGAGCTCAACCAGCCGGGGACGAACATCTCCACGGCCGAGGACCCGGTCGAGTTCAACTTCTTCGGCATCAACCAGGTGCAGCAGCACGAGGACATCGGCCTGAACTTTGCCGCCTCCCTGCGCTCCTTTCTCCGTCAAGATCCCGACATCATCATGGTGGGCGAGATTCGTGACTTTGAGACCGCTGAGATCGCGATCAAGGCAGCGCTCACCGGTCACTTGGTGCTCTCTACCCTGCACACCAACGACGCTCCCAGCTCGGTCTCCCGCATGCTGAACATGGGCGTGGAGCCCTTCTTGGTGGCCAGCGCGGTCAACGCCATCGCGGCCCAGCGTCTGCTGCGCAAGAACTGCAAGGACTGCGCTGCGCCCATCGACGTGCCGCGGCAGGCACTGCTGGATCTCCAGGTCACGCCCGAGGATCTGGACAGCGGAGAGTTCCAGGTCATGCGGGGTACCGGTTGCGGTACCTGCAACGGCACCGGGTACAAGGGTCGCGTTGCGACCTACGAGATCATGGTCTTCAACGAGGAGGTCAAGGAGTTCATCCTGAACGGCGCCTCAACCTTGGAGCTCAAGCGCGAGGCCATCCGCAACGGGATGCGCACCCTCCGCATGTCGGCCCTCAAGCACTTGGGCGAAGGCAAGACCAGCATCGAAGAGGTCGTGCGGTCCACTGCGGCGGACTGAGCCAGTTAGACGGCCGCCATGAGCTCCAAACTGATCCGACTGCTGCTCGGTACGGCCTTCTGCACCGCTGCGGCGCTGGCCGTGTTCTGGGCCCGGCACCCCAATCGGGTGGCGGTTCAGCCGTGGATTCAGGATGAGGAGGCTCAGGCCGACGACCAGGTCCAGCTCGCGGAGGCCCTTCTCTCTCCAACCCCAGTCTCCCAGGACGCTGAGGGCCCGCTCTTGGTGCTCATTGTGCTGGATGGGTGGAACGTGGACGACGCGCCGCTCTCCAGCCTGGACAGCTTTGAGAGCAGCCAGATCCGAGCCTGTTCTCCAAACGGCCTGAGCGCCCAAGCCTGCCTGCTCAGTGGCCTACCTCCCCATGCTCACCGCGTGTATCGACAGAAGGGAAAGCAGGGTGGTTTTCCGGCTCTGGTCAAGCCGCTGCCCAGTCTCCTGAGCGAGGCGGGTTGGCGGACCCATGCGGTGGTCGCGGAACGCGATGTGCGGCCGAGTCGAACGGGGTTGAAGCGAGGCTTTGACGTGTTCTTGGGGGACGACCTCAAGCGCGGAGAGGAGTCCCTTCCTTATGTACAAGGGGACCGTGTCCTGGCGCTGGCGAGTGGCTTGGCGCAAAGCGCCGGCGCGCGGCAGTTTCTCTATGTGCACTTGGCCGACGGGCGCTTGCCCTGGATTCCCCGAACAGGGTTGGTGGGCGCTGGCACCCTGGAGGCCCGCTACCTTCCCCAGGGCGGAACCCGGGTGCGAAGCAGTGGGTTCAGGGAGCAACGGCGGCGCCTGAACCGGCAGGAGGCGCCTGCGCCGGAGGCTCTGGAGACTTGGCTCACGGCCCGCGCAGCAGACTGGCGCTTCTTGGACGCCCAGCTTGGCCTCTTTCTTGAGGCGCTGCCCCCCGATGCCCAGGTGGTGGTCGTGGGCAGCGTCGGCATTGAGTTGCCAGGACAGCTCGAGATTGGCGGGACGATGGTGCCCCAGACCATTCAGGTACCTCTGGCCTGGAAGGGCATGGACCTGGGCGCGCCTCAGCGCCAAGACGACCTGACCCACGCGCTGGCTGAACTGGCTCAGGTTCAGGGGCTGCGCCGTCCTTCGGTACAGGACAGTGGCGTGGTCGAGCAGCACCGGGGAGACCTCAACCTGCTCATAGATGATGCCTACCGCGTGGACCCCGACGGACTGGCGGAGGGTGGCCCAGATATTCAGGCGCGCGCCGATGCCTGGCTTGAGGGCGTAGACCGAGACAAGGAGTTGCTGCGGTGATCTGGACCCTATTGGCTTGTACGCCGAGTGTTCTGCAGGCGGTGGATGAGCAGCGCTCTGAGCTTCGCTCCGACCGCAAGATCATGGAAGAGGCCCTCGAAGGCCTACCCCAGACCCAGGAGGGTGGACCTTCGGTCGTCATCATCGTCCTGGACACGCTGCGGGCAGACCACCTGGGGGCCTACGGCGACACGCGGAACCTGATGCCCAAGCTGGACGCCTTCGCCGAGAAGGGGCGGGTTTACAGCGAGATGCAGTCCGTCGCTCCTTGGACACTGCCGAGCCACGCCAGCCTCTTCACCGGGGTCCACGCCATCAATCACGGCGCCCATGGCACGCCGCCAGGCTCCAGGAGCCGAGGCTTGGCCTTGGGTAAGAGCAGAGCCACGTTGGCGGAGCGCTTTCAGTCCCAGGGCTACACGACGGTGGGCATCGCGGCCAACCGGGCCTTCTTGGACGGGCGCTGGGGCTTGGGGCGTGGCTTTGATGTGTGGATGTGCGAGCAGCTCGATGACGTTCCAGGCCAGGGCTACCTTCAGGCCAACCGAGTTGTGGCGCTGAGTCAACAGGTCATGGCTGCGCGAGGGGGCGGAAAGACCATGTTGTTCCTGAACTTCATGGAGGCCCACAGTCCCTGGATTCCCCGTGAAGGCTACGTCGAGGACTCATCGGTCATCGACATCATGCACTTGCCCACCGGGCTGGAATGGGCCGGAGACCGGCATGATTTCGCGGCCATCTCTGCGAGAGTGAACGGCGGCAAGAAGGACGCAACGGCGGCCGAGCGTGCCAGCTGGGAGGCCGCCTACGCCTCGGAACTCCGCTACCTGGATGACCAGCTGGGGGAGCTCTTCGAGGTGCTCGAAGACAATGGGCACGACTTTGAGAAGGACTACACCATCATCCTCTCGGACCACGGGGAGTTCCTGGGGGAGCACCGCCTGCTCGAGCACAGCAAGGCCCTGTACAAGCAGGTCACAGATGTGCCGTTGATCGTGCGCGGACCTGGGATTTCACCGGGCGTCGATCCCGATCCCGTGCAGACCTCGGATGTGCCGAACTTGCTGCTTGGGTGGATGGGCATGACCCCGCTCGAGAACACGCCAGAGACGGCGTTGCAGGTCTCTGAGATGTACTGGGCCCGCAGAAAGACCCGTGGCACACCGGCCCAAGTCCTGCGTTTTGACCACCTTCAGCGCAGCTTCACCCTGGGAGATCACCGGGTGGTCCTCCAGGATGACGGCAAGCACATGGCCTTTGACTTGGCCAAGGACCCGGGGGAGTATCGAAACGTCTACTCCACGGCCGAATGGGTGCCGGAGCTGGAGGCCTTGGGCCAAGCTTGGCTGGCAGGACAGAGCTTCGGCGAGCAGGTGGAGGTGGGGGAGATGAGCCCTGCCCAGGAAGAGGCGCTGCGGGCTCTGGGGTACATGGAGTAGCTGGCAGAGAGACGCTGCACGCTGCCTGCACCAAAGCTGAGGAACAAGGCCATCTCTGTGCAGAACGGGGCGTGTGACCTTGAAGCTTCCAAAGCGGAGTCCTCATGTCAGTCAAAGTGTCCCTTCCCTGCTCAGTGTCCTGGTCCGAGATGGAGGGAGGAGAGCGCGAGCGGCACTGCTCGGGCTGCGAGCGCAAGGTGCAGAACTACTCCCTTCTCAGCCCCGGCGAGCGTCAAGCGATGGCGGCCCGTGCCAAGACCCAGCGCGTCTGTGCCTTCGGGCTCGGCGACGGTCAAGGGCGCCTGCGCACCCGAGAGGAGCTCAGTGCGGGGGCCTTGAGGTGGTTGCGGGCCCGTGCAAGAGCGGCCACAACCGTCGCCGCCATGGGGTTGGCGGTCCAGCCCACGGCCCTCGCGCCCGGGGAGCTCTCCGAGGCCGTCATGGACAAGGCCAGAGTGCTGAGCCAGGCAGGCCAGTCCATGGTGGCCGAGCCTGCCTTGGAGCAGCCGGCGCCCGAGCGCCTGGTGGCGAAGGTGCGGAAGCTGGAGGCGGCCCAGGTGGCTGCGATGGCCGAGGTGGCCTCGCTTGAGGACGAGGAGTTCACCGATTGGGATCAGCTGCGGCTTCTGGGCTACATCGACATTGAGTGACGCAGCTCCGCTTCCTTCCTCCTGCAATTCCCCCCTCTCACTGGGCCATGGCAGGGGCAGAACGGACAGCCCTTGGCCCCCATCACCACTCTAAGTTTCGCGCGCTACGAGAGCCAGCGGGCTTGGTCCCTGCTTCAGATGCAGCTCGGCCATGGCCGACTCGCCAAGGTGCCTGGGCTGCGCTTTTACAAGCTCTTGGGCACCGGAGCTGGCAGCGGGTTTTCGCTTTGGCCGGACTGGGACACCTATGCCCTGCTCTCGGTGTGGGAGGACCATGCGCAGGCGCAGGACTTCTGGCAGAACTCCGAGTTCTCCGCCCTGCACGCCGAGCGCGCCCTGCACCGAGAGACCTTCTGGCTGGAGACCCTCCACGCGGCGGGCAAGTGGTCGGGAGAGAACCCCTTTCCCAATGCCAGCCGCAAGCGCTCCGAGCACCCTGTGGGCATCATTACCCGGGCCACGCTGCGCGCCAGCCGCCTCCATGAGTTCTGGGAGGCGGTGCCCAAAGCCGCCAAGGCTATCGAGAGCGCGGAGGGGGTCACCTGGTTCAAGGGCATCGGCGAGCTGCCGTGGATCCAACAGGCCACCTTCTCCGTCTGGGAGTCCCAGGAAGCGGTGCGAAACTTCGCCTACAAGAGCCAGCCCCACGCGGACATTGTGAAGAAGACCCGAGCCCGCAACTGGTACACCGAGGACCTCTTCGCGCGCTTTGCCGTGGTGGACCATCAGGTGGAGGAGCTGCAGTGAAGGCCGTTGTGGTGGGCGCGGGAATCGCAGGTCTGGCGTGCTCCGTGCGTCTGGCCCTCAAGGGCTACGAGGTGCAGGTCTTCGAGGCCAATCCCTACCCGGGCGGCAAGCTCTCGGTCTTCTCGCTGGGGGAGTACCGCTTTGACGCCGGCCCCAGCTTGTTCACCATGCCGCACTTTGTGACCGAGCTCTTTGAGCTGGCGGGTGTGGACCCCAAGCTCTTTGAGTATTCGAGGAAGGAGGTCTGCTGCGAGTACTTCTGGGAAGACGGCACGCGGCTCTCTGCTTACGGGGACAAGCAGAGATTGCTCACCGAAGTCGAGGCCAAACTGGGCGTTCCTCAAGCCCGATTGGGCGCCTATCTGGACCGGGCCCAGGCCAAGTACGAACGCACCCACAAGCTGTTCTTGGAGCAGTCGCTGCACCGCATGGACAGCTACCTGAGCTGGGACACGCTGGGGGCGATGGCACGCATGGCCAGCCTGGAGATCGGCCGCAGCCTGGATGGGGTCAACCGGGCTCAGCTCCAAGAGCCACACCTGGTCCAGCTCTACAACCGCTATGCCACCTACAACGGCTCCAGTCCCTACCAGACCCCCGGCATCATGACTCTGGTACAGCACCTCGAGCAGCACTACGGCACCTTCATTCCCGCCCAGGGCATGGGGCAGATCTCCCAGAGTGTCTTTGAGCTGGCCCAGGACCTTGGGGTTCAGTTCACCTTCAACGCGCTGGTGGAGCGCATCGTGGTGACTCAGGGCCGGGCCTCTGGTGTTCAGGTCGCCGGTCAGGAGCACCTAGCGGACCTGGTGGTCTCCAACATGGACGTGGTGCCCACCTACAGGCGGCTCTTGCCGGAGCAGGCCGAGCCCACGGCCACCCTTGAACAGGAGCGCTCCAGTTCGGCGGTCATCTTCTATTGGGGGATCAACCGGAGTTTTGAAGAGCTCGATCTACACAACATCTTCTTCTCCGAGGACTACCCAGGGGAGTTTCAGGCCATCTTTGAGACCAAGACCCTGCACGCGGATCCCACCGTCTACGTGAACATCTCCTCCAAGGATGTTCCCAGTGACGCGCCCCCGGGCTGCGAGAACTGGTTTGTGATGATCAACGCCCCCCACGACACCGGTCAGGACTGGGACGCGCTGGTGCTTCAGCTGCGGGCCTGGGTGCTCAGCAAGCTTGAGAGAATCCTGAACGCCCCGGTGGGTGAGCACATCGTGGAGGAGCAGGTCATGACGCCTCCCATCATTCAAGCCAAAACACAGTCTTACAAAGGCGCCTTGTACGGGGCCAGCTCGAACAACCCCATGGCGGCCTTCCTACGGCACCCCAACTTCTCCAGAAAGATCGACAACTTGTACTTCTGCGGCGGAAGCGTACACCCTGGAGGCGGCATTCCCCTCTGCTTGCTCTCGGCCAAGATCGTTGGAGACTTGGTGCCCAAGCCTATGGCTTAGAGGGGGATCCTTTGACGCTGGGATGACGGCCTCGTGAGATGACGGTTTCCGCACTGCTCGGAGTTGGCTAACCTGAGCACGCCGGAGGCCAAGTTGTCGCGTATTTCCATTCTTCTCGTCGCTTTGATGACGCTCATTGCTTGCAAGAGTGATCCCCAAGACACGGGCGAGACGGACCAAGACGGGGACGGCTACTCGGCCGCCGTGGACTGTGATGACCTGGACGCGGAGGTTCACCCGGATGCGGTCGAGGTCTGCGATGACGTGGACAACAACTGCGATGGGCAGATCGATGAGAGCGGCCTGAACGGGCCGGCCTTTTACGCCGACGGAGACGGGGACGGCTACGGCGACCCCATGGTCACCCAGCAGTTCTGCGTGGCGGAGACGGGCTGGGTGGAGAACAACCTGGACTGTGACGACGCCGATGCCTCGGTAAACCCTGCAGGCACCGAGCTCTGTGACGCCTTGGACAACGACTGCGACGGCACCATCGACGAGGACGATGCGGCCGACGCGGCCCAGTGGAGCTACGACGGAGATGGGGACGGGTACGGAGACAGCAGCAAGCTCGTCGCCGCCTGCTCGGCCCCGGCCAACTACGTCTCCGAGGCCGGAGACTGTGACGACGCCAACGCCTTCGCGACCCCGGGCCGCGATGAGATCTGCGCGACCCCCTACGATGATGACTGTGACGGCACCATCAATGAGAGCGCCGCGATCGACGCCACGGAGTGGTTCCCGGACATCGATGGGGACGGCTACGGGCTGAACACCACCGGTGTGTTCGCCTGCGAGGCCCCGGCAGGTGCTGCCGACAACTTCGATGACTGTGATGACACCGACACCGCCGTGAACCCTGGCGCCATCGAGGTCTGTGATGGCGTGGACAACGACTGCAGCGGGCAGATCGACGGCTCAGACGCCAGCGACGCCCTGAGTTGGTACGCCGACAGCGATGGAGACAGCTTTGGGGACCTGAGCGTTCTGGTGCTGAGCTGCGAGACCAGCCTCTCGGGCTACGTCTCCGACGACACCGACTGCGATGACGCTGCGAGCGCCGTGAACCCCGACGCCACGGAGATCTGCGACACCCTGGACAACGACTGCGATGGCAGCACCGACGGCTCTGACTCCGCGGACGCCTCCACCTGGTACTACGACGGCGACTCGGACGGCTACGGCCTGGACTCCTCGACAGTGCTCTCGTGCAGCTCGCCCAGCGGCTACGCATCCGAGGGCGGGGACTGCGATGACGCCGACACCTCGGCCAGTCCAGGGGAGACCGAGACCTGCGATACGGTGGACAACGACTGTGATGGCACCATCGACGAGGACGATGCGGCGGACGCGGCCACTTGGTACATCGACGCCGACAGCGACGGTGAGGGCGCGAGCTCGACCAGCCTGACCCAGTGTGACCAGCCCAGCGGCTACGTGAACAACGCCACGGACTGCGACGATGGCGATGCCACGCTGAACAGCACCACCACCTGGTACTACGATGCTGACCTGGACAGCTACGGGGTCAGCACCTCTACACGCACCCAGTGTGCGGATCCGGGGACCTACTACACCTTGGACGCTGGGGACTGCAGACCCGGAGACGCCAACAGCTACCCCGGCGCCGATGAGTACTGCGATTCGGTGGACAACGACTGCGACGGAAGCACGGACGAGGACGATGCCCTGGACGCTCTGACCTGGTACGCGGACAGCGACGGGGACAGCTACGGGGATGCCTCCAGCACCACCTTGGCGTGTGCTGAGCCCAGTGGCTACGTCTCCGACGACACCGACTGCGACGACACGGACGCCAGCATCACGGACTCTCAGACCTGGTACTTGGACCTTGATGGGGACGGTGAAGGACTCAGCACCAGCACCTACGAGAGCTGCACCCAGCCCAGTGGCTACGCCTCTGTGGGCGGGGACTGCGATGACGCCGACGCGACCCTGAACAGCACCACCAACTGGTACTACGACGCGGATCTGGATGGCTACGGCAGTGGGTCTGCCTACTACACCCGCTGCTTGGATCCCGGCACCTACTACGTGATGGACAACACCGACTGCGAGCCCACCCTGGCCGACTCCTACCCCGGCGCCACTGAGGAGTGCCTCTCCGGTACCAGCGCCGAGGGCGTGGACAACGACTGTGACGGCACCATCGACGAGGACTGCCCGCAGATCCACTGTGGCACCATCTCCAGCGATGAGACCTGGAGCGCCAGTGACGAACACTTGGTGACCTGCAACGTCTACGTCCAGGGCACCAGCTCTCCAGTCCTGAGCATCGATGCCGGCACGACGGTGGAGTTCAACAGCAACATCGGTCTCTGGGTCGGCTACTCTTCCGACGGTGACGTGGAGATCAACGGGACGAGTGGCTCGCCGGTGGTGTTGACCTCTGCGCAGACCAGCCCGGCCGCTGGGGACTGGTATGGCCTGATGATTTGGTCCCGCGCCAATGGCAGCGTGTTGGACTACGTCGATGTGGAGTACGCCGGCGGAAGCGCCAGCTACCCCGGCGGCGTGTACATCAACGGTGTGGACGCTGAGCTCGATGGCGTTGGGGTCTACGAGAGTGACGAGAACGGCTTGTATGTCACCGGTGGCAGCGTCCTGGTGACCGACTCCGTCTTCGAGGACAACACCGAGGATGGCGTGTTCTTGGCCACGAGCGGGAGCCTGGATACCTCGGCCTCGTCCACGGGCAACGAGATGACGGGCAACGGCGGCTACCCCATCGTGCTGGGCGCCAAGGATGTCGGCATGCTGGACATCACCTCGAGCTTCACGGGCAACGGCACCGACTTGATCTACGTGCGCGCTGGCACCATGGATGTGGACACGACCTGGTCGCAGTTGGACGTTGACTATCTGATCGACGGCTCACTCTACGTTCAGGCCAGCGGTGTGGCGCCCCTCTGGACCATCGAAGATGGCGTGACCATTGAGATGGGCTCTCGCGCAGGGCTCTTCATTGGCTACACCGCCGGTGGCGAGGTGGACATCCAGGGGACAAGTGCCGGGGTGACCATCACCTCGACCCAGACCAGCCCTGCGGCTGGGGACTGGTACGGAATGGTGCTCGGCGGCAGCGACAGGGACAGCAGCATCGAAGGGCTGACCTTGGGCTACGGCGGCTACGCCTCCAGCTGGCCAGCTTCTCTCTACATCGCCTCGGACGCTGAGGTGGTGGACAGCACCATCCATGACTCGGACTTCAGCGGAATCTACGTCTACGGCGCGGAGCCCACAATCACAGGCACCACCCTCGAAGACAACGACCTCTACGGTCTCTACGTTTACTCCGGCGGCTTGGGCGGCAGCTTCAGAGGCAACACCGTCACCAGCAATGGAGATGCGCCGGTGTCCATTCCTGCCAACTACCTGGGGATGCTGGACAGCAGCTCAAGCTACTCGGGCAACGTCGAGGACTACGTCCTGGTCGGCGGGGACACCGTGGACGTTGACGCGACCTGGCAGAAGCTGGACGTGGACTACCAGATGCTCGGAAGCGTCTACGTTCAGGCGACCAGCGCGCCCACCGTGACCATCGAGGACGAGACCACCTTTGAGTTCGCCGCATCGACGGGGCTCTGGGTGGGGTGGTCGACCTCGGGGGCCTTGGATCTGGAAGGAGACACCTCCTCGGGCTCCGGCATCGTGTTCACATCGGCTCAGAGCAGCCCGGTCGCGGGCGACTGGTACGGCTTGATTCTGGGGTACTACCTGCGCAGCGGTGCGACCGTGCTCGAGGGCTTCAGCGTCGAATATGGTGGGAGCAGCGCCAGCTATCCGGGCGGCGTGGTCGTCTACAACACCGATGCCACTCTGAGCGATTGTGCTGTGACAGACAGCGGCGAGAACGGGGTGTTCGTGACCGGCGGCGACGTCTCCATCAGTGACTGTGAGGTGAGCGACAACGCTGAGAGCGGCGTGTACTTGAACACCACGGCGAACTTGGATGGGGCCTTCACCGACAACGAGCTGACCGGGAACGGGGACTACCCAGTCCTCTTGACAGCGAACTCCCTTGGTTACCTGGACAGCAGCTCTACCTACTCCGGCAACGGCAAGGACTACATCTCGGTCACGGCCGACACGGTCGATGTGGACGCCACCTGGCAGGCCTTGGACGTGGACTACTACATGAGCGGCAACGTCTACATTCAGGTCTCCGGCGGTGTGGCAGTAGACACCGACTCGGCGAACTACTACTTCGCCGCAAACAAGGGCTTGTACGTAGGCAACGGCTCAGCGGGTGCCTTCGAGGCCAGCAACTCGCTGTTCACCTCCGCGCAGAGTTCTCCAGCGGCTGGTGACTGGATCGGCTTGTACTTCGGGTACTACGCCACCGAAGCGCTCTGCGAGGTGGACTCGAGTACGGTTGAGTACGGCGGGGCTGGCTCCATCTCTGGAAACATCGCGCTCTACTACGCGAACATCACCGTCACCAACAACGTCATCGATGACTCTTCGGGCTACGGCATCTACGCCAACAACAGCTCGGGGGCGACGGTCTCGGGCAACAGCTACAGCGGCAACGCCTTGGGGGATACGACGGGCTTGTAGGGGTTTGGGCCTCAGAGAAGAAGAGCCCGCCTGGGACATCCCAGGCGGGCTCTTCTCGTTCAGGCCCAAGCCTTGAGGGGCTTGGTCAGCCCCTTAGTTGCGTGGCTTGCGGCGCCGCTGGTCTGCGCCGCCTGCGCTGCCACCGCCTCCGCTCTTGCGTGGGGCGCCGCCGCCTCCACCCGGTCCGCGTCGTGGGCCGCCGCGTCCGCCGCCGCCACC
>CAJXRZ010000043.1 GCA_913060515.1 uncultured Pseudomonadota bacterium | reverse complement strand
CCTCTTCGTCGGCAGCGTCAGATGTGTATAAGAGACAGCCATGGGAGATGCCTACAAGGTAGCCCAGCTCCAGGGCAAGAGCCTGAACGCAGCGCAGCTCTGGTGGTTGGCCACAGCCGGGGGCGCGGAGCTGCTGGATCTGGGCTCGACGGTCGGCAACCTGATCCCCGGCATGGACGCCGACATTGTGCTGCTGGACCCCGAGATCTCGGAGCTGCACCGCTACCGGGTCAGCCACGCACAGGACATCGAAGAGCTGCTGTTCTTCATGGCCACCTGCGGGGAGTCCAGGATGGTCAAGCAGACTTGGGTGGCAGGCTCAGAAGCAGCTCCAGCAGCTCGTTGAGCGCTTCCGGCGTAAGCCCAGGTCCACTCTGACGCCGCCACACGGAGTTGCCGATGAGGCAGCGGTACAGGATCTGAGCGCGCTCTTCGGCCTGCTTCTCCGGCAGGCCGTGCACGAGCAGGAGTCCCTGCACGTAGTCCAGGCGCCTCTGGTCCACCTCAGCAAGCTCTTGGGCAACCCCGCTGTCCTGGGCGGCCCACTCGCGGATGGCGGCCTCGACCTGCTCTTCCGCCAGCGTGCTGAAGAAGGCGGCCTGACAGAGGGCACGGAGCCGCTGCGCGGGGTCCTCGCTCCCGGCGTTGACCGCCTCGATGATGGCGTGAGTCGCCAGCTCTCGCCAGGCACCAAAGGCCGCAACAAGGAGCGCCTCTCGGTTCTTAAAGTGGTGGTAGAAGCTTCCCTTTGTGACCCCAAGGTCCCGCGCCAGCGCCTCGACCCGGATGGCCTTGCTGCCTCCAGTACCCAAGACTCGGAGCGCCGCCCGAACCCAATCTCTTTCGCTCACGCGCGCCACAGCTTCTCCTTGCCCACCTTCAAACCATACGCTACCGTATGAAAGTAACCATACGCCACCGTATGGAGAGGAGAAGACAATGCTCTGGTCCGCAATCTTGGCTGCCTCTTGCTTTGGCGTCCTGGCCCTGGCGCACTCCGCCCTGGGCGAGAAGGAGATCCTGGCACCCCTCTTCCGCGCCGAGTGGGAGACCCCAACCCCACGCTGGGCTGTGCAGCGCATCCTGCGTTTCGCTTGGCACCTGACCAGCATCGCGTGGATCGGCCTGGGGGCTGCAGCCCTGGGCGCGCCTGTGGGCTTGTGCATCGCGGGTGTTGGGCTGAGCTCGGGCGCGGTGGTCTTCTTTACCCTGCGCGGGCACCTGGCTTGGCCACTCTTCACCCTGGCCGGACTCGCCGGGCTGGCCCTCCATGGATGGCTGCTCCCTCCTCTGCTGGCAGCGGGGGTTGGCGCCGCAGTGCTGACGCTGCTGGCGGTCGCCGGGCTGCATCTGTACTGGGTGGCTGGAGGACGGTGGGGACTTGAAGCTGCGATCCCGAGCAGCAGCGCGGGCACGCCACTCTTCACGCCTCCGCCTTGGGCCACCTTGGCCGTGGCGCTTGCACTCTTGGGCTTTGGCGCGCTGATTCTCTGGACCTACATGGGCGCTCCACCGCCCGTGAGCAGGCTGGTCGGCGCCGGCGCCGCTGTGATGGTCTTGCGCGCTGTGGGCGACGGCAAGCAGGTCGGACTGTCCAAGACCCAGCGGGCGAGTCTCTTCGCCAAGTGGGATGACCGGCTGTTTACGCCTCTGGCGCTCCTGATGGCCGGAGGCGCGGGGGCTGCTCTCCTGGCGTGAGGCCAGCGATCAAGGCGCTCATGGCCAAGGCGTTGAGCAGGTGCCAGATCCAGTGCGTGCCCAGGGGAATCCACGGGCACAGCACGCCATCGAGTGCCCGTGCAGTGTAGGCACCTGTGAACGAAAACGAGGCCAATAGGAGCGCGGAGGCACCAGCGTGGCCTTGGGTGTGGAAGCGTGACCAAACGGCCCAGAGCAGCACTCCTGCGGGCACGTAGGCGATGCCCGCCGCGGCTGGGTCCTCTACCCAAAACCAGAGGGGCAGGACGCCTAGAAACAAGACCACAGCGACTGTGACGATGCGGGAAAGCGGCCACTGAAGCTTGCGGATCAGAGCCTCTCGCCCGGCCCATGCGATCAGAACCAGGATGGGGAGCACATCCAGCGCCATGGCCAGCTGGGTGGCCCAGGTGTGAAAGACGAAGCTCCCCACCCCCACCAAGGCCAAGAGCGCGGCAGGCACCCGGGCGGCAGGCACTCGCCAGAGAACGAGGGCGCCCAGCACGAAGGCCAGATTGCTCAGCGCGTTGACGGGCTCGGCCCAGAGGGCTGCGTCCAGGCGCTCACAGTAGAGGTCGACAGCTTGCAAGGGGGTCCTGAGAGAGGGCTGCTCGGGAGACCCCTTACTAAAGGCTTTGCAGATGGGCCGCCGGGCAAGAATCCAAGGTGCTAATAGGACTGTCCTAAAGCCAGCCCTGGATTTTGGATCATTCCAATCATGTGAGCTTCAGGTCAGGGGCCCGACACGGCCGCGTAATAGACCGACGCGCACAGATTGCCTAAAAACACTGCCTAAACCAAACTGATGGAGGTGAGCGATGCTCGCAATGCTGATGATGAACGCCGCCCTTGCCCAAGACGTAGACACCGTCGACTTCAAAGAGACCGAGAAGGCCATTGAGGAGGCCGAGGCCCCCGAAGCCGATCTCTCCGCCGAAGTTGGTGGCGCTATGACGACCGGAAACACCGATTTCTGGACCGTAAAAGGCACCATCAACGGGGGCTACCGCTGGGAAGCCAACAAGATGACCCTGACCGCAATGGGCCTGACCGGGCGCAGCCGCGCGGACGGTGACGGAGACGGCATCCTGAGCGACCCCGAGCGCACCGTCGACCGCCAGCTCAACGCCCTGAAGTTCGACTCCAACCTGCGCTACGACCGATTCTTGGGCCCCAAGGCTTCGATCTACGCCATGGGCGGCGCCTACATCGATACCTTCGCCGGTATCGAGTACCGACTCACGGAGCAGGCTGGTTACAGCCGCAGCTTGGTCGACAACGACACCACCAAGCTGCTGGTAGAGCTTGGTGCTGCGGTCATCCAAGAGAGCCGCGTCATCCCAGACCCCCGTCCAGACGACTTTGTGGACTACGAGACCATCTTCGCCGCCCGCGCGCTGATCGGCTTCAGCCACACCTTCAACGAGAACATCAACTTCTCCGAGACCATCGAGGCCTACGAGAACGTCTTGTCTCCCGCAGACTTGCGCCTCATCAACCGCGCCGCGTTGACCATGCAGCTCAGCGACAACCTCGCTCTGAAGCTCTCCAACGACTTGTACTACGACAACACCCCGGTCGAGGGATTTCGCAAGATGGACCAGACCACCATGCTCAGTGTTGTCGCCAGCATCCTCTAACGACTTAGAACCTACGAAAAGGAGCACACATGCTCAACTTCCTCCTCCTGCTGGCCGGCCAGGCCGCAGCACAAGATGGCGTCCCTGACGCCGCAGCGGCCGCTGCAGCCACTCCCGGATTCGAAGACCTGGACTACTGGATGGACAAGGGCATCGAGGTCGGCACCAACGTGCTGATCGCCCTGGTGACCCTGATCATTGGTTGGATGATTGCCGGCTGGGTTCAGAAGCTCGTCGTCAGCCAGATGACCAAGCGCGAGATCGACGTCTCCGTGAGCCGATTCCTCGGCAACATCGTTCGCTACATGCTGATCGCCGCCACGGTGATCGCAGCCTTGGCCAAGGTCGGTATTGAGACCACCTCGGTCATCGCAATCCTCGGTTCCGCAGGTCTGGCCATTGGTCTGGCACTGCAGGGCAGCCTGGGCAACTTCGCCAGCGGCGTGATGATCCTCTTCTTCCGCCCCTTCCAGGTCGGACAAGTGGTCGAAGCCGGTGGAAGCACTGGCATGGTCAAGGACATCGGACTCTTCGCCACGACGATGGAGACCCCCGGTGGTGAGACCATCATCATCCCGAACTCCGCCATCACTGGCGGCAGCATCACCAACTACGCGACCGTTGGAAAGCGCCGCGCCCACATCGATGTGGGTGTTGACTACGGCACCGACATCAAGGTCGTCAGCGAAATCCTCGCCGCTGCCGCTCGTGAGAGCGCCTTGGTGCTCAAGGACCCCGACGTCGCTGTTGTCTTCGTCAACATGGGCGCAAGCTCCGTCGACTTCACCGTCATGGTCTGGGTCGAATGGGCCGACTGGGTCGGTGTGCAGGGAGACGTTCGCACCCGCTGCTACGACGCCTTGAACAAGGCCAACATCGGTATTCCATACCAGACCATCGTGATCGCCAAGGACTGAGTCCTGCGGATCGGAAGCAATTCCAAAACGCCCCGCCCCTTCGGCGGGGCGTTTTTTGTTAGAGTGTGGGGGTGTCTGCACAAATAGAAGTCCGAGTTCGTCAAGATGGATCCCCTGGCCGCACTGCGCGGGTGGGTGGTCGCCCCTTGACCCTGGGCCGCGCGCCCACCAACGATGTCTGCATCCAGGACGACCGAATCAGCTGGCACCACGCGATGGTCTGGTTTGAGGGAGGGAATCTCTGGATCAAGGACCTGGGCAGCCGAAACGGCACCCACATCGATGAGCAACGGATCTCTGCTCCGGCACAGATCACCGGAGCCAGCAAAGTCCGTCTCGGACCTGAACTCCAGCTCGAGCTCAACGTCGTGGGCGAGCAGTCCATGGACTTGCCGCTCGCCTTCGCCATCGAGACGGCCGACGGCAGCCTTCGCTACTCCATCCAGACGGACCGGTTTGTGATCGGCTCCTCTCCCGACGCAGACCTGCGCCTGGACGATGGCCCCGAAGAAGCCGCCATGTTGCTCCTCGTGGGTATGGGCGAGGTCTGGCTGGGTGTAGACGACGAGGACCATCCCCTCGAGGCCGACGAGCCCTTCGAGGTCGCTGGCCGGACCTTTGTGCTCCGGGTCGCCGACCAGGTTCACGCCCCCACCGCCGCCCCCGAAGGCGAGCGCTACAACTACCGTCTCGAGGCCACCCTCGACGGCAGCACTGGCCCACAAGCCACGCTCTTGGACCTGAGCGGAGGGACTCGCTACGTCGTCTCTGCGGAGAACCGGGCCGTTCTGCTCTACCTCTTGGCCACCCAGGTCGCCAAAGACCGGGAGGCCGGCATGGGCAACACCGAGTGTGGCTGGATTCAGGACCAGACCGTCGCAACAGGCATCTGGGGTCGCGGCTCGAAGGGCAAGGACACCAACAGCCTGCACGTGCTGGTCTACCGCCTGCGCCGTGAGCTAAAGGGCGCTGGCTTTGATCCTTGGTTCATCGAGAAGCGCAAGCGCTACATCCGCGCCCGTTTGGCGGAAGTCCAGATCACCTGACACGGTGCTGGCACCAACAGGCAAGCGATTGTGGCCCGTGCTAGAACAGGTGTGAACCACCTGCCCCGAGTCTACCGGTGCCCGAGAGTCCCCAACCCGTCCAGAGAGGAACGCTCCTAGGCGGGCGCTTTGAGCTTTTGCGCGAGCTCGGCGTGGGTGGAACGGCCAGCGTCTGGGAAGTCGAAGACGCTGAGTTGGGTGTTCGACGGGCCGTGAAGATCCTGAACGCGGGCCGACCCCAGCGTCGCCAGGCTTTGCGGAAGCGCCTGCGCGCAGAAGCCCGCGCCATGGCTCGCCTGGCCCATCCAAACGTACTGACCATCTACGACGTGGCGAGCACGGACGAGCTGGACTTCGTCATCATGGACCTGGCGGAGGGGGGCAGCCTCTCGGAGTGGCTGGAGCGAACCGGCCCCATGGAGCCCCGCACCGCCCTGTCCTTCACCGTTCAGGTTCTCTCGGCCCTAGCGGCCGCCCACGCCGCAGGCATGGTGCACCGCGACGTCAAGCCCCAGAACGTGCTCTTGAACTCCCGTGGAACGGCGCTGCTGGCGGACTTCGGCATCGCACTACTCACCGAGGACCAGCACCGCACAACACGGACTGGCGTGGCCATGGGCTCCCTGTCCTTCATGCCACCCGAGCAGCGATTGGACGCCCGCTCGGTCTCTGCAAGCGCAGACGTGTACGCAACTGGCGCAATGCTCTACAACCTGCTCACCGGAGCCAACCCGGTGGACCTGTTCACCGTAGAGCTTGGGTCGAAGCGCTTGGAGGGGCTGCCGCCCCAACTACAGGAGATTCTGGTCCGCGCAACGCGCCACGACCCGTCCGCTCGCTTTGAGAGCGCTCAGGCCATGGCACGTGAAATCGTGCGATTCCTGCCGGACTCTGGCAGCGAACCCTACAGAGACAGCGCCACCAACCCGGAGAACTTCCCCGAGCCGAGCCGCTCCCTGATGGGTGGAACGGACATGGGGCGAACACCAACCCTGGGTGCGGATGCCATCGAGTCCCTCCCCGAGAACGTGGACAATCCCACGCTCCTTCCCATGGACGAGGACGCCACGCGCGCGGCGATCACATTCCTGGGGGACGACTTTGAACTGTATGCGGCGAAAGTCGTACAAGCCGGCCAACTGGAGAGCGAACTCCGCGGCGCCGGACTGACTCAAGTTCCCGAAGTAAACGAGCCTCTGTCCAAGCAAATGGGCACAGGGGCACTGGGGGCAGCGGCTCCCCTGGCCAAAGAAGACGAGGCGTCCAAGGGCCCAAGCCCCCTCTGGCTGCTACTCCTGCTTCCCTTGCTACTTGGCTTGGGCTGGATGTGGACGCAATCGCAGGGATCAGGAGATGGTGGGGAGTTGCCCGTGGTGACCTCGCCGGAGGTCACGACCCCTGAACTGCCCGTCGTAGAGCCCTTCGTGGAGCCTGAAATCGAGCCAGAGGTGGAGCCCGTCGTCGCGGAGCTTGACCCCGAACCCAAGCCGGCTCTCACGCCCGAGAGGCCCAAGGCCAAGGCCAAGGTTGACCCGCCGGTTGCCGATCCAGAGCAACCTGAGCCAGCCGCCACAACAGACGGTCCCCCATTCGGCAAGTGGCAGGTGGGAAGCGCCGCTGGCAGCTTGGGGTACGTTGAGCTTGACCTGCGTGGCTCCCCGGAGCGCGTAAGGGCGGTCTGGACTGCCTTTGCGGGCGGCCAGGAGTCAAACACACCACTGAGCGGAAAGTTCGATCCAGAATCTGGGCGCTTGAACCTCTCCTCGTCGAACGGCAGAGACTTGAAACTGACACTCTTCCTCAACGGCTCCGACCTTCAAGGGGAATACAGCCGCCAGACATCCGGTGGCGCAGCAAGCGGATCCATCGCTTTCAAGGCGGCCCCATGATCTTGGCACTGCTGCCCATGGCACTCGCGGCACAACCCTCGCTCGAAGGCCACCTGCACGCCTCCAGCGGACTCTCCGAGAGGGCCGGCCCAAACAACGCCGGCATCGGCCTGTCTGCTGGTGCGTGGTTCAGCCCTCGCTTCGCTGCCGAGCTCTTGGCACAAGGCGGACCCGCAGGAATCGCCATTCGGCCCGAGCTGCGCTTTGTCCTGACCGACCCCGAGGCCTCTTGGGGCCGCATGGAAGCGGTGCTGGGCTATGGCCTAAACCTGGACCTACAGCCCTCCCCAATGGGCGCCGTCGGCTTGGGACTCTACCTGCCCACTGAGATGGAGCGCTGGGGTCTACGCGTCCAGGGTCGCTATCTGGTCGCAGGAACGGCCCCTGAGTCCTTCCAGCTCAGCTTGGGCTTGGTTCGCAAGCCACCGGCCCCCAAGCCAGAGCCCATCGTGGAGCCCCCCCTCGTGGAGCCCGAGGTTGGCGAAATTGTCGAGGCCCCCCTCGGCCCGGAGTGGGTGCCCTTCCCGGTCTGTGAGTGGCTCTCAGAAGAAGAGGCGGCACAAGCGCGCTCCGAGCTGGCCTCCGAGATGGCAGACGGCCCAAGTCCTGGCTCTGCCGATGTGGTGGTCCTGGACCCTAGCAGCCCAACCCAGGGCAGCGTCATCGTCGTCTCTCGACCCGGCGACTCGGTTCAGGTCCAGGGCGAGTCCCTGACCATTGGCCCCACCGGCCTCTTGGTGCTGGCGGCCCCTCCAGGTCGCCTGGATCTGATCATCACTGGCGCAGGCCAGAGCAGCGACTTTGTGGTGGGCGTGGCCCCCGATCAGGTCGTCTGGGTACGTGGCGACACCATGCCGTCGCCGGAACCGCTGCGCATCCACTACCCCGGTGGTTCCCGCCAGATCAGCGCCGCTGAGCGTGCCCTGCTGGAGGACTTCATCGTGCTTCTCGGGGACTGGGACGTACAAGTCCAGGGTTTGTACTCGCCCGACGGCAGCTCGGCCTCGAACCAGGAGCTGGCTGACTCTCGCGCCGAAGCGGCCAAGCAGGTCTTGATCGCCTCTGGAATCTCCGAGGACCGCATCACCATCTTGCCCCCACCCGACCAGGCCCCGCCGGAGCTCTCCAAGACTGACCAACGCTCCGCCTTGGTCACCCCCGTCATTCCCGGAGCAGAGCAATGATCTCCCTGCTGATGCTGCTGATGCTCGGCGCCGCTGGCCACCGAGTCGTCGGAGAAGGCGACACCGTTGAGTCCATCGCAGAGGACCTGGGCGACCCAGCGCTGGCTGGCCTGCTCCGCAAGATCAACGGATTGGCCGAAGGTGAGCAGCCCGCCGTAGGCGCCATCCTGGGCATGCCCCCCTCTGAAGGCCCTGCCGACCAAGCTGCCGTTGTGCAGTCCCTGAGAGGTCAGGCGACGATGGACCGTGGACTGGGCCCCGTCAGCCTTGGAGCAGGAATGCTGCTCTCACCCGGCGCACGGATCTGCACGGACCAAGCCAGCTTCCTGACCTTGAAGCTGGCTGTTGGCTGCACCGGAGAAGGGGGCGATGAGATCAGCCTGCTCCCACAGACCTGCATTACCTTGAACAACACCTACGAGTCTGACGGCGACCGCAGCAGCTTGGTCACCATGGAGCAGGGCTCCCTGACCGTGCAGGAAGACCTGAAAGGCGAAGATGGGCTGGTCACCGTCCAGACCAGCGCCGGCGTTGCCAGCGGGCGCGGAGGCGGCTTCCGCGTCCATGTCGAAGAAGACGCATCGACCCGCACCGAGGCGCTGGGCAACAGCGTCTCCGTGAGCGGCTCGGGTACCGAGATTGGCCTGGACGCTGGCCAGGGCGTGCGGGTCAAAGAGGGAGAGGCCCCGGGCCCCGTCGTCCAGCTCGCTGCCCCAGGCTCTCCGGCTCTGCCTGAGGACCAGGCTCTGCTCCGTGTACCGGACTTCAGCTGGGCCGAAGCCGAAGGCGCGCTGGCCTACCGCTTGGAGTTCTCCGCCGACCCGGGCTTCTCCGACGTGATGTTCTACACAGAGGTCGGGGAGACCCCTTGGATTCCCGAAGCCTTCGCCCTGCCAACGCAGCCTGACGCGGGCGTGTACTGGCGCGTGACCACCATCGACTCCTTGGGCTTTATGGGCCTGCCCTCGCCGGCCCACTTCGCCCGCTTCCCTCCGGGGGTGCGCCCATGATGCTCGCACTGATGCTCTCGGGCCCAGCCCTGGCCCAGTCCATTCCCGGCAGCACAGGGTACGAGGCGCCCGAGCTGGGCGTTGACTACTACCGACCGTCCACCGACAGTCAGTACGCCCTTCAGGTCGAAGACACCCACAAGCCAGAGGCCTTCGTGATGGGCCTGGAGACTTGGTGGGTGCGAGACCCATTGGTTTGGTACGACAACAACGGCGACCGCAACCCCATCGTCGGTGACGCCATGGCCCTCGCCGCCACGGCCGCCTGGGGCTTTGGTCCCCTGCGGGTCGGCATGGTCGCTCCTGCGTACCTCTACAGCACAGGCCAAGGTGAGAAGCGCGGAAGCATCCTGGGCGACCCAAGCTTGGAGGTGCGCGTCGCGCGCTCCAGGGACGGATTGGGCCTGGGCGCTTCTGGACGGGTGGTCGCCCCCTTGGGCGCTTCTTCCCAGCAGCTCGGTCAAGCAGGCTGGTCCTACGAGGCCAGCGGGATCGCCGACTACAAGGGCGAGTCTTTTTGGGTGGGCGCAAACCTGGGATTCCGAGGCGTTCCCCAAGTGGAGCTGCCCGATGTCTCCCTCGATGATCAGCTGATCTACCGCGTGGGCGCCGCTTGGATCCCCAACGCCACTTGGAGCGTATCGGGCGAGGTCCAAGGCTTCGCGACCTTCTCGGCGCTCCAGAGCGGCGCCACAGGAAACCCCAGGGAGATCCTACTCTCCGGCCACCGAAACACGGACACCCGACGCCTCAGTCTGGGCGTAGGTGTGGGTCAAGGCGCCGGAATCGGTGCCCCCCGATGGCGCGTTGTGTTGGGTGCCGGTGCCCAATCTTCTGCCCAGACCCCAGCTGCGATGTGACATCTCTGGGCTGACAGGCCTGCATCCGTCACTGGCGGAGGCTCGGCCATTCGGCTACTCGCTCCGCCCGCCAAGGAGACCTCGTGCTGCTCGCCCTTGCACTCGCCTGCCTGGAATACGACGTCAACAACCCAGCGGATGAAAATCCCGTTGTGGAAGACGACACCGGACCTTTGGAAACAGGGGACACCGGTGAGGTCGTCATTCCTGGGACCACGGCCTACGGCAAGGTCTACGCGAACACCAGCGAATCGCTCTTCGAGATCGATCCTGAGACCTCGCGGCCAACCTACGTGGGCAACTTCCACACTGCCGATGGCACGGAGATGGAAGACTTCATCGACATCGCGATCGACTTGAAGGGCCACATCTACGGCGGCACCTTCGACGCGCTCTACCACATCGATGCCAAGACGGCAGAGGTTGAGTTGGCCTGCACGACCGAGGTCGCCATGTTCGCCTTGGCCTTCAGCAGCGATGGCCGCCTCTTCGCTGGTGGCCGCGAGGGCATCGACCTGCTGGACTTGGACAACTGTCGCTCTGAGCGTCTGATCGGCGATGAGACCTACGTGACCAGCGGAGACATCGTCGGTCTGCCAGACGGCAACCTCTACTGGACCGTCTTCGGCGACGACGGCGATGATTTGGTGCTGCTCGACCCCGACTCTGGCGCCACCAAGCGTCTGGGCAGCATTGGCGTCAGCAAGCTCTTCGGCGTGGCCTACGACGACGAGACCCTCTACGGATTCTCGGGCAACGGCGAGATCGTAGAGATCGACCCCAAGAACGGCAAGGGCCGCATCACGGGGACCAGCGACTCCAACGAATGGTGGGGCGCGACCACCAACCCGGTTCGCTGGTAGCCAGCATGCCCAGGGCGCTCGCCCTGGGCCCTATTCGTCCCCGAAGGTGATGCGCCCCTCGCGCGTCACCGTGCCGGGCAGCTCCACGCCGTCTCCCATCGCGACCAGCAGGTCGCAGAGGCGGCGTCGCTCCTTGCGCAGCCGCTCGATGGTGGACCGCCTACGGCGACGGGTCAGGCGCACACGCAGAGCCCGGTAGGTGTCTCGGGTCAGGCGCTGGTAGCGCAGCAGCAGCGCGCCTCCGACAAAGCCCATGGCCCCAAAGACGAAGCCCACCAACACTGGGGTGTTGGGGAGTCCCTCGAAGAGCTGAACCATGTGCGTGTGGGTGGCCATGGCCAGAAAGCCCCAGGCAACCCAGGTCGTTGGGAAGGCCACCATGCCCCCCAGGAGCTTGATGGTGGCCTCGTCCTTCTTGCGCTTTGCCATGATCTTGGAGCCGCCCCACACGACCAGGGCAGTGGGACCGTTGATCACAGCGCCGACAAGCACCATCGGAGGAAGGAGCAGGTAGACCAGCGCCGCCTGCACCAGGAGCAGCAAGACCAAGCCCATCGAGAAGAGCTTGGGTGCTCGGTCCAACTCGAAGTCTTCCAGTCCCAGCGCCCGTAGGTCGGCGTCGTACTCCCTGGCGCGGTCCAGGACCTCCAGAATCAGCTTGGGGTGCTTGTCGCGGTGGGCGTAGTAGCCCGCCCAGATCCGCGCGAATCCGACCGTACGTTCCTTGATGTCCGTCGGCCCCAGATCCACACCAGCGCGGTGAGCACGCTCCGCCCGCACAAGCTTGCGACCTCGGTGCATCAGGTGATGCAGCTCCCAGTCCTCGGTGGCGTGCACGACCTCCCGCAGGCTGCGCTCGATCTCCACGGTCAAGGCGCGAGCCCGATCCCTGGAGTCCTCCAGGCTCTCCCCTTCCACCGGCTCCACGTCCAGGTGCTCCGGAATGGGAATGGGGGGATGGAAGGCAACCAGGACCTTGGAGCGGAAGGCCCGTTTGGCGTCGTAGTGAAGTCCCACGGGGATGATCACAGGGGGCTTGTTGCCGGCCGAGAGCACCCGGGCCCTGTAGTAGAAGCGCGCAGCCCCGGTCTTGAGCTCCGTGACGTAGGAGGAGTCGTGGCTGTCGCCTTCTGGGAACAGGCAGCTGTAGTGCCCGTCCACCACGCGCTCTGCCAGGGCATCCAGCGCCTCTACATTGCGCCGGCTGCGCTCTTCGGCCGAGAGACTCTTCAAGTCCATGGCTCGGTAGATGGGCACCGAGCCCACCGCGCGCATGAGCAGCCCCAACATCGGGACTCGGAAGAGACCGTGGCGCGCGCCAAAGACGACCACCTGGGGGAAATGGGTCAGGATCAAGCCGGGATCGACCATGCCGTTTGGATGCCAGGAGACCAAGATGCCACCCTGACCTTCGGGGATGTGCTCCAGGCCAACGACCTCGATCTCCTTAAAGAAGGCGCGTACGACGGCTCGAAAAAAGCCAACAATGAGGGCGTAGCTTCGTGTCAGAGCAGCTTCTCCAGCGGGTCGGGGGCCAAGGTTACTCCACGGCGCGCAGCGTGGGTGCAGGACCTGCCTGAGCAAGCTGTACGCCCAAGCTCCGAATCTCCGCGATGGCCTCCTGAAGCGGAGCCCAGTTGTCCTCGTCTGCGATGGGTTGCCAGAGGGCCTCGACACGGGTGTGCTGCAGGTGGACGGGGTCTGGACTGTGAAGGAGGAGAGATCCTTCCCCGCTGGGCTCGTACCCCTCCAACACGGACTGCAGCCGTGCGAAACGTGGACTGGAGTAGCTGGCCCCCCGAGGTCCCGAGTTGGCCGCTTGGGCAGCGGCGAGCCCACCGTGCCAGTCGTGGTAAAAGTCGTCCATCGTGACCTGGTTCCCCAGTAAGAAACTGGAGATCTCTGAGACCAACTCCCCGCTCTCCACCTGGGGCACAAGCCCCAAACGCCAAGCGACCCGCTGCCTTAGAGCCGCTCGATACAGCCCGCCGAATGACCCCAGGACCTCCTTGATTCCGGAGCGTCCGCGCAGGTTGATCAAACAGCCCGCCAGGCGCTCCAGCCCCCACAGCACGGCGCCGGGCTGCCGGGCGAAGGAGTAGAGCCCTGCGTTGTCAAAGTAGGCGGCGGTCATGCCGGGATCCAAGTGGGGCATGAAGCGCCAGGGACCGTAGTCGAAGCTCTCCCCGCTCAAGTTCAGGTTGTCGGTGTTCAACACCCCGTGCACGAAGCCAGCGCTCATCCAGGCAGCCGCCAGGTCTGCGCTGCGCCGAAGTACCGCCTGAAACCACGCCAAGGGCAGATCCCCGGAGCTGGAGAGCTCTGGGTAGTAGTGCGCGGCATGGTGCTCAATGAGCCGCTGCAGTGTGGGCAGGTCACCGAGGGTGCTCAAGCGCTGTGCGCTCCCAATGCGCCAGTGACCGTGGGAGAGCCGCACCATCACGCAGCTCCGCGTGGGAGATGGCTCATCGAAGCGCTGCAGGTCCTCCCCGGTCTCCACGAGGCTCAGGATTCGGCAGGTGGGCACGCCCCGGGCCTGGAGCAGCTCCGCCGCCAACAGTTCCCGTACCCCTCCCTGGAGGGTCAGACGTCCATCGCCGCCCCGTGACCACGGCGTGATCCCCGATCCCTTGGTACCCAGGTCCATCAGTCGCCCGTTGTGGTCTCTGCACTGGGCGAGAACAAAACCTCGTCCGTCCCCGAGCTGGGGGTTGTAGTGCCGGAACTGATGCCCGTGGTACCGCAAGGCCAAGGGTCGCTCAAGAGAGCCCGACAAGGGCTGGAGCGCACCAAAATGCAGCAACCACTGCTTGGAAGTCAGCCCCTCCAGCCCGATTTCGGCCGCAGCACGATCGTCCCGCCAGCGCAGGATGTGCTGAGGAAAGCGAGCAGGCTCGACCAAATCGAAGAGCTCATCTCCTAAGTCGAGGATCTGCTGCTCGGGGCGAAAGCCGAAGGTAAGCGGGTCGATGGGACTCAAGGGAGCCTGTTGGTCGGGCAAGGGATGGGGGCCAATGGCCCAATCGTGGACTCATAGCCACTGACCTGCATGGTACCCTGCCCTTTAAAAGGAGGCGGTCGATGCATCGACGTGGCGCCCTCTGGCTGCTTTTGCTGCCTTTGGCAGGTCTGGGTTGTGACCCCACCCCAACTGGATTGACGGACGTGACTTTCAATGTCACCAGTCCCGTTCAAGGCCAAGATCTCGTCGCCACTCCGGTGGGCGATGTCCGGACGAGTCCGGACCACGAGATCGGCTACCGCTGGGTATGGGAACTCGACGGTGAGCCCCACAAGTGCATCGACGACTTCGAGTGGAAGTGCCCAGACCTGGATGTGAGCTGCAGCAAGTCCTCGGGTGACACCTACGACTCGGACATGTCCGATGCGGAGAAGGACGCCCTGGGCGATGCGATCTCAGGCGCTCAGACCATGAAGGGTCAAGCCTGGCGCGTCACGGTCCGCCCGGTGGACCGGCACCGCCGAGACGAGGCCGACGACAACGAGGCGCGTTGCGACATGGGCCCGGAGACCAGCCGCTCCGTCACCGTGCGAAACACGCCTCCCACAGCCACCGTCAGCATCCTGCCCGAGGACCCAAAGTCTCACGACAGCCTGATTGCGACCGCAACGGGCGAGGACGCGGACGGAGACACCGTTCGCTTCAACTACGTCTGGACCCGCAAGGGCAGCGGCACGAGCACCGAGTTCGAGGGCGCAAGCCTCTCGGCTGAAGAGACCCGCTCGGACGAAGTCTGGCTGGTCACAGCCGTGCCTTACGACACCGAGGACGGCGAGGCTGCGACCGCCGAGGTCACCATCGGCAATGCCAAGCCGGAAGTGACGGCCATCAGTTTGTCCCCGAGCGAGCCGACCACCCTCGACGACCTGACCGTCACCGCGGCCTTCTCGGACGAGGAGGATGACCCCATGACCGTGACGGTCCTCTGGAACCTGGTCGAGACCGACAGCCTGGGCGAGGTGCGCACGGAGCTCTTCACCGAAGTGCTCGACGCGGAAGTCACCCAGGACACAGGCATCTCCGGGACGGAGAGCTGGGAGGCCCACCTCAGCTCCGAGCTCTTCTCCAAAGAGCAGACCATCGAGGTGGTGCTCACCGCCAACGACGGCGAAGACTCAGACCCCCGGGTCCTGAGCGTCGTGACCGTCAACAGTCCCCCGGAGCTTATCGAGCCCGGCGATGGCAGCCCGACCGTCGACCTGAGCGACCCCATCGACCGTCTGGACAAGCCTACGTGCACCTACGATCCGGCGCTCTGGTCTGACGCAGACCCCGGAGACCTGGAGGACCCCAACTACCGAGTCACCTGGAAGGTGACCGGAAGCAGTGGTGGCACCTACGCGGACGAGGACTTCGACACCAACCAGTACATCTTCGGAAACGTGATCACCTGCACCGTCGAGCCTTTCGACGGCACGAGCTACGGCGTCGGTGTGGAGTCCGAGTCCGTCGCTGTCGGCAACTCGCCCCCGCTGGTCACCGTCACCCTGACCGGCACCGAAGACGGCACCACCAGCACCGGCTTGGTGCCACGCTCCGACCAGGACGTCTTCGCGAGCGTCACAGCCACAGACCTGGACGGACACACCGTCGCCAGCATCTTGTACAGCTGGATGGTCAACGGCACAGCAATGACCGTCAGCGACCGCTCTTCTCCTGCTCTGGACCTCTCTCTGGCTGGATACGTTCGGGGAGACACGGTCACGGTCGAGGTCACCGCAGAGGACACCGCCAAGGGCGTGACCATGGTCTCGGTCACCGAGTTCATTCACAACAGCCCGCCAGAGATCAGCAGCTCCGGCGTCTCTCCTGCCACGCTCTACGCCGACAGCGAAGCCTCTCTGAACATCTTGGCAGAGGACGCGGACGGCGACAGCTACACGGCGGACTACGCTTGGGTCGTTGGTTCCAGCTCCTTCACTGGCGCGACCCTCAGCGGCGCCTTCACCCGAGACGACGTGGTGCAAGTGACCGTCTTCTTGGACGACGGCTACACAGTGTCCTCGCTCTCGGGCCACGGCTCGACCTCCACGCCGGTGGTCCACGGTCCAATCACGGTCCAAGACTCCCCACCGGTGGTTCCAGCCGTTCAGCTGACTCCGGTCTCTCCCATCGTTGGCCTCCACGGTGCCAACTGCACCTTCTCGAACTCCGAGCTGCCCAGCGACGTTGACGGGGACACGCTGAGCACCGCCTGGGAACTCACCCACAGCCGCACCGTCAGCGGAGCGATCTCGGCCCTGACCGTGGCTACCGCTGCTGGAACCATCGGCCCGTCCATTGCTGCAGGCGACTTGGAAGCAGGCGACCAGATTCGCTGTGTGGCAACAACCACCGGCAACGGCCTGGACACTGAGTCCAGCGACGACGACGAGGTCTTGCCCGACAGCACGACCTACGTACTGACCGCTGCCGACTTTACGGTCGCGACCAGCGCCAGCGACGAGTGCAGCGATGGCGACCGCTTCCGCTACTCCAACGAGAGCGTCTACTTCAGCTGGACCGACCTCTACCCCGACGATGGCTCCCACATTCCGGCCTCGGTCAGTGTGGAGTTCAACTGGTTCTCAGACTGCGAGGACAACAACGCCGTCGCCGACTACGACCGGACCATCGACTTCAACGGGAGCGCTGGAACAGAGGCCATCGGCGAGACCTCGAACTGCACCTGCAACGGTCCAGGGGTGGTCTCAGACACGGTGAACTACCCGAACAGCTTTGTGGTCAGCAACTGGAGCTTGCTCACGGCCTCGTACATCGAGGGTGGCAACAACACCCTCCAGGTGGACCTGGACCAGGAAGGAATGATCACCACGCCGGACTTCTCCGACGAGGGCGAGCAGGCCTTTGGTGTCGTGCGCGTCGACTACTAAAGCCCACGGACTTCGCCGACATCGCCTAAGGGCCTCTCCCATCCGGGAGGGGCCTTTCGTGCGTTAGGGCGTCAACCAGGTGAGCGCCACAGGCACGACCTGCCCGGCCTGAGGGCTACCCAAGGACCGAAGCTCCGTCACCTGGTCATTCCGGGTATCCAGCAGGCCGTCCAGGTTGCCATCACACACCGCCGTGACCCAGAGCGCCTGGTCACCTGGGGCCAGAATCTGGAAGCGCTCGGCACCTGGCCAGAGGGCCAGCGTGGTCAAGGGTTGAGGTGCGTCTTGGGCAGGAAGCACATCGACGCGCACCTGACCAGAACACGGCGCGCTCAGGTGCCCGTCTATGCGAACCACGCCGGGCTCCAGCACGAGGGCCTGCTGAGGAGCTTGGGCCTGGAGCTCGGCCATTGGGACGGCCTGAATGGCCTGCGACGGGACAGGGGGGGCCTCTTGAACACAGGCCATCAGGAAGATCCACATGGGTGGATAGTACGTTAGTCCGCCTCCATGTCCACCTGGGTGGTCACCCCGACCTACAACGAAGCGGCCTGCATCCTGCCCTTGCTCCAGGGCCTCCGCGGGCTCTCGGATCCACCCCAGGTCTTGGTGGTCGATGACAGCTCTCCGGACGGAACCGCCGACCTGGTTCGGGAGTTCTCGGCCCAAGATCCAGGGGTACACCTCATCCAACGACAAGGCCAGGCTGGTCTGGCCAGCGCTTACCTCGCTGGCTTTGCCCACGCCTTGGCTCAAGGAGCCACCCGCGTGGTCCAGATGGACGCAGACCTCTCTCACGACCCGCTGGCGGTCCCAGGCCTACTTGCCCAAGACGCCGATCTCGTGCTGGGCAGCCGCTATGTGCCCGGCGGAGGGACGGTCAACTGGCCTAGGAAGCGCCGCTTGCTCTCTCGGGGAGGCAGCCTGTGGGCACGCACCTGGCTGCGTCTGCCCCAACGTGACCTCACTGGAGGATTCAAGGCCTGGAGGGCAGAGACGCTGAGCAGAGTCCTGCGCCGGCCAATTCGCTCCGAGGGATACGCCTTCCAGGTCGAGCTCACGCTACGCGCCCACCGAGAAGGCTCGACGATCCACGAATATCCCATAGTGTTTACCGAGCGACGGGCGGGAGCATCCAAGCTCTCTGGGGGCATTGTGGTGGAGGCCGTATGGGTCGTTCCCGCCTTGGCGTTGGGTATCTGGCGTACTTAGCGGCTTCGGGAACTTGCCTTGGGCCGAAGACCGGCTAAAGAGCACCCCCTAGACGCGGCCCTTGGCCGGGCTGCTCGGGTCTCTCAGACCGCGTGCACCTGACCGAACACGGCCGGGTCACAACGTCGAGTCCGGGAGAGCGCGTGCGCCGCTTCGAGTTGATCGAGAAGAACGCTGCCAAGTTTTGGGCCATCGCCCGTGAGCGAGAGGTCCTGGTCACCCACTGGGGCAAGATCGGGTCCGAGGGCAAGCAGAAGAAGAAGATCTGCAAGGACTTCATGGTTGCCGAACAGGAGTACGACCGCCTGATTCGCCAGAAGATCCGCGGTGGCTACGACGAAGTCCACAAGGCGACCGAGTCGGTCCAGCCCTTGCCGGATCGCACCCTGGAGCTGGTCACCCTCGACGACGAGGCCAGCTTCTTGGTCAAGCCAAAGGCCTTCCGGTACATGGTCTGGCGCATGATCGAGATCGGTCTCATCGACCGCTACGCCAAGGGCAAGGACCTGACCCGCTGGGACAGGCGAGCTGCTCGCCGTGCTGGCTTGGACGCGGTCCCCGAGCCAGAGGACGAGCAGTACGAGGCTTGGGAGACCAACTGGCTGCGTCTCTCCGAGGGAGACCGCACCGACTGGCCGGGCTCCTTGCAGGCTGCCGGCTGGAAGTACCTGGAGGGCAGCCACTGGGTGGTGACCCCCGAGGAGTGCAAGCTCATCGCAGAGCAGGTCGGTGGTGTGATTCCCAAGCGCCACAAGGCCAGCCCAGGTCAGCAGACTTGGGTCGATGAGTGGGTCGCATGGCACAAAAAGGCTGCCAAGGTCGGCGGCTACATCGTGTACGCCGAGGGCTGAGCCTGATCGCCTACAATGCTGATCAGGCCCCCAATCGCTTCCTGATCAGGCATTGTGCTCGAATCGCTTGACGCACACGACATTTGTCTTACCGTTCTGGCAGCAGGAGGTTCGATTGGCCGTCCTTGTGCACGCCGTAGCCATGGTTCTCGCCTACTTGTACGCCACCGCCATGGAGTGGGGCGTACACCGCTTCCTCTTCCATGGGCTCGGCAAAAAGCGTGGCTCACCCTTCGCTTTCCACTACGTTGAGCACCACGGCGCGTGCCGACGGGCCAACATGGCGGACCCGGACTACCTCGAGTCCGGACTGCGCTGGAGCCCTCGAACCAGAGAGTTCGGCGGAATCGTGTGCGCGACCTTGCTCCACTTGCCCTTGGCGCTGCTCTCTTGGCCCGCCTTTTTGGTCCTCGTGGTGCACGGAGCCCGTTACATCTACCTGCATCACCGCAGTCACGTAGACGTGGCGTGGTGCAAGCAGCACCTGCCTTGGCACTATGACCACCACATGGCCCCGAACCAAGACGCCAACTGGTGCGTGACGGGTGAGTGGTTCGACAAGCTGATGGGGACCCGCTCCTCCTACCTGACCGCACAGGGTCAGGACCCAAAACGCGACGATATTGCAGCCTGAAGGGACCCAATCGATGAGTAGTGCGCTCGATCAAAGCCAGAACGCCCTCGTTCCGGTCAAGAAGCAGCTCCCTGCACGACGCAGCGGCGGTGATCCCTGGCAGAACTACCTCCGCCAGGTCCGATCCACCCCCCTCCTCACCGAAGAGGAGGAACACGAGTTCGCCACCAAGTGGCACGAGAACGGCGATCCCGTCGCACGCGACCGGCTCATTGGCAGCCACCTTCGCCTGGTCGTCAAGGTCGCCTACACCTTCCAGCGCCAGTGGACGAACCTGCTGGACCTGGTCCAAGAAGGAAACGTCGGCCTGATCGAGGCGCTACAGCGCTACGACCCCTACCGCAGCGTGCGCTTCTCCACCTACGCCCGCTACTGGATCCGGGCCATGATCCTGCGCTTTCTCCTGGACAACTGGTCCTTGATTCGCGTGGGCGGGAGCCGCGCGGGTCGGCGCATGTTCTTCCAACTCCAGAAGGAGCGGCAAGAGCTCAGCTCCCAGGGCATTGACCCCTCGACCGCTCGCATCGCGGAGAGAACCGGCATTCCAGAAGAAGAGATTGCCCTGATTGCAGGCCACCTGGACAGCCCCATTCTGAACTTGGATGCTCCGGTCGGCGCCGAGGGCCGCAGCTTGTCCGAGACGGTGAGCGAGCCCGCTCGGCCCAGCCCCGAGAGCAACGCCGCCCGATCCGAGATCGGTAGCCTGCTCCAGGATCACCTGCAGCGCTTCGGCAGCGAGCTGGAAGGCCGGGAGTTGGACATCTGGCAGCGCCGTCTCATGACCGACGACCCCGAGCCACTCTCCGCTCTGGGCGATGACTTTGGGGTCTCCAAGCAGCGCGTGGGTCAGATGGAGAAGAGCATCAAAGAGAGGCTGCGCGGCTCCATCGTGCGGGCATTCGGAGACGATCTGATCGTCGATCTCTGAGGGATGAGCGCTTCCCTGTAAAGGGTGAGCCCCGGCGTCCGATGCGGAAGCCATGCTTCTTCTTCTTCTGCCCATCGCCGCGAGCGCTGCAACCCTCAACGTAGGCGCCACAGCCAGCTACAGCAGCATCGGCTCTGCGATCGCTGCTGCCAGCGACGGGGACACCATCCTTGTCGACGCTGGCACCTACGTGGAGTCCGTCGATTTGGCCGGCAAAGACCTGGAGATCATCGGCTCCGGGTCCAGCACCATCATCGAACCGACCGGGGCCTTTGCCTTCCGCTTCGACGACGGCGAGGCGGGCAGCGTGCAAGACCTGCTCATCGACGCCGGCGCGGCCCGTGGCTTTTACATCGAAGGCGGAAGCCCGAGCATCTCCGGGATCGAGCTGGAGAACTTGGACGTGGGCTCACTCAAAGGCGGGGTCGCCTATGTGGACGGAGGCAGTCCCTCCTTCACCGACATCGAAGCGGACGCACCGGCCGCGATTTGGGGAGCAGGTTTCTACATCGTGGGCGGCGCCGAGGTCACCTTGACCCAGGTCACCTTGGACAGCCCAGATGCCGGGGGACAGGGCGGCGGGATCTACGCCGACAGCAGCACGCTGATCCTGGATACGGTCAGCATCAACGATGCCTCGGCGCTGCGCCGAGGAGCGGGCATGTACCTGAATTCCGTGGTGCTCTCCGCCATCGACGTGGAGATCGATGGGGCTCGGAACGACAGCTACGGGACTGGCCTGTACATCGAGGACTACAGCCAGATCACCTGGATTGACGGGGCGATCACCGACTGCCAGGACAACGTCTCTACGCGTTCAGATGGCGGCGGGATCTACGCCGACAGCGGCTCCCAGCTGGACTTCACTGGCACGGAGTTCTCGGACAATGGGGCCGGCCGTGGCGCGCACATTTTCCTGGACGCCGCCACCCTCAGCATGGACGGCGTCACTCTGAGCGGCGGGGAGTCAGACAAGCAAGGCGGCGCCTTGTACCTGGAAGGTGCCGCGACCGCGGACTGCTTTGGCTGCTCCTTTGACTCCAATGTGGCGGGCAGCGACGGCGGCGCGGTGTACGCGGTCTCGGGAACCGACTTCAGCGACGACGAGAGCGTCTTCGACGGCAATGAGGCGAGCGGAGAGGGCGGTGCGCTCTATCTGGTCGACGGCATCAGCTTGGAAGACACCAGCTTCATCAACCAGCTCGCCGGCGGCGCCGGCGGCGCGATCTATGTGGACGGTGGCAGCGGAACCCTGGAGATGGACGGGGCGTCCTTTGACTCCAACACTGCGGGAACCGACGGCGGCGCGGTCTACCTCAGCGGCGCGGTGGCTCTGGCGGGTGTGGACCTGAGCTTCACCTCCAACAGCGCAGGTGGGGATGGGGGTGGAATCGCAGCCGATGGGACAGGTGCTGACTTCTCCCTGAGCAACGTCGAGCTGCGCAAGAACAGCGCAAAAGACGAGGGCGGTGGTCTCTACATCGACGGCGCAGACGAGGTCAGCCTGTTGGCCTGCGATGTGCGCAAGAACACGGCACAGGACGGCGCTGGTCTCTGGTTGAACGAGGTGGCCTCGCTGGCGGTGCGACAGACCCTGTTTTTCTACAACACGGCGACGGACCAGGGCGGTGGAGCCCTGGAACAAGACACCACCGATACGGCCTCCTGGACCAACAACAGCTTCGCCGAGAATGATGCAGCACAGGGCGGCGGGCTCTACGTGAGCGGCGGAGCGGACACCGAGATCGTCAACAACGCCTTTATGGCGAACAAGGCCAAGACCAGCGCGGGTGGACACCTCCGCATCGCCTCCGGCAGCGCAGAGGTCGTCAACAACCTCTTCGTTCAGGCCTCCCGCGGGGGTGCCATCTACGAGGACGGAACCGGCGCCAGCGCCTTCTCCTACAACGCCTTCAAGGACAACGTCACCCAGGACGACGCCAACAGCTTTGGCCTGGACACCAGCACTGCTGGAAACCTGCCCGCGACCGACCCGGACCTGGTGGCCTGGACCGCCGACGGGAACTGGAGCAACGACGATCTGCACCTCAACCCCACCTCCCTCTGCCTGGACACCGGCGACCCCACACGCTTTGACGTAGACGGAAGCCGCTCCGACATCGGCGTGTATGGCGGAGAGTACGCAGCGGTCGCCGACACGGATGGGGACGGCTGGTACGACACCCAGGACTGCGACGACGACGACGCGAGCATCTACCCAGGGGCCACCGAGACCCCCTACGACGGCGTGGATCAAGACTGCGATGGCTACGATCTGACCGACGTGGACGGAGACGGCTTTGACGGCGACGTAGATGATTGCGACGACGAGAACCAGGCGGTCTTCCCTGGGGCCACGGAGCTCTGGTACGACGGGGTCGACCAAGACTGCGATGGCGCCTCGGACTACGACGCGGACGCCGACCTGTTTGACGATGCCCGCTACAGCGGCAGCGACTGCGACGATGAGGACCCAGCGATCAACCCCTCTCGCATCGAGATCTGGTACGACGATGTGGACCAGAACTGCGATGCCCTCTCGGACTACGACGCGGACTATGACGGCTACGACGCCGACTTCCACGGCGGACAGGACTGCTTCGACCAGGACCCACGCATCAACCCCGTGGCGACCGAGGTGCCCTACGACGGGATGGACCAGGACTGCGACGGCAGCGACTTGACCGATGTGGACGGCGATGGCTGGGATGGGCGTGCAGCAGGCGGCTTGGACTGTGTCGACACCGACGCCAGCATCAACCCTGGCGCTGCAGACACCCCCTACGACGGCGTGGACCAAGACTGCGATGGGGCCCCGGACTACGACGCGGACCGCGACGGCTTCGAGGCCGACTTTGCCGGCGGCGGCGACTGTGATGACCAGGATCCCAGCATCCACCCCCTGGCGCCTGAGATCTGGTACGACGGCGTGGACCAGGACTGCGCGCAGGACGACGACTACGACGCGGACAAGGACACCTGGCAGAGCGACGCCCATGGCGGCACCGACTGCGACGACTCAGACGCCACAAGCTTCCCTGGGAGCTGGGAGACCTGGTACGACGGCAAGGACCAAGACTGCGCCGGTGACGACGACTTCGACCGCGACGCAGACGGCTTCCAGAGCGACGCCTTTGGCGGCGAGGACTGCGATGACTACCGGCCCGAGGCCTACCCGGGCGCTGAAGAGCTGCGCAATCACCTGGACGACGACTGCGATGGCTGGACCGAGGACGCCGACCGGGACAAGGACGGGGCCATCGACTGGGCCGAGTGGCAGGTCGGCAGTGACCCCCTGAACGAAGACATGGACGCCGACGGCATGCCCGACGGTTGGGAGATTGGCCCGAGCTGGGCCGAGCCCTTCGACACCGACCTGGACGGCATCCTGGACGTCTTTGACGAGGACGACGACGGCGACGGTATCCCCAGCCTCAAGGAGAACACCCAAGACGTGGACGGGGACGGGGTGCGCAACTTCGACGTGGACGGGGACGGCTTGCCCAACTCCAGAGACTTGGACTCCGACAACGACGGCTACCCCGACGCCGAAGAAGGCATCGAGGACCGGGACTTTGATGGGGTCCCAGACTTTGTGGACTACACCGGAGACTTGGCCGGCGGCGGATGCGGTGGCGGAGACCTGCGCTGGATGGGCCTGCTCTTCGGCCTGCCACTGATCAGTCGCAGACGCCGGAGGAAGAACTCCCCCAAGGCCACAGGACTGGTCCTGGCCTGCATCCTGGCCCTCGGCTTGGTCCTTGCCCCCAAGTCGACGCAGGCGGCCGGTGTAGACGCCCACGGCTACCAAATTCTGGGCACCACGGGTGACCTGCGCGCCTCAACGCGTTTGCTGACTCCGTCCCAGCCCCTGGCTGGTGAGTACGACGTGGCGATCATCGCCGACAACGCCGTGCGTCCCCTGGTGGAGGTCTTCCCCAACGGCAGGGCTCCGGTCCTGGCGAACCTGGCCACCGCCAACGTGGTCGTGAGCGGCGCGCCGATGCGCTACCTGCGCTTGGAGGCCACCCTTCCTGTGCACCTCTATGGCGTGGGACCTGCCCAAGGAGCCTTCGCCGCACTGGGCGATGCCCGCTTCGGCGCAGTAATCCCGGCCCTTCCCGCGGCCGGCATTCGTCCCGGTGTGGCCATCGCCCCCAGTGTCTGGCTGCCAACCGGCAACCAAGACCGCATGGTCGGCAACCCTGGCCTGTCCGCAGGCGGCGTCATCGCCGTCAACCAGGAGCTGGGCCGCTTCGGCTGGGTCGCGAACGTGGGGGCGCGGGTGGGACGCTTCGAGCCAGAACGCAACCTGCAGGCCGGCGCCGGTCCCTTGATGGGGCTTGGAGCGCACATGATGCTGAATCCAGACGTCGCCCTAGGCTTGGAGTTGGCCAGCCAAGGGTCCACCGGTTTCAAGACCTGGCCCGTCGAGGCCATGGCCACCGCGCGCATCAACCTGGACGGGGGCCTCTGGGCCACCGCGGGCGTAGGCGCCGGACTGAACACGGCCCCCGGCTCCGCCACCAGCCGCATCGTCGTAGGCGTGGGCTGGCAGCAGCGGCCTCAACCCGCCACCAGCGTGCTGGTTCACCATGTGGGCCCGGAGATTGACCCAGACGCAGACCGGGACGGTGACGGAATCAAGGACGTGGATGACGCCTGCCCAGACCAAGCGGAGACCTTCGACACCTTTGAGGACGAAGACGGCTGTCCCGAGCTGGACGGCGACCAAGACGGCGTGACCTTTGAGAAGGACGCCTGTCCCGAGGAGCCCATCTACCCGGAGCAAGACCCCCGCTACTCCGACGGCTGCCCGCACTTGGCGGAGCTGGCCGGAGACAAGATTGTGCTCACCCAGAGCATCTTCTTCCGCGAAGGCAGCGCCAAGATTCTGCGCAAGAGCCAGCCTGTCCTGGACGAAGTCGCCACGATCCTCATGGAACAGACCGACGAGATGGTGCTCATCGAGGGCCACACCAACGACCACGGCACCCAGGAAGTTAACTACCGACTCTCCGAGGACCGAGCCCAAGCGGTGATGCGCTACCTCATCGATGCCGGCGTTTCAAGGGAGCGAATGGCGGCCCAAGGCTACGGCTATGACGTGCCCCTGGTGGACCACGGTGACCCCAACGCCGAGAGCATCAACCGCCGCGTGGAGTTCACCATGATTGAGCGGCGAGAGGACCCTGGCGAAGGCCGCTTGCCAGAAGTGGAAGAGTTGGCTGAATAGATGCGGGGCCAATTCGTATCTACCGCGCATGACACAAGCCCAACTCCGCCCACTCAGCCACGAAGAGATCGTCGCCGTCGCCATTGAACAGGCGGCACAGGCGGGCTTGGACGGCCTCAGCATCGGCAGCTTGGCCAAGTCTGTGGGGCTGAGCAAGTCCGGCTTGTTCGGCCACTTCGGCAGCAAGCAGGGGCTGCAGACCGAAGTCCTGAACGCCTGCCACTCCCGCTTCATCGAGCGAGTGGTGCAACCTGCTGTCGCCCACAAACGTCCCCTCGCCCGCCTGCGAGCCCTCCTGGAGAACTGGCTGGATTGGGCCGGCCAGTCCGACGGCGGCTGCCTCTTCGTCGCGACCGCCACCGAATTTGATGATCGCCCCGGACCGGTGCGGGATCAAGTCCGGGCCGCTTCCAGCAACTGGGTAGCCACTTTGGAGCGGGCGGTCTCCTTGGCGGTGGAGCACGGAGACTTGGCCCCAGAGACCTCTCCGAGGCAGTTCGCCTTCGAACTTCACGGACTGATGCTCAGCTACCACTGTCGAAAGCGCCTGATCGAGTCCGACCAAGCGGCGTCGATGGCCAAGGCCGCCTTCACCCGCCTGCTCAAGAGCTACGGGGCTTAGACCGGGCGCTTGCAGCTGGCGCAGACCGTGGCCAGACGCAGCATATCTTCCTCGCAATGGAGGCAGTGCTTCCAGGGCTCCGCTGCATACTCGGCTGCGGTCATCACAAAGGGGTCCCGCTGCGTGAGGTCCTCGCTGCAGGTCTCGCAGACGTCGTCTTGGTCGTCGACCTCGCTCAAGCAGAAGGGACAGAGCACCAGCTCTGACTCTCTCTGAATGGGGTCCGTCTCCGAGGTCTGCTCGCCTGGACCGCCCCGTCGCTCCCGCATGGTGTCGGCCAAGTCCAGCAGGGTGTTGCCCAGCAGACTCAAGCCCTTCTCCACCTGAGGTGTGGCCAACATGCCGCTGAGCCGACCCGCCAAGGTGCGGACCGCGCTGCCACCTGGGAGCTCCCGGTCCTCGGCGATGCGCTGGGCATCCTCGAGCACGCCCTCAAAGGCCTTGCGGGCTCCGCCAGCAGCGTCACCCAAGCGCGCGCCAATGATCTCCCGGGCTTGTTCCTGCTCAATGGCGAAGGGCTCGATGGCCGTTCGTGAGACTTCCCGGGACGCAGGCCAGCGCGAGCCACCCGCTGCTGCCACCTGGATCACGAAGTAGACCCCCTCGCTCAGGGGCTCATCGGGGGGCACCAGGTAAAACTGCTGGCGCGCGGGGTTCAAGTAAAGGGTGCCTTCCATGGCGCTGGACTAACCCCCGGCGCGCTGAATGAGCCACTCGGCTTGGCCACGCAGCTCTTCCAGGGAGGCGCCAGGCTTGGCTTCTGCCGCAAAAGCAGCCTCGTCCTCTCGGCGCAGGGCCTCTGCAGCCCGCACCACAACGCACAGGCCCGTTGGATCGGACTCCACCCCGGATGCCAGCGCCAGCGCCTCGCCCCAGTCCCCGACCAGGACCTTGGAGAGGGCCAAGGGGCAGACCAGCTCCGGCGAGGGGGCGCAGCCGGCCTCAAGCGCCCGCTGGCCTGTGGCGACCGCACTCTGGGGCCCCTCCAAGTCCAGGGTCCAAGGGACCACGTTGTAGCAGCTGTGCGCGTTCACCGGCCCTGAAGTCGCCAGGCGCGCCTGGGCCAGGGCTCCCGCAGGATTCCCAGCGTCGTAGAGCGCCTTGGCGTAGGCGCCTTGTGTGTAGGGGTTGGGGTGCGTCAGCACCGCTTGAGACCAGAGAATCGGGTCGCTGTCCCAGTTGGCCGCCGTCGGAATGGTCAGCAAACCCAGCATCGGCAAGGCCATGGCTGGCTTCTCCAACAGGGGCACTTGGCGCACCACGGCGGCCAGTCCCAGCCCCAGCCCAGCGAGCGCGCCGTACAGATAGCGGTCTCCCACCAGCCCTGTGGCCCCAACGCCACCCAGCGCCGGAACGAGCAAAGCTGCGCCCAGGAGAAGACCCCAGCCTCCCCCGCCCCAAGCCACCAGAGCCACCAGCACCAGTCCACCCAGTGCCGGCAGCCAGGGCGTGGGATCAAAGCCAACATGCGCCCCTGGAGCCAAGTCCACGGGCCAGAGCAGGCTGCGGGACCATGCGCCCCAGGCGTCGGGCAAAACCGAGGGATCAAGCGCCCCCTCCGGAAAGCCCACTCCGGCGAAGATGCGGGCCAAGAGCGCGAGCAGCAGCCCGGCCAAGATGGCAAGGTACCCCTCAGCCTTTCCCCATCCTTGATCCTGGGCTTTGCTGCTGGCCATGTAGGCCAGGGGAGCCAAAACAAGGCTCTCCTTACACAGTGTTCCCAGCGCGATGAGCGCGCCGGCAGCGACCAGACGACCCAGGGTCGGGACCCGCATCAGCAAGAGAGCCCCAAGCAGCGCGCAGAGCGCCTGGACGTCGTTGCGACCGGCGACAAAGACCACCGCTTCGACCTGGGCGGGGTGAATGGCGAAGAGCCCCACGCCAGCCAACAAGGCCTCGTTTGGGAGACGCCAGTGCTTGCCCAGGCTCCAGAGCAGAGTCACCGCGAGCAGGTGAAGCAACAGGGAGTGCAGTCGAAATCCAAAGGCCGCCTCCCCAAAGAAGGCCCGGTCCAGGAAGAAGGAGAAGAGCACGCCAGGTCGGTAGTAGGCGCGTTGACTGCCGGCATCGGGCACCCCGGCCCACAGGTCACCCGAGAGCACCCCCGCCAGCGAGGTCATCGCGGGGTTGTCCACCAGCAGCAGTGCGTCGTCGTAGACGAAGGCTGGGTTCAACAAGCCCGTCGAGAACACCAACACCGTCGCCAGCAACAGCAGTGGCAGGTGCCAACGCTGGTGAAGCTGCGGCATCTAGAAGAGGTTGTAGACGTCGATGTAGACGCTGGGGGACCAGTCTTCCAGCGGGGAGACACCAACATCCGCGCGGATGATGAAGTTGGTGTTGAAGGCCAAGCGCAGCCCGCCGCCAGTCCCGTACATGAAGGCCTCGTTCTCTCCGGTGCCCAGATCGGACCACTCGCTGGCGAAGTAGGCGGCGTCCACAAAGGCCAAGGGCGTGATGTCGATGTCCACGCCCTTCACAGTTGGGGACCACACGGTGGCCCGGACCTCGGTCTGGTTCATGAAGCGGGCCTTGCCAATCACCCGGCGCAGTCGGGTTCCACGGCCAGCGCGGGCGCCACCGTACATCTCGTAGATGGTCGCGCCGCCCGCCCGGGAGAGGCCCATCGTCGGCTGATCTCCAAAGACACCGTCTGCGACGAGGCGGTCGGCCAAGACCACCTTGTTGGTGCCCAGGGGCTGATAGCCGCGCAGAGTGGCGTTGAATCCCCAGTAGTCCCAGTCAGAGATTCCAGGGACGCTGGTACGCAGGCTGCCTTCGATCCAGTAGCCATGGGTCGGAGCCGGCTCATTGTCGCGGTTGTCCAGCATCAAACCGGCTTGCAACATCGAGTCCAAGCCCTTCTCTCCGCCCGGATTGTCCATCTCGTACAGGCTGTTGGGCCAGGGCGTGCTCTCCTGGAAGTCGCCGGGCAGAATGTACTGACCGAAGATCGTGCCGAAGGCCTCCAGCTTGGGGGGCCCCTTCTTGAGGGCGTAGCGTGCGTTCATGAAGAAGAGCGGGGTCTTGAAGCGGGTCTTGTAGAAGCGTGCTTCGGCGTCCTCGAGATCCTGACCGCTGAGACCGGAGTCCTCGAGCAGGGCGTCGCGCTGTGGGATGGAGCAGTCACCAGGCACCGAGAGCCCGCAGTAGTTTCCGGAGCGCGTCAGGGAGAACTCCGCCCGCGTCGTCAGGCGCAAGGGCAAGCCGCCCACCTCCAACAGGTCCACCTGAACGCGGTGCGTGTGTACCTGCTTGGTGGTGACATAAAACAGGAAGTAGATCTCCATCTTGTAGGGCGCGGTCATGCCGTCGTAGCGGTAGATGTTGCCCACCACACCGCCGCCCAGGCCGTCGTCGGAGTTGTAGGCCACCGCGGGAAGACCGCCCCAGCCCCACCCCTCACGCTCCCACTCTTCGGCCTCCTGCTCAGGCGCCTCCTGGGAGATCTCCGAAGGAACCACCTCGTCTTCGGCGAAGGCAGGAGAGACAGCGAGCAGCAGCGGGAGCAAGAGCATGGACACCTCGGGGCGCGATCCTACACCCTGACCCCAGGAAGGTGATCCCTCGATGCCGCTCGGTTAGCCGACAGGTCCCAGAACTTGGAGTTCCCGTGATCGAAGCCCCTTCCGATGTCGCCGCCCCCCCTGCAGACGCCCAACGCTCCGAGAGCGGCCTGGCCTGGAAGGTCCTGGAGGGACTGGACTCCGGCAACAACCCTGGTCCCCGCGACAACGTGACGGTGCACTACACCGGCTGGACCACCGATGGCCAGATGTTCGACTCCAGCATCCTGCGTGGCGAGCCTGCCAACTTCCCCCTCAACGGTGTGATCGCCGGCTGGACCGAAGGCCTGCAGTACATCACCCCCGGCCAGAAGGCCCGCTTCTGGATCCCCATGGATCTGGCCTACCAGGGTCGCCCTGGCCGTCCCCACGGCATGCTGGTCTTCGACGTGGAGCTGCTCGAGATGCAGGCCGCGCCAGAGCCCCCCGCCACCCCTGAAGATGTGGCGGCTGCACCGGCGAGCGCCAACAGCACCAACAGCGGCTTGGCCTACCGTGTGCTGCAGGCCGGAAGCGGCGGAACCCGCCCCACCGCCACCAGCACCGTGACCGTGCACTACAGCGGCTGGACCACCGACGGGGAGCTCTTCGACAGCAGCATCCTGCGCGGCGAGAGCATCTCCTTCCCCCTCAACCGTGTGATTCCTGGCTGGACCGAGGCCTTGCAGCTCATGGTCGCAGGCGAGAAGAGCCGTTTCTGGATCCCCGAAGAGCTGGCCTACAAGGGCGTCGCAGGCGCCCCACAGGGCACCTTGGTCTTCGACGTGGAGCTGATCAGCTTCCGCTGATCGCCCCATTTCAAGCTCGCGGTAACCGCAGGCTCAGCGAAGGCATACACTCCGGACACAGACACTGGAGTTCGAATGCTTTTGCTGAGCCTGCTTGCGTGTGGAGACAAGGCCTACGACATCGATTCGTGGCAGAGCCCACTGGCCCAGACGGCCGAAGAAGAGGGGGACGCGGCACGCGGCGAGACGATCTACGAGACGGAGCACTGGACCGACACCAGCCCCTACGCTCTGACGTGCATCAGCTGCCACAGCGCCGAGAGCGGCGATGTCTGGGCCGATGACTCCGACGTGTTTACCCGCCCGGCCCACACCACCTGGAACGCGGCCTACCGCGAGACCTGGAAGGTCAGCCACGGCTGGGACAACGAGGAGTCCACTGTCAACGGCGCCTACGGGGGGCAGATCTGCGTGCGCGCCTACTTCCCAGCGGGCTCCGAGATGACCGGGCAACAGGCCGCCGACCTGGAGGCCTACATGCGTGAGAACCGCGACGCCGACGACAGCGCGGAGACCGCCTCGGAGCTGGACTACAGCTTCACCTCCTGGGACACCCAGGACGCGTTCTTCGCGGAGATCTCCGATGGTTCAGGCGGCTTCAAGACCGGCGCCGATCTGGGCGATGTGACCGCGGGCGAGGCCCTGACCTTCCAGTACTGCGGCTCCTGTCACAGCACTGACGGCAGCACGGTCACCCTGTACTCCCTGAGCAGCATCGACACTGGCACCCTTGTGCAGCGCATCCGAAAGGTCGATGTAGACGACGTCGACGACCCCAACGACCGCATGCCACGCATCCCGGAAGACCGCTTGAGCGACGACGATCTGGCCGACATCTTGGCCTTCCTCACCCAGAGCCCCGAAGAGTAGTCATGAAGACCCTCACCGTTGACGTTGCGATCCTGGGTGCCGGGACCGCCGGCCTGAATGCACGACGCGCCGCCGAGAAGGCAGGCAAGAGCGCCGTGATGATCGATCCGGGCCCCTATGGCACCACCTGCGCCCGGGTGGGCTGCATGCCCTCCAAGCTGCTCATCGCCGCCGCTGAGCGCGCCCACTCCGCACACGCGGCCGCCCCCTTCGGCGTGAACATCCCCGAGGTGCAGATCGACGGCAAGGCTGTCATGGCCCGGGTCCGCTCCGAGCGCGACCGCTTCGTGGGCTTTGTGCTGGAGTCCATCGAGGACCACCTGGCCGCCGGTCGCCTGATCAAGGGCCGCGGGCGCTTCCTCTCCGACTCCCAGATTCAGGTCGACGAGCACACTCTGGTCAACTTCAAGACCGCCGTCATCGCCACGGGCTCCAGCCCCTTCGTGCCGCCCCCCTACCGGGACCTGGGCGAGAGCATGATCGACAACGAGGGCCTCTTCGACATGGAAGACCTGCCCGGGTCTGTCCTGGTCGTAGGCACCGGCGTCATCGGGTTGGAGCTGGGACAGAGCCTGCACCGCTTGGGAGTGAGGACCTCCATCGTCGGCATCCGCGGCGTCGTGGGACCCATCAGTGATCCTGTCGTACGCGAGGTCGCCGAGCGGGTGTTCTCCGAGGAGATGGACTTCCGCTCCGACCACAAGTTTGAGTCGGTCACCCGCTTAGAGGATGGCCGCGTTGAGCTCAAGGCCGACGGCCGCACGGATGTCTACGACTTGGTGCTGATGGCCGCTGGCCGCCGCCCCAACGTCATGGGCTTGGGCCTGGAGAACGTGGGCCTGGACCCACGCAAGCTTCCCAAGGTGGACCCCCGAATCACCCAGCTCGGCGACGGCAACATCTTCATCGCCGGCGACGTGAGCAACTTCCGTCCCCTCCTCCACGAGGCGGCAGACGAGGGCCGAATCGCCGGCATGAACGCGGCGACCTACCCTTCCTTTGAAGCGGTCCCCCGCCGCACGCCTCTGGGGGTGGTCTTCTCCGACCCGCAGATCGCCACGGTGGGTCTGTCTTGGTCCGCCATCCAGAGCCGCGGACACTGCACCGGTGAGGTGGACTACAGCCGCCAAGGCCGCGCCCGCGTCATGGGCACCAACAAGGGTTGGGTGCGCATCTACGGCGACTGTCAGGACGGCCAGCTCCTGGGCGCCGAGATGTTTGGACCAGCGACCGAGCACACCGCGCACCTGCTGGCCTGGGCCATCGCCCAGCGCTTGACCGTCTACCAAGTCCTTGAGATGCCCTTCTATCACCCCGTCGTGGAAGAAGGCATCCGGACTGCCCTTCAAGACCTCCGGAAGAACCTGCACTTCCGTGAAAAGTCGGCACCCTGCAAAGAGCTGAAAGCCTCGATGTAGGGAGCAGCGGGCTGCGCCTGGGGGTTAAGTCCTCCAGGTGAGTACCCAAAGCCCCAAACGCAGCCTCCTCCTTCTACTCTCCCTGCTTGGCATGGGCGCAGCCACTGCTGCGGGTGCTGCGGGTGCTGCGGGTGCTGCGGCTTGGCAGCCGATGGAGGGCGCGCCCTCTCGTATGGCCACATGGTCCATGTTGGCCCTGGACGCTCTGGATGGAGGCGGTGGCACCGAGCTCTACAGCGTGACCCACGCCGGGACCGCGCAGGGCTGGAGCTGGCAAGCGGGTGCCTTCCAAGCCTCCGAGACCACCCCTTGGGGCCAGATCAAAGGAGACCGCCACGCCGTGGTCCCCTGCGATGTGGACCGCGACGGAGACTTGGACCTGGTCCAGGCTTGGGGCGGCGCCAAGGGCGCTGGCGGTGCAGGCGCGCGAATCCTGGTGCGTCAGGAGCAAGGCTGGGAGCGCATCTTCATCCCAGGCACCAGCGAGCTGCGCATGCGCGGTGTGCAGTGCGTCGACCTAAACAACGACGGGCAGGTTGAGATCTGGCTGCCCAGCTTCGGCACCGCCGGCGTGGACCAGCTGGTGGAAGTACAGGTGCGAGACGGCGTCTTCGCCTTCAAGGACCTGGCGCCAGAGCGTGGCCTGGACCGAGCAGAGAGCACCTTTGGCGGGCTCTTTGGTGACGTAAACGGCGACGGTCGGCAAGACCTGCTGCGCATGCAGGGCAACCAGATCGAGCTGCTGCTCCTAGGCCCCGACGGACGCTTCACTCCAGCGCCCTGGCAGAGCGATGCAAAGCGCGTTCGGGACGTGGCCCTGGAGGACTTGGACAACGACGGCGACCTGGACATCGTGCTGGGACGGGCCGGCTACTTTGGGGACGCAGCAGGAGACCGGGGGGCCAAACTTCAGCTCAAGGCTGGCGATGTGGACAACCTGGTCTGGAGCTTGCCCGAAGGCTGTGACAAGGCGCGCATCGAGGCCAACGGCACCTTCCAAGGCAAGGCGGCCAAGCTGACCTCGCCCAAGGGCAGAGTCGAGAAGAAACTGGTCGTCAACATCAAGGGCCCAGCCTGGGCCCAGGAGCCCGAGGGGGAAGGCCTGCTGGTCTGGACCCTGCCAGAGGCGCGCTTGGTCCACCTCTCTGCCATGGGCGTGGAGGGAAAGACGCAGATCGGCATCGACTGCATGGGGGCCCCGGACCTGTCCCCCACCCTGGTGCACGCCAACATCGACACCCGCCCCGCCGGCGAGGTCAGTGATGTGCTCTACCTCAACGACGGCACCGGAGCCTTCACCGCCTCCCCCTTGCCTGCGGCCATCGCAGACCTGGAGACCGTAGACGTGCTGGCCCTCGACGCCGACCTGGACGGCGACTTGGACCTGTTCCTGGTCACGGAGTCCCTGCCCGGCCTCTGGGAGAACCAGCCTGACCAGCTCTTGGAGAACCTGGGCCAAGGGCAGTTCGCCTTGGCAAGCGCTTGGCCCACTGGGGCCGATGAGCTGCCGATCTATGGACGCACTGCGTTGCCGGTGGACTTGAACGGGGACCGCTACCCGGAACTGCTGGTCTCCAACGGCGAGTACATGGGTCCTCTCTCGGGCACACCAGCGCTCTGGGAGAACCCCGGCGCAAGCAACGGCTGGCTGGAGATCGTGGCCCTGGACGCCGACGGGAAGCAAAGCTTGAATGCGACGATTCAGGTGCAGACCAAGTCCCACACCCAGACCCGCTCCGCTCACCCCTTCCCCGACTACCGCGTACACAGCCAAGGACAGCGCGCGCTGTTTGGACTGGGCAGCCAATCCAAAGCCAAGGTCATCGTGACCTGGCCCGATGGCAGCCGGCGGGTGCTGCGACGGGCCGCCGCAGGTGAGATCCTGGTGGTTTCCCATCCTGACGCGCAGCGATAGACTGCTGCCATGCTTCTTCTACTCCTTGCCTGCTCCGCCGACCCCACCCCAAGCACCGCTCCCGAAGGTGCGCCTACCGTGGCCTCGGCTGCGAGCCTGGAGTCCCAGCTTAAGAACGGCGACCGGGTCTCCGAGCGTGTGGTGACCGGTGGGCAGCCAGCAGAGAGCCTCCTCCAACAAGCCCCTGGCTTGGGCTTTGACACGGTGGTCAACCTGCGCACAGCAGGCGAGATGACCTTTGACGAGGCCAACATCGTTCAGGGACTGGGCATGAACTACGTGCACATTCCCGTCAGCGGCGGCGGCGACATGACGCCCGAGAACGCCGCCAAGCTCAAGGCCGCCTTGGACGCAAGCCAGGGGCAGACCTTGGTGCACTGCGCATCGGGTGCACGAGTCAAAGGTCTGATGGCGCTGGTGGAGACAAGCCCTTGAGCTTGAGCGCAAAGCATCAGGCGGATTTCGACGCCCTCTTGGTAAAGCCCTTGGAGCCCAATACGCGGGTCAAGAAGCGCATGAAGGCCCACATCGCTGAGCTGGAGCCCGGAGAGCGCCTGCGCATGGCCAACGGCGCCCTGGGGCTGCTCAACTGCCTGGAGCGCAAGACCTCGCCCCTCTATGTGCGCCTCACGCAGGCCTGTGCGGCCTTTGTGTTGGAGTGCACGGACGAGGCCGTGAACCTTCAGGTCATCAACTCGGTCGCCCACCAGTGCAAGCGCTTCGAGAAGATGCTGCCGCCGCCGGACGCTGCGTAGCGCGCTTAGAAGTTCTCGAGCACCTGGGCCTTCTTGGCCTCGAACTCCTCCTCGGTGAGCAAGCCCGCCTTTCGGGCCTCGTTGAGCTGGTTGAGCTTGGACTTGAGCGAGGCATCGTCCTTGTGGGCGTTCTCCTTCTCGCTGCGCTTCTGCTTGTAGGTGCGCTTGAAGAGGTCGTTGAGCTCACCTGGGCCAACGCCGCGTCCATGTACAAAGTAGTGGTTGGCCACCTCGCCGATGGCGAAGGTGAGGGCGTAGCCCATGCTCACGGAGACCACCCAGCCAAAAGGCGGGATGAACTTGGCGGCGGCCATCATCGCGTTCTGGGCCAGCAGGCTGGCGCCGAAGGTGCTCAGCATTTCCAGCACGGACTTCTGGGTGAGCTTGTGGCCATGCACCCGACCGATGGCTTGAACCATCGCGATCTGAATGGGAGAGACCAGCACCAGGTCCAGGAGGGGCACCGGCTGCACCGAGACCGCCGCAGCGGACACAGAGCCAACCTGGATCAACTCCCGAACGTGCTGCTCCCGCTCCTCTTCGCTGCGCTCAGAGAAGTCGCCTTCGATCACACGCCTAAAGGTATCCATCACGTTGGCCATGGGGTACTCCTGTGCCCAATACGATACCGCCTCTGCAAGATTTCAGCTCTGGCCGCTTAGGCCCGCGAGGACACCATGCTCACTGCACTTCCCTGGCTCGCAGGCCTTCTGGCCTGCTCCGACCCCAGCGCCGTCGACAGCGACCCCCAAGACAGCAGCCCGGCGGACACCGACAGCGCCGTGGACACGGGGCCCTTCGACACCTCAGGGCTGAACGGCGAAGAGGTGGACCCCAGGCTGGAGGCAATCTCCTTCGAGAAGGTGCTCGCCAGTGACGGCAGCGCCCGCACCCAAGCCGACCTGATGGGGCATCCCACGGTGATCTGGTTTTACCCCGCCGCTGGGACATACGGCTGAACCGTGGAGGGTTGCGGGTACCGCGACCTCCAAGATCAGTTTGATGCACTGGGCGTGACCATCGTCGGCGCGAGCTTTGACTCCCCCAGCGACAACCAAGGCTTCAAGGACGAAGAGGGCTTTGAGTATGAGCTCTGGAGCGACTTGGGCCGGGAGTTGGCCTTGCACTACGAAGCTGCCAGCAGCGAGTCGCAGAACAACGCAGACCGCCGAACGGTGGTGCTCGATGCCCAAGGACGTCAGCTCCTGCGCTACGACCCTGGCTTCAACTTTGGCGCCCACCCTGCCGAGGTCCTGGAGGACTGCCAGACGCTGTTTGGAGACTGAGCCCAAGGCCGCCCTAGTCCTTCCAGGGCGGCACCCACTCGGCGGGCGTGACCAAAGCCAGCTTCTGGTCCAGCACCGAGAGCATGAAGCGTGTGCCCTCCAGCCACTCCTCGCCGTCGATCTGTGAGCGCACCTGTTCGCGTCCCACACGCACCAGCTCGACCTTGAGCTCGGAGCACTGGATTCCAGCGCTGGGGCCTTGGTCAAAGAAGGCCAGCGGGGCATCCAGGGCCGTGATGCCCTTGAGGTCGCGCAGGCCCTTCTGGGCCCACTCTCGTCGACCTCGTACCGCGACGATCTCAAAGCGGCCGTCGTCGGGCTCCGCGTCCCGGTCCAGCACCCACATGCCCCCGTACACGGGGGTCGCGTTCACGATCAAGTCGGTCAAGCCCTCCAAGACGAGCTCTCGGCCATCGACGACCAGGTGGGCATCGAAGCGATGGGGCTCCACCCAGCTGGCGAGCAGCTCTTGCAGGGTGGCGCCGGCGTAGACCGCTTGGTCTCGGTAGATCTCACGCAGCAGGGGCACCCCTGAGACCACCGCTTTGTCCGTGTTCCTGCGCTTGAGGATGTCCGGCTGCATGCCCCAGCCGATGGAGTGAAAGACCATCTCCATGCCATCCACCTGGCCGTCCAAGCCCAGGCGTCCCACCCGTCCGACGTCCAGCTGCGTGAGATGGCCCGCCTCTATGACGTCGAGGTTCCACTCCAACTTGGAGGGGCTGGAGGAGATGCCAAAGCTCTTGCCTTGGTCGTTGGCCGTGCCGCTGGGAAGCAAGCCCAGTGGGGGCGGGTCCCCCGCCAACATCAGCGCCTTGGCGACCTCGGCAAAGGTCCCATCCCCGCCCAGATAGACCACGCGGTCCACCGGATCACCACGCAGGCGCTCCACCAAGATGGGCACGGTGCGGCCATCCGGGAGCGTCTCTTGAACCTGGGCATGCCAACCCCTGGCCTGCATCGCCGTCTGGGCGTGAGCGATGCGCTCGGCGGCCTTTCCGGAGTGAGCGGCTGGATTTCCCACCAACAGCACCCGCATTGCAAATCTCCTTCGTTGCCATTCTGTAACAGTCGGCCACGATTTGGGTGCGCATCATGGTGAGCCAACCCCTTCAACGGAGAATCACGATGTGGAAACCACAAGTCCTTGATGGCTGCCCGTCCTTCTCCGGCTGGATCTACCTGATTTAGCGGAGCGACGCCCTTGGAGCCCACGCGGTCTCCTCGCTGATTTTGTCCTTCTTGATGTTTGGAGGTGTGCCATGTCGGCGCACCAAGGCAGCTCGCTGCCAGTGAATCGTCCCGTCGCCCCCAGCGACGTCCTGGGTCTTGCATGGCCCATCATGATCTCGATGCTCTCGAGAACGGCCATGACCACGGCCGACTCCCTCTTCGTGGGCCAGCTCGGCACCGCACCAATGGCCGCTGTGGGCCTGGCCGGAGTGTTGTGCTGGATGGGCTTGAGCACCGGCATGGGCCTGCTCAGCAGTGTCCAAGTCACCAGCGCCCAGCGCACCGGAAGCGGCCGCCATGAGGTGGTTCGCCGTCTGCTCTGGCAGGGGGTCTGGCTGGCTTTGGCTCTGGGTGTACTCAGCGCCTTGACCGCGCCCCTGGGCGCCTTGGTCTTTCCCTTGATGGGTGCCTCCGAGGAGGCGGCCCCAATGGCCAGCTCCTACTTCGCCCTGCGCATGCTGGGTGCCCCCCTGACCTTTGTGAACGTGGCCTTGATGGGCTGGTTCCAGGGTCGCGGAGACACCCGAACGCCCATGGTGGCGACGGTCGCAGCCAACATCCTGAACATCGCCATCGACCCGCTCTTCATCTTCGGGTGGGGACCAGTGCCAGCCATGGGCATGCCTGGGGCGGCCATTGCAACGGTGCTCTCGGTTGGCGCCAGCATGTTGTTCCTGATCTGGCGGGCACGGCCCCTGGCGGGCCCCATGGTCAAGCCCAACGCCCCCCTGCTCCGGGAGCTGTGGCGCATCGGTTTGCCCGTGGGTGTGCAGTGGACCTTGGACGTGGCCAGCTTCGTCGCCTTCGTGACCTTGCTGGCCCGGGTCGGAGAGGCCCACCTGGCCGCCCATGTCATCGCCATCCGCATCGTCTCGATCAGCTTCCTGCCCGGTCATGCCGTAGGCGAGGCCAGCGGTGTGTTCGTAGGCCAGGCCATTGGTGCCAGACAGCCCGAGCAAGCCCGTCATGCATGGCGGGCGGGCACCCGGGTCGCGACCGTGGTGATGGTCGCAGCGTCCGCTGTCTTTGTGTTCTTTCCCATCCCTTTGATCTCCGTCTTTGGAGCCGATGAGCAGGTCCTGCACATCGGGACCAGCCTGTTGATGGTGGCCGCTGGTTTTCAGGTCTTCGACGCCATCGCGATGGTTGCCTTGGGCAGCCTGCGAGGCGCCGGAGACACCCGCTGGCCAATGGTGGTTTGCGTGGCCACAGCGTGGCTGATCAAGCTGCCGATTGGCGTGCTCTTGGCCATTCCAATGGACTTTGGCGCGGCGGGTGCCTGGATGGGACTGACCGTGGAGATCATCGTGTTGGCGGGGCTCGCTGTTTGGCGGGTTCGAGGGAGCAAGTGGCTCACGGTCGCCGCGACGCAAAAGGCGAAGCAGAAGGCCAGATCCAAGGCCGCATGACAGGCCCACAGAGTGACAAAAAGCGGCGGTTCCTCCTCGGTTCGAGCGAGGGGCCGCCCACTCTAAGGGTATGCTTGCTGCGTGTGGGGAAAGAGCTTCGGAATGACGCCCCGATGGCAACGCCAACCGCGCACTAGCCCTGGGCCGCTGGCCTCTGGCTGACAACTCCAGCCAGGCCGCTCGTACATGCGCACCTTCATTCCGCTCTGCTGCCTTCTGCTAGCCCTCACAGCGTGCAAGAAAGACGGCGCGGAAGATCTGGACGCCGACGGCTACTCCGCAGAGGAGGACTGCGACGACGAGAACCCGGACATCTTTCCAGGCGCCGAGGAGATCTGCGATGGGGTCGACAACGACTGCAACGACGAGGTCGACGAGGGTGTGCTGCTCACCTTCTACGAGGACGCGGACGGGGATGGCTACGGGGCAGCTGATCAACCGGTAGAAGCATGCGAGGCCTCAGACTCCACCGCAGACTCCGACCAAGACTGTGACGACGACAGCGCCGATGTCTACCCCGGTGCCCCCGAAGACGACTGTGCTGATCCCACTGACTACAACTGCGATGGCAGCGTGCAATATGGGGACGCCGACTCTGACGGCTGGGCCGCCTGCGAGGACTGCAACGACGCAGACGCAGCGATCAACCCAGGCAGCGAGGAGCTATGCGACGGACTGGACAACGACTGCAATCTCAAAACAGACGGCGCCGACGCCAGAGACGCTGAGCCCTACTACTTGGACTCTGATGGAGACGGCTTTGGCGACCCAGCGATCAAAGTCTACGACTGCGAGATGCCCGATGGCTACAGCTTCTTGGACAGTGACTGCGACGACATCAACGCACAGGTTTACCCCGGCGCAGAGGAGATCTGTGACGGCCTGGACAGCGACTGCGATAGCGCGACTGGCGAGCTTCTCTACCCGAGCGATGTCTCTGATCTGCAGTTGGCCGTCGACTCCGGCGAGCCAGAGATCTGCATCGAGGCAGGCACACACAGCGTCAACTTAGACCTAGCCGGCGTAGACACCCTCAAGCTCTCCGGCGCTGGCGGCTCAGACGCCGTCTTTCTCGATGGTGGCGGTTCCCGGGTCATCGACATGGGTCTCCACGCGAGCAACATCACGCTAGAAGGATTGACGCTTCAAAACGCCAACGAGTCCGGGAAGGACGGCTTGGGCGTGTTCGGTGCCGAGTGCAGCAACATCCGCTTGCAGGACATCGTCATAAAGGACATCGTTGGCGACAGCAACGAGCGGGCGGGGCTGGCCATCGGCTTCGTTCTTTGCACTGATGTGACCCTTCAGGACTCCGCTGTGCACAGCGTGACCGCGACCTACAACAGTACAGGTGTATCAGGCACCTACGGCTTGGTAGGGTTCAGATTCTCCGACAACGTGGTGGTGGACGGCTTGGAGATCTATGACAGCAGCGTCGAGGGCTTCGCGGAGATCTTTGGGGGCGCGCTGAGTTTCGACGCCCACTACACAGGCCTGCCAACCGCCGTCTCCGTCAACAACGTTAGCGTGCATGATTATATAGAGACAAGCACCCGAATTGGCTACGGTACGATCATGGCCTTCGGGACAAGCAGCGTCGACATGAGCAACGTCTCCGTCTACAACGTGACGCGAGAGAGCGGGAGCGGTACGGGCTTGGTGTACGTGTTCCACTCTACGGGCGATGTGGACCTACACAACCTTCAATTCCTTGGAAACACCTCAGCTTTCACCGACCACCAAGTCGCCCCGCAGCTCGTGGAGGCCGCTACCTCGGGCGACGTGCATATCTCCAACATCGTCTCTGCCGGCAACCTCAACACGTCGATGGGTACCACTCTGTCGGGGTCAATCCTCCTCTACAACTACAGAGGGGTTTCCTACGATGTGAGCAATGTCACCATCTACGGAGACACCTCCAACAACGCCTCCGAGGAAGGCGGAGGCATGCTCGCATGCAGCGGTGAAATGAGAATCCGCAACAGTACAATCAGCGGAAACTCCTCGGACGCCGGTTTAACGCTTGCAGGCTTGGGAGAGCCCAGCAGCCTAGACGCGTGCGTGCTCGAGGCCTCCTACAACAACATCTACGACAACGGCGTGAACTTCGATACCGTCTCAGACTTCACCGGAAACGATGGAAACATCGGCGTGGACCCCGTCTTTGCAGACGTCAGCGCCCCGAATCCGACCTACTGGGACCTAAGACTGGCGCAGACCTCGGACTTGATCGACGCCGGCGACCCTGGGGTCTTGGACGCGGACGGCAGCACCAGTGACATTGGCGCCTATGGCGGCCCTCTGGGTGAGAGCTGGGAGTAGAAGGAACACAGGCGCAGTGCGGGGGTTAGAGATCTTCAATGATCACTGCACTGCTCCTGTCCTGTCTGCCCAGCGTCCAATCCGTACATGCGGAGGACCCTCCCCAGCCCGAGGTCATCTTCACCCGCCCAGCGCAGGACAAGGTCGTGCCCGCCGGTCCGGTGGCTGTGGTGGTGGAGTTCGACGTGGGCATGGACGCACGCAGCTTTGACTGGGATCAGGGGAACATACCGGAGCCCACCAAAGAGCCCCACTGGATGAACGACACCATCTGGTCCTTCAGCGCCGTCTTGGAGCCCAACACCACCTACAGCTTCACCTTGAATCCAGGCCAGGATCAGGGCTTTGTCAGCCTGAATGGGTCGCCGCTGGAGACCACCGTGGTGCGCTTCTCCACCAACGAGTTGACCACGGAGAACCAGCCCATCGCCCGGCACCAAGTGGCCGCCGACCGCATGATTCAGGCCCTACAAGAAGACTACGCCTACCGCGCCCAACGCGAGGTGGACTGGACGAGCTGGGAGAAGGAGACCCAAGCCAAGCTCTACCCAGCGCGAAACTCCAATGACTTTGCCAAGGTGGCCATCGAGCAGCTGGCCCTTCTGGGCGACCTGAGCATCCAGCTGCAACTCAAAGAGGATCTGAGCCCCACCTACCGTCCAACGGTCACGCCGAACTACGACCGCCGACGCACCCTGGGCCTCATCACCGACATCCGCTCTCTGAGCGCCAGCGTGATGCAAGCCCAAGCCAGTCCCACTGTTGGCTACCTGACCATCGACTACTGGAACAGCACCGAAGAGGTGGACTCCGCCGAGCTCTACACCCAGGCCCTCAAAGAGCTCGAGGCTGGCCAAGGTCTCATCATCGATGTGCGAGCCAACCGCGGCGGCGACCTGGATTTGGCGCTGGCAATGGCGGGCCACTTCCTCAACGACCAGGCCATCTACGGCCAGACCGCCACCTTCGAGAAGGGTCAGGTCGGGAATCCAGAGTACTTGGCCGCTGACCCAGAGCGTCCCCGCTACAACAAGCCGGTAGCCGTACTCCAGGGCCCAACCAACATGGGCGTAAACGAGGCCTTCTTGCTCGTGATGCAGCAGGGAGAGCGCGTGCGCACTTTCGGTGGCCCGACCTACGGAGCGGCCGGCGAGACCACCATCGTGGACTTGGGCAACGACACCCGCCTGCACATGCCCACCATGCTCACCATGGACAGCCAAGGAAAGATCTACGAGGGCACCGGACTGGCCCCCGACCAAGTGGTCCCCTGGGCTGAAGAAGGCGACCCCGTGCTCGCCGCCGCCTTGGCCTGGCTCGAGACCCAGTAGAGGCCGCCCTCCGGGCGCTTGCTCCAGAAAAACAGCACCCATTCTGAGATGCTGCCTTGACCTTCCAGCGACTGGAAGCTCTATGTAGGGAGTAGCCGAGCATCGGCTGCTGGAGCGATCATGAGCCAAGGGATCAACCTGCCCATCAAGGGCATGACCTGTGCCGCATGCGCGACCCGCCTCGAGCGTGTGTTCACACGCCTGGAAGGGGTCTCGCAGGTCAGCGTCAACCTGATCACGGAAGAGGCACACCTGGAGTACGCCCCGGAGCTGCTTCAGCCTGCTGCGCTGGTGGAAGCGGTGTCCGACGCCGGCTTTGAGGTGCCTGCTCAAAGCTTGCGTCTCGCGGTTGGCGGGATGACCTGCGCGACCTGCTCCGGACGCATCGAGAAGGTGCTCAAGGCTCAGCCGGGCGTGCTCTCTGCCCAAGTGAACCTGGCCACTGAGGTGGCCACCGTGGCCTACACCCCAGGCCTCACCAACGCCGAGGCCCTGCAGACGGCTGTCGAGGAGGCTGGATACACCGCCCAGCTCACCGCCTCCAACGCAGAGCAGCGCCTGGCACGCAGAGAGGCGCAAGCCGCCGAGGACCGCAAGGAGCTCATCGTCTTGGTCGGCGCCGCCTTGCTCAGCGCGCCTCTTGTGCTCCCCATGGTGCTCATGCCCTTCGGCGTTCACTGGATGCCGCCCGGTTGGGCCCAGCTGGCCCTGGCGCTCCCCGTTCAGCTCATCGCCGGTGCGCGCTTCTACAAGGGCGCCTACGCCTCCCTTCGCGGCGGCCTAGCCAACATGGACGTGCTGGTCGCATTGGGCACCTCCTCTGCCTTTGCCCTCTCCCTCTTCAACTTGAGCAACGGCGGCCCCCTCTACTTTGAGAGCGCAGCCGTTGTCATCACGCTCATCTTGGCTGGCAAGTGGATGGAGCGGCGGGCCAAGCGCAGCACCACACAGGCCATCGAAGCGCTCACGGCCTTGCGGCCAGAGCTGGCCCGCGTAGAGCGCGATGGGGCAGTGGTCGAGGTACCGGCAGAGGCCGTAGGAAGCGGAGAGGTCGTCTTGGTGCGCCCCGGAGAGCGGGTGCCCGTCGATGGCCGCATCCTGAGCGGCACGTCGACCTTGGACGAGAGCCTGCTGACCGGCGAGAGCCTGCCCGTGACCCGCGCAGAGGGCGAGGCGGTGACCGGTGGCTCCATCAACGGAGACGGACTGCTTCGCGTAGAGACCACACGGGTGGGCTCGGAGAGCACCCTGGCGCAGATCATCAGCATGGTCGAAGGCGCCCAGGCCAAGAAGGCCCCCATCCAGAAGACGGTGGACAAGATCTCCGCCATCTTCGTGCCCACTGTGGTGGCCATCGCGCTGATCACCTTGGTGGCATGGATCGTCTTGGGTCACCCTGTACAAGACGCCATGCTGGCCTCGGTGGCGGTGCTGGTCATTGCTTGTCCCTGCGCCTTGGGGCTGGCGACCCCGACCGCATTGATGGTCGGAACGGGTGCTGCAGCCAAAGCAGGAATCCTGATTCAGGACGCCGAGGCCATCGAGCACGCGCACAGTGTGGACACAGTGGTCTTCGACAAGACGGGCACCCTCACACTGGGCCTTCCCAAGCTGCACAGCTTGCATGCGGTCCATGGGGAAGAGCAGGCCCTGCTGCTGAGCGCCGCATCAGCCCAACAAGGCTCCGAGCATCCACTTGCCCGGGCCATCCTGGAGGCGGCTGAGGAGCAGGGCTTGACCCTAGAGCCTGTGGAGACCTTCCAAGCACATGTAGGCCGAGGCATCCAAGCCAGCCTGAGCGCGGGCGAGGTCAGGGTAGGAAGCCCTCCTTGGTTTGAAGAGCTGGGCCACGATCTGAGCGCGCACCTCCCCCAGATCACCACCCTGCAGGAGCAAGGTACGGTGATGTTGGTGGCCCAAGGCGAGACTCTGCTGGGCTGGCTCGCCGTCAGCGACCCGGTGCGGGAGAGCGCCAAGAAGGCGGTAGAGCGGCTCAGAAATGCAGGAGTGAGCACGGTGATGCTCACGGGAGACAACCCGCGCACAGCGGCCTCTGTGGCAGCAGCGCTGGGCATCGATCGCTTCCACGCCGAGGTCATGCCAGCCGACAAGGCCGCCGAGATCGAGCGCCTACAGGCCGCTGGCCACAAGGTCGCCATGGTCGGTGACGGCGTAAACGACGCCCCTGCCCTGGCCGCAGCAGACGTGGGCTTTGCCATGTCCACAGGCACCGACGTGGCGATGCACACCGCAGGAATCACCTTGATGCGCTCCGAGCCGCTCCTGGTCTCCGACGCCATCGACATCTCCAGGGCGACCTCGCGCAAGATTCGCCAGAACCTGTTCTGGGCCTTTGCCTACAACGCAGTGGGCCTGCCGCTGGCCGCCCTTGGACTGCTCAACCCCATGCTCGCCGGAGCGGCCATGGCCCTCTCCTCGGTCAGCGTGGTCAGCAACGCGCTGCTCCTGCGCAGATGGCGGCCCAGCGTATGAAGCGCCCGCAGAACCCACCTTTGAAGGTCCAAAGCATGAACATTGGCACCCTCGCCAAGCGCTCCGGCGTTCCGGCCAAGACCATTCGCTACTACGAGTCGGTGGACCTGATCGAGAGCCCGGCCCGCAGCGAGAACGGCTACCGCGTCTACGACGAGGAGGCCGTGCGCACTCTGAGCTTCATTCGCAAGTCCAGAGAGCTCGGATTCCCCCTGGAAGAGGTGCGCTCCCTGCTGGGTCTCTGGCAGAACAAGCAGCGCAGCAGCGGCGAGGTCCGGGCCCTTGCCCAGTCCCGTATCCAGGACATCGACTCACGCATCAACGAGCTCCAGCGCCTCCGCGACGAGCTCGGACACCTGGTGCACGCCTGCCACGGCGACCACCGACCGGAGTGCCCCATCCTGGAGGCGCTCGAACCCCACACTGAGAGGACGAGTAAATGAGCAACACCACCAGCTACCGCGTGACGGGCATGACCTGCGGCGGATGCAGCTCTGCGATGACAAAGGCCCTGGCCAAAGCAGCGCCTGGGCTCAAGGCAGAGGTCTCCCACGAGGAGAACCAGGTCGTGGTGCATGGAGCGCACGACCCGGCGGCCATCAAGAAGGCCAGTGAGAACGCGGGCTTTGAGTTTGGCGGAGCGCTCTGAGCCAGAACCCCAAGGCTTCAGTCGTCCGGCAAGAGCGTGGCCGTGAAGGCCAACAAGTCCGACTCGACCTGTGCCGCGTCCGGGGTGCCAAACAGGCGCGTGCCGTGGTCCCCGTTCTCGTAGCTGTGCCAGCGCCAGGTCCCGGGATCCAGATCCTGGTTGCCCTCTGACCATCCCGCCTCGTTTGGCGGGTACAAAAAGGCCATCGGGACCTGGGGCACGCTCTCCATCTGGTTCTGGCTCTCGGTGTAGGCGCCACCGGACATGTAGGCCAAGCCCAGGGGCACAGGCAGGCCTTCTCCCTCGGCCCACACGGCGTAGTCCACCATGGAGGTGGTGCCGTTGGAGGCCCCAATGATGGCGACTTGGGCGTAGCCGTCATCGACCAGCTTCTTCACGCAGGCCTCGACGTCGTACTTGCCTGCTTCCCCTTGGTAGGCATCGACCGCGTCACCGCCCGAGCCACCGGCCCCGCGGCGGTCAACAGCCATCACCGACCAGCCTTGCGCGCCCAAGGCCTCCTGGAAGCTGTCCGGCCAGTCTGCGCGGGTGTTGCCGGGGGGAATCATGTGCAGGAGCACGATGGCGGGCCCTTGGGTCGCACTGGGCAGGTAGTCCGCCTCCAAGGTCACCCCATCCCGGGTCTCGACGGTGACCACGCCGCCAGTGGGCGCCATCCATTCAGGCTCCTCCCCAGGCGAGTCCACGCCCTCGTCCGTGTTGGAGGAGGTGTCGGTGCAGGCCAGGGCGAGGGTCAAGGCGAGAATCATGGGGTCTCCGGGACGGGGCGGTCTGCAGGTGCAGGTGCACCTAAGTGGGTACCAGAGAAGCCGGAGCGAAGGCGGGGTTGTATCAAAACGCTGCAATGGGCCTGGGCATGCTCCTACTTCGCCGCAGGGAGCGGCTGCTCACACCACGCCACTGAGCTCACAACGAGAGGGGCTTCTGCAAGCGCAGCATCTGCTCCGTGCTGTGAACGACCACAAAGCCGCGCGCCTCGAAGAGCCGAATCAGCTTGGTGTTTCCCAGAGCCGTGTCCGTCGCAAGGTGCCGTACTCCCCGCGATTTGAACCAGACCTCGCCTGCGGAAATCAAGGCCTGAGCCACTCCTGAGCGCCGAGATTCCGGGCGCACGTAGCTCGTCGCGTACAGGCCAAGCTCCCCTTCCACCCGAAGCATGCAGTGGCCCAGCAGCTCCCCTTCGTCCTCGGCCAACAAGACGCGTCCGCTCTCGATGTGAAAGAGCACCCGGTCCCGCAGCCAATCCAGGCTGTATAGGCTCTGGCCCCGCTCCTCTCCGAGCACCTCAACCAGAGTGCTTCTCATGCGCGAGGCCACTTGGAGGATGATCTCAGGCTCGCCGGGGGTCAGGTGGCGTAGGTGCATGCGCTGCTCCAAATGACAGGGTCGCACCCGCAGGGTACACCGCCAACAACCCCACGGATGAGGACCTCCCCTTGCTGATTTCTCTGCTGATCTCCTGCATCACCGTTCCCACGCCCAGCGGCGAGTTTCGGGTCAACAGCCAAGCTCCTGGCCCCATGCGCGTGGTGGTCTTTCCCACCACCTGTGAGCCCGCGGACACCTGCAGTCAGCTCCGCTTGGGACGCCTGGACGGCACCCTGGCCCAGGAGCTGGAGTTCGACGGCTACACCCTGATCGACGGGGTCTCCCTGGTGGCCGAAGCCCGCACCCGGGAAGATGGAGACGCCAGCCTGAAGCTGCTCGGCGAAGAGCTGCTGCGTGTGCAAGCCACCGGCCAAGAGGGCAGCTTGTTCGTGGACCTTCCCCCAGAGGCGCGGCGCGCTCTGCTCAAGGAAGCCCGCGCGGACGGCGTGCTGCGAACCACTGTGCGAATGGGCGCGATGGAGACCAACAGCGGGGTCGCGCAGTACCGACTGCTCACGGCCCAAGCCAAGCTGGGCGTGGGGGAGGACGAGACCAACGCCTGGGTCGCGCGCTGCACCCGCATGGGCTCGCGCATCGACAACGTGAACCGCCACGACGTGAAGAACTTCGATGTGACCCTGGATTGGCTGGGGACCTGTCTGGTGGAGCAGATCCGGAGCAGCTAAGGAGCCGGGGCAGGTTCTGAAGATTCTTGGGAACCGACCTGGCCCTCAAGCCGTGTACTCCTCTGTGCCCGACGTCTGCCCCGAGTGACCGTGTCCGCCAGCCCCGCCCTTCTGCTCGCCCAAAGTGGCAACCAAGCTGCCCGCGCCCAGCTGCTCCAAGAGCACGGGCCGGCGCTCTGGGGCCTGTGTCGCCGCTTGAGCCCAGAGCCTGAGGATGCCTACCAGGCCATCTGGGCCCACGCCTTCGAGCAGCTGAAGAAGTTCGACCCGAAGGGCGCGGCCTCGCTGCGGACCTGGCTGCTCACCCTGGCCCACCGCAAGCTGATCGACGCGCACCGGGCCCGAAAGGTGCGTGGCACGGTGCTTCCCTTCGATCCCCAGACCCCAGACCCAAGCCCCGACAGCGGCGAGAAGCTGGACCAAGTCAGGCGCATCGCGCTCTTGGAGTCCGCCATCGCCAAGCTGCCTCCGGACCAAGCGCGAATCGTGCTCCTGCACCATCTCCACGGCCACCCCCTCAGCGCCATCTCCGAGGCGGAGGGTCTGCCCGTTGGCACCCTCAAGTCGCGCCTTCACCGGGCCAGGGCCCGCCTACTGGACCTGATGAAATGAGCCTGAGCACCGAGAAGACCTGGAGCGATGAAGAGCTGTCCCGCCTGCTGGACGGAGAGCTCGACTTTGAGCAAGCCACACAGCTGCGCGAGGACATGCAGCAGGACCCCGAGCTGGCAGCGCGCTGGGAAGCTTTGCTCCGCTTGGACGCGGATCTCTCTGCATTGGAGGAGCCCCCACCCCCACCCGAGCTGGACCAGGCCATTCTGGACAACGCGCCTCCTGAAACG
>CAJXRZ010000042.1 GCA_913060515.1 uncultured Pseudomonadota bacterium | reverse complement strand
ATCTACACTATCCTCTTCGTCGGCAGCGTCAGATGTGTATAAGAGACAGGTACGGGGCTCTGGTGCGAGTCTTTTGGGCTTGATCTCACAGGTGCTGGACTACGCCCGCCTGGAGGCCCTGGGACCCGCAGTAAGCGAAGCACCGATGCAGCTCAGAGACGTGTGCGAGGGCGCTGTGGGGCTTGTCGCCAGCAGCGCGAGTGCGGCGGGAGTGGAGCTGGTTCTACGCTTGCCCCCTTCTCTTTGGGGGGAACGCAGAGGAGATGCTACGCGCCTGCAGCAGGTCTTGGTCAATCTCTTGGACAACGCTGTGCGCTTCTCAGATGCGGGCAGCTGCGTCGCCCTGCGCGTTCGGCCCACTGGGGCCTCCGAGCTCTACTTCGAGGTGGAGGACCAAGGTTGCGGCATCCCCGCCGAGGCTCTGGATCGGATCTTTGAGCCCTTCAACCAGGCCGACGAGAGCAACCACCGCTCTCACGGTGGGGCAGGCTTGGGCTTGTCCATCGCCCGCGAGGCCACCTCTCTGATGGGCGGCCAGCTTCAGTGTGTCAGCGAGGAGGGGCAGGGCTGCTGCTTCCACTTCTCCATCTCCCTGCCTGAGCTCGGTCCTGACCCGATCTGCGGGCCACTGCTCAAGGGACTGCGCTTTGGTGTCCAGTCCCATGAGCCCGAGCTTGGCGCTCAGCTCAGCGAGGTCCTGCAGGCTTGGGGCGCGACGGTGACCTCGCAAGGAAAGCTGGAGTCCGACCTGGACTTGGTCTTGCGCACGCCTGAGTTTGGGGGCCCCCTCCCGAAAGGGGAGATCCTCTGGCTCCTCCCGTCAAGTGGAGCGGTGACGCGGCCCATCAGCATGCAACGCTTGGCCCAAGCCCTTCAAGACCGCTTTGGGAGTCAAGAGGCGTCCGTCGAGAGCGAGTCGGATGCTCTGGGAAGCCTGCCCTCCGCCAAGATCATGGTGGTCGAAGACAACCCCATCAACCGCATGGTGCTCTGCCGCATGCTGCGCACCATGGGCCTGGAGATCGTCGAGGCTTGGGATGGGAGCGAGGCGCTAGAACGCTACTCTCCGGACATGGACCTGATCCTGATGGACTGCCAGCTGCCCAAGATGGACGGCTACGAGGCCACCCGTAGGCTGCGCGCTCAAGGGGTGACAATTCCCATCCTGGCTGTGACTGCGCGCGCCCAACCCGGGGACCGTGCCCTCTGCTTGGACGCCGGTATGGATGACTACTTGACCAAGCCCCTGGCCCTGCCTGTGCTCGTTCGAGCGCTTCGGGCCTGGCTGAAGAGCACCGCAAAGCGGAGCAGCGCGTAAGATCTGGGCCGGCTGGCGCGTATTCTCTCCAGCGACAAGGAGTTCTCGATGCCCAGCCTTTTGTGGCCCCTGCTCAGCTTGGGCTGTATCGACAGCTTTGACCACATGGACGAGTGGGAGCAAGAGGCCTGGTTGAGCACCTCCTCTGAGCTGATCGAGGCCAAGGCCGTCGACGTACGCCGACTCGAAGACTTCCTGGTGCCCCAGACTTGGTACGCCGACAACGTCTCAGGCAGCACCGTGAACAAGTGTCTGGCTGGCGAGGACGTGCGCGCCTACATCCCGAGCACCTATGCGGTGATGGAGATCGACAACAACGCCATCAAGGTCGGGGACGTTCAGGCCACCTGGCTGGAGAACGGCGCAGCGCCCACCTACGACCAGAGCAATGGCCGGATCACCAGCCTGTACGAGGCCCTGCTGGGGCTGCGCGGACAGGCCAGGCTCTTGAGCGGCGCTTGCTTTCCGCCAACAGAGGGACGGCTGCTGGTGATTCTGCCCAAGGAAGTCCCGGCGCCACTTGCTTGGCAGGCACTGAGCACGGCCTCGGATGCTGGATTTGATGAGATCTACCTGATGGTCTCGGACCCTGTGGCCGAGCTCAAGGCGCAGAGCACGCCTCCAAGACCCCCTTTCAAGCCGGGCACTCAAGCCATTCCTGAGCGTCCAGAGGCCCTGGGTGCCGATGCTTTGGAGTTGGCCCGGGAGCAGCTCGCTGCGGGCAGCTTGGTCAGTGAGCAGGGCCGCGTCTGCCAAGACAGCGCCCGAGTGACCTTTGGTGCGCCATCGGCTGTTGTGACGGTGGAGCGGCTGGACGGAAATGGAGCGCTGGTTTCGCGTGACGTGACGCTCAAGACCACCATGGACGCGCTCATGGACGAGGAGATGGAGAGCGTCTGGGTGGCCCCGCAGAAGCAGTCCCAGGCCGGTCAGCTCGTGGAGGTGCTCTCGGCGCTGGAGAGCGAGGGCTTGAATCCAGCCATGCAGGTCATCGCCGCGGAGAGCGTGGACTTTATGACCTGGACCGGAGGCAGCCAGGTGATCGAGGTCGATCCCTATTGGTCGCCGACCGGCAGCTACGACAGCCGCTCCAGTGAGCAGTGGGTCTCCGTGATTCCCTTGGAGTTTGGCCGACGCAACAACGGCGTCTGTGTGGATCCGCGGCAAGGGCAATAGCCCGCAGCTTCAGGCGCGATAGCAGGCAGGCAGCCCCGGAGACCCGATGCTCGCCAGCACAGAGCTCTTGCCCGCAGTCCTGCCTGCGCTGCTTGCCGGCGGCATGGCCATTGGGGCGACCCTTGCTGTGGAGCGCTGGGGCGGCGTAGTGGGTGGTGTGCTGGGGACTCTGCCCACAACCATCGTGCCTGCGGCTCTGGGCCTGTATGCGGCCGACAAGGGCGTTGAGGCCTTCCAGGATGCGCTGCACGTCACCCCGGTGGGCATGCTGCTCAACGTGGGCTTTCTCTTCCTCTGGCGCGTTCTGCCCGGGCGCTTGCCACAGGGAAGCTTGGGCAAGCAGCTCTCGCTGATGCTGCTGCTCTCCTTAGGCGCATGGGCCGTGTTGGCTGTGCTGGGGGTGGGGTCGGTTGAGCTGGCCTCGCAGGCGGGCGTGCGTCCCCTCTGGCTGGGGCTCGGCGCCAGCGTGTTGACGGCCGGGGCAGGCTTGGCCGCGACATGGACCCCTCGTCCGGCCCCCAAGGGCAAACGCAAGGTGAGCGTTGCCGTCATCTTGGCCCGTGGACTGCTCGCGGCTGCAGCCATTGGAAGCAGTGTGCTCATCGCGCGCAGTGCACCAGAGCAGGGGATGGGCTCTCTCGTCGCGGGCATGGCGGCGGTCTTTCCGGCCATCTTCATGACCACCATGGCCGGCTTGTGGCTCTCTCAAGGGGCGGCCGTGCCCAGCGGCGCTGTAGGGCCGATGATGCTGGGATCCTGCGCGGTCTCGGCCTTCTCTCTCTTGGCCGCCTGGCTGATGCCGGAGTTGGGCTCGGCGCTGGGAGCCTCCATCTCGTGGGTGCTCAGCATCGGGCTGGTGTCCATCCCGGTGGCCCTATGGCTCAGGCGAGGCCAAGCTTCCCTCGCAGGCTGAAGCGGTGCTCAGTGCCTAAAGACCCGCTGAATGCGTCCCGGTGGGTTCTCCCGGTACTCCTTAATGACCGTGTCCAGTCCGTTGAACTTGAGGGAGTGGCTCAAGGTCTGGAGGGCGACCTTCTCAGCGCCGTCCACTTTGCGGCTGCACTGCAGACACATGGCCACCGCCAAGCGCACGACCAGTTCCACGTCGTCCGGATGCAGGCGGTCTGAGCGGCGTTTGAGCTCCCCGGGGGCCCCGGAGACGAAGTCCAGGCGGTTCTTGACCGCCGAGTCCAGGATGTCTGAGAGGGGGAAAGGGCAGCTCAGCTTCATGTGAACGTCAGTGAGGACGGTGCGCTCCGTCGCGCTCAGGCTGCCATCGCACAGCGCCACGTAGACCAAGGCGATGAGGGCGGCGGCCTGTTGGTTGGGGTTGGCCAGCGGACGGCTGCTGCCCATGCCCGGACCGCTGCGCTCGTCCAGCTTGCGCAGGATGTTGGCGATCTGCTTGTCGATGCCTCGGAAGCCCCGTGCCGAGAACATCGAGGCGTTCTTGCGCAGCATCACCAGGTCCAAGGCGCCCAGCTCAATGGCCTTGAAGCGAATGGGCACCATGGGGTGGGTACGCACCCACTCATGGCCCTCGCCCTCATCATCGATATGCGCGACGAGCTCGTCGTATTGGGAGCGCAGGCTGGCCAGGATGCGCGTCTGGTCAATGCCAGGAATGCCCGAGCTGGTCTTGAAGAGCGCAGAGGTCGCCCCCGAGAGGGTGCCGCAGCAGACCAGTCCGATGCGGTCGGCGCTGACCTCGGCGGCCCGGGACCAAGCCAGCATGGACTGAGCCGTGTTCGAGTCCACGCCGTTCTCCTCGCGGAAGACCTCGTGGATCGAGAAGCTGGAGTGGTCAAAGAGCACGTGACCCAGCTCGTGGCCCATCACAAAAGTGAGCTCATCCAGGGTGAAGTCTCGCAACAGCGAGCTGTGCACCATGATGTCGAAGCGGTCGCCCATGGCAAAGACCGAGGCGTTGTACTCGGGGCTCTGCTGCACGTAGAGATCACCCTTCAGGTCACCCCCCAACAGCGCCAAGCACTCCATGTAGCGCCTGTGGACGTCGGGCAGCAGATCTTCGGTGATGCGCACAGCGTCACCGAGCAGCGAGCGCTTGCGCGCGTGGAACTGCTCGCGGCGAACCGCTTCTCGCTTGTTGACGCGCTCCGGGCCCAGAGAGCGTTTGACTTGCTCGAGCAGCTCCTTTTCATAGGAGAAGCGCAAGCCTTCCAGCTGGGCCCGCACCGGCCTAGTCCTTGGAGCCGGCGGTCCACTTCAGACCCCAGCCGTAGCTGCGGTCACAGTCGACGTGGTCCTCGTGGTAGGTGCAAGTCTTGGTCACCTTGATGCTGCCATCGTCCTGGAAGTCGATCCAGCAGATGGAGGCGAAGGTGCGCTTGTCGTTGCTCTTGCCAAGCTCCACGATGAGCTCAGGACAGCCAGGCGCCTTGACCGAGACCACACCGTCGGTGTTCGCCCAGTTTGCGGCGCCCTCGTAGATGTAGGTGAAGATCATGATGCGGCGGAGGTTCTGGCGCTCGGCCAGGTTCACCTTGACCGTCTCGCCGGTGCTCACGGCGCCCGTTCGGTCGTCGCCCATGTGGTAAATCCACGGCAGATCCTCGAATCGGCCTTGCTTGAGCAGGCCGGCGTTGAGGGGCTGAACACAGGCACGAACCGGCTCGTTGGTGCGAGGGTCCAGGATCTTGGTCTCGAAGTAGACACCCAGGTCCAGGTCGATGGTGTCGTCACCGCCGAAGAGGTTTGCGAAGAAGCCCTTCTTCTCGGTGTTGCCCTCGTTCCAGTTCAGGTTGATGAGCATCTCATCGGTCTTGCCCTTGACCACCTTGGGCTTGATGGCAAAGGAGTCACCCTTCTGAGCCAGGGTCACTTTGGACTGAACCTTCAGGTCCTTGGCGCCCGGGACCGTGTCCCGGAAAGTGGCCAAGTCCATCACCATGGAGTCGTTGACGAGCTGGGCACCCATGAAGCTGGCCTGGAACTTGGCGAGGATGGCCACAGAGCCCACCTTGGAGGAGTCCAGGTTGATGGTGTGGCTCTCGCCCTTGTCCGTGATGACCTCGACGCGGGCGTCGTAGTCGCTGAAGACCTTGTTGGAGCTGCCCTGGGCGTCGGTGAAGTTCAGCGCGCAGATGAACAACTCTTCGATGTCGTCCAGCTTGGTGATGCGCAGCTCTTCGCGGTTGTCACCGCCGGTCGCGCCCACGCCCTCATCGCCGCTCAGCTGCATGAAGGGGAAGCTGTTGAGCTCGCCCAGGGTGCCGCCGTTGTAGTTGTCGGAGTAGACCCCGCCAGTGCGACCATCACGGGTCTTGTAGAAGGCCATCAGGTCCAGGTCGACGGCGCTGGTCCAGACCAAGCTCACCTTGAGCTGCTTGAACGCGCCGAGTTGTGCGCTGGTACCTTTCTGCTTGAGCTCCACGAGTACTCCAAAGGGGCTGGGAGGGGACGGATTGTGCGGCGGCCGAAAGGGGGAATGGCCTGCCGCGTGGTTTCTGAACGGGGCTTGGCCCCTAAGCTTACAGGGGCATCAGCCCGTGACGTGGGCCAAGCTGTGGGTCACAAAACTCGCCACATCGCTGGAGGCGCTCACTTCAACGGCTCGGTACAAGATGAACCCGAGCCAGCCCAGGTAGATCGAGAACAGGGCGATGGCCTTGCCCTTGCCAATCTTCTTCCCAATCAGGAAGAGGGCAAGCACGATGCCGGTGACGACAAGCAGGCCGATGCGCAGGATCTGGACATCGGCACCGTCGCCGAACTCGGCGGCCAGCTCGATGTTGCCGTAGATCAGGCCGTAGGCGAAGAGCGGTAGGCCCAAAGCCACGCAGATGTCGAAGATGTTCGAGCCCACTGCGTTGGCCACTGCATCGTCGTAGTTGCCGTTGAGGGCATCCTTGACGGAGAGCACGGTGTCTGGAACCGAGGTCGCAGCTGCTGCGAGCACCACGGTGGTGAAGTAGAGCGGCACGTCCAGGACATGCGCTGTCTCAACGACGGCCCAAGAGAGGCCGTAGCAGGCCACGCCGATGACGGCGGTGGCGGAGGAGAGGACCACCCATGCGCGGCCGGTGGTGAAGTCTTCGCCGCCGAAGAAGAGACCGTTGAAGTCGAAGGTGAGCAGCTGCTTCCACTTGGGGGCCTGCTCCTCGTCGTCGTCATCATCGTCATCATCGTCGTCTTCATCTTCGACAGCGCGGCCCGTCTTGAACTGCCACATCAGGAAGCCGAAGTAGAGGGCGTAGATGCCCATGAGCGCGCCGCCCATCCACCACATCAGGACCGAGTCGCCCAGGAAGTAGATCAAGGCCAGCTCGGCCAGAACGAAGAAGGCACCGTCACGTAGGACCGTGGCCTTGTTCAGCTCGATGAAGCTGACCTTCTTGCGGGTGCCATCGGACTGCTTGACGCCAACGAACATCACGGCCAGTACGCTGACGGCCGGAATGATGACGGCGTTGAACACCGCGCTGCCGGCACAAGTCGCCACGCCACCGGAGAAGCCGTCTTCGTCCTTGAAGGCGAAGAGCAGGAATGTCGCCGTCAACAGCTCGGGCAGCGAGCTGCCGATGGCGTTGATCGTCGCACCCTTGACTCCATTGGGCATGTTGCGGCCCAGGTAGGAGCTTGCGTCTTCGAAAGAGTCGCAGGCGAACATGATGACGACGGAGGCGAGGACCACCGTTCCGAGGGCGAGAGCGAGCATGGAATGCCTTGTGTGTCCTCGTCTGGATGAGGGGTCTGACCCAGACGAGGTCGGCCCAAGACTTGGGCCGGGGAGTTGGGCTCCGTGAGGAGCCCGGAGCGCCCTAGAGGTTGGCGAGCTCTTTGGGGAGCGCGCCGCGGGCAGCCAAGTTGGTCAGCAAGGCCTTCTCGACCTCGTCCACCTTGCCGTCACCCATGATCTTGTCGGTGAGCCACTTGGCCTCGTCTGCGTCGATCTCGCCGGGGGACGCAGCGTCCTCCAGCAGGTGTGCACTGATGGCCTTGACGAAGAGCTCGGTCCACTCGGGGACGGCTTCCTTTTTGGCATCGTTGAGCTCAAAAAGGAAGTCGGCCTCCTCGCGGTCGATCTTGCCATCGTCCCAGATCACTGCAGAGATCTGCTTGACCTCGTGCGCGTCGATCACGCCGTCTGCTAGGATGGCCATCTTGAGAGCGTTCAGGTTCTGAGACATGGAAGATCCTTCTCTTAGCTGTTGATGATTTCGAGCAGCTGCTGCAGGTTGGTGAGACCCTTGAGCGTGCCAGCCTTGGAGGCGTTGATCAGCTTGGGGCCCACTGCGCTGTTCTCGATGGTGGCGATGACGGCGACGTTGCCGAAGGTGCCTGCATCCAGAGTCACGTTGTGGGTTGTGCCGGTGTCGTCCATGACGGAGAGGCTCATGTCGGAGTCCGCAAAGCGCGCGGGCTTGCCAGCCTGGACCTGACCGTAGTCCCAGCCCAAGAGCCAGAGGCTCTTCATGTCGTCCAGCTTGGTGATGCGAAGCTGCTCTTCGTTGTCGCCACCTGCATCGCCTTGGCCCTCGTCGCCCGAGAGCTGGACGTAGGGGAAGTCGTTCAGATCACCCAAGTCGCCGAAGTAGATCAGACCGTGGGATCCGTCTTTCTTCTCGTAGCAGGCTGCCAGGTCGAAGTCGGCCGCGGTGGTCCACTTCATGGTGACGAGCAGCTGCTTAAAGCTGCCGACTGCGGCGGATGCGCCCTTTTGCTTGAGTTCCATTGAGTCAGCTCCCATTTGAGGAAGAGGGGTGAAGCGTGGATCTACGCCCGTGCCAGGGCAGAGATCTTTCTAATGCGAGCACTTGCCTACCACCGCCGAGAGCCCAGGACAAACGGCGATCGGGAAGGAGGCCCGGTCTCTCTCAGAAACCCAGGGCTCAGAACTGCTGCTTGCGCCTCTCGGCGGCTAGCCGTTCCGCCTCGGCCAGACGCCGCTGACGGGCGCGCCAGCCCATGACAAGCATCACCAAGAGGCCAGATCCCATCGCGCCGGAAAGCAGGATCCACGTTCCATCTCCGACGGGGTTGGGCCGGCGCTTTTTCAACCAAAGCTCGGGGTCCTCGCGGCCGAGATCCTTCAATCTTCTCTTGGTTCGGGCCTCCCAGTCCCAGTCCTGGAGGCGCTCCCGGATGCGGTCCGGGTCCTCCTCTCGCCAGTCCTGGGTTTGGCGCCCTGGGAAGTGCTGGTTGCCGTTGTCCCAGGCGCTCAGGGGCAGGAGCGTGTCCAGGTCGGGATCATCAGCGGCCACGACCGTCTTGAGGCTCAGGCCTTTGGCCTCCCAGCCGTTCCAGCCTAGCTTCATGCAGCCGCGACCACATCCCCCGATGCTGCCGGTGCCGTCTACATGCAGAAAGTCCTGTCCCTCCCAGGTGACCACCGGTGAGCTGGCTGGACGTTTAACTTGGGCCAAGTCCCCCGTGTCCATGGCCAGCGCGGTGCTCAGGTGTCCCCCGGAGTCGTCCGCGTTGCGCCAGCGCACGTAGTAGGGCTGGTATCCCAGAGCTGTCAGCAGACTGGCCGTCCAGATCGCCCCGTCATCGCAGTCGCCCTGCTCATCGACCAAGCTCTCGATGGCGTACTTGGGGTACTCCGTCCAGCCGGTCTCCTCGTCCAGGTGGTAGTCCAGGGACTGCACCAGTCCATGGGCGTAGCCGACCTTGACCGCATCGGAGGTGATGCCCTGTGCTTTGAAGAAGTCCTCCAGCGCACGGGCCAGAGGCTGCATGTCCTCGACCGAGGTCAGAGTCAGCTCACTTGCCGCAGCGTGGGGCCCGTTTCTGCGCGCGACGTAGGCGTCGACGCTGACCCCTACCTCCACCCAAGCCAGCTCCGAGCAGCTCTTGCCGTAGCTTGGGCAGAATGGCCAAGAAACCACATGCAAGCTTGGGTCTCGGCTCTCAATTTGACCGTGTGGTTGGTCGTCGTGGTACACCGCCGCCAGACGAATGGCCTCGGCGTTGGCGGGCAGGCTCAAGAGGGCGAGCAGCATCAAAACTCCTCCCGTTCACGGTCTCGTTTTCGCTGGGCCAAGACCTGGGCTCCCCGATCGCGCTGACGCCAGACGAACACACCGATGAGCGCCAGTGCGCCTGCCATGCCGCCGCTTCCAAGCCACCAAGCCAGGGACTGATCGGAGCTGACGGAGGGCTCGGGTGCCTTCTTCTTTTTGCCCGGCAGAGTTGGCCTTGGGGCGCCCTTTGAGCGAGGCGGGGCGGCGATGCCGGGATCAAAGTCCGCAGCCGTGAACTGGGTCAGAGACCAAGAGCTTAGGTCCGCCTCTGTGGCATCGGCGGCGAGAATCGCGGTGGGGTGCACGGTGTAGAGCACGCCAGCCTGGCCTGGGAGGGGGAGCGCCCAGAGCTTGTCTTTGGGGGCCACGCCGCCGCTGCGCACTCCAAAAGCCACGCCGTGTGGGGTCGTGGGGCAGGGGTAGCGGACCAACTCCGTCTCCAAGCCGAACTCGGCGAGGAGGGCCACGCCAAGCCGCGCGGAGGACAGGGTCTCGGCCCACTCAGGGGCGGCGAGCAAGACCCATGGTGGCAGCAGAGTAGGGCCCATCGCGCTGGGGGTCTCGCTCTCGAAGCTGCCGTTCTGCACGATGGCCAGCAGCTGTCCGATCTGCTCCGGCCCTGAGCTGGCGCTGGGCAGTCCCGCTTCCTTCAACCCGGCCACAATGGCCGCGAGCTGGTCGGGGTCCAGCTGCTCGTGTGGGCCCAACTCCGGCAGATCTTCGGCGACCCAGGCCTCGGGCACGACCACGGAGATCGTCCAGGGTTCAATGCCAGGAGGCAGCACACGAACGAGCTCTTCCACCGTGTGCTCCGGGACACGCACCTTGCGCTCTTGGGTCAGCCCTTCGCTGAGGTGCACTTCAAAGCCAGCGTGCACCGGCGAGGCCACCAGGGCCCAGAGCATCACAGGCATGCTTCAACCGTCAGGCAGCTCTGGTAGCTGCGGCGCAGTCGCTCCCCGCTGTCGGCTCCCTGGGGCAGGGATTCGCTGTAGCTCTGGGACCACCGCTCAATGGCTTCCAGGCGCTGGGTCGCCGTCCAGGGGGTCTGCCAGTCCTTGGGGCCGGCAGAGAGCTGGGCGCACATGGACATCAGGTTGGCCAAGTCCCAGTCCTGGGCTTCCACTGGGCTGGGTCGGCTCACGCTCCAGAGCCAGACCCGGTAGTCCACCTGGGTGCTCTGGGCCGGGATGGGCCCCGCACCGTAGGGGTACATCGTGCAGCGGTTCAGGGCCCGGTCCACCAGCTTGGGCGAGGCGCTGGAGTGGTAGACCACGTTGGCTGGGTGTACCGCGCCGTGCACTTCGTTCTCGCCATCCAGCTCGTCGTACAGGGCCAAGAAGAGTTGGCGGCTTCCCACCGCCCGCTGCTCGGAGACCAAGCCACCGAAGAGCTCCAGGATGGGCATGCCCCGAACGCGTTCTTGTCGGAGCCGCAGGCCCTTGGGCTCAAAGGCGTAGTGCAGCACCGCGCCGGATGCGTGGGCCTTCTCGGCGAGCGCCAAGCTGCCCCGGGTGCGTTCCACGCCAGGGAAGAAGCGTTCGATGACGGGTCCGTCTGCGGGCAAGGTGTCCTCGGTAGGGACTACAGCCTATCGCCTTGCCTTGTTTCAGGAGGGACTGTGGGCGCATTCAGCCGCCGTTGTTGCTCGTCTTGATCTCTCCGATGTTCTCGCTGCCGATGGCGTCTATGAGGGCTTGGATCTCCGCTTCAGAGGCCCCAGTCCTGGTGATCTGAAGGGTACCCACAGAGTTGAGCCCGTGGAGGTGGCTCAGATCCACCAAGTCGTAGCAATTGACGAGGGAGAGGGTGCCGCTGACGCTCTCCAAGCTGGACAAGGCGCTCAGATCGCTTCCTCCGTGGTTGGAAAGGATGAGCTCGTCTGCTGATTTTAGGGCCGTGAGTGAGCTCAGGTTGCCCACCTGCTGAAGGGAACCGGCGGTGGTTAGCAAGGGCGCGTTTGCGACCCCAGGGGCGAACTTCAGTGTGTCGACCGAGGTCAGGCTGGGCAGCTCCGCGACCAGTGAGGCGTGGCCCCCAATGTCAATGGAGCCGTTCACCAGGTCTGGAAGCTCCAGCTCGTAGAGTGGGTCTGAGCGCACATGCAGGGTCATGTCCTGGATCCCGGCGAGGCGAAGGCGGCGGAGAGAGGAGTCTGGCATGTCCAGATCGACGCTGACGTTCTCTGGCCAGGTCACATCACCGCTAAGGGCGGGCAGGTTTCCATCCTCAACGTCCAGCACACGCAAGGCGGGCAAGTCCAGCAAACAGCTGGCATCTTCGTTCAGCCAGACGTTCGTGAGGTACAGCTCCTCGGTCGGACTGCCGCACAGAGGCGCGAGGGCATCGATGCTCAGATCCCGCATGGAGATGCTCAAGGCAGGCAGCCCCAGGGCCATCAGCCCAGTGTCCCAGAGCAGGAGTGAGCCGATGGGGCCGGGCAAGTGCGCCAGGTCATCGGGCTCCATTGGCGAGGTCACGCTGAGCAGGGCCAGCTCTTGGAGCTGGGGCATGTCCACCCGGTGCGCCTTGCCATCGGGCGGGTAGAGCATGCCCCAATAGCGCAAGGTCTCAAGGGACTGAAGCTTCGCCGCGTGCACGTGGATGACCTCGGAGCCAAAGAAGCTCAGGTTGGCCTCCTCCCGCCACTCGGGCAGGTACAGGTCCAGTGGGGCGAGCACGTTCACGTGAACAGAGCCACGTTGAAAGCTTGGGAGGGTCACCTCTCCCTCGGGGTCCCTCAGTCGGAGGCTGGCCTCTCGCAGACAGTCCAAGCTCTCCCCAGGGTCCCCATAGACATCGAGCGCTCCGTCCACGCAGCAGTACTGGGCGCCAAAAGCGGCCTTCTCTTCGTCGGTCTCCAGGCTCAGGTTGCCTGTGTAGGTCTGCTCGGCGCTGCAGAGCGGCACCTCAGCTTCCCCGGTGTCCCCGGTGTCCCCGGTGTCCCCGGTGTCCCCGGTGTCCCCGGTGTCCCCCGAATCCTCGGGGTCGGGCATCGAGGTGTCGCGGCCGGATGGCTCAGTGTCCACCTCGGGGGCGACCGAGCACGCCAGCACAAGCAAGAACATGTCGCCGCCTCTGTGTCACTTGTAGGTTGACACGATGAGGGAGGGCTTGTCCAGAGAGTCTGAGTTTAGGGCGCCGGACGCAGGAAGGAGCCGTCGAAACAGATGCCCTCCTCGCAGTCGTAGCGCATTACTCCATCGGCGGGACCCAAGTACTCATAGATCGACTCAGGCTCTATGAAGCGGACGTCGATCCAAGCGGTCGCGATGTTTCCGTTCGCGTTGAGGTAGCCGGTCACGGTCATCGAGGACTTGTAGACGTGGGGCTCGCCCAGGGGAACGATGGTCCAAGTAGGAGAAAACTGCGCACTGAACTTTCCAGTTTCGCTGATCTCTACAGCGGTGGAGGGCCAGGTCCCGTCAGAGTTGACCATGCTTGCGCCATAGGAGGACGGGGTACCCGTCAGCTCCAGCTCGAAGTCCAAGAACTCGACCTCACCGATGTAGATGCTGCCGGCAGCACCGTCCCGGAGCAGGCCCTTAAACTGCGCTGACTCGTCCGGGATGGACCAAGCAGTCGGGGTGTTCTCCGTCTGAAAGTCCCTTGTGATGGCCTCGGCGTTTAGCCGCTGAATCACCACGGTGTGGAGCGTGTTTTCGCTCAGGAGCCCCGCGCACACGTAGTAGTCTTGGGTGTTTTGAGCGTAGTCGAAGTAGAGGTGCGCGGCTTGGCCGTTCACGGTCGCTGTTGCCTCTTTGTTTGGGTAGAATCCCAGCAGGACCAAGCAGTGGCGGGGGTCGACGATCTCCGGAATCTCCCCGGTGTCGCCGGTCTCCCCCGTCTCCCCGGTCTCCCCGGTCTCCCCGGTCTCCACCGGGGTCTCCGTGTCCTCCGGGGCCTTCCCACCTTGGCAACCGGTCGACAGCAGCAGCATCAGGATGCTCTGAAGCATCTTCCCTCCCATGGCCCTCCGAAGAGGGCCAGTGCGTGTTCTTCTCTCGCCTCACTCAGTCCAGAGGGGGCGGCTCTTCCTCATCCAGAGGAGGCGGCTCATCACCCAGAGGCGGTGGCCCCATCAGGGAGGTGATCTCTTCCACTTGCTCCACGGTCTTCCAGGTCCGACCAAAGTTTTTGGTCCAGACCTTGTGTGCGCTCCCAGGCGCAGCCGAGGCCAAGTCGGCGATCTCTTGGGCGCTGAGCTGACCCTTGCGGGCGCCGTCCACGGCGTAGTGGAAGCTGGGGCCGTCATCTGGCGGCGCATCGGGTGCACTGGCCAGGCCCTCACGCACGGTCTCCAGCTCATTGGCGTCCTTCCAGCCGGGCCAGCCGGTGGCGAAGATGCGGTGGCGGGCCTTGGGCGCCTGCTGCACCCGCGTCAGGATCTGAGCAGCGCTCAGGCCCTGCTCCTTTCCTTGGGGACCGGCGTACCAGTAGCTCTGGGCGCTCTCTTGGAACTCTGGCACATCCTGGGGCGGCTTGAAGGCCGACCAACGAACGGCCAGACGCGGGAAGCGCAGGGTCAGGCGGCCCAGCTCATCTCTGGACTCGCGCAGCTCCCCGGAGCGGGTGAGGTGCTCGATCTGGCCTCGCACGGTGGGGAGAAGCTCCCACTCGTCCACGCGCAGCTCATCGGGCACATCGGGAGAGCTTGGCACCGGCAGTCCCGATGCTTTGTGGATGGGCTGGGTCCACTTGGCCAGCTCGCCCATGCGCTGAACGCGGCGGGCCAGGAGCTGCTCGGGGGTGGTGCCTTCGGCGGCGGCCTTGCGCAGCCACTCCTTGCGGATCTCGCTGATGGCCAGGTTCTCCAAGGAACCGGCGGCCTTGACGACGGAGGCGCCCGACTGCTCGCTGATGTTGACCACCGGGTAGACGCAGGTCGTCCAGTAGTCGGCCAAGCAGACCAGGTCGGCGTGATCTCCGCCAGCATCCATCAGGTCTTGGATGCGGCGCTCAATGTCCGCGGTCAAGGCTTGGATGAAGGCCCTGTCCGAGGACAGGTTGCGCAGCACGGTGGCCTCTACGCCCAGCTCTTCCCAGGCCACGTCCAGCGCGGTGCTGCGGCGGCGGCGGGTGAAGCTGACCCGCTCATCGTCACCATGGCGACGGCGGCGGCTGCAGATCAGGCCCAGCATCTGGGCTTGGTGGAAGAGCTTCCAGGCCCGCTCGGTCCAGCGCACTTCCTGCTCTTCCATGGGGACCATGTCCTGGAAGGTGTGGAAGTCGGTGTGGATGTGCAGAGCGGAGGGACGAACGGGATCGTAGAGCAGGCGCTCGTAGTGCGCTTCCAGACCGCCGGCGCCGTGCACCTCGCCGATGAAGTAGGCCGCAAAGGCCGACCACTCGGTGAAGAACACCAGCTCGCTGGGGTCGTTGGTGCCCACCTTCTGGGGGCGGAAGGGCAGCTTGTGAGGCTGCAGGCCCTTGAAGGTGGAGAAGAGCTGCTCGACAAAGCGGCCCTCCAGGTTGGAGATGCCCAGGAAAGCATCAGCCACCGGCTCCAAGGTGGCGCCGCCAGTGGGGTCCTTGGGGGTGGGCTCGATCCATGGCAGGCCCTTGTCGTAGAGCTGCTTGAGCAGGCCCGTCACGTCCTCGTAGGGCATCTGCTCCAGGGCTGCGAGCAGGCTGTAGCGCTCCAGGAACCCTGGCTGGGGCTCACTGTCCTCGTTGACGAAAGCGGCTGTTCGACCTGTCTCATCGCCCTTCAATGCGAAGAAAGCCTCGGATGCCAGCTTGTCACGGAAGCGATCCCGCTCCCCCGAGAGCTGAGACTCCAGGTCGGTGAGGGTGTCCAGCTTCATGCGGCGCAGGGCCCGACCTAGGAGCAGCTCCAAGGCCTCGCGGCGCTGGGCTGCGTCGGTGCCCAGGTAGGGCTCCAGCAGGGTCTTGAGGTCATGACGCATCGGCACTTCGATGAAGAGCGTGCTGCTGACGGGCTCGGCGAAGTGGTCACGGAACTTGCCGTACCAGCCCTCCAACTCCTGCATGTGGGCCACGATGGCGTCGATGCGGGTGAGCTGGTCGCGGATGACCCTGCGGATGGCTTCCAGGGCGTCCACGCCTTCCGCGCAGATGTACTCGGTGACCCGGGCGCGCCAGTGACGCACGAAGGCTTGGCTGGCCATCTCTAGCGCCGCGCGGTGGTTGTCTCCGCTGGGCAGCAGCCCCTTGGAGGCCTGGTGGGTGTTGCGCAGCAAGCGCTCCCACTCGGTCTTGGCTTCCTCCGCGTCCCGCTGCTTCTCGGTGCGCATGTGGCGCAGCCAGTCGATGAACAGGGCCTTGTCCCAGGGACGCTCCAGCTCCTCCAAGATCGAGGTCAGGATCTCGCGAACGCCGGTGATGCCCACGCCACGACGGCGGCGGAAGTTCTCGACCACGTCGGGCAGAACCTCGCGCACCTTGCGCACGTAGGACTCACGGTTCTTGGAGATCTGCAGGGCCCAGTCGCCCTCGTTGCCGGCGGAGTAGGGGTCGCCGAAGAGCTTGCGCACGTGGCGGAAATGCTCTTTGGCCATCTCCTCGGTGCTCTTCTCGTGGAACATCTCCTCGGAGAGGGCGTTGAGTTCATCGCCCAGCTCTTGGATGTGCTCGAAGATGGTGCTGGCCGAGGTGCGGGTGCCCTTCTGCTGGGCCAGGGCATCGCGCACCTGGTAGACCCGCGAGCGGCTGCCGTCCTCGTCGACCAAGGTGCCCTGGTAGAAGCCAGCCTCGACCATAAAGCGCGTGCGCCAGCTGGTGATGACGTCGCCCAGCTGTCCGCCGTGACCGGGGTCCAACAGGCGCACCATCTCGGCGGCCAGATCGAACTTTGCGTAGTTCAGCAGGCGCCAAGAGGGGTAGACCAGCTTGGAGAGACCGAAGCTGACAAAGGCGGTCTTGTACTGCTCAGCGTGGGTCTCACGAGGTTTGCCATCGGGGCCCTCGACCACGTAGTCGTAGCCCACAAAGCTGGTCAGGTACTGCTCGCGGTTGACGCGAACGCCCTCCACCCAAGACTTCATGCGTCCGCCGCCAAAGTCCAAGAAGAGCTGCTCGCCGATGACCCGGTAGGCGTCGGCCGGGTCGGACATGGACTCGCTCAGGGCGTTGGTGCCTGAGATGAGGACCGTGCGGTTGTAGAGCGGGGCCACATCTGCGCTGGCCTGGTGGTCCCACTGGGCTTGGAAGCGGTGGCTCTGGTAGTGGTTGATCTCGCGCAGAGCGGCGTAGCCGTTGGCGGCCAGCTTGGGGTACTTGGTGTCGGCGCCCTTGTAGACGCCGGGCAAGACGAACATGCCGTCCAGCTCAAAGTCGCGGCCCGAGAAGCTGGAGCGAATCAGAGCGGCCAAGTCCAGGAACATGCCCGAGCCGGTGCCGCCGGCCAAGCCTGCGACCACCACGATGCGCACCTTGCCCTTTTGAATGCGGCCATCGTCCAGGTTCTGGGCGGTGATGTCGGACCAGCTGCGTTCCAGGGCGGACTGGATCAGCTCGCGGTTCTGGAAGAAGACCAGGCGAGAGAGGGGGCGGATCTGTCCGGCGCCCTTGCCCAAGTCGAAGTTGCGCTTGGAGTCCAGGGCTGAGTCGTCCCACCACTCCTTGATGTGGGGGTGCCGCGCCATGTTCTCGAGCACGGCGTTCAGGTTCGCGCTCAGGTTGATGCGCTGGGTCTCATCGAAGGAGACCAGGTCCTCGTAGGGGGACTGCTCTTTGGTCGCCTCTGGACGGGCCGACTGCAGGTCGGTGTCCATGGAGAGGTAGGCCACGCCGGGCAGATCCACCGTTCCAAAGCGCTCGATCTTCATGCGGCGCAGGTGCTGCAGAGCCTTGGCCCCAGTGCCGCCCAGGCCGATGAGCAGGGTGCGCGGGTAGCGGCCGTGCTCGGCGCTCTCCACATAGTTCTGGAGTGCGTCGCGGTCTTCGGCGGCGTTGAAAGACGAGAGCTTGCCGCCCGTACGGTACTGACTCATTCTGGGAGCCCCTTAGTTTCGAGTCGCGACGAGGGCGTAGACCCCGTGAATCAGCCAGAGAGCACCCACAACGCCTACCCAGATGAGCAGCTTGGCGGGGAAGCAGTTGGTCACCGCGTAGGTCATGCCCACCAGGCCCAAGTTGGCCAAGAGGATCGCAAGGCTAATGCCCGTGTGGCGGGCCGAGAGGGGAGAGCGACCCTTGTTGATCGCCGCGCGCTCGATGATGCGCGGGAGCAGAAACAGGGCCACGATTCCGGTGAAGAGCGTGCCCACACCGATGAAGATCTGTTGGCTGGTGTTGGGCGGGCAGCACTCGCCTTCGACGCAGGCGGCCTCTGTGGCCTCTTGGGCCCAGGCGGGCATGGAGAAGAAGAGGGCCGGCAGCAGCCAGGCAGCCTTATGCAGGGTCTTGAGCATCAGTGGGCGGACTCCAGGGGTGGCGAGTGTAGCAAGCCCTGGGTGTACGGGGTTTGTGGCCTTAGGATTTCGGCGAGGGAACGCAGAGTGACCAACACTCTGCAGGACTTGGAGTGCGAGCCCGAGAGTCCTGACTACGGCTACATGTTCTATGGCTGCAACGAGTGGCAGTACACCTGGCTGGGGCTGGCGGAGGTGGACGCCTGGGTGAGCGCCATGGAAGAGGAGTTCGCAGCGCTACAGGAGCCGCACCGGGACCCGGAGTGCTTGGACTACGACGTCTTTGAGTACCGTCACAAGCGGCTGCACCAGCAGGCGGTCTTGGAGGGCCTGATCTCCGCACGCCAGGCGGGTCTCTTCAAGCCTGAAGACCTCGTTCTCATCGACATCTCAGGGTCAGCCTGGGACACCGGCGAGGCCATTGTGGCGCGGGCTGGTGAGCGTCTGAATTCGGATGCGCACTGGCGCGGCTTTCAGTGCATGCTGGACTGAGGTCCGGGGGCTATGACTGTATGTATGGCCTTTTTACTTGTGCTCAGCGCCAGCTACCTGGGCTGTCTTTCCCGCACCCACATGCCCTACTGCGAGGTCATCTACGAGGGGCCTGTCTCCGACGACGAGGAGACGCCCATCGGAAGCGTCGATGCGCTCCTGGACCACGTGCTTTTGGACCAAGAGCTGCCCGCCGTCTGGGCCGATGATGTGCAGACCCTGGCGCATGTCGAGGTCCGGAGAGGAGAGGGGAGCGCCTTCCTCTTGGAGCAGTTTCAGGCCACTCGGGTGACGGAGCGCCGCAAGCTGGGGCCGGGCTACGATTTCTATCCCGCCATCAACATGCCCTGCTCTGACAGGCTCTCGGTGCCCCTTGAGATTCAGGTGCGCACGGCCGACGGAGACTTGGATGTGGGTATGCAGGCCACCGCACAGACCGAGACCGGAATGAACGAGGAGAGCGAGCCATGGGTCACGGGGGCGCGCGCGGCGGCCCCTGACGAGATCCCGGCCTTTGATGGAGAGGAGCTCCCCGCGGGCGTTGAGCAGCTTGAGCTGAAGGTCAGGGTGCTGGCCAACCAAGGGGATGTACTGGGCGGCCAGGTGACTTGGACAGGCCGAGAGGAGGGGGAAGACCCGGAGTCGGTGACGGGCCGCGTTCTGTCCTTCTGGGAAGATGGATGGGCGCAGTAGGCCCTCCAGAGGCTGGCCAATTGGCGAGCCCATTGGCGAGCCCATTGGCGAGCCCAGATCAGCCCTATCGCCCACCACTCTCGGAGCCTCCGCCGCCCAAAGTCCAGGAGCTGCGCCCTAGGCTGTACCCCTTCGAGCTTCGTGTCAGGCTGCTGGGCTGCTGTCAGTTGTTGCTGGGCGCAGGGGCTGCGGTCTTTCTCTGGCCCGAGCTGATCGCCAAGTTCTACGCCTACTTTCTGGACCCGGTGGTGGCCCCTTTGCCCCTGGACATCCACCGCGACAACTGGATCTACGTGGTGGTGTCGGTGCTGCTCTTGGTGAGCGGCTTCAAGCTGGCGACCCTGGTGCCCAAGTCCCGTCTCCTGGGGCTGACCGCCAGCGCGATGGCCCTCTGCTTCCCGCCTTTTGGCATCGTCGTGATGTTCTCCGGCTTGCACGTGCTCTCTGTGCCCGAGGGCAGGGCGGTCTGCACGGAGGCCTACCGCGTGGTGCGGAGGCACACGCCGCGACCGAGCCTCGAGCCCAGCGTCGGTCTTGTGGCCCGCCTTGTGATGTGGAGCTTTTGGCTCTTGGGTGGATTCTGGTTCTTGGCCAAGCTGGCCGGCTGGATCTGAGTTCGCCGTGCATCCCTGGACTCACCTGTAAGTCCTCGTTCTGACCGCCGTTCAGTTACGGAATCAACCCGAGGTATTCCATGCGGTTCGTCCTTCCCTTCAGCTTTCTCCTGCTCACCACCGGCTGCGGTCTGCTCAACGGCGACGCGGAGACCGACGACTCCACAGGCGGTGGCGACGACACCAGCGTCGATGACACCAGCGGTGGTGGCGATGACACCGCGGTGGAGTACACCTGGACCCCAGTGCTCATCAACTTTGACGAGCTCTCCGACGACATCGACGTGGCCACGGTCTACCCCGAGGTCACCTTCTCAAGCGAAGAGGAGGGCACCGCCCTGTATGCCTGGGACTACGCCAGCTACTCCCGCAGTGAGCCCTTCACGGCTTACACCGCGCGCAGCGGTGGAGGGGCTGGGATTTCGACGGATCTGACCTTCGACTTCACCGATCCCGTACGCGCTCTGGAGTTCTACTCCCTGGGTGACCAAACGAACGGCAAGCTCGGCTGGGTCGAGGTCACCATGGAGGACGGCAGCACCGCCTCTGTGGATCTGTTCGGCGATGGCAACGCCAAGACCGCGGAACTCTGCGACTTGAGCGCCTATGCCAACGTGACCCGCATCGAGCTGCGAGACATCACAGACTCGAACACGGTGAACTTGGACGACATCTCCTTTGAAGTGCGCGGGCTCTAAGTCCCTGCTCGCAGGAGGCCGCGATGCGCCCAGTAGACCAACTCGACCTTCTGTTGACCCAGCTCGGCTACCCGGGTGGACAGGTCCCCGCCGAGGAGCAGGACTACTTCAGCGAGGAGTTCGCGCTCTTCGCCCCGCTGTTCACCCGGGGCTGGCTGCTGCGCTTTGATGCGGAAGGCGACTTCTTTCAGGAGGGCGCCCACAGCCGGATCATGCGCGCGTTGCTCGCCCTCGCGAGCCTCGTCGAATTCCCCGAGGTTCGAGACCGCTGGGCAGCAGGCTGGCTCTTCGAGATCGACGACGGGGAGCGCCTCGTGGCGCACCACCTACCCTCGGATGAGGCCTCGCCCAGTGACTACGCCGAGCTGCTGCTCGTGGCCTCGGTCCTGGACGCGTGGCTGCCGGAGCACACCCTGCTGGACCTCAACACGGGCGACCAGAGCGCCTGTCTGTGCATGGCCCCGACCGCGGTGTACGAGGCGCTGGTCGCCGAGGGCTTCATCGACCCGGACCGGGAGGAGGCCTTCTACCCACAGGAAGACGAGCTGGTCTTGCCACCTGGGGAAGACCTGGATGCCTTCGATGCGCAGGTGGTCAAGCTGGACCGAGACGGACGCGCTGCGCTACTGGCTTAGTCCGACTCCAGCGCCTGCATCGCAATGCTCGCCGCTTGCGCCGGGTCCTGGGCCACACCTTCCACGGTCTCGCTCTGTAGGAAACTGCGGCGCGCTTCGGGCACCTCTTCCCCGTTGGGACGACGTGCGATGAGCACCATCGCCTGGCAGCGCTGCACTTGGTAGCCAACCTCTGGGCTCCAAGTCACGACCAGGGGACTGCCAGGGTCCAGCTCACTGGGAACATGGAGCAAGACAGGTACGGCCAGACCATCGCTCAAGCTGGGCTGCATGCTGGGCAGCTCAAAGCCTGGGTAGGCGACCATCCTGGCCTCGATGTTGGCACCGCTCAGCCAGCCTGCCACTTCCAGCAGGAGCCGCTGAGAGTGCTCGACCACATGCAGGATGCGGCCGGATTCTTCTTTGGGCCGCCAAGTCCACTTGTCTGGGTCCCAGTACTCGACCGCCCCAAGACGCAGCTTGTAGTCCATCTCTGGGGCGCCGGGCAGCACGTAGCCTGGGTAGTAAAAGGCAAAGCCCATCTCTTGGAGTGCTTCGACCTCCAGCAGCATGGAGACGTAGCCCAAGCTGTCGGCGGCACACTCTGGGTCGTAGACGCCCAGGATGCTCTCGGCGCTGTGGTCGCCCACGTCGAACCAAGAGAAGGCCACCAAACGCTCGCCCTCGTAGATGCGGATCTCGCGGGTATCGAAGAGGGCCTGGCCGCGGGTTCCGCCCAAGACGGCTTCTAGGCGTTCGGCCCGGGTCCCGCTGGCTTGGGTTCGGTAGCGGGCGTAGAGCTCGCGCTTCTCGGGGTTCAGCTCCAGCTGGCCGATCTCCACGCGGTAGCGCCGGTGGATGCGGTTGAGCAGCTTTCGCTGGCTCTTTCGCCAGGTGTAGGTGCCCAGATCCAGGCGGATCCACAGCGCGCTGCGCGGCACCCCTTCAAACCAAACGGCCTTGCAGGTGAACAGCGAATCGCCAATCCGAAACCAACCCTGGGCGAGGCGCTGGTCCAGCTCACTCGGCAGAATTCGGTCAGGGCGATGGGACTGGATCAGCATGGGTCTAGTGCACCACTACGGCCGTCTCAAAGCTGCGCTTGACCCGTTTGCATCCATCTTCTCGGCACAGGCGGAAGCTCACCTTGCCTTTTGCGGGGTACTCGCCGAGGCGCTCCGCCCGGTAGGGGATCTTGATGCGGTACTCGTTTCCATCTGCCGAGAGCTGACCGTCGTCCCGGTCCAGCTTCTTCTGGCCCCACTCCAGACCCTTGGCAGGACCCTTCATCTTGACGGCGATGTCGTACTCGTTGTCCAAGGTGTAGCCCTGCTTGGACTGGATACGCAGCTCCAGGTGGCCCCGCTCAGCCACTCCAGAGGTCCCGCGACGGGCAGAGATGTTGTAGGTCTCTGTCTCTACATTGCTGCCCACAAGCTGGACTTCTTCGCCTCGCCCAAGCGCCGGACTGGCCAGCAAGAGCAAGGGGGTCAGCAGAAGGGCCTTCTTAAAGGTCACGCGCGCTCCTCAGGGGGTGAAGTGTACCCGCCTTACTGCGGTCGGGCATCACAAAAGCCAACGCGTTCTCCCTGACATGGACCCTCGCAGGTGGCTTGGATCTCGCCGCTGCGGAAGAAGATGTCCATCTGTGCCCATGCTTCGGGCTCCTGACGGCTGCAGACGTGGGTGTCGGTCTCCTTGTCTGCTGGGACAGCGGTTGTGGGTTCTGGGGACACGTCGCTGTAGGCCCACTCGATGTAGGCAGATCCCGCAGGCGAGGTCACGCTCTCCAGGCCCCACACCGGCCGACTCTCGGGGGAGAGCAGCTCGGCGCCCACCGCCCGCGCCAGGCGTTGGCCAGCCAAGGTGGTGACCTGGGCATCGCCAAGGTTGTGCTGCAGCAGCAGAGTGTCGGACTCCTTGAGAATGGGTGTCCATCCAGCGGTCTCGGCGGGGTCCCACAGAGTCTGAAAGGCCGCAAGCGCCAGCTGAACGGCCCGTGGGTCTCCGAGCTCGGCGTTCAAGATGTTCTCAAAGGCTGGGAAGTTGGTGCTGCGCGGGAGCACGAAGGCGAAGGGGGTGCCGCCTACGTTCAGCACGGCGGTGTCCAGCTGCTCGGAGAAGGCGACGTAGCCTCCCCCGATGATCGCACCCATGGAGATCCCCAAGTAGCGAGGCTCGCCTGTGGTCAGCGGCACGCCCTCCGTGAGCAGCTCCGGGTCCTGGCGCATGGGGCCCACCGCCGCACGCAGCAGCAGATCCTTGTTTACCCAGGACTGCAGAGTGCGCTGGGGAATGCTGCCGAACTGGCCCATGTCTGCGCCCATCATCTGCACGATGGGCACGGTGTCGTCTCGGCTCATGCCCTGCCAGTCGGCGGCGATGAGCAGCCAACCGTGTTTGTTGGCCAGCGCGCCCAGGTAGTCCTTCTCAACCTCGTATCGGTCTTGGAAGAGCCCGTGGCCGAATTGGACCAAGAGCCCATCGCTGGGGTCCTCCATCAGGCTGCAAGGCACGCGCACGACAAAGGGAATCTCCTGGGTGTCTTGAATGGCGGGCACGCCATCCTCGAAGACCAAAAAGGCAGGCGCTTCCTCGGAGTTCACAAAGCGCGGCACGCTCAGGGTGCCCTCCAGGTGCTTGCCGATGTCCTCGGTCTCGCAGTCGAAGATCTCCGTGTCGGTCCACGTCCAGCTCGCGCCCTCGGCGTCTTGCCAGGCCTGGGCCTGATCCCGCATGCTCAGGGCGGTCGAGGTGGTGTTCTCGGTGGAGGCCGTGCGGAAGTGCCAAGCGAGCTGCAGGCTGTCTCTGGGCGCGCCGGCGCTCTCCAAGGCGGGGAAGATGTCCTCTTCGTACTGGCCTCGCCTGCCTTCGATGTCCCAAGAGTCTGCGCGGGTGCCGTCCCGGAGCGCGAGGAAGGCTGCGCCGGGCTCAACGTCGCTCCCATCCTCCTTGGTCAGGCCCTGCAACCCCACGGCGTACCAGGTGCCCGGGTTCAGGCCAGAGGTGGGGTGGATGAGCAGAGTGGGGTTGTCATCGACCGAGAGCTCCGCACGAACGGGGATGCGCTCGCCAGTGCCCATGTCGACGACGACCACTGTGGACCCTTCCTCAAGCGAGGCCCCGCCATCCACCGGAAGGCCCTCCTCGCTCAAGTTGTCGAACCACGCGAGCATGGGTGCTTGAATGGAGAAGCCGTCCCGCAGGTTCCAGTCCGTGGGATCGACCGTTGGACCTTCCTCATGGGGGGGCAGAGTCTCCACTCCCAGGTCCAGGCGCCAGCCGCCGTCGACCTCTTCGATGTGCTGGGCCGAGGGCCAAGGCAAGCCACAGACCTCTGGGACCAGGGGGTCGCAGTCGCTGTAGGGGGCCTTCTCTGGGGCACATGCGAGCAAGAGTAGGGGCAGCACAGACAGGCTCCGTTGAGCGGCCAGGGTACCTGGGCTAGAGTGCCTCTGCAGAGAGGAGTGCGTGTGGAGCTCGATGAACAGGTGACTTTGTTCGCAGAAGTGGCCCAGGCCGGTCCTTCACTTCAGGCGCAGATCAAGGCGACCGAAAAGGGGCAAGTCGAGCTGCGCTTCATCGACTTTGAAGACGGCGCGCTGCTGAGCATTCGGGAGCAGACTCTGGCCCCTCTGCACGGCTCCCCTGAGCAGCTCAGGGCCTTGTTCACAGTGGCATGGGCCTGGGCGCAGCTGGAGCCCTTGATGCGCATGCCCTCCGATGTCTGGGACCCCCAGATGCTCAGCGCAGGCGAGAGCCTGGAGGACTTTCAGGCCCTGTTTGCCGACCCCGTGCTGCGCCGCCGTCACTTGGGACACATGGAAGGGCAGCGCTTGGGGGTGAGGCTGAGTGATGTGCAAGCCGAGGCTCTGTATTGTGCCTTGAACCTGCGCGATGGACTCCAGGCCAAGGACCAGCTCCAGGCGATTGAGCGGTGTTTGGCTTGGCCGGAGCTGCGCCAGCCGCTGCTTGTGGCGCTTGGCGAGGGCCTGGAGGCTGGCTGGTACCAGTGCTGGTACGATGGCGCGCCAGAGACCGAGATGAGCGAACGCATTCGAGAGACGCTGGCCAGACTGGACGCATAACTGGATGACTCGAGGCTCAATCTCGGGACGATGGGGGGACTCGATGACAGCGGATGAATCAGGGGCAGGCGAGGGCGGACGCGGGCTCAAGATCTTGGGTGGACTGGCGGCCGTCTTCGGGCTGACGCTTCTGTGCTGCGGGGGCTTTATGGGCAGCATCATGGGCAGCCTCAAGCAATCCGGCGCCTACACGAGTGGCTTGGAGATGGCCACGAGCGATCCCCGCGTTCAGGAAGCGCTCGGCGAGCCAATCGAAGCAGGATGGATGGTCTCCGGCTCCGTGAGCGTCAGCGGCGGTTCAGGAGAAGCGGAGCTCTCCGTTCCACTCCAGGGATCCAAGGGCGCTGGGACGCTCTACTTGGAGGCGGACAAGAGCGCCGGAGACTGGGACTTTGATGTCGCCAAGGTCGACGTGAACGGGAGCAAGATCGACCTGCTCGACTGACCGGGGGTAGTCCGGCTGGCTCAGCCCTTGCGCTGAAAGTGCTGGCCGTGCCTTGGGGCGCCGTCCCCAGGCTCAAACCAGGAGGCCTTGTCATCGGTGAAGATGTGGGCCGCCACCCGGAGCCCCTCGCCGCCCTGGGTGATGAGCCCGGCGGGCACGTAGGTGTGCTCAGGGTCGTTCGGGCCGGGCAGGGGGGAGCCACACAGCGCGCAGAAGTTCTTCTCCCAGTCGGCGTCGGGCTTGGCCCAGTGGCGGATCTGCGCTTGGCCTTGGGTCCAGGCAAACGAGGCGTTGGGAACCACGACCACGGCCACACCTTGGACCCCGGTCGAGCGCCGGCAAATGCTGCAGTGGCAGCAGTAGATGTCCTTGGGCTGGGAATGGATCTCAAAGGCCACAGCGCCGCAGCAGCAAGCTCCAGTCATGAGTACCTCCGGATTGCTCTACCGAGGGGGCAACCGGGGCTCAACGCAACAAACCCACAAGCATCGGGGGTTCAACGCAACAAACCCCCAAGCATCGGGGGTTCAACGCAACACTTCGGCCCGATTTTACCCACTTTGGCCGCTTCTGGCCCAGGTTCTCGCCGCCTTTGTTGCGTTCACCCCTCGATGCCTCCCGCAGTGTTGCGTTCACCCCTCGATGCCGCCTAGCCCGGTAGATGCGCCTTGTAGTCGGCGAAGAAGTCCTCGGCGTCGGCGTAGGCCATGCCCAGGTTCTCGGCGAACTGGCGGTCGGAGTCCCGGTCGCCCACCATCAGGCAGATGCTCAGGTCCAGACCGTGTTTGACCATGTGGGCCACGCCCATGCCGGGGTTGGGTTTACGGTCCCATGCTTGGCGGTCCACCCAGGCTGAGAAGAGCAGGTCCGGGGTGACCCCCAGCTGCTCATGGGTCTCATCGAAGCACTCTTGGGCCCGCTCAGGTTTCAGGCTGCCCTGTTCAATGGCGCCCTGGTTGCTCACCCCGAGCAGCAACCAGCCGGCGTCCTTCAGGCTGCGCATGACCTTCTTGCGGCCCTTCATGATCTGGACTTGGTTCGGGTAGAAGGGGAAGGGGGCGCGACCGGTGGAGCGGCGCAGAGTGCCGTCGTAGTCAAAGAAGAGAGCGCCTTGTAGGCCAGCGGGGCGGCGGGAGAAGGGCAGCTTCTGCAGGACCGTGATGCCCTCGTCTGTGCTGGGCTCTTTGAAGTTTCTGAACCAGTTGGCGATGGCCGCCGGGGGCAACATGTTGGGGTCGGACTTGCTGGCCTCCTTCACCTCCACCGGGCTCAGGATTCGGCCTTGGCGCTCCATCATTCGCTGACAGGCGTTGATCTGAGCGTTGGGCTCCGAGCACTGGATCCACTGGCAGAGCACAGGTAGCCCCTGGGCCTTGGCAGCGGCAATCAGTCCCGCCCGCGAGGCCACGCTGGGGTAGGTGTTGTCGAGCACGGCGTAGCGAAGTCCACCTTCCAGGGCCTCTTTGAGCTTCTTGTCCACGCCCTTGAGGGTGCCGCCCAGGGTGTCTCGGTTGAAACGCCCCCAGCCGGCCGCTTCCAGAGGCGCGACGTGCTGGGTCTTGCCGCTGGCAGGGGGCCCCATGACGATGCGCACCTGACCGCCGCGTTGCTGGTCCGGCAGAAGCTTGAGCAGCCTGGGGTCTTGGCTCAGCTCACGTGCCGCCATGGAGTCCTGGAGGCTCTCAAGGCGGGTGGCGCCCACGATGGGGCTGTGACCCAATGCGAGCATCCAAGCCACCGCCACGCGCTGGGGGGAGACGGAGAGCTGCTTGGCCAAGGCCAGGAAAGGGGCGGGCAGGGCTTTGGTCCGGCGCTTGTGGCCGCCCAGTGGGCTGTGGGCCAGCACTGGAATGCCGCGCTCGAAGGCGGCCTGGGCCACCCCACCGCTGCGTCCTGACTTGGGCTCGAAGGGGGACCAGGGCACCTGCACGCTGGCCACCGGAATGCGGGCGCAAGCCTGGGCGAGCTGCTCGGCGCTCACGTTGCACAGGCCGATGCGGGCCACTGTGCCTTCGTCGACCAGCATGGCCAGGGCGTCCAGAGACTCCTCAAAGGGCACGCGGCGGTCCACCACATGGAGCTGCAGCAGGGCGATGCGCTCCACCTCCAAGGTCTCCTGGGCGCGCCGCGCCTCGGTCATCAGGCGCTCAGGGCGTCCATTGGGAACCCAGCGGCCCTTGGGTCTGGCCAGTCCCACTTTCGTGAGCACCTGGGCCTGGGGGAAGTCCTCCAGGGCGCGGGCCAGCAGGCGGTGGTTGTGGTGCAGCGTGTCCTCGTCTGTGGCGTACACATCGGCGCTGTCGAAGAGGGCGACGCCCGCCTGAGCAGCGGCTTGGATCAAGGCCACGGCTTGATCCTCTCCTGGGGCCCCTTGGGTGCTCAGGCGCATGCAGCCCAAGATGAAGCCTGGCAAGGGCAGGGGCGGGGCAAAGGGCAGCTCTTTACTGGGCCCAGCCACCGCTGTGATCGGCGCAGCTTCAGGCTCAGCGCCCCCGAACAAGTCCCAACCCTGCTCCCAGTCACCGCGCTCGGGCAGGGTCTTGCCGCCTAGGTTCAACAGCTGCCAGGCCGGTCCCAAGCGCGCCAGATCCTGGTTGGTGCAGAGCAGAAGCTCCCTCCGGTGGCCGCCGGGGCGCAAGGCCAAGTGCAGCTCACCAGCCAGGATCTGCTCCAGGAGCGCTGCCTCTCCCGGATCGGGCAGGGCGCGTAGGAGCCGAGGAGAGACGCTCACCCAACGTCCTACGGGGCTGGCGCCGGTCATTCCGGGGGGCGGCACGTCCAGACCCAGGCCCGCGCTCAGCTCGCTGTTCCGCAGAGGCGGAGAGAAGGCGTTTTGGATGCGCTGGATCTTCTCGATCCAGGCCGTCTTGGCCTTTTGCAGGGCTTGTTGTGCCGCTGCGTGTGCAAGAGCCTGTGCCGAAGGGGTCAGAGCCATGTGCGCAGGCTACACCGCCGGTGTAGAGGCTGAGCGGAGCCAAGCCATGACGTGGACACGAGTGACCCTTGAGAAGCGCATCGAGCTGGCCCCTGGTCTGGCTCGCTTCCGCCTCTCTGGCCACAAGCCGGAGTTCAAGCCGGGGCAGTTTGTGCAGCTCGCCTTGGACATTGACGGCGAGCGCGTGGGACGTCCCTACAGCCTCTGCTCGGCGCCAGGAGAAGACCTGGAGACCCTTATCGTGCGGGTCGATGGTGGGGCGCTGACCCCGGCGCTCTTCGCGCTTCCCCAGGGCGCGCCGCTCTGGGTGCACACCGCTGCGAGCGGGAACTTCACCTTGGACCGGGTGCGGGATGCGCCCAGCTTGTGGCTGATCTCCACGGGAACCGGCATCGCGCCCTACATGAGCATGATCCGCCAGGACGCCTTGCAGCGCTTTGGCCAAGTGGTCTTTGTTCACGGCGTGCGCCTGGCGGCCCACCTCTCCTACAAGCGGGAGATCGAGGAGCGGGGCTTTGTGCACCTGCCGGTGGTCTCCAGAGAGCGCAGCGCTGGGGCATTGCACGGCCGCATCCCGGAGCACATTGACAGCGGCGATCTGGAGAGGCGCGCCGGGGTCAAGCTGGATGAGAGCGCCCAGGTCTTGCTCTGCGGAAACCCGGCCATGATCACCCAAGTCTACGGGCAGCTCATCGACCGCGGACTGACGAAAAACCGGCCCAGAAAGCCGGGAAACATTACATTCGAAGCCTATTGGTAGGGAAGAAAAATGCTCTGGTTTGTCCTCGCTTGCGCCAACAAAGTGGTCCCAGTTCCTCAGCTCCAGATGGGCTCTCCAGCCCCCAAGACCCAGGCTCCCGATGGTGAGAGTGCTCCGAGCGCCTTTGGCAACCTGGGCTGCGGTCTGACGGTGGGGTTTCAGAAGGTGGATGAACGCTACGTAGACGCTCTGCGCACGCCCGGAGGCGAGGTGCTTGTCGCAACCGAAGCGATCAAGGGCTCATTCGAGGCCACCTTGGTCTTCTCCCTCCAAGAAGATGGCATCGGCTGGCACAGCGTCTTGGGCGCAGGAAGCGACGAGGACACCCCGGCCACTCTGAGCCAGGTCGAAGACGGCTACCTGGTCGCCGGCAGCACTTGGTCCCATGGCGCGGGCATGAGCGATGGCTGGATGGCGAAGATCGACAACACTGGCTTGGTCAAGTGGCAGCGCACCTATGGCTTGTACGACCGGGACGTGGGCCTGGGCTTTGCGCCTATCGGCGAGGGTGGTCTGATGGTCACCAACGTGCCGGACTACGGACTGGTGATTCAGCAGCTGGACGCCTTGGGGGGGGAGACCGCGCAGATGGGGCTCTCGGGCAACTACCAGAAGATGGGCCTGCAGGCCTTGCCCGATGGCGCGCTGCTTTACGGAGGACTGGAGAAGGGCGGCAGCCTCTCGGGGCATCTTGTGCGACTGGACGGGGTCGGAAACGCAACTTGGAGCTTGGACTTGGGTCCAGAGAGCTCGGTGAGCTTCGCCATGACCAACGGCGCCAATGGCTTTGTGGCTGCGCTTGCCGGTGCGACACCGCGCTTGGCTCTCGTCAGCAGCGAGGGCGCCCTGATTGAGTCCTCGCTCTTGCCGCCGGAGCTGGACGGCCTGCGCGTTGTCGGCGGCCTTCGCACCGAGCTCGGTCCCCTCCTGCTGGGCCAGGCTGAGGACGGCAGCCGCGTTGTGCAGATGAGCGATGCCGGAGACGTGGTGTGGAGCCAGACCCTTGCGCGGATTGCCGTCGAAGATGCGCTGCCGGCCCAGGATAAGATTCTCTTCTTGGGCAACGGTCAGGGTGCCAACAGCCAAGACTTCTTCGGCATCTACTTGGACGCCGCGAGCGGTGCGACGGTCTGCCAGCCAGAGCCAGAGCCTGTGGTTGAGCAGCAGCTGGGGCCGGAATCGGAGTCCGATAGCGAGCCTGTGCCCGATGCTTCGGCGGTGGAAGAGGAGGCGGTGGCGCCAGCTGAGTAGGAAGTGAGGGCTGGGTCAGGCATTTCAGGGTGATTTCAAAGCACTTGCGTAGCCCCAGATTCTGCGGGTACCTGGGCCATCCAACCAGGAACGCCTGCCCATGTTCAGCCCTCTACTCGCACTCGCCCAGCTGCTTCCCACCGCCAATGCGGCCCCAATTCTTGTAGCGGTGGAAGACGGCAGCAGCAGCGGAACCGGTGCTGCCATTGCCGCGCAGCTCAACGACGACACCTACTTCGACTTCACCGCGACCGTTGTCACCGCCTGGTGACATTGACACAGCCACCGAACTGGCGGCCTACGACGTCGTGATTGTGGGGGACCCAGGCTACAACCAGGCGGACTGGACAGCTACGATGGCTGCGGCCCTGGACACCTGGAACAACGCAGGTTTGGGCGGGGTCGTGAGCGTGGGCTGGGTGGACTACGTCACCGGCCCAGGGGCGACTGCGCTGACCAGCATGGACAACGTTCAGCCCATTGACAGCTACAGCTCTCACTACAGCTACTGCAGCGGCAGCTCCAGCTACTCGACTCTGTCCACCCATGACATCACCTCAGGGGTCACCTCCCCCCTGTACGCAGGCGCCAGCAACATCGAAGGCAGTCCCTACGCCTCTGACTCCACCAACGGCCAGGTCATTGGAGTTGGGAGTTGCGGCGACAACACGGTCGTGGTCGGAGAGTATGGCTCTGGCCGAAACGTGTACCTGGGCTACCTCTACATGGCGGCGACGGGCTACTCGAACACCAGCTTGCGCTCCGGGGACTGGGACCGACTGCTCGAGCAAGCGGTCGCGTGGAGCGTCGACGCTCTGGACAGCGACGGTGACGGTGTCGTCAACAGCGATGACAACTGCCCCTCGGTCTCGAACCCTCTGCAGACCGACACCGACGGTGACGGCGTGGGCGACGACTGCGATGTCTGTGAAGGGGACGACTCCACCGGCGACGTGGACGGTGACCTGTACTGCGCCGACGAGGACTGTGACGACGCTGACGAGAGCGTCTACCCCGCCGCCACGGAGCTCTGTGATGGCCAGCTCAACGACTGTGATGGTGGTCGGCGGCGACGACTGCGTCGACAGCGACGCCTCGGTCTACCCCAGCGCGCCCGATCTGTGTGACGGGCTGGACAATGACTGCGATGGGGCCCTGGAGATCGCCGAGCAAGACCTCGATGGGGACACCTGGGTGGCCTGCACCGTGGACAGCGATGGCTGGGACGGCTCGAGCATCTCCGGGGGAGCGGACTGCTCAGATACCGACGAGAGCGTCTACCCAACGGCCACCGAGCTCTGCGATGGTCTGGACAACGACTGCGATGGCTCCTTGCCTTTGGTGGAGTCGGACCAGGACGTCGATCTGTTCGTGGCCTGTACCTTTGACACCGACGGTTGGGACGGAGATGGCAGCATCCTGGGGGATGCGGACTGCGAGGACCTGGACCCCAACATCTACCCCGGTGCCACGGAGAGCCCCTACGACGGCATTGACCAAGACTGCGATGGCAGTGACCAGTGTGATGTAGACGGTGACGGCTACGTCGCCGTGGAGTGCGAGGGCGACGACTGCGACGACTCCGATGCCGATATCAACGTGGACGCCGAGGAGATCTGGTACGACGAGGTCGACCAGGACTGCCTGGGAGACTCCGACTTCGACATGGACGGGGACGGCTTTGACTCGGCCACCTACGGCGGAGAGGACTGCGATGATGCCGCCGACGACACCTACCCAGGCGCTCCGGATGAGCCCGGCGATGGTGTCATCAACGACTGCGATGACTCCGATGAGTACGACGCGGATGGGGACGGATTTGACGGCAGCGAGTACGGCGGAGATGACTGCGATGACAACAACAGCGCGGTCAACCCGGACGCTGAAGAGATCTGGTACGACAGCATCGACCAGGACTGTGATGGCGTAGACGACGACCAGGACGGCGACGGCTACAGCTTGGAAGAGGACTGCGACGACGAGGACGCCGAGTTCTACCCAGGCGCTCCAGGCTTCGATGAGAACTGCGAGAACCTGGACGACACGGCCTCCGGCTTGGACGGAAACTATGGTGGAGGCAAGGGCTGTTCTTGCTCCAGCACGGGTGGCGAAGGGCTGCCTTTTGCAGGAGGGCTCTTTGCTCTGGCCTTGGGCCTGGTGATTCGGCGTCGCAAGGACTGAGCTGCTGCGGGGGGGCGTTCAGGCGACTGGCCTACTCCCCCATGTCCGCCAGCATCTCCCGCACATCCCCGACCTTGTCCTCGCGGCCCAGGGCCTTCCACTGCTTCAGTGCGATGTGCCAGGCCTCGCGGGCGCGGGTGAACTTGCCCATGGCCAAGGCGCTCTTGCCGGCGCGTTCGGCCAGGTTGGCGTTCTCAACATCCACAAAGCCGGAGCTCTCCAGGATGCGCTCAGCGGAGGAGAGGTGGCCATCAAAGGCTTGCCACTCGCCCAGGTTCGCAGTCGGGGTGAGCAGTGCCAGGTGCACGGTCCCGGCCATCATTGGGGAGCGTCCCTGCTCCAGAACGCGCAGGTTTGGCACCAGTACAGCGCGTGCCCGGGCGTGCTCGCCGCGGGCCGCCAGGACCAAGCCCAGGTTGACCCGAGGCAGGTAGGGGTCGGGGTGACCGACCTCCTCCAGGCGCTGGGCGGCCTTCTGATAGAGCTGCTCGGCGCGCGCCAAGTCACGCTTTGAACGTGCGATTTCCCCCAGCATGTTCAGGCACTCGGCGGCCTTCCAGCTCGAAGAGGCCTGCTCGAAGAGCGTTTGGGCCGTCTCGACGTGTTCTTGGGCTTGGTCTAGGCGGCCCTGTTGAATCGCACAGCGGGCCAAGTGGATCTCACAGTCGGCCATGCCGCTGGCCGAGCCGGACCACTGATAGGCCTGATGGGCTTGCTCCAACAGCGCCTTGGCCTCGTCTGTCTTGCCCTGTAGCAACAGCACGGCGCCCAGGCCCAAGCGTGAACTGGCGGCGAGCTCATCGTCGTCCGGGGCCAAACTCAGGGCCCCGCGCAGCGCCTTGGCTGCGGCCGGTAGGTCCTGTGCCCTTCGCTCAAAGCGACTGCGCTCGCGCATTCCTCGGGCTCGAACCCGTCGCCAGCCATGCTTTTGGGCGCCCTGCTCGGCGCGGCCCAGCCACTTCTCGCCCGAGGCGTAGCGCCGAGCGAAGAAGAGCAGAAAGGCCTGGGTCAGCCAGCCCTCGCCCCAGCGCGCATCATTCGCTGGAATGCGCAGGCGCTTCATGGCGCGCTCCCGGGCCTGAAGCTGGCGGTGGGCGCTCTCCAGCTCCGCTCGGTCAATGGCGCGCTTGCTGCCCTCGAGCAGCACCTCCAGCGCGGGCTCGGCTTGTCCGCTCAACAGCAGGTGACGGCCCAGGCGCTCGCTGACACCCACGCCTCGGTCTGGTCGACGCATCAGAACGGCGGCGCTGGCCTTGTGCCATGAAGGGCTGCGTTTGGCCTCTCTGGCCTGGTTGAGCAGGGCCTCGCGCAGCATGGCGTTGGAGAAGCGGAAGCGCTCCTGGCTGCCTTGGACCAAACGCCGCTCACTGAGCTTGGAGAGCAGCCCTGGGGGCAGGGGAATGAGCGCTTCCCCACACACGGCCTTCCACTCATCCACGGCCACGCTCTCGCCCAGCACCGCTGCGATCTCCAGCGCCTGCGAGGCCATGCCGCTGCTCTCGGCCAGCACACGCTGCACGCGCTCTTGCCAGACGCTCTGCAGGTCGCGCGGCAGGTCCATGCTCACGCCGCGCCGCAAGCGGAAGCCGCCGGCAGCGGCCTCCAGCAAGTCGCGCTCGGCCCAGTCCTCGATGAGCTGAATGGCGAACTTGGGGTTGCCCGCTGTGCGGTCTGCGATGGCGCCGACCAGGGCGTGGTCCATGCCCAACATCTCTTGGAGCAGTCGCCGGTGGGCCTTGGGGGCCAAGGCCTCCACGCGCAGCTGCGTGGTCTTGCTGCTGCGGGTCAGGGCTGTGAGGGCGCCGCGTGCTGCAGGCAGCTCACCCAAGGCCTCGTCTTGGGAGGTGACGATGAGCAGCACCGGAATGGAGCGGGTGCTGTTGAGCAGCATCTGGGCAAAGGCCAGCGCGTCGGCGCTCCAGTGGGCATCGTCCAAGACCAGGATGACCGGCACGGCCTTCTGATCCGGCCCCAGTGGCCGAGAGAGGCGCTCCAGGAAGCGCAGGATCACGCCGTGTCGCTCCTTTGGAGAGGCGAAGACCACGTCTCCCGTCGGGTGGACCAGCTCGGCCAAGGGGGCCGCCAGCTCGCGCCACGGCCGCAGACGGTCCCTGAGCTCATCCGTGGTCAGGCCTTCGCTGCGGAGGTGCCGCGCCAACATGCCGGTCAAGCCATCCAAGGCGCCGCCGCCGCGCACGTGGCTGGCGGTCAAAACGGTGGCTGCACCCACCTCGTCGGCACGCTCGGCCAACCAGCTCCCCATGCGGGTGCGACCGCAGCCAGCTGGACCGGCGAGGATTACTGCGCGCTGAGAGAGCCCACCGTGAACCTGGGAGAGCGCCGCCCACAAGGAGTCGCGCTCCACCTCTCGGCCCACCAGCTCCGCCTCGCGGATGGCCACGAGGTTCAGGCCCACGCCGGGGAGCGGCTCCGGTCTGGCGGGAGGCCGCGGGTGCTGCCACGTCACTGGCATGGGCACCCGAACGCGGGGCAGGGGCTCGTTCCCCAGCGAGAGCGGCTCAATGGCGTCCAGCGGCAACAGGCCCGTCGCTTCGTCCAAGGCGTCGATGGCCTGGGCCATCAAGGCCTCCAGAGCGGCCGAGTCGTTGGGCAAGGAGGTGGACTGTCCAGACTGGAGCGGGACCCCGCCGGCCTCGGGCTCGATGGTGGGGCTGTCCCGCCGGGGCAGCTCACCGTAGCCGCCGCCCATCGCGCTGCGCCGCAGGCCACCTTCTAGACCAAGCAGCGCAAATGAGGCCTCTGCGGCGCGGTTGAAGCGGTTGTCCGGGCGCTTCTCCAAGAGTCGGCGAAGCCAGCCCTCAAAGCCCTCGGGGACCGGGTGTGCTGGCTTGAAGGCCGGGGGCTTGGCCCGCAGGTGCAGGTCTCTGAACTCGGAGACCTTCTTCTGGCGGCCAAAGGGAGGCTCACCGGTCGCCAAGCCCCAAGCCAGGCAGCCCAGAGCGTAGAGATCCGTCCAGGGGCCCTGGTCGCGCCAGAGTCCATAGAGCTGCTCAGGCGCCATGTACGCAGGAGTGCCCGCGACGACGGCGTCTGCGGGGCTGCCGCGGTCCACCGCTTGCGCCAGACCAAAGTCCGTCAGGGTGATTCGGAAGGGGTCTTGGCCCGTGGGCGTGGCGATCTGGCCTCGGTTGCGCAGAACAATCACATTGCCAGGTTTCAAGTCGCGATGAATCACGCCGCGGGCGTGGGAGTGAGAGAGCGCGTCCAAGAGCTGAAAGAGCACATCCCGAAGACGCGACCAAGGCATGCGCGCCGTGTAGCCATGAAGCTGCACGCCATCGATGATCTCCATCACCAAATAGGGCGCTCCGGCCTGGAGTCCCGGCGTCTTCTTGTCCACCACGCCGTGGTCCAGCACCGTGACGATGCCGGCATGGGAGAGGCCGGCCTGGGCGCGCACCTCTTTCTGGAAGCTCTCCAGGGCCCAGTCGTCGCGCAGTGAGCCCTCGTGAAGCAGCTTGATCGCCACTTCTTTGCCGCGCGCCCTGTGCTGGGCGGCCCACACCACGCCCATTGCGCCTTGACCAATCACCCGCGTGAGGCGGAAGGGTCCCAGTCGAGTGCCGTCACTTGCCATGACCTAGTCTATCGCGCTGTACACTCCAGTCATGTTGGTGCTCTGCTTTCTCGCTTGCTTGACCCCTCTGCCCATCGAATCCACTCCCGGAGATCGAGATGGGGATGGGGTGCCTGGTCTGAATGACTGTGATGACAACAACCCGGGACGCTTTCCGGGAAACCCTGAGATCTGCGATGGCCGAGACCAGGACTGCGATGACGCCATCGACGAGGGCAGCTTCCTCACTGGCTACGTGGACGAGGACGGGGACGGAGTCGGCGCCGGAGAGGGGTTGGAGCTCTGCGAGGTCACCGAGCAGGGCTTTGTCTTTGACGGAAACGACTGCGATGACGGGGACCCGGAGACCTATCCTGGCGCGGCCGAGGCCTGCGACGGGCTCGACAATGACTGCGACGACAAGCTCGATGAGGGCGTAAACGTCCACGCCTTCTACGAAGATGCAGACTCCGACGGCTACGGGAACGACGCGGAGCAGCGCGAGGGCTGTGGTGACGCCCCAGAGGGCTATGTGCGCAACAACCAGGACTGCGATGACACCGACGGCGCAATCAATCCAGGCGCCGAGGAGCTCTGCGACGGTCTGGACCAAGACTGCTCTGGTCCCGGTCCCGACAGCATCGCCGAGTGCAGCTGCGAGATCATTCGCTATGACGGGGACGCCCACCTGTACTGCGGGGACTACCTGAGCTGGTTCAACGCGCAGGAGGTATGCGAGGCGATGCACACGGATCTGCTGACCTTGGCCGGTTTCGGTGACAACAAGGCCGCGGCCGCCATCGCCAAATCCTATGAGGTGGATCTGTGGATGGGCATGTCCGACTACGCCTCCGAGGGCGACTGGACCTGGGTGGACGGCGCTTCGGTCAACTTTACGAACTGGGGCAGCGGAGAGCCGAACAACTTCGGCAACGACGAGGACTGCATGGAAGTTGGCTACTACGCCAACGGCAAGTGGAATGACAACAGCTGCAGCGAACAGCACCCCTTCATGTGTACCTACAATGGGCTCGCAGCGGAGTAGACTGACGGCCTGACCAGGAAGGCCCATGATCTCGCTTCTTCTCTCCCTCGTGCTCACGACCGGCTGCCGCAGCGACAAAGACGTCGAAGACACGGCCCCAGCCCCCCTCGCGGACGACGACAACGACGGCTTCACCGAAGATGTGGACTGCGATGACTTGGACGCCAGCGTGAACCCGGATGCGGTCGAGGTCTGCGATGGCGTGGACAACAACTGCAACAGCGAAGTGGACGAAGGCCTGGGGCAGACCCTCTACGCCGACGCCGACGGCGATGGATACGGCGATGAGAACACCAGCCAAGAGTCCTGTGAGGCGCTGCTGGGCTGGGTGCTCAACGCCGATGACTGTGATGACACCGACCCTGCCTTTCATCCGGGCGCGGCCGAGGCGGACTGCACCGATCCGGCGGACTACAACTGCGATGGCAGCGTGGGCTACGCGGACGCGGACGGCGACGGATTCGCAGCCTGCGAGGACTGCGATGATGCCTTGGCCAGCGCCAACCCGGATGGCATCGAGGTCTGTGACGCGGTGGACAATGACTGCAACGGTCTGACCGACGACGAGGCCACGGATGCGAGCACCTACTACCAGGACGCTGACGCCGACGGCTACGGCGACTCCCGCATCTTCGAGGCGGCCTGCGACCAACCCTTGGGCTTCGTGGTCGACAACACGGACTGTGACGACCTAAACGCGGCCTCGTTCCCAGGAAATACTGAGATCTGTGATGGTCTGGACAATGACTGTGATGGCGACACCGACAGCGGCGCCATCGATCAGACCACCTACTACGCGGACGTGGACGCGGACGGCTACGGCGACTCCAGCAGCACCCTGGATTCCTGTGAGCGGCCCGCCTCCTACGTTGAGAACAGCAGCGACTGTGACGATGCCAACGCCAAGACCAATCCAGGCAGCTACGAGGTCTGCGATGGGGTGGACAACGACTGCGACGGTGTGACCGACGACTCCAGCGCGATCAACACCACCAGCTGGTACCCGGACTCAGACTCCGATGGCTACGGTGAGACCGGCGGAACGACGGTAGATGCCTGTGATCAGCCCAGCGGCTACGTCGCGAGCGCCACGGACTGTGATGACACCGACAGCACGGTGAGCCCTGCCGCCTCCGAGGTCTGCGATTCCGTAGACAACGACTGCGATGGCAGCATCGACGATGACTCCGCGATCGACGGGGACACCTTCTACGCAGACAGCGACGGCGACGGCTACGGCGATGCCTCCAGCACGACCACGTCCTGTTCAGTTCCCACCGGCTACGCCGAAGACGACGGCGACTGCTTGGACAGCGATGGCGACGTCTACCCAGGCAACGGCTGCGAGGCCGACTGCCAGGAGCTCTACGACGACGGCTGGACCACCTCGGGCAGCTACACCATCGATCCTGACGGGGTCTCCTCGGGCGAGGACCCCATCGAGGTGTACTGTGACCAGGACGAGGACGGGGGTGGCTGGACCCTCTGCGCGTCGCTGACCAAGGGCTATGTGCCCCTGGAGATGATGCACGACGAGGACCTGTATGCCTTCCAGGCCCGCCTGAACTCCGACAACAACTACGTCTACGAGACCGACGCGCCGGCCGCGACCACCGCCTCCTGGGCCAACTCAGAGGACCTGAACTACGGGCAGTTCTGCCAGTTGATGGGCACCCAGAGTGAGACCTGGGTGGAGTGGAAGAGCTGGAACTACGGCAACAACTACGCCGCCAGCACCAAGAACGCCGCCTACGATTTGGAGAAGTCCGGCACCTTCAGCGGCAACCTCTTCACCGAGTGGTTCAGCAACTCCACCGCCGCGAGAACCTTCACGAACCTGAGCGGCGACGCCCTGACCGTGCTCAGCGACGACAACGGCTACGGCAACTCCTATGTGCAAGCCAGCGTGAGTTGGACTGGAAGCACCAGCCAGTACACCCAGTCCGGAAACCCTTGGGGATACACCCTGAGCGGCGTGAGCTGCAGTGGCTGTGCCTACCCAGCGGCGGGCTATCAGAGCTTGCCCTACGGCTCGACGACCATCCTCAATGACATGTCCCACAGCTTCTGGACCGGCATCTCCGACCCCCGCGAGGGCTGGAGTGACTGCACCGCCAACGGCAACTGCAGCTACCACGAGTCCGGCAACGGTGTCTGGCTCTTCTACGTGCGTTGAGCCGGGCTCCCGGCGTGCCTTGAGGGCCTGAGTGTCCGCTACTTCACGGTGTAGCGGAGCTTGGCAGCGGATCCGTCCTTGCGGGTCAAGTTCACCTTGAGCTGCTTGTCTTTGCGCACCTGGCCATAGGTCCAGATGGCCTCCGCAATCGAGGTCACTTTGTGGCCGTTCACGCCGTGAATCACGTCGCCGTTGCGGAAGCCGGCCTGATGCAGGGGGCTCCCGCAGCGCACTCGGCGCACCTTGAAGCCGTCTACCTTGCCGTTGGTGCTGTTGCTCCAGGTGAGCACGGCCAAGCGGCTGGCGGCCTCACGGTCACTGGCCAGGGCCTCCAGGAAGCTGCGCTCGACGGTCCACTTGTTGGAGGAGACCTTCACGATGGCGTCGGTGTGCTCCATACAGGTGCCACCCTTCTTCTTCGGGGCCTTGTGGCTCACCGCCTCGCGCGCTGGAGCGGGTGTGGCCTTCTCTGGCGCTGCGCTGCGGGCGCCTGGGACGCGGTTGCCGAAGGGCCTGGCGCGCTCAGAGCGGGCGGCCGAGGCCAAGGCTTGGGGGGCCGGTGCAGGGGCCGCTTGCGCCTCCTTCGGTGCCGACTGGGGCTTGACCTCCGCCACCTCTTCCTGCGCGGGCTCAGGTGCAGCAGCCAAGACCTCGTGGGCATCGGGCGTCTCCAGGTCCTCTTCCAGCTCCAGGGGGGGAGCCAGCTGCAAGGTGGCCCAGAGCTCCTCGGGCTCCTCTGCGGTGACAGAGGCCAAGCCAGGCGTTGCACCCATCGAGCCCATGCCCAGCAAGAGCAGGAAGGTCCCGGTGGGAATGGAGGTCGCGGTGAAGGCTTCGAGGATGCGGCGCATGGCGTCTCTCTTGGGGGTCTGTCTACGTAGACGAGACACCGGCGGAGGGATTCAGCGCACCCGTGTGGAAGTCAGTCCTGTAAGAGCCAGCCGACAAAGGCCAACAGGGGCCAGAGGGTCAACAGGCTGTTCCAAACGACGCCGAAGATCGCACCTTGGGTGCGGCCGCCAAAGTAGCTGTCCTTTGCGAGGATCAAGCCCCCCAGGCCGGAGATGCCAGCCAGGAGCATCAATGGACCTGTCAGGAACAGGCCCAGCCAGCCGTCCACCAGGACGAGGATACCGTTCAGGAGCAGGTTGAAGGCCAAAGACCAGCCGCTGATGGTCACCCACGCGGAGTAGGATCGACGGGATTTGGTGAGTTCCGCTGCCACTTCTAAAGCTTAGCCTACCCAGGGCGTAAGCAAGCCGGCTGCCGTCCGTTCCCTGCCGCAACAGCTTCCCACTGGCGGCCTGTCTCCAGGGCAATACGTGGGTAGAACACAAGGAGTGTGCAGGTGGCAGCCCGACAGATCGTCTTGTCCTTCAAAGGTGCCGAGAGCGCCTTTGGCTTCTCCAAGTTGGATCGATCCAAGCTCTATGGCCGCCGAATGCGTCAGCTCTTGGACAGCAATGGCCACGCGTGTAGCCGTGCGGCACTGACCGCCGATGGCAGCACGCTGATCACGGCGGGCATGACCGCCCAGGGCTACTTCGATGACGAAGGGCGCATGATCTCCACCCGAGACCTGGTGGGTCTGGACGAGGACGGCAACACCTTGGACGCCGTGCCCTCGACCTTGGGTGTGGCCCAAGAGGCGCAGGTGGTGGACCCCGTTCAGGTCAGCGACACCCGCGTTCACGCGGTCTACATGCTGGACCCCGAAGACTTGGACCCCCAGCTTCACGACGTCCTAAAAGACGGCCAGATCCTGGGCTTTGACTTTAACTACCGGGCGGACTTCAAGTCTGAGAAGGGCTTTGTCGTGTTGAACGACGAGGGTCTCTTCGCGCTGATTGGCAAGCCGGTTCAATACACCTGGTCCGAGTTGGACTCCTTGCCGCCCATCGACGCAGGCGAGGACACCGAAGACGACGACAGCCTCGACTTCGGAATGTTTTAGCCACCCCAAGGCTCATTGGCGCCGCACTGCGCGCCTCCCCCTGACCGGGCCCCACGCCCTCCGCCGGAGACCCCCATGCCTCAGCTCCGTAAGCTGCACCTGAGCAACGCCGATGGCCGCGACGCCACCGTGCTCTTCGCTCCACTCAAGACCGACAAACCACCCCGCAAGGGGCTGCCTGGCGGCGTGGACGTGAAGTTCCGTCGCTATCTGGCTGCCGGTGAGAAGGGCCTCCACAGCGCCCTTCAAGCCAAGCTGGGAGACGACTACGGTCAGGCTTTGGTAGATGGGGACCCAGAGATCGACTTTGAGAAGGTGGGCCGTGAGATTGGCTCCACCAACGTCGTCCAGCTCTCCTCCTCCGGCGAGGTGCTCTACGCCGCGCCCCAAGTGGTCGAGGTCTTGCTGGGCCCAGATGGCGAGGAGAAGGAGCGCCGGCCGCCCCTGGACACCCCGGCCAACGTCAACGATGAGCTGCCCATTCGCTGGACCGGTCGCGAGATGCCACGGGGCAAGGTGGTCAGCCGCTTCCTGCTCTCTCGCAGCATGCAGGTTCAGCACGTCGACGGCCTGAGCTACGACTACCTGTTTGCGATGGCCAAGCAGCTGCACGACGCCGACGCGATGGTGTTGGTGGGTGCCGGGCCAAAGGGCCGTGATCCCCTGGTCTTTCAGGTGAACGGGAGCCCGTACCGCGGCTTCTTGGAAGGCCGCGTGGACGGTGAGCGCTACCTGCTCTTGCTGCACCTCTCGAACATGGAACTCAAGCGCCCCGCGGAGACCACCTGATGTCCCTGGACTTTATCGATCGCAGCCAGGCCAAAGCCTTGGGCCCAGGCGCCTTTCTCTGCCCCGAGGGCAGCGTCTCCGACCCCGAGTTGGCCGCCCTGGCCATCGCCTACAAGCGCACCTCGGCCCGCTACCGGGCCATGACCGCCGAGGAGATCCCCGAGCTGCCCCACGGTGAGCTCTGGACCTCTCCAAAGATCGACGGCCACCTCTGGATCGCGGTCATCGACGACGGCGATGTGGCTCTGATCTCCCACCGCAACCGGGTCATCTACGGTGACCTTCCTGTGATTCAGGAGATCAAGGAGCGCATCGCGCCCAAGTGCAGCGGCCGCACCCTGCTGGCTGGTGAGCTCTTCGCTCTGCGCCGGGAAGGCCGGCCCCGCTCCGGCGATGTGGGCTCGGCCTTGGCCGGTGGCGAGGCTGCCCAGGTCAGCCGCTTGGGCTTCTACATCTTTGACCTGTACCGGGGGGGCGACGCCGAAGAGCCCCAGGCAGCTGGCGAGTACATCGAGCGTTGGCCCGTCCTGGAGCGCCTGGTGGGCAAGGGCAAGCGCGCCCAGATCATCCCCACAGAGCGCTTGGCCGGACCCGACGCGGTGGCCAAGATGTTCCAAGAGAAGGTCATCGACGGCAAGGCCGAGGGCCTGGTGGTGCGCACCGCTGACCAGCGTACCTACAAGGTCAAGCCGGCCTTCGATTTGGACGCGGTCATCATCGGATTCACGGAGCGGGAAGGGGACGAGGGCCAGATGTTGGTCCGCAGCGTCCTGTTGGCGTGCATGCGCACCGACCGCCAGCTCCAGATCATCGGAAGCTGCGGCAACTTTGGCGGCGACGCCGAGCGGGCCGCCTTCTACCAAGAGCTCAGCCCCAAGGTGGCCTCGACGGCGTATCGCTACCCCAGCAGCTCCGGCGCGCTCTACCGCTTCGTGCAGCCAGAGCAGGTGATCCAGATCCGGGTCACGGACATCCAAGCCGAAGATGGCAGCGGACTCCCCATCCAACGCATGGTCATCGCCTTCGACGCCGGCAGCGGCTGGAGCGCCATTCGGCCCATGCCCGGGGTCAGCATCCTGCACCCGGTCTTCCAGAAGCGCCGTCCCGACAAGGCGGTGGATGCCCACGACATCCGCTTGGCCCAAGTGTTGGAGCGGGTGGAGCTCTCCGAGTCTCAAGCTGTGGCGCAGGCCCTGGACTTGGATGAGAGCACCGTGGAGCAACGTCAGGTCTGGACCAAGACCACCAAGGGCTCCCTGGGCGTTCGCAAGCTGGTGGTTTGGAAGACGAACAAGGAGAAGGTAGACCCCGGATTTGCCGCATTTGTCGTTCACTGGACCGACTACAGCGCAGGCCGAAAGGACCCTCTCAAGCGCGAGGTCAAGCTGGCCCCGACCCTTGAGTTGGCCACCGAGATCGCCGAGGGCTTGATCACGAAGAACATCAAGAAGGGTTGGGAGCCGGCCCAATGAGCGCGGACAAGGCCACCCAAGCCAAGATCGACCACCTCGCCAAGCGACTGGAGGCAGCGAACACCGCCTACCGGGCCGGCGAGTCCATCATGAGCGACACCGCCTACGACGAGCTCACCGAAGCCCTGCGCGAGCTGGCGCCGGAGCACCCATTCCTGGGCGCCGTCGAAGCGGAGAACCTGCCCATCAAGGACCAGGTTCGGCACAGCGCGCCCATGCTCAGCACCGAGAAGGCCTACACAGCCCAGGATCTGGAGCGCTGGGTGGAGCGCATTCGCAAGGCCACCGTTGAGATGGGAATCGCTGAGGTGACCTTCCGCATGACCCCCAAGCTGGACGGCTTGGCCGGCCGGGATGAGGCAGGCATCTTGGCCACCCGAGGCAACGGCCGCGTGGGCTACGACATCACCTCTGCCTTCGCCAAGGGGCTGATTCCAATCGGCGGTCGAGGTCAGGGTGTTGGGGAGATCGTGCTCCAGGACTCTTGGTTCAACGAGCACCTCTCGGAGATCTTCGACCACCCCCGCAACGTGGCGGTGGGCATCGTCAAAGCGGACGTGGTCAACGAGAACGCTCAGCGGGCACTGGATGCCGGCGTGGTGCACTTTGTGCCCTACACCCAGCTGGCGGACTGGCAGGGCTCGGCGGAGGAGCTGCTCGCACGCAGCGGCGAGATCACCGCTGAGCTCAAGTCCAAGGTGGACTATCCACTGGATGGCATGGTGGTTGAAGCGCTGGGAGACGCCCTGCGCGAGTACATGGGCGCAACCTCCCATCACCACCGCTGGCAGATCGCCCTCAAAGAGCGTGGCCAGCTCGCCCATACGACCGTGGAGCAGGTCATCTGGCAGACCGGCCGCACGGGCAACGTCACCCCGGTCATGCAGGTCAAGCCCGTTCGCGTCAGCGGCGCGACCATCTCCCGCGTGACCGCGCACCACGCCGGCATGATTCGCGACAAGGGCATCGGTCCCGGCGCCGAGATCGAGATCAGCCGCTCGGGCGAGGTCATCCCCAAGCTGGAGACCGTGCTCAAGGCGGTCGCCCCGGACCTGGTCAGCGTGTGTCCGTCCTGCCAGACCGAGCTGGTCTGGAAGAACGACTTCTTGAACTGCGAGAACGGCATGGACTGCGATGCCCAGGTACACGCCGGCCTGCGTCACTGGTTCCGCACCCTCAAGACGGCGGACAACTTTGGTCCCGTCACCATCGAGACCCTGGTCGAGAGTGGCTTCCGCACTCTGCCCAAGGTCTATGCGGTGCAAGAGGAAGAGCTGCTCAAGATGGGCTTTGGTCCTGGGCAAACCCAGAACCTACTCGATGCCTTGCAGATCTCCCGCAGCACGCCCATCGAGGATGCCCGCTGGCTGGCGGCCTTTGGCATCCATGACTTGGGGGTAGGGGACTCCCGGAAGCTGCTTCGCGCCTTCCCACTGCGGGAGCTGGACCAGGTCACGGCCGAGCAGATCCTGGCGGTGAAGGGCTTCGGCGAGATCACCTCCCAGAGCATCACCAAGGGTCTGGCCCGGCGCTGGCCTGTCATCGCCTCCATGCTGACTTTGGGCTTCAACCTCTTGCCCACCGAGTTGGACGGCGAGATGGAAGAGATCGAGAGCCCCATCTCTGGCAAGCGCCTGCTCTTCACGGGCAAGATGCTTCAGGGCACGCGGGACGACATGCAGACCCGGGCCAAGGCCTTGGGTGCGGTGCTCGCCAGCGGGGTCTCCAAGAACCTGGACCTGCTCGTCATCGGCGAGAAGGCCAGCCCTGGAAAGGTGGGCAAGGCCGAGAAGGCTGGGGTTCAGGTGATGAAGGAAGCGGAGTACCTGGCGCTGATTGCAGGCGCTTAGGCTCGCCGACGCCTGAATCCAAGCAGGGCCAGAATGAGCGCCCCGCCCAGCAGTCCGCTGCTGCCGGGTGTGCTGCTGCAGCCCGGCGCCTGCGCTCGGCTCTCGCACGGGAACTCTCCCTCTCGCTCCAACTGACCCAGCGGGTCGTACAAGCCCCATGTCATGCAGCGATCTTGGCGAATGATCTCTTTGCCGCCGGGCTCAATGTCCTGCGTCCAAGAAAACGCTCGCGGCTCCTCGTGCAGTCCCATCCAGAGGGTCAGCGAGGTGCTTGGGTCCTCGACTTTGTAGTGCCATCCTGTTTGCTGGGCAGCCGGCAAAGAGAAGCTCAGGGTCTCCTGCGTATGGCGGCGCCCGGAGCCATTTCGGCAGAAGACCAGGTAGTCGCTCTTGTCCCACTCCTTGTCCCACTGCACAGCGCTCAGGACCAAGTCCTCGTCCGGCACGATGGGGGTCCAGTCATCGACGACCTCGACCGTGACGCTCTCCTCGCTGATGGTGTCCGTGAGCTCGTAGCTTCCCAAGGGCAGGTCCTCGGGCGCCGAGGCATCGTTGGATGTGTACTCCAGGCCCCAGGCCCGTTCGCCGGCGAGAAGCTGCATCTGGGGAAGACTTCGGCCATCAGGTCGGACCGCGAAGCCCGGCGGAAGTGTGCCTGCCGAGGGACTTCCGAGCGCTCTGTCACTCTCCAGCCAGTCGCAGGACATCGCGGAGGCTGGAGCCGACAAAAGGAGCAGTGAGATCAGCATGGCAGGTCTCCAAATTGGTGCGTGGTGGTGCGCGAGAGCGCCGTTCCGTCCCTGAGTGTCAGACGCTAGGATTCGACGCTTCTGCCTGCGCCGCGCCGACGCAAGCCCATCAGCCCGAGCAGCCCCAGGAACCCGCCGAGAAGGGCAGGGGAGTTGCCTGAGCTGCTGCATCCCTGAAGGTTCTCTCGGGCCTGGCAGACCACCTCGCCCTCGGACTGCAGCTCCCCTTGAGGGTCGTAGAGACCAGTCTGAATGCAGCGCTCACCGCGCTCCAGAGAGCCGTCTCGCTCCAGGTCCTGGGTAAAATCCACGCTGCGCTCCTCCTCGTCCAGGCCCACCCAGAACACCGAGCCCGTGCTGGAGTCCTCGATGCGCATGGCCCAGCCGTTCTGCTGGGACGCAGGGACCTCGAAGGTGAGGGTCTCCAGCGTGTGCTTGCGGCGGCGAATCTCCATGCAGCTCGCGGTCAGCCATTCCGAGACCCAGGCTTGCTCCCACTGCACATCGGAGAGGACCAGGTCCTGGTCGGGCACCAGCCAGTACTCCGGTGGCTGCTCGCTCACCTCTACTTCCAGACCGGGACCGTCCCCCCAGCCCCCGAAGAGCGTGTAGGTGCCAGCCGGCAGGTCTTCGGGCAGCAGGTATTGGCCGAGCTCATCCTGCTCAAAGGGGACGTTCTCTCCATCTGGACCCTGGATACTCAGGTTGAGGAAGACCCCTTCTGGACGCACAGCAAAGCCGGGGGTGACCGCCCCGCTGCGGGGGCTGCCAATCGGGTCTCCAACAAAAGCCATCGAGCAGGCTTCCACCGGCGAGGTCAGTGCGAGGCTGAGTAGGACGAACATTGTGGCTCCATAGTCTACTGACCAGCTTGGAAGCAAGAGCTGTGCCAGCGGTCTAAGTGCTTGAAAACCTGATGCGGTGCACCAAGAACCGCGACATTGGTGGCTGGGGCAGAGAGCCCTGAGCGCACTAAGTCAACAGCTCTTTCTCGAGCATCTTGATGGCCTGCTTGAACTCGGGGCGCTTCTCCTCAAGGAGGGCTTGGTCCAGGCTCACCTTGAGCTCTGTCCGATTCGCTGACCGCGTGCTGGAGGCCTTGGCCAGGCTTCCCAAGAAGGCCACTGGGTCATCGTCCGTGGCACCCAGTGCGCGAAGCAGGGTGTCAAAGAGCTGGCCCGCCTGCTCGCCCGCCAAGCGGGCACGCCGCTGAAGGATGAGGTGGGCGAAGTCGGGGCGAATCTCCCAGAGGGAGGTGGTGCCTTCTTTCAGCCACTCCGTGCGACCGTTCTCATCCTGCACCAACAGGGTGCCTGCTGGAATGGGGGTGCCCTTTGGAATGAAGAAGTACCGGCCCCGCTCCGAGCGCAGGAGCCGACACGTGTCTAGGTCCAGCTCTTTGGCCATGGACTAGAGCTCCTCCCAGACTTTCTTGGCCAGCTTCTCGCCGATGTTCTGGTGAACGGCTTGCAAGTCGGCCGGGCTCTCGAAGGGGCCACCGTGGTTGACGATGGCCGCTGAGAGCGCCGGCCCAATGCCCTTGATCTTCTGAAGCTTTTCGGCGACACCCGGTGCGCTCACGTCCTGTAGGAGTGCAGGCGTTCCCTGACCCTTCACGGTGTTCTGGTGGACCGACTTGGCCTTCTCCTTCACCGAAGCGGCGGTCTTGACCTTCTTTGGAGTCTGAACCGTGCTCTCCGCACCGTCGCTTCCAAAGTCCATGGTGAGCTGGTCTGGGTCAGTGTCCGGCTTGGTTGCCTGGGAGTTGGTGTTCGGGTTCTGGTTCTCCTTCTTTCCACCGATGGCCTTGGCCTTCTTGTGGTCGAAGAGGTCCAGTTGAGCACCGCTGAACGTAGGCTCGGGAACCTTCTTGGGTGCGGCCTTGAAGGCTTGGATGTGGTGCTGGGGCAGCAGCTTCTTGCTGATGGCCTCGGCGGCATCCTTGCTCATGTTCTGGAAGCGCTCCAGATCCTTCATGGAGAGCGTGGTCTTCTCGTTCAGCTTGTTGGCTGCGTTGGCAGCCATCTTTCCGCCGATGTACTTGTTGCCGAACTTCTTAATCGAGCCGGACATCACGTCCATGGCCCAGTTGTCGCCTTGCAGGGCGCTCAAGTCGGAGCTGACGTCCACCACGCTCTCGCTAATGGACTTCATGAACTTGCCAGCTGTTCCCTCGAAGCCGTCCATCGCCTTCTCGTTCAGCACGCCGCCTACCGAACCCACACCGACCTTGAAGGTCAGGGAGCCGAAGATCGCAAGGAGCTTGTCTTCATCTGCCCAGGTGGCCGGGTCGATCAGGGCGGCTGGGAGTTCGGTCGCAACGCTCTTGAGCATCTCTCCGATCATCTTCTTGGCCATGCCGGCCTCGGCCAAGCCCTCGAAGAACTCACCGACAGCCTTGAACTTGCCGTTGGCGATGCCGAGCGTGACGAGGCCTGTGACGACCTCTGCTGCAGCCTTGCCCACGTCTGCCAGGGCCTCGTTGGTACCGTAGCTGTCGCCCTTGACGGTCGCCTTGACGAGAATGGAGGCGGCCGCTGCTGCTGCGGTGATGGCCACGGCCCAGATTGCAGCCGCGCCGCCCATGGTGACGATGGTCGCGACGATGGCGGCCACGGTCGTGACCACCGAGCAGATTCCGTCAACCAGCGTGTCCCGCTGATCCTTGTAGATTCCAGCCATCTCGTCGAGCAGGGTGGTGTACTTGTCGAACTTGGCCCACTCCACGCTCTTCTTGTCGGCTTTGCCCGAGCTGGTGTCGTACCAGTCGCCTTCTCCGTCCTTCCGGGCCGGGTTCTCCATCAATTCATCGAGAACGTCCAGCTTGTGGTCCAGGTCTCCGCCCGAGTCGGAGTACATGTCCATCAAGGTGTTGCCGACTCCGCTGGATCCCTCGCCGCGGTACCACTCCCACTGCTTCTTCAGGCGGGCGTAGGTGTCTTTGACACTGTTCGGATCCGCAGTGATTTGCATCAGGATGTCGTTGAAGTCTTGCTTCTCCTGACCGTCGAGCTCCTGGTCGCCCTTGAGGAAAAGGTAGCCGCCCACGCCCATGTAGCGCTCAAGGTCGGTGATTCCGTGCTCTTTCTCGAACCAGAACTTCAGCTTGTTCCACTCGCGCTTGCCCACCGCAGCGGGGTTGCCGTTTGGCTTGTCTTGCTCTTCCTTCTGCAGCTTCTGCACATTTGTGAGCAGCTGCTTGATGGCCTTCTGGGCGTAGTCCTCGTGGGTGCCGTTGCCGATGATGGCGTAGGCCAGCAGGTGCCGTGGGTCGGCGTCCTTGCCCAACAGCATCGACTGGGCGATGTCGGTGGCGTTCTCGCCCTCATCCGCCAAATGGGTGTCGATATCCTTGGAGATCGTAGAGCCGGTGTTCGCCTCGTAGTTCTTGTTCAGATCCGCGCGGTCCTGCTGGGCCTTGTTCGAAGCGAGCCAGTCTCCGCCGCTCAGGTTGGGGTCATCCAGTGCGGTGAAGACCTCCTTCTCTTTCTCGTCTTTGAGTGAGAGCTCCAGTGCGAAGGCGTCCGCCTTTGACTTGTCGCCGTTGCAGAGGGCCATGGCCCGTTGGTACTCGAGCGGCTCCTCGAACAAGTTGGTGAACTCGTCCTTGATCTCCGTCTCAAGGCTCACGCCCTTGTACTTCTTGAACTTGGCCTTGAACTTCTCGAGCGCTTCTCCCTCTAGCTTGCCCAAGATGGCAAAGACCTGGGCCTCGTCGGTGCCCTGCTTGAAGGGATTCATCGAGTCGGTGTCGAAGGCCTTGGCCAAGTTGATGACCTCGACGTCTTCCTTGGCCTGCTCCAGGGTCTTGGTCTTGTCGCTCAGGGCGGCAAAGGTGTCCAACTCGTACTTGCTGTTTCCGAAGAAGGCGCTGCCGGCAGCTAAGCCGGGGCTCATGACCATCGCAGCGGGACTGAGCTGCATGCGCGGCCGGGTCAGGTTCTCCTTGATGGCGGGGAACGCGGGGTCGTTGAGAAGCTTGGTGCGGCTCTCCTCGTTCATGTTGGTCATGGTGGCGTTTGCCAAATCCATGTCGCTGCCAAAGACGCGGAAGATGCCTTCGCTGGCGTACTTGAGCGCGAACTTGGCGCCGGTCACCTGGTCACCCTTGAGGTAGGCCAAGCAGCTCTCGCGGACGTTGTCACCCGGACTGGTGTCGTCGATGATCGCCTGCTTGAGGGAGATGCCGCTCTCGTGCAGGGACTTGAAGTGCGCAGCCGTGTAGCTGGCCTCGGACCAGGTCAGGCCGCCCAAGTTCTTGATGAGGGTGGACTCGTCGGTACCCCAGCCGTCGATGGCCTTGTAGACGTTTGCGGCCCGATCGTGCAGCGCCTTCTTCTGGGTGGTCTTCGCCGCGCCCGAGGCTGTCTGGGCGGCCTGGTCTGCGTGGCCGACCAAGGCCCGCATCTGTGCGTCGGCGCCGAGCACGTAGCTGTCCAGCTGTGCCAGCAGAGTGGTCTGGTACTCCTTGCTGGTCGTATCGACGGTATCGCCCGTCTTCGTGGCTTGGTCCGCCGTGTTCTTGCCAAGGGTCTTGTAGGTCTTGTCGCTCTGGACCATCAGAGAGTCGACTTGGGTCCCGACGTTGGCGCCTGCGGCCTTGACGGTCTCGACGGTGCTGGCGCCAGCCTTGGTCACTTGCGTGGCGTGGGCCTCGGTCGCGCCGTGAATGACAGCCGTTTGGGTGTCGTGCTTCTCCTTGACGAAGCGCATGGTGCGCTCGTGGTCCTTGCCCATCACCTCAGCAACCTGTGTGCTGTCCCGCTCCATGTCGGCGATAAGCTCGGTCTTGCCTTGCTCGAAGTGCATGGCGTCCGGGGTGCCCTCGACCTGCTTCCCAACCTCGTCGGCGGCAGCCAAGGTGTCGTTCTGCACCTTCTGGACGCGCTCAGCCGCTTCCGCCTGCTCTTCGTTCAAGGCGTTCACAGTGGTGTCGGTGCTCTCCTCCAGGTTGGAGGCAGCCTCGTCCACCTGAGCGGTGGCGTCCTCTTCTCCGGTCTTCAGAGCGGCAACTTGGTCCGTCTGGATGGCGTAGGCCGACTTCTCGAAGCCCTTGGTCTCTTTGTCGATCTGGGCCTGGAGTTTCGTCGCCGAAGCCTCCATCGTCTTCTTGTTCTCTTCGGCCAGTGGGTACAGGTCGTTCAGAGTCGGCAGCATGAGCTTCTCGCTCAGGTCCACGGCCTTCTTGGCCATGCCGTCCAGGAACATCGCAGCCAACTTGGCGTACTTGCCAAACTCCGGCTGATAGGTCTTGTAGGCGTCGGCCTTGGCCTTCTCTTGCGCCAGGGGGATGGCATCTGAAGCGGAGCCTGTGGCGCCCTTGGCCTTGAAGATGGCGCGGTGTCCGCTCTCCTTGGTCTTGACGGCTGCCTCGTAGGCCTTGCCCATGTCCCGGATTTTCTGGGCCTGGGCAAGGACCGTTGCCTTGTAGTCGCCTTCCCACGTGGCCTTGCCCTGCGTCACCATGCCATGGGCTGTATCGAAGGCTTTCTTTTCGTCGCCTTGGGCCTTGCTCGTCACCTTCTGGACTTGGTTCTGGGCGGCTTTCAGCGCGGCTGCAGCAGCCTTCTTGACCGCCTCCGTCTCCTGCTCGACCTGCTCGGAGACCGTGCCGAAGGTCAGACCGATGCTGTTCTTTGAAGCGCTCCAGAGCCTGTCTCTTATACACATCTGACGCTGCCGACGAAGAGGATAGTGTAG
>CAJXRZ010000041.1 GCA_913060515.1 uncultured Pseudomonadota bacterium | reverse complement strand
ATCGCCGACATCCGTGTGGTCGCCGAGGACGCTGACCCTGCGCTTGTCTACTTGGTCTTTGCCTGGCTCCGAGACCGTTACCATCCCGGGCACTCCGCAGCCGAAGGCGTGTTGGGTCGCATCGTGGCCTTGTGCCAAGCCAGCTCCACGGTCGCGCGCATGGCCCGAGAAGGCGAGAAGGACGCCATCTGTGTGTGGTTCGAGGAGAGCTACAGCTACCGCCAGCTGGACCGGGACGAGTTCATCGACCTGATCGTGGAGAAGCTGGAAGGGTGACCCTGCCTGAGTCAGCCCCCCAAGCCCAAGCGCTCATTCAGGCCATACAGACTGGAGACGTTTCAGCGCTGGCGCTGTGCTTGAAGCAGGTGGATGCCCTGAGCTTCCGCTACGTGGACACCCATGGGACCCACAAGAGCCTGCTTCACGCTGCGACAGACTGGCCTGGGCACTGGCCTGGCCTGGTTCAGAGCATCGGGTTGCTTGTAGAGGCTGGGGCCGATGTGAACGCCCGAGCCTCCAAGCCCGATGGGGAAGGAGCATCGGAGACCCCGCTGCATTGGGCTGCGAGCTCCGACGATGTCTTGGCCATTGATACACTTATTCAACATGGCGCCGACGTCGAGGCCACCGGAGCCGTGTTCACAGGCGGCACGCCGATGTCTGATGCGGTTATCTTTCGCAAGTGGGCGGCGGCCCAGGCCCTGCTCTCCCATGGCGCCCAGCTCACGGCGTGGCAGGCCGCTGGGGTTGGCTCGCTCTCTCGCATGGAGTCGCTTCTGGGCGGGACTGAGCAGCAAGAGCGGAACGTGGCCCTCTGGCACGCCTGCCGGTCCGGGCACGCGGACTGTGTCGCAAGGCTCCTGGAGCTTGGTGCTGAACCGGACTGGCTTGGGCCAATGGGGTGGACGCCCAGGCGGGCTGCGCAGGAGCTGGGGGACGCCCGAGTGCTGGAGCTGCTCAATGGGCGTTGAGTCGGTAATGGTTCAAGGTGAAAGTACGCCAGAGGTGCTGAGCAGATGAATCCAGTAGACAGCATCAAGCGCTTCGGCGAGAACGCCCTGACCCTGGCCACCCGCCTGAAGGGCCTTGGCTACCACCTCGGCGACCTGCCCGAGAAGCCTGGGTATTGGTACGAGCCCGTGTTCTGTTCGGCCTCCCGCCAAGAACGGGAAGATGCAGTCCGTCAGATTGAGGTGCGGGTCGGCCCCTTGCCCCTTGACCTGCGCGCCTTCTACGTGGAGCTGGGCGGAGTCAGCTTGCTGGGCTTCCATCCTGAGTGGCCGGAGCCTCAAGAACTGGACCCCTTCTCCATCGCCCCCCTGGCCGGCGACTGGCTTGGCCACCACCTGAACAACCTGGATGAGTGGGCCTACGAGATGCGTCAGGATGGCGTTCCCGCGTTCATTGAGCTGGCACCCGATGCGCTTCACAAGGGCAACATCAGCGGAGGGCCGCCCTACAGCGTGAGCTTTCCCCAGGACTCGGAGCAGCAGACGATTCTGGACCTTGGGGGCGAGCGCTTGAGCCTGATCGACTACTTGCGGCGCAGCTGCAAGTGGGGTGGATTTCCTGGGTTGGAGGCTGCGCCCGAGCTTGCACAGCGCCTTCCTTTGACCTTGCTGTGTCAGGGGTTGCTGGAGATTTAGGGTGGCTGTGGCAAGCTGCAACCGTGCGTCAACGCCTCTCCAGCAACAGCCCCGCCTGGTCCAAGGGCTTCCAGCCTCCGCCGCCTTTGGCTGCCCAGGACTGGCACCTCACGCCGCTTCACCCAGATCTGTCCGAGGTGGACTACCAAGCGTGGAAGAGCTGCAGAGAGCGGCTTGTGCGGGAGCTGGATTGGAATGGCTGGCCCGGGCCAGAGTTCTCCCTTGAAGAGAACCGCTTGGACTTGGCGGAGCACTATCGGGAGTTTGAGGACCGTGAGGCCTACGCCTACTCCGTGCTGAGCGGAGAGGACTGTGTGGGGTGTCTCTACATTGAGCCTTGGTCCAGCGGTGCCCAGCTCGCCTTCTGGTTTCGCGATGACTGGCTGCCCCGCGAGACCGAGGTCATTGAGGCGGTCTTGAAGTGGTTGGAAGGCTGGCCTTTCGATGAGGTGCTGTTGCCGCTGCGGCCGTGGAATGCGCGCAAGCTGGCCGCGGTCCAGGCGCTGGGGCTGCGGCCTTGTGCAGGTCCAGAGGGGCATGTGAGCCACACGCAACGGAGGCGGCCAGGGGGGACCTGACCGCCGCTGTGACCATGGCTTGGGTCTACTTCAGCTCGAAGCGATCCAACATCATTACCTTGTCCCAAGCTGCAACAAAGTCCGCCACGAACTTGCCCTTTGCATCGTCGGATGCGTAGACCTCGACGATGGCACGCAGCTGTGAGTTGGAGCCGAAGATCAAGTCTGCGCGTGTGGCCGTGCGGACCACCTCGCCAGCTTCGTTCTTGCCGGCGTAGTTGTAGCGGGAGCTGGGCTCCCACTGCACGCCCATGTCGAGCAGCATGCGGAAGAAGTCGTTGCTGAGGGTCTCGCCGTCTCCGAAGACGCCGTGCGCGTTGCCCTCGAAGTTTGCGCCCAGGGCGCGCATGCCACCGACGAGCACGGTCATCTCTGGCGCGGAGAGGTTCAGCAGCTGTGCGCGGTCCACGAGCAGAGCCTCGGGAGAGCGACTCTGGCCCGTGCCCATGTAGTTGCGGAAGCCGTCGGCGGCAGGCTCCAAGTGGCCGAAGGAGAGCACATCGGTACGCTCCTGCGATGCATCGGTGCGCCCAGGAGTGAAGGGCACCTCGATGTCCATGCCGCCCTTTGCCGCTGCGGCTTCGATGGCCGCGCAGCCACCCAGGACGATGAGGTCCGCCATGGAGACGCGCTTGTTGTCAGATTGTGCTTGGTTGAAGTCGCTCTGGATGCCTTCCAGAACCTGGAGCACCTTGGCCAGGCGCGCAGGCTCGTTGGCCGTCCAGTCCTTCATTGGGGCCAAGCGGATTCGAGCGCCGTTGGCACCGCCGCGCATGTCGCTGCTGCGGAAGGTGCTGGCCGAGGCCCAGGCGGTGTTGACCAAGTCGGCGCCCGAGATGGCGGAGTCCAGCAGGCTCTGCTTCAGGGCCGCAATGTCCTCGTTGTCGATGAGATCGTGGTCCAGTGCGGGCAGCGGATCCATCCACAGGTAGGTCTGCTCGGGCACCTCAGCGCCAAGGAAACGACCCTTGGGCCCCATGTCGCGGTGGGTGAGCTTGAACCAAGCGCGGCCGAATGCATCGGCGAAGGCCTTGGGGTCGGCGTGGAAGCGGCGAGAGATCTTCTCGTACACCGGGTCCATGCGCAGAGACATGTCGGCGGTGGTCATCATGGGGCGGTGCTTCTTGGTGGGGTCGTGGGCGTCCTCCACCATGTGCTCGGGGGCCGGGTCGATGGCGGCCCACTGTTGGGCACCCGCGGGGCTCTTGACCAGCTCCCACTCGTAGCCGAAGAGCACGTCGAAGTAGCCCATGTCCCAGGTGGTGGGGTTGGGCTTCCAGGCGCCCTCGATGCCGCTAGTGATGGTGTCGTAGCCCTTGCCGGTGCCGTGGCTGTTCTTCCAGCCCAGGCCTTGATTCTCGATCTCCGCGCCTTCCGGCTCGCGGCCCAGGTTGGAGTCTGGGGCTGCGCCATGCGCCTTTCCGAAGGTGTGTCCACCGGCCACCAGGGCCACCGTCTCCTCGTCGTTCATGGCCATGCGGGCGAAGGTCTCGCGCACGTCCCGGCCCGAGGCCACGGGATCCGGATTGCCGTTTGGCCCCTCGGGGTTGACGTAGATCAAGCCCATCTGGACGGCGCCCAAGGGGTTTTCCAGCTCACGGTCGCCGCTGTAGCGGGCATCGCCCAGCCACTCGGTCTCCGGTCCCCAGAAGATGTCTTCTTCCGGGGCCCACACGTCCACGCGACCGCCGCCAAAGCCCACGGTCTCAAAGCCCATGGACTCCAGGGCGACGTTGCCCGCGAGGATCATCAGGTCGGCCCACGAGATGCCTTTGCCGTACTTCTGCTTGATCGGCCAGAGCAGGCGGCGTGCCTTGTCCAGGTTGCCGTTGTCTGGCCAGGAGTTCAAGGGAGCGAAGCGCTGGGTTCCGGAGGCTGCGCCGCCGCGACCGTCTTGCACGCGGTAGGTCCCGGCGCTGTGCCACGCCATGCGGATCATCAGGGGGCCGTAGTGGCCGTAGTCGGCGGGCCACCATTCCTGGGACGTGGTCAGCACAGTCTCAATGTCGGCCTTGAGCGCGGCCAGGTCCACCTTGGAGAACTCGGCGGCGTAGTCAAAGTCGCCGCCCATGGGGTCGGAGGCAGGGGCGCCCTGGTGCAGGATGTTCAGGTTCAGGAGCTTGGGCCACCAGTGCTGGTTGGCCGTCGAGCCGCTCGCGTTCTGCTGGTGGGCGCCGTGCATCACTGGGCATTTTCCGTCACCGGACATTGGAGACTCCTTGGATTTTCGTTTTATGCGGCGCGCTTCCGGCCGCCTTGCCCCAATAGAGTCACCCGTTCCTGAGTCGTGCGCGAAGACAATGCCTCTATGCAAAGCATTGGCTCTGCCTATGGGGGACTCCTCGTCGCTGTAGACTAGGCGGGTTCACCGGACTGGAGCGCGAGATGACTCTGTTTTTGGCCCTGTTGGGCTGCTCTTCGGACTGCGGAACCAGTCGCTATGCTCTGAATGACGGCAGCTACGTGGAGGCCTACGATGAATGTAGCTACCCCCTCAGTTTTGCCCGCACCTACATCAACGTGGACTACCTCACATTCAGCATCGGATCCGGCTACTCGGACCTCTCGGAGAGCATCCAGCTGACCTATGCGTTGACGCCCTTCACCCAGGTGCTCTTTCGAGACGAGCACTTGGTCGTGGGCAACACCATCACCAGCGATCTGATCGGTGGTTTTGGCGTTCACGATCCCAGCGCCTCCGGGGCCTTGCCGCTTGAGTCACCTTTCTACCAGGGCACCATTGAGGTGCTCAAGGGCCCCAAGCGCGACAACGAGTGGCGCATTCGCTGGGACATCACCATCGGGGAGCCCGACGACGACTTCCGCACGCAGGGCTTTCAGCGGCACACCGGTGAGAACTGGATGGCGTTTTTGCCCAGTCCTTCACCTTGGGACGATGACTGGCAAGGGCCACCCGACGCGGAATAGGTGGTGGGCAGACTGGAGCCGTTGATGAGCACCCCCGAGCAGAACAAGGCCGCGATTCACACCCTTCTCAAGGGGATTGAGACCGGTGACCCCAAGGCCGCGGCTGTGGTGAACGAGGCCAAGTACATCCAGCACAACCCACAGACAGCCGAGGGAAGCGAAGGTCTGGCAGCTCTCTTCGCCCGATTGGCCAAGAGCAATCCCCGGGTCAACCTGGTGCGCGTCTTCGCCGACGGTGATTTTGTGTTTGGTCACACCGAGTATGACTTTAGTACCCGGCGAATTGGTTTTGAGATCTTCCGCTTTGAGGAAGGCCGAGCGGTAGAGCACTGGGACAACATTCAGCCGCGCCTGGGCCCCAACGCCTCAGGCCGCAGTATGGTGGATGGTCCCAGTGCTGCGGTTGACTTGGAGAAGACCCAGGAGAACCGGGCCTTGGTTCAGGACTTTGTGCAGACGGTGTTTGTGCAACGGCATCTCGAGCGCATCGGGGAGTTTGTGGTGGATGCCTTGGTGCAGCACCAGCCTGACCTCGTGGACGGGAGGGCGTCTCTGAAGACTTGGTTGGAGCAGGAGTCGGGTGCGGGGCCAAGGTTTCTGTACGCCAAGAACCACCACACACTCGCCGAAGGCAACTTCGTTCTCAGCGCCAACGAGGGCAGCTTGGACGGTGTGCACAGCGCACTCTACGATCTGTTTCGCGTGCAAGACGGGCGCATAGTCGAGCACTGGGGAACGCGAGAGCACATTGCCCCGCGTTCGGAGTGGAAGAATCAGAATGGCAAGTTTTGAGTTGATAGAGCAACTGTAGGCTATTTGTTCTTCGAATCCAGCACGAACTGCAGACCTGCTGTCACCGCCGCCACTTGAGCCTTGATACAGGTCTCCGGGTTCGTCCTTGGGCTGTCCGGGTAGACCTCGGTTGTGGTGCAGAAAGGCGCGCTTGTCATGCCCATGCACAGGCCCAGCTTCACCGCGTCGTACTCGACCACGCCGTGCTGCTGAAGGGGCACGCCGATGAGCTTCCCAGCCTCGTCCGCCTCCGCGATGTGGGTGACTTTGGCGACCCGTGCGTTGATGGCGGCTTGGAAGGCCGGGGTCGGCGTGTCGCTGCGGTCCACTAGGTAGAAGCCGTCGGGGATGTTCCAGTTGGTCTGCACGGTGCCCTGTCGCGCGGCCTTGGCAGGGCGAAACTCCGTGTTGTCGCTGTCGGTGGTCTCGTGCAGGTCGATGTGCATCGCCACGGGACCGAGCGTCTTGACCCAGGCCATCAGCAGCTGGGCCTCCTGGGCGGCGCCATCGGGAGAGAAGGAGCGGTTCGGGTCGATGGCCGCAGGGTTCCAGCGCTGGATGTGCTCAAAGCCCCAGGGGCTCACGCAGGGCACGATGGCCAGGTTGACCCGTCCGGCGAAGGCGGCCAGTTTGGCCTCGGCGACGGAGAGCGCGCCTAGTACGCCGCTGGTCTCGTAGCCGTGAACGCCGCCGGTGATCAGTGCCGTGGGGAGGCGCTCATCCCATCCCTTGCTCTGCAGGCCAAAGAGGGGGTAGTCCCGCTCGTAGGAGAGGGTCCCGTAGCGCGTCAGGGCAAAGCGGTCGGAGAGGGCCTGAACTCGGGGAAGCACGAGCTCGGCGTAGCTGCGCTGCCGGGTCTGACGGGCGAGCCAGGCTGCGCGGTCGCTGGAGGTCCATGGGGAGCCGGGGGTTCCGATGGGGTAGGTCATGGCGGCTACTTAACTCATGCTCCTCAGGGCCTCAGGGTGATGGTCGCGCGCAGCTCGGGGCCGGGCGCGATGAGCATCACGGTGTCCTGGCGTACGCCTTCATCGGCGTTGCTGCGGTAACGGGCCTTGCGTGGGCCGTTGTAGGGAGGCTCGAGGTACACGCCGTCTCGGGTGGGCTCGTCGAAATAGGTCTGGGTGGTGAAGGTGCGCCCGTCTGGCAGGTAGACGCGCAGGTGGATGTGGGTGGTGCGTCCGGCGTACCAGCCTGGGAAGATCGATGTGAACTGCGCGATGCCCTCTGCGTTTGTGGTCTGAGAGCCTCGGCAGAAGCGGGTGGTCGTGGTCTTGACGCGCCGGGTTCCGGCCTTCAGTTCTGGATCTGCGTCAAAGCCGGAATAGTTGCCGCCCGCATCACAGTGCCAGATGTCTACGATGGCGCCAGCGATGGGCGCGCACAGCTCGTCTTGAACCCGGAATCCCAGGGTGATGGGCAGGCCGGCACGGTCCTCGGCGATAGAGCTCCGGTGACGGTCTACACAGAGGTAGTAGGGGCCAGTGGTCTGCTCTTCGGTCATGTGGCAGTCGCTGGACGGGGCAAAGTCTGCGGGGCCGAGCGTTGTGGGGCTCTGGGCCAGGCCTTGGCGGCCCGCTGTCTCGCAGCTCCTCACTGGAATGCGCTCGGGTCGGCAGGCGAATGCAAGGGAACTGGCAAGGAAGCGGCGTCGGTCCATGCCTTATCCAGGTGAGAGAGGTGATTGGCTTTAGCACGCCAACCCCTAGAACAATGGCCTCACTCGCTCGGCAGCTCAGTACAGCTGCTCATGTCAGAGAGGAACAGCGTCTCTGCGAGCCAATCCACCCGCATGTGCTTCCTCTCGTTGAACTCTGCGACTTGAACTCTCGCTCCCGCCTTGAGGTGACCCACTTCCGCCCCATCGCTTGTATAGACGGGAATCTGCTCCTCACACCGGTAGCCGCGCTCGATTCCCCAGCGGAAGCCTCCGATGCTGCCGTATCCGAGGCCGTAGCCGCGACCGAAGTTGTAGGCCGCCAGGTTGCTGGGAGAACTCCAACCTGTCCAGGTTGCGCCGTAGCGGTCGTGATACTCAAAGCGGGAGGCTGTGCCTCGCTCCTCGGCGAGCACCACCCACATAGGGCCGTACTTTGGGTCAAAACGAATTTCGTCCCTCCGAGCCAGGTAAGGCCTCAAGTCAAAGGGTCGAGCCATGAGGAAAGTGGTGGTCTCGTTGGCTTCCTCCTCATGCGCCACGGAGCGACGCATGTAGATGGGCGGCCTTGGGGTCAGGGCCGAGCAGGGGATGGCCCGCGCGGCGCCGATGAAGGTGACCTCTCCCACGTAGACGCTGGAGGGAACGACGGTCACGGAGTCTCCGTCGGCGTTGAGGATGTGCACTGCAGCGCCAGGGGGCACAGTTCCGAAGCTCCCGTAGCGAAGTGTCTCTCCGACCAAGGCCATGGGGTGGTCTTCATCCAGAGCAAGCACGGCGAAGATCTCCAGGTTTGCGTCGCTGAAGGTCGTGTGAAGTTCGGCTTGCTCGTGCCCTATGACCAGCCGGGACTCTGCCTGTACCCCCTGCAGCTGCGTGCTCAGCCGCGCGTGCTGACCACCCAGTTGGATGGAGCGGTCCCCGAGCATTTCTGCGGGTGTCTCCCAGATGCAGTTTGGGTCGGCAGCGCTTGCAGCAAGGGTCAACAGCGTCCACATGGCGCGCCTCCTGCGAGGCTTGACTCCCTCGGCGTGTTTGGGTTCCGTAGCGTTGGGATCGTAAAATGTAGTTCATTCATGTTTGAAGTTGACTTCAAAAATGAATGAACTACATTTTGGGTATGAAGAACCGACGAGACCGAAAGAAGGCCCAGACGCGCGCCGCCCTGTTGGCGGCTGCTCATGGCATGCTGATCGACGTGGGGCTGGAGGCGACGACCATCACAGCCGTGGCCCAGGCGGCGGATGTCGCAACGGGCACGGTCTACAACTACTTTCCCTCCAAAGACGCCTTGCTCTTTGGTGTTTGGAGCGAGGCGGCTGCTGGCATTCTGCTGACCGCAGATGGGACCTTGGCCAAGGCTGGACCATCTTTCGTAGACCAGTGCACAGCCCTGCTGAGCTTGTTCTGCGAGTCCGTCACGGTCTTTCCCGCCCCCCTGGCAAAGGAGCTCTTCGCCAGCACTTTCTCGGTGCCGCCGGAGCTCTTTGGCCAGTACGTGAGCGTTGACCGGGAGCTCATGGCGCGGCTCGGGGAGCTTCTGAGTGCTTGGAAGGCGCAGGGAAAGCTGGCCCAAGACATGTCTATCGAGCTGGCCAGCGGCCTGCTCTACGGCATCGCCGTGACCCAGATGATGACCCTGATGGTCCTGCCGGGGTTCACCCTGGAGCAGGCGCGCGCTGCGATTCGCCAACACGTCCTGCTCGCCTTTCACGGCCTCGCGGCCACCGAGGAATCATGAAACGGCACTCTGTCCTCATCGTCGGAGCTGGGCCAGCAGGCCTGTGCGCTGCGCTCACCCTGCAGAGGCGCGGGGTCTCCTGTCTTGTTCTGGAACGTGTCTCCAAAGACAAGCTCTTCGCAGACGTGGGCGGTGGCTACGACGTCGGCCTCAACTCCCTGAAGATGCTGGACCGTCTCGGAGTGGGCGCTGCGGTGCGTGCTCAGGGTCGAAAGACCTCGGCGGTGCTGTCCTTCACCTCCGATGATGCGCTCTATGACCGCATGACCTTGCCCCAGGACGTCGACGCGGTTGGGGTGCTCAGATCTACCCTTCAGCGCATCTTCTTGGACGCTCTGGACCCGGCGCTGTTGCGCTGTCAGGCCAAGGTGGTCTCGGTTGCCTCTGGGGCCGATGGTGTCCTCGTGACCCTCGAGGGTGGTGAGCAGCTGCATGGTGAGGTGCTGGTGGCCGCCGACGGTGCCCACTCTGCTGTGCGTCGATCCGTCTTTCCTCAAGACCCGCCGCTTCAGTTCTGCGGCTTGAGCTGTGCCTGGGGGCGCACGCCGCTGGACGCTTTGCCGGTTGAGGTGGCTGAGCGCATGCCTGCACCCGATGAAGCGATGAGCATCACTGGGCCAGGTCGGATTCTGCTCGCTGGCTGTCCTGGCGATGGCTGGCTCTGGAGTGCCTTCTGGCGGACCGAGGGCTTTGCTCCAGAGTCTGTGGGCGCCTTACAGACTGTGCAGGAGCAGTTCGCCGACTGGGGGCCAAGGACCAAGGGTCTGCTGCGTCACGCCGACCCGGACTCAGTGGTGAAGGTGGGAATCTTTGACCGAGACCCGGTGCCTTCATGGACCAGTGGGCGCAGCATTGTCATTGGAGATGCGGCCCATCCGATGACCCCCTTCCTTGGACAAGGCGCCAACTCGGCGATGATCGACGCCTTCATCCTGGCCAACCTGCTGGTCGATGGGACGCCGGAGTCGGCCTTTGAGATCTTCGAGGCTCGGCGGAAGGCCGCCATGGAGAAGAACGTCGCCAGTGCGCGCTCCTTGGCAGGATGGATGACGACAGAGAACCGGCTCAGCGCCTTTGCCTTTCGAACCATGATGCGATTGGTTCCCTCCGCTCTGCTCCTTCGGGCGCTCATCTCCGCGGACGAGGTCAACGACGTGAGCGATCTGCTGCCCCGCATTCCCGAGGCGGCCTGAGACGGGTCAGTCGGGGACGAGCGTGGTCCGCACGTGTACACCAGCGTGCAGGCTGCGGTGAACCGGGCATCGGTCGGCGATCTGCAACAGACGCGCACGTTGGGTGTCATCCAATGGGCCCAGCAGCTCGATGCGTCGCTCGATGACATCGATTCGGGCTGCGTCGGTCTCGGGACAGTCTGCGCAGTCGGCCACGTGCTCCTTGCCGTGCTCCAGATGGACCAGCACACCCTCCAGGGGCCACTCCTTCCGGTCGGCGTACATGCGCAGAGTCATGCTCGTGCAGGCGCCCAGTCCGCTGCTGACCAGCTCGTAAGGGCTCGGTCCGGTGTCCTGGCCGCCGACCTTCTTGGGCTCATCGGCGCGCAGGTGATGCTTGTCTCGAATGACCAGGTCGGTCCCGAAGCCTGAGGGGCCAGTGTAGGCCTCTACGTCGTGGCGGTGGGAGTCGACCGGGGAGACCTCGGGCAGGTAGCGGTCGACCCAGGCGGAGACGACCTTGCCCACGTAGCGGGCGTCTGCCGGCTTGGAGAGCAGGTGGTCTGCGCCGTCCAGGGAGACGAAGCTCTTGGGATGGCGAGCGGCGCCATAGAGCTTGGCGGCGTGCTCTACGCCCACCGTGTCGTCCTGAGGGGAGTGCAGGATCAGCAGAGCGCGTCCCAGCGCAGTGACCTTGGGCAGCAGCTTTCGCTCGGCGATGTCCTCCAGGAAGGACTTCCGGACTCTAAAGGGGCGGCCAGCGAGTTGAACCATGGCCTCGCCGCATTCCTCGATCTCGGGACGTGCCTGTGCGAAGAGGTGGGCGACATGGCCAGGGTCGCTGGGGGCGCCAACGGTCACCACGGCCTTGCAGGAAGGCAACTCAGCGGCTGCTGCGAGCACGGCGGCGCCACCCAAGCTGTGGCCCAGGAGGATGTCTGGAGGGCCATGCGCTTGGCCCAGCCAGTGTGCGGCAGCGAGCAGGTCCTCGACGTTGCTGGAGAAGTGCGTGTCGGCAAAGTCGCCCTCGCTCTCGCCAAGGCCCGTGAAGTCGAAGCGAAGCACACCGACGCCCTGGGCCGAGAGCGCCTCCGCCATCACACGAGCTGCGCGCAGGTCTTTGGAGCAGGTGAAGCAGTGGGCAAAGAGCGCCCACCCTCGGCTGCGGCCAAGAGGGAGATGCAGTCGACCGGCGAGCTCGATGCCCGAGCTGCTTGGAAAAGTGACGCGGCTGATGGACATAGGCCTTTCATTGATGGGGGAGCGCAGCGGGCGGTTGTCTTGCTTGGGTCAGTGTGTCAGTCGGCCTAACGAAAGTGGTCGACGACTCTCTGGGCGTCCGCTTCCTTGCCCTTGGGAATGGGGACGCGGAGTTTCTTGATGGTGGCGCCGCTTGCGGCGACGTTGCTGTTGTGTTGCTGGATGATGTAGTTGATGAGGAGCAGGTCCGTCTCTCCAGGCACGATCTCAACGCTCTCCAGGAAGCACCGGCTGGACCACTCCGTGTAGACGGCGTTGTGGTAGACGCCGTCCTCGCCGATAAACACGAAGCCGTCTGGGATCTTGTCTGTTTGGTAGGTCCAATGGGCGATGAGCCCCTCGCCCTTCAGTAGCTTGCCAATGCGGCGGCCTTGCCGAAACAACCCAATGCCAAAGAGGGCACTCAGGGTGCCGATGGCCATGCCCGCGATGCCAAAGAGCATGGCCGCGCCGTCGGTCTCTCCGGACCGAAAAGCCAGCTCCAGTAGGCCGACCGCCAATGGCAGGAGAAGCAGCGCGAGGGCAGCGCAGCCGATGCCCATCTTCTTGGGTGTGTTCTTTGGAGGGCTTGGGTCTGGAACTGTCATTGAGCAGCATTAAAGCACGCTTCGAGCGTGGTGGGCTCCGCCAATTCCAGCTTAGCTCCAGCCCAGGGCAGCCATCAGCTCCGCGTCCTCCAACTCCAACATCTCACAGGGCAGCTCTTGAAACATGTAGGCCGAGGCGTGCTCATAAATGGAGTTTGGCATGGAGTCGGGATCGAAGCCCGATGTGGACCAGGGGTACTCGACCACGCCGGGGCCAGTGTGCCGGGCCTCGATGTGCGGCGCGTCGCTGGCGCCCCCGTAGAAGAACTCGGTCACGTCCACCTGGGCCATGCACTGCTCGGGCAGCACGATCAGGAAGGCGTCAAAGCCGTTGCTCAGGTCCAAGGTCAGCTCCATGGCCCGCCCGTTGGCCTCGACGTACGAGGGATACTCCCCTTGGGCGATCTCCAGGAGGCGGTTTTCTCCAGCGGGGATGACCTCGCTGTGGACCTGACCGATGTCCAATCTCACCTCGCTGTCCGCGGGCGCGAGCACCGCCACCTTCACCTCGCCCCAGAAGATGCCGTAGACCACCGCGCTGCCGACGCAGAGCATCGAGGGCACGCCGAAGATGACCAGCATGACGGTGCGGGCGATTCGCAGCTTGCTTGTGACGGACACGGGGGGCTCCTTGCCGGGAGAGACGGTGGTCAGGGCCGGGAGCTTACACCCCCGGTCCGGCAAGTTCATCCATCCATGGCGCTTGCGCCCTTCACTCCTCGCCGTGGATGCGCTGGTACTCCTGGGCGCGCGCGGCCTGGAGCTCGGCGAGGTCATTGGGGCTGCCCCATCGCTTGGCAGCTCGCTCGGCAGCCCGCAGGCCCACCAGGGTGAAGGACTCCAAGCCGGCTTGCCATGACCTCGCGCGGGCCCAGATTTCTCTGCCAATCTCGGGGCTTTGAGTTGCTGCAGCCAGGGAAAAGCAGGCGTGTGTGGACATCCTTCCTATCCCCAGACCTCCCCAGTTGGGCACCTTGTGGCGCAGGGTGTCGAGGGTGCGGACTTCTGTGATGCTCTCAATGCCCGCCAAGGCGGCCGCCTCGATCGCACTGTTCAGGGCCGAGGCCTGGTCCCAGTCTGATTCTGCGGTCTCAGCGACCTCCCGCCAGGCCTGGAGTGCGTCCGCGTGGCGCTCCAAGCGGCGGTACAGGTACGCCCGGTCCTTGGGGGTGGTGGCGTTGCGCAAGCCGAAGCGCAGCTGCCCTTCTGTGTCGCCGAAGGTCTCGGCCCAGGACTCGGCGAAGTGGCGCTCCAGCTGCGCTGGGTCTCTGGGGTACTGCCTGGGCAGGGCGGCCCGCCAGCGCTCCAGATCCTCCACGATGTCCTCGGGGTCGTAGCGCGCCTCCAGCTGTGCTCGGGCCTGTGGGTCGTGGGCCTCGAGGATCTGAAGCACCTGTGGAACCGGGTGCTGACAGAACACAAACTCGATGTCATAGCCCCCTGCGGCCGTGTCGAAGTTCGCGCTCTTGGCGTGCCAGAAGCGCAGCAGATCGGCCGGGTCCCCACCTCCGAACTCCACCAGCAGCATGGAGAGGATGGAGAGGGACTCGCCGGCCCCCTGGAAGCTGTCCCGGGCCCTCGCGCAGATCTCCGCGTCCAACAGAAAGCGAATGAGCGCCACATCCGAGGCCACTCCAAAGAGCAGCAGCATGTGGGTCAGTCGCTCGCGCTCGCGCTCGTTGACGTCGTAGTGGCCACGCTCTTTGGTGTGTGCCGCCAGGTAGCCGAAGGATGTGGGCGCTCTGGCTCCGCTGCGCAGCGCGTCCAAGGCTTCGCTGTACTGCCTGTATGGCGGCTGGGTCATCTCGAGCATTGGGGTCAGTCCGCGGCCTGGAGGTGCGCAAGGATGTGCGCGCTGGTCTCCTCGGGGGCCTCGATGGTCGAGAGGTGTCCCGCCCCCGGAATGACCTGGAGGGTCGCCCCTGGGATGCCTGTGGCCAACTCTTCCGCGCGGGCGACGGGCGTGGAGACGTCCTCGGCGCCAACGAGAACCAGGGTCGGGGCGGTGATGGCCGGGAGCTCAGGGATAAAGTCCGGGCGGCCGAAGATGGCCTTACCAAAGCGGTGCAGGCCCTTGGGGTCGTAGGCGGCCATGCGCTCAAGCCAGGCCTGCTTCAAGGCGCGTTGGCTTGGGTCCTTCAGAAAGGAGCGGCCGAAGAGGGACTTGCTCGCAGCTGGGAGCACCCCCTTGATGCCCACCATGCGCAAGCCCAGCAGGAGCAGCTCGTAGTTCATGCGCTTCAGCCCGGGCTCGCGTGCAGCTGAGGTGTCCATGAGCACCAGCCGCCGGATGCGCTCTGGGTGGCGGGCCGCGATGCGCATCCCCACAAAGCCACCGGTGCTCAGGCCGATCCAGTCCACAGGGCCCTCGCCGCCGAGCTGGTCCAACACGGACAGGCCGTCTTGGACAAGGTCCTCCAGCTCGTAGGAGCTGGTGGCAGCGCCGGAGCGGCCATGGTCTCGGTGGTCGTAGACGAGGGTTCGCCAGCCGGCCTCACCTAGGGCCTGGGCCTGGGCTTCGAACTGGCGCCCGTCACAGACGTAGCTGTGGGAGAAGACGGCTGTGCGTTCTCCCGTGCCTTGGGCCTCGTAGAACAGGTGCTGGCCTGGGCTGGTCTCGATGGTGGGCATGCGGTGTGCTCCGGGGGTGGGGGCACAGTATCCGCTTGCTTTCGAGCAGATCGGCGCTTGGAGTTGGACGGCGCGCGCGGTGACGCCTCTGAAGCGATTGCAGATGGCTGCCCGCTTGAATCGCGTACACTTCCCGGGTAGCCTGCGGAGTTGAGATGAGCGAGAACCTTGAGCGGATCATGTACCTGTCCCGCGCGCGCCATCGCATGACGAGAGGCGAGCTCGCAGACCTGCTGGCGGGCGCAAGGATTCGGAACAAGGAGCACGGCATCTCGGGGCTGCTTGTGTACGACTCGGGCTACTTCGCGCAGGTGTTGGAGGGGCCCAAGTCATCCATCGCTTCCCTCCTCGCGAACATCGCGAAGGACCCTCGTCACGATGAGTACACGCTGGTGTCGGAGGGGCCGGTCAAGGAGCGCTTCTTCGAGGGCTGGGCGATGGACTGGGCGAATCTTGAGTTCATGGATGAGAGCCAGCACAAGGGGCTGCGCGGCATGCTTGCCACGGGAGGGATCATGGACCGGTCTGTTGTCTACGGGGCGCTGCTTGCCTTTGTGAATGAGCACCGAAGGTCTCGCTGACGGCCCCTGTGCCGATAGACTCGGACCCTGAGGTGCAGCATGTTCTGGCAAGGCAAGACCGTTCTCATCACGGGCGCATCCTCCGGTCTTGGCCGTGGGGTGGCCCTTCATGCCGCGGCCAATGGGGCCCACATCGTGGCCACCGCCCGCCGGGTTCCCCTACTCGAGACACTCAAGGAAGAGGTCGAGGCCCTGGGGGTGCGGTGCGAGATTGTACCGGCAGATGCCACCGACCCCGTTCAGGTGCAGCGGGTGCTCGACAAGGCCATCCAAACCTTTGGCAGGGTCGACGTGGCCCTGCTCAATGCCGGGGGAGGCGCTGCTCAGGTGATGGGCGAGACGACGGCCGAAGCGGTCACCTGGGAGATGCGGGTCAACTTCGACACAGTGGTCAACTTCCTCTGTCCGCTCATCGCACACATGAAGGACGTAGGCGGCACCATCGCCACGACCAGCTCACCGGCCGGGTTCTTCGGCCTTCCCAAGAGCGGTCCCTACAGCGCCTCCAAGGCAGCGACCCGCATTCTCTTCGACAGCTGCCGGGTAGAGCTGGCCCACACGCCTCTGCGCTTTGTGACTCTGTACCCAGGCTTCACCTACACCGACGGTCTCAACACGGAGGATGTTCCAGTAAAGGCCCTCATCATCACCAAAGAGAGGGCCGTGCGCGAGATGGCTTGGGCCATCGAAGTAGGGAAGGAGCGTCACATGTTTCCCAAGCGCATCCGGTGGCTCATCAGCTTGGGGGGCTGGTTGCCGGTGTCGTGGATTCAGCGTTTGCTGACCCTATTTGCCTAGGGTTGTTGGCTCGAACGCGTCTGCAATCGCGCTGTCCGCGTGGGCAAGAACCGCTTAGCTTCCGTGCATGCTCAAGGGTCACTGGACAAGCTGCCCGGTGTGCCGGGGTCAGGGAAAGCTACGGAAGAACATCCGAAAGAAGACACGACTCCGCTACCAGAGGGCGTTGAATCACTTTGTCGAGGCAGGGCGCCAAGGAGTGCCTCCCGTTCCCCCTAAGGGGCATCTCGCTGGCTGCGCGAAGTGCAAGGGCTCAGGCCTTCTCCCTTCAGCGTCGGTGCCTCCACCCAACGACGACTACCCCCACCTTGCGATCGTCGGGGGTGGAATCGGCGGGGCGGCGCTAGCTGTGGCTTGCCTGCATCGGGGGCTCCCGTTCACGCTCTATGAGCGCGACCTTGGCTTCGATGCCCGTTCTCAGGGGTATGGACTCACGCTGCAACAAGCGAGCTCTGCGATCAAGGGACTGGGGATCTCTTCTTTGAAGGGTGGCGTGGTATCGACTCGGCATGTGGTTCACACGACCGAAGGAAGGGTGATCGCGGACTGGGGCATTCGGGACCTACCTGAGTCCAAAGTACTGCTCTCGCCGAAGCGCACGAACATCCACGTCGCCCGACAGTCCCTGCGCTTGTCCTTGCTTGAACAGCTTGGCGGTCAGGACATGGTGCAGTGGGGGCACCGACTGGTGGGGTTTCAGGAGTGTGGCGTCGACGGAGTGGACTTGAGTTTCCAGGTCGACGGTGCGACGAAGAACGCCCACGCTGATCTGCTGGTGGGAGCGGATGGGATTCGCAGTACGGTTCGAAGAAGGGTGATTGGTGAAGACGTCTCTCCGCTTTCCTACCTGGGTTGCATTGTGATTCTTGGGATCTGTCCATTGGAACGGATCGAAGGTGTTGATCGAACGCTGCTGGACTCCGCCACGGTGTTCCAAACCGCCAATGGCCACGAGCGGATGTACATGATGCCCTACGATCACGACTCGATCATGTGGCAGTTCAGCGTTCCCATGCCGGAAGGAGAGGCTCGGGCCTTGAGTCTAGAGGGGGCTCCCTCACTCAAGGAGGAAGCCCTGCGCAGATGCCCATGGCACGATCCCATTCCACAAATCTTGGCGGCGACGCAGGAAGCCGAGATCACCGGATACCCCGTGTACGACAGATCCCTGCTCGAGCCGGGCATGCTCGCAAACGCAGGGCCTGTGACCCTTATCGGGGATGCAGCCCATCCCATGAGCCCGTTCAAAGGACAGGGTGCGAACCAGGCCCTATTGGACGCGCTGGCCCTCGCTCGGGCAATCTCCAGAAGGTCTCCTTCCTCCCGATGGAAGGAGGTGGGCTTGAGGGAGACCATCCTGACCGAATTCGAATCCGGAATGATGGAACGCACGGCAGCGAAGGTGACCGCATCAGCGGAGGCGGCGGGGTTCCTGCACTCGGATGTCGTTCTACACGAAGCGGACGAGCCGCGCGGGCGCTGTCTGCAGACCGGTCAGGTGCCGTAGACGCTCGAAGCAGTGGCTTCGATCCCGGTCGTGCTCGCCAAGTGGTCGAACCCTATAGCGGCGTCCCGCATGGTTGATCGGAGTACTGCGCCGTACGGGGTCGACTGCCCAGGAGTGAGACCGACAGTATGCCGTGGCATACCGAGTGTCGGAGTGACGTAGGCAGACGGCTCCAGTGCTAGCAGGACGACATCAACCAAAGTGGACGTCGCTGTAGAACCCGGTTGTGTCGGGGGAAGGTCTCGTGCTTCAGCTGCGGACGCAGCTTGAATAATCTACCGGTCAGCGGTTCGATGTGTTGGCGAACGGAAGCGTCTGTCTTGTCCACAAGTCGTTCCGCGAAATCCCTGAATTTTGTGCATATCACCTTCTTGACGCCTTCTGTGTGTTGAACGCGATGCGCGATTTCACCTCGAATGGTGATGTAGGCACTGAGCTTGTTGGTGGCTTTCTCGACCGACATGCCGTTCCACTTCCAGCTCTTGGAGATGTCGTCAATCGCAAGCACTTTCTGAAACAGCTTGTGCCTTCCGAGGCGTGTTGAGCTTCCCCGCCCAGGGCCAGTCGACTTGGGGCACTGCGGGCAGGCACCATGAGCCGAGGCAACACCTTGGCGTTTCTGCTACGGGCTCTCAGTCGGGTGGCACGGGCCCATGAACCCCCTGGACCTACCCCATGGACACGCGAGGGACGTTTGGCTGGAGGCTGACTCCACGCGGCGGGCAACAAGCTCCTGCGATACCTCGGCGAACCGGTTTCCGGAACACTAGGAGGCGCGTCGCATGAACGAAGTCCAGCTCCGACAGATCGACATGAACCTCCTCGTCGTGCTCGACGTGCTGCTTCGGGAACGGAGCGTCACCAAGACCGCGCAGCGGCTGCACCTCACCCCTTCCGCCGTCAGCCACTCGCTGAGGCGCCTCCGGGAGACGCTGGGCGACGAGCTGTTGATCCGAGATGGCCGACGGATGCGAATGACCGTGCGCGCCGAAGGATTGGCGGAGACCTTGCCGCGGGTACTGCAGCAGCTGGAACGCGCACTTGCCGGCCCTGAGCCGTTTCAGCCGGAACTCTCGGACCGGACCTTCCGCATGGTGGCGCCCGACTTCATCGCCCCACTCCTGCCGAACCTGCTCGAAGACATCGGTGGCCTGGCACCACATGTCCGGGTCGAGCTGTCACCCTTCTCCCCGGCCGCGGTCCACGACCTGGCGGACGGGCGCACCGATGTCGTGATCGCGCCGAGCCATACCAGGGACGACCGCCTCCGGAGCGAGCCGATAGGGACCTGGCCGTGGGTCGCTTTTGGACGGGAAGGACATCCAGCCTTTCAGGACTGGTCCGTGGAGGCATGGGCGGCCTATCCCCACCTCCAGATCCGAATCAACAATGCGGGAAAAGTCGCTGGACCGGTCGATCGGCAGGCCGCGGCCCTCGGCGTTCGGCGCGTCGTCAGCGCCGTCGTGCCGCATTTCACGATGGCGGCCCCCATCCTCGCCCGGACGAACCTCTTGCTCACGGTACCCGCGGTGGTACTGGCTCGCGTCGCATCGCTGCATGGTCTGGCGTTCCGGAAGGCTCCGTTCGACCTTCCCGAGATGGGGTTGTCCCTGCTGCGGAGCGCCACGGCAGCCAATGAGCCCGGCGTGCGATGGTTCGTCGAGCGGGTAGCTGAATCGGCTCACCTACTGGTCGACGGCTGAACCTACAAGGGCAGCACGCCGCCGTAGGCCACGCCCGGGAGGTAGGCCTTCTGGGTGGCGATGCCGACCCGACAGTTGTTGGAGTCGGTGGCGCGGATGCCCAGAGAGCCGATGGCTTGCAGGGCGTTGTTCGAGACGCCCGTCGGCGCCGAGCGCCATGTCTTCCTGACTGAGATGAACCCTGCTCAGGTCGGGTGAATCCTCTTCGCTTGATTCACCCGATCGGTCGCGCCAGATTGGCACCATGAACGGCCGACTCGGTCGTCAGGAGGGTTTGTCCGATGGGTGAGGTTCACAGGAATGAGGGGCGCTGGAAGTGCGTGGGTCGAGGGTGTTGATCGCCGCCGGCGTGGTGCTCGTTGGGGCGTTGTTGCTCGCCTTGGGACTGTTCGGCTATGCCGGCTCACGCATGGGACAGCTCCCCGGGGGGCATCCGGCCGAGCTGCTGGGCCGGGCCACCGTACCAGCCTCAAAGCCCGTAATCGTGTGTCTTGGGGACTCCCTGGCCGTCGGAACGCTGGGGGCCGACTGGGTGGGCGGCCTGCGGGACGCCTTGGGCGAGGAGGCTGTGGTGGTCAACGCCGGGGTCGGAGGCCAGGTGACGTGGGACCTTCGGCAGCGCCTCGACGATGTGGCTCGCTGCCGCCCCGATGCCGTGGTGCTCCTCGTCGGAAGCAACGATGCTGTGGGCAGCCTGGGGGCTTCATGGGCCTCCTTTTACAAGGTAGGACGTCCGCAGGCCCCGTCGGAGGCCTGGTTCGGCGAGCAGTACGACGCGCTGCTCGGCGAGCTCACGTCTCTGACGCAGAAGGTCGTTTGTCTGACGCTTCCGCCGCTGGGGGAGGACCCGAACCACCCCGCCGTCGCGGTGGTGCGCCGCCAGAACGAGGTCATCCAAGCGACGGCCTCGCGGCACGGAGTCGATGTGCTCGACGTGCACGAGGCCCTGGAGCACCTGACGGGGGGGGCCTGGCCTTCGCCGGCCGTGCCGTTCTTGAGCGGGCTGACGGCATTCATGACCTGGACCACCTCATCCATTCTGCAGCATCAGCTCCTTGGCAGGTCCTGGGATCGCATCGCCGAGCGACGGGGGCTCGCGCTCTCTACAGACACCATCCACCCCTCCGACCGCGCCGGCCGCGTTCTGCTCGAGCTGGTCGAAACCTGGGCGCGACGCGCCCTGTCTCTTGGGAAGACCTCATGAGCACCGTTGCGCACACCCGAGTCATCGAGCTGCCAATCCGCAAGATCTGGGAGGTGATGGACGACTTTGGAAACGTCGCCCGATGGCACTACAACGCCGCAGATTCCTCGCTCTTGAGTACGAACAATCGGGGCCTGGGGGCGACCCGAAAGGTCCGGATGAACGATGGGACCGAGGTGGTCGAGCGGCTCGTCGCGTATGAAGAGGGCCTGTACGTGAAAGCCGAGGTCGTCGAGCACGACCTGCCGCTTAACAGTGCGTTTCTCATCTTCCGGTTGCGGGAGCTCGCGGAGACGAGCACCGAGGTGACGGTGGAGATGGAATTCGTGATGAAGTTCGGCCCGCTCGGCTGGGTCATCGACAAGCTGGTCATGGCGCCGTCGATCAGGCGGTCTCATCGCTTGGCGCTGGATGGTCTGGAGCGCCACATTGAGACCGGCAAAGCCATCGGAGAGGATGCGCACCCAGTGGATTGAAGCCCAGTGCGTCTTCCCTTTGCGAAGCTCCTCGGATGATTCTCGCTCACTGTATATGAATCCTTTTCGCTTGATTCAGCTTGCTGGTGGGACCAGTTTGGGACACCCGGCGGCCGCAGAGTGGCTCGCTGAAATCTGAGTGAGGCCCCCGTGAAACCCGTTGTTCCATTGTTGTTGGCCCTTGGCCGTGTCCTTGGGAGTGCACCATGAGCGGTCAGCGCACTGTCGTCATCACAGGGGGTACAGGCGGTATCGGATTCCAGAGCGCGCTTGGCATCGCGAAGACGGGCGCCCGGGTGCTCGTCACTGGCCGGAACCGCGGGCGCGGGGAGGACGCTGTCCGGCGCCTCGTCGAGGAGAGCGGCAACGATAGCGTCGAGCTCGTCGTCGGAGACCTCTCCTCCATCGCGGCTGTCGACGCGCTCGCGGATGAACTGCTCGGGCGAGCGGCGCGCATCGGCGTGCTCGTGAACAACGCGGGCTACCTCGGCAATGAGCCGAGCACGAGCGCCGACGGCCTTGAGATGCACTTCGCCGTCAATGTGCTCGCACCCTGGCGCCTGACCAAGGCCTTGCTTCCAGCACTAAAGGCAGCAGGCCAGGCTAGAGTTCTCAATGTCACAGGGGGCGACAAGCCGGCCGCCATCGACGCGGACAACCTCCAGGCCCAGAAGGGCTTCAAGGGGCTGACGACCTACGCGCACTCCAAGAGCGCACTTGAGTCCATGTCGCTCGCCCTCGCGGAGGTGCTCGAACCCGATGGGGTGACGGTCAATGTGGTCTTCCCTGGTCGCGCCTCCACCGCGATGACCGGCTCGATGTCGCTCAGCGCGCTGCCGGGCGTGATGAAATTGATGTACCCCTTGTTTCGATTGATGTTCGCGGACGACGGTGGCAAGAGCGCTGCCAGGGCAGCCCGTTCCACGATCTGGGGGGCGACGACCCTGGAGCTCGATGGTGTCACGGGACGCTACTTCGATACCGACATGAAGGAGCAGAAGCTGCATTCCACCGCCTACGACCCGGCCGTTCGATCCGCCATCCTCCGCCTCATCGAAGCCACCGAGGTCAACCATGCCTGAAGCACGCAATGTGAAGCCCAGACCCTTCCCTCCTGTCCGTCCTCACGGTGAGCTCAAGGAGGTCTTCCCCGACGTGTTCCGGGTCTCCGGTTCCATCGGCATCGGCCCGATGCGCTTCAGCCGGAACATGACCGTCATCCGCCAGGGTGACGGCCTCGTGTTGATCAACACCGTACGCCTCAATGACGGCGGCCTCGACGCCCTCGACGCACTGGGCCAGGTCCGCCACATCCTCCGCATTGGAGGCTGGCATGGCAGCGACGATGCGTTCTACAAGGACCGCTACGGCTGTCTCGTCACGGCGGTGAAGGGCCAGCGATACTTCGAGGGCAACACTGCCGAGAAGGGAAACACCTATTTCGAGGCCGACCAAGAGATGGATGCCGACAGCGAGCTTCCCATCCAGGGCGCCTCGCTCTACGTGGTGAACACCGCCCCGCCCGAGGCCGTCCTGCGCATTCCCGCGGCCGGCGGCACCTTGATCACAGCGGACGCCCTTCTGCACTGGCCTCATGCCGACGAGAACTTCAACTTCGCCGGAAAGGTGGGCATGACCCTGGGTGGCATGGTGAAGCCATACACGATGATGAAGCCCTGGATCGACAAGTACAAGCCGCCGCGGGCGGAGGTCGCCGGCATACTGGAGCTGGGCTTTGAGAATGTATTGCCCGGCCATGGGGAGGCCGTGATCGGTGGGGCGCCGGAGAAGTTCCGGCCAGCAATCGAGGCCTACGCCGGCAGCGCCGGCTGACCCTTGCATTCGCAATAGGCTGTCACGAATCAGACCTTTTGGGTCTCACACATTGAACCGGAAGTGCATCACATCCCCGTCCTGCACCACGTACTCCTTCCCTTCAACCCGCAACTTGCCGGCGCTCTTGAGCGCAGCCTCGTTGTGGTACTCGTCCAAATCGTCCACCGAGTAGACCTCGGCACGAATGAAACCGCGCTCAAAGTCACCGTGGATGACGCCAGCGGCTGCAGGAGCCTTGTCGCCTTCGTGGATGGTCCAGGCGCGAATCTCTTTCTTGCCGGCGGTGAAGTAGGTGCGCAGGCCGAGCAAGGCGTAGGCCTCGCGGGCCAGGATGGCCAGACCAGGCTCTTCCAGACCAACGTCTTTCAGGAACTCTTCGCGCTCCTCGGGGTCCTCCAGCTCGCTGATCTCGCTCTCGACACGGCCGGAGATGATGACCACACCGGCGTTGACGGACTCGGCATGGGCGCTGACGAGCTTGGTGTAGTCGTTGCCCTCGTAGCCGTCCTCGTCCACGTTGCAGACGAAGAGAACCGGCTTTGCAGTAATGAGCTGGGCGCCCATGACGACGGGAAGCTCTTGCTCGTCCCAGTCACCGGCACGGGCAGGCTTGCCGGAGTCCAGCAGGGCACCGAGCTTGTCGAAGATGGCCAGGGTGACCTTGGCGTCCTTGTCGCCGGCGCGGGCCAGCTTGCGCACGCGCTCCCGGCGCTTGTCCATGCTGGCCATGTCGGCCAGGATGAGCTCGGTGTCGATGGTCTCGATGTCCCGAATGGGGTCAACGGTGTCCTCGACGTGGGTGATGTCTGCATCATCAAAGCAGCGCACGACATGCAGGATGGCGTCGACGGAGCGAATGTGGCCCAGGAACTGGTTGCCCAAACCTTCACCCTGGCTGGCGCCGCGCACCAGGCCGGCGATGTCCAGGATCTCCACGACGGCCGGCAAGACCCGGTCGGTGGGGATGTGCTTGTGGATGCGGTCCAGACGGGGGTCGGGAACGGGCACCACGCCGGTGTTGGGCTCGATGGTGCAGAAGGGGTAGTTGGCCGAGTCTGCGCCCGCCGAAGTCAGGGCGTTGAACAGGGTGCTCTTGCCGACATTGGGAAGGCCGACGATTCCAGCTTGCAAGGACATGGCGCTCAACTCCAGGAGTGGTCGCCCGGCTATCCTGATGCAGTGTCGGCATCCAGGGTTGGTGCACAAGGGGCGCTTTTCCGGCCCTTGAACCCTTTGCATGGGGCGGTCATAGGGCTAATGTGCGCCAAACCCCACGGAGATGCCCATGCTCTCGCTGCTCGCACTGATGGCCTGCACCAAGACCGAGCCCATTGAAGAGGTCTTCACAGGCTGCGATCCACTGGACGAGACGCGCTGCCTGTTGCCCTTCCCGAGCACCTACCACATGGTGGAAGATGCGGACCAGGTCTCAGGTTGGAAGGTGAACATCGCTGAACATGCGATGCCCGAGAACCGCGATGACTACCAGATGAGCCCGCGGCATTGGAACGAGAAGGACGGCTTCTCCACCCTCAGTCCCGTGGTGACCTTCTTTCCGGATCTGGATCCCAGCGACCTGCCCGGACACGAGAACATCGCGGCCTCGCTTGCGGACGATTCTCCCATCGCCCTGATCAACGCAGAGACCGGCGAGCTTGTGCCGTTCTTTGCCGAAGTGGACGTCTCCGGCGAGACCGCCACCCAACGGCTGCTGATGATCCGGCCGATGGAGCCGATGGAGCACGGCGCCCGCTATGTGGTGGGCATCCGCAACCTGAAGAAGCAGAGCGGAGGGGATGTGGATGTCTCGGACGCTTTTGCGGCGCTTCGGGATGGCACCGAGACGGACACCTGGGATGTGGAAGGCCGTCGAGGCCACTTTGACGATGAGATCTTCCCGGTCTTGGAAGGCGCCGGCTGGGAGCGCTCGGAGCTGCAGCTGGCCTGGGACTTTGTGACCCTCTCCAAGGAGAACTCCCTAGGCCGCGTGATGTGGATGCGCGACGACGCAACGGAGCGGGTGGGGGCCTCTGGTCCGGCCTACACGGTCACGGAGATCGAAGAGGGGGACTGCGAGGGCGGCGCCACCATCGGCCGCACGGTCTACGTGGACCTGACGGTGCCGATGTACACCGAGTCCGAGGACCCAGGGACCTTCCTGACCCGGGACGAGAACGGGCAGCCCTTCTACAACGGCGAGACCACCGCGCAGATGATGGTTCGCATTCCCTGCAGCCTGCTCGCGGACCCTGAGCCGGCGATGGTGGTGCAGTACGGCCACGGGCTCTTCGGCGACTTGGGCGAGGCACGCACCGGCTACCTGTCCCAGATGGCCAATGACTACAAGTGGGTGGTCATCGCCAGCGACTGGGTGGGCATGTCGGAGTCCGACGTCAAGGACGTCACTCTGATGCTGGCCCTGGAGCCAGGGGAGTTCGCCATGCTGCCTGAGCGCTCCATGCAGGGCTTTGTGCAGATGGACATGGCCCTGAGGGCCGTTCGTGGCGACCTGGGCCAGGACGAGGCCCTCTCGGTGGATGGCGCCTCGCTGATCGACCCAGACCGGGTCACCTACTACGGCAACTCTCAGGGCGGCATCTTGGGCCCAGCCTACGTGGGCATGTCCGGCCAGCTCGAGCGCGCGGTCTTCGGCGTAGCCGGCGGGCCCTACACCCTGCTGCTCTCGCGCTCTGCCGACTTTGACCCCTTCTTCCTGATCTTCAAGGCCAAGTTCCCCGACCAGATCGACATCTCCCTGACCCTGACCTTGATGCAGACCCTCTGGGATGTCTCCGAGGGAAGCGGCTGGACCCGCGCCTTGAACCAAGAGCCCTTCGAGGGCGAGGTGGCCAAGCAGGTGCTCATCCAAAACGGCATCGGCGATGCCCAGGTGACGACCTTGGGTGGCCAGGTTTTGGCCCGCTCCTTTGGCGCCAACAGCATCGCCCCGGAGACCCGGCCCGTTTGGGGAATTGAGGAGAAGGAAGGAGGCTTTACGGGCTCCGGCTTTGTGGAGTGGTACTACGCCGATGGCTCCACCGAGCCCGTGGAGAACATCCCCCCGGAGAAGGAAGGCGACACCCATGACTGCCCGCGCAAGGAGCCAGCCGCCCACGAGCAGCTGCGCGACTTCTTGGAGACGGGTGTGATCAACCAATACTGCGTGGGCACCTGCGAGGGGCTGATTGCTGAAACCTGCCCCTGAGTCCGAGGCCACCGACCTGGCTCCCCAGGGGGCCAAGGCTCTGAGCACCAAAGTCCGCCTGGGCATCCTGGCGGGTGTTCTGGTCTCGCTCTTTTTGGCGGCCTGGGCCACAGGCCTGCTGGAGCAGTTCGAGCCCGAGGCCCTTCGAGAGCGCGTTCAAGCTGCGGGTCCATGGGGTCCATTGCTGGTCATTGCCCTGACGGTGGGCTCCAACTTCGTGCAGGTGCCGGCCCTGCCCTTCATTCTGCTCTCTCAGGCGACTTGGGGAGCGCTCCTGGGCAGCCTCTATGCCTGGATGGCGTCCTTCGCGGCGACCGTGGTGGTCTACGCCGTGGTGAAGCGCGCGGGGGGAGATGCGGCCCAAGAGGTCCAAAAGCCTTGGATTCGCAAGCTGCTCAACCGCCTGGAGGAACGCCCGATTCTGGTGGTCTTTCTGCTGCGCGCGGTGACCATCGCCAGCCCGCCGGTCACCTACGCCTTGGCCCTGAGCGGCATGAAGACGCGGGACTACTTGGTGGGCTCTGCACTGGGTTTGATTCTGCCCATCGCTTTCTACGCGGCGGTGCTCGAGCTCTTCGGCTGGACGCCCGGGCTCTGAGCCAGAGAAAAGGCCTCGTCCAAGGGGCCGTGCCGCTATGCTCGGCCCATGCTCCTCGCCCTGCTCGCCTGCGCTCCCCCTCGCCCGGCGCCCGACCCCGTGGTCAAGCTCACGCTGGCCGTGCACTTGGAGGCCATTCCGGTGCTCACAAACGAGCAGGCCTTTAGGGACCAAGCGGACGAGTTGCGACGCTATGGGGACCAGTTCAGCGCTCACGGCGCGGTGATGACCCTGGATGCAAAGGACTTGATCGGCGCGATGACCCGCTGGGATGACCCGGTGTTGATGGATCTACAAGACCAGGGCCATGCCATTGGAATCCACGCGGACGTGGGCGGCAAGGCTGGGGTGAGCGAAGAGGAGTTCCTCTACGACTTGGTGCGTCTGCGCGAGGCTTTGTCTCGCCAAGGGGTCGACGCGGTGCATGTCTCTGGCGTGTGCTCGGAGCTGGACTGGGTGAGCGGCGCGCGCGATGCGGGATTTCTGGCGGTCACCGACACAGTGGAGTTCTGCCTCAAGTCCCTGGACGCACCGCCTCCCTACATTCAGGAGTGCGAGACCCCCTCTGACTGCCACCACCCCTTCCCTGGGCGAATCGCGGAGCAGCTGGGCCCATGGCGGGCAGAGGATGGTGGCAACTGGCTGGATCCTGCGGACGACGGGATGATGATCTTGCCTGCTGCCGGCAACCTGACCTGTCTTGGGGAGCAGCTTCGAGGGGACTCCACGGAAGGCGCCTGCGTGTTCGATGAGGAAGACCTCGAGGCCTTTCGCTACCTGCTGAATGCCTCCTACGAGCACGCGCAGCCGGGACGACTGAATCACCTGGGCATCGTCTGGTCCTACGGCCAGCTGCTCAACCGCGGCCTCCTGGCCGAGTGGCTCTCGGAGATCGACCACCACGTGGAAGAAGGCAACCTGGTCTGGACCAGCGTGCCCGAGCTGGTGATGGACGCGCCTTAGCGGCCGGACTCAGCCCCGCACGGTCGTGAGCCAGCGCTGCACCGCCGGGTCGCTACACAGGGCGATGGCTTGACCAAAGGCCGCTTGGGCCAGCTCTTCTTGGCCGGCGTCCCGCAGCAGGTGAGCGCGCACCGCCCAATAGGGTTGGTGGCGAACAACCCGCTCCTTGGGCAGCTGGTCCAAGACCTCGAGATCCTCGCTGGCGCGGCCGAGCTGCTGGAAGCTGGCGGCCATTCCGATGTGGGCCCCCAAGCTGGGCGCCATGCGGGCTAGGCCTCTGTAGAGGGTCAGGATGGCCCGGTGATTGGTCTGGCCGCTGACGTGCCGGTGGGCGTGGACGGACTGGATAGCGGCTTCGAGCTGGAAGGGGCCAGGTTGGCGCAGGGCGGCGGCTTGGCGCACGGTGGCCTCGGCTGTGGCGATCTGTTCGTGATTCCACAGAGCGGTGTCCTGCTGGTGCAGGGGCACAAAGTCTCCAGCGGATGTCCTCCTCGCCTCTTGACGGGCGCTGCAGAAGAGGATGAGCGCATACAAGCCCTTGGCCTCGGCGCTCTGGGGCAGGTGGGTGGCGAGCAGGCTGGCGAGCCAGAGGGCCTCTCGATCCAAGGTGCCTTGCTGCTGGTGGTCCCAGTGGGTGCCAAAGGCGGCGTAGACGGCCTCGAGCACAAAGGTCAGGCGTTCCTGGAGTTCTTTTGGGGCCGGCAGCTCCATGCTCAGGCCTAGCTCTTGGATTCTGCGCTTGGCGCGAACCAGGCGTTGGCCCAGGGTAGTGGGGGAGAGCAGGAAGGCGTTGCCGATGCGTTGGGCGCTCAGACCCAGCACGGTCTGAAGCATCAGGGGGGTGCGGATCTGGGCGTCGATCTCCGGGTGGGCGCAGACAAAGAGCAGCTCCAAGCGCCGATCTGCCAGGCCGCCTCCCAAGCTCGAGGTCTGGATCTCTTCGGCCTGTTGCCGCAAGCGGTCCATGCCGTGGTCACGGGTCTGCTGTCGCCGCACCCGGTCAATGACGCGACGTCGGGCCGCCGTGAGCAGCCAAGCCTGGGGGTCGCTGGGCACCCCTTGCTCGGGCCAGGTGCTCAAGGCCGCCGAGAGGGCATCCCCCATGGCGTCCTCGGCCAGGGCCAGATCCCCGCAGTGGGCAGCCAGCCAGGCCACCAAGCGTCCGTAGCTCTCGCGGGCCACACGCTCGACGACCAGGCTTGTGCCCTCTGCCGTCACTCAGCTCATCTCAACCAATGGGCGCAGCTCAAGGGCACCCTTGGGCAGGCAGGGGCAGGTGCTGGCCAGCTCCAGAGCCTCGTCCATGGTCTCGACCTCGAAAATCATGTAGCCGCCCAAGATCTCCTTGGAGTCGGCGTAGGGGCCGTCCTGGACTTGGCGCTCGCCACCCTCAAAGCGGATGGTGACCGCCTTGTCGCTGTGGTCCAAGATGTTGCCCGCGACGACCTTGTCGTTGACCGCGGCGGAGTAGTCCTGCCAGAGCTGCCAGTAGGCTTGGGCGGCGGGGCCCTCGCTGCCACGGGCGGAGAAATCTTCAGCGGACTCTTGGATGAGCATCATGACTTTCATGGGGAACCTCTTTGGAATCTTGGCGGCCTGACTGGCAGCCTCACTTTCCCAGACGGGCCAGGGTTGGCCCTTTCGACAGCCCCCCAGAAAAACACGAAGAAAAACTCAGCGAGACACACCGTAGAGCGCGCCGTGACGGGCCCAGATGTGGTCCACAAAGTCGGCCACGTGGTCCTGCTGACCGCCGCATGCGGCGTTCACGATGTCCGGGGCGTCCATCAGGTGGGCCTTCTGGTGCACGTTCTCGCGCAGCCAGCTCAGGATGCCGGCGAACTCGCCCTTCTGTACCTCTGCCCACATCTGTGGACGGGCCTTCTCCAGAGCCTTGACCAGGCTGGAGGCGTAGAGGTTGCCCAGGGTGTAGCTGGGGAAGTAGCCGTAGTAGGCCTGGGGCCAGTGCACGTCCTGCAAGACGCCTTCGCCCACGTGTGCCGGACGAACACCCAGCTTCTGCTCGTAAGCATCGGCCCAGGCCTGGTCCAGATGGGAGACCTCGATCTGGCCGCTGAAGAGCTGGCGCTCCAACTGGTAGCGGATGACGATGTGGAGGTTGTAGGTGACCTCGTCAGCGAAGATCCGGATCAAGCTGGGCTTTACGCCGTTGGAGGCCGCGTAGAGACCGGGTCCCGTCAGCGAGGTCCCCATGTGCGCGTTGATCTGCGGGGCCAGCCACTCAGAGAACTGCCGGCTGCGCCCGATGAAGTTCTCCCAGAAGCGGGACTGGCTCTCGTGCAGGCCCATGCCCGCAGCTTGCCCAGCGCCGGTGCCGCGCAGCTCCTTGGGCAGGCCTTGCTCGTAGAGGCCGTGGCCGGTCTCGTGGATGGTGCCACCCAGGCCGGGGAGCAGGTCGTTCTCGTAGTAGTGGGTGGTGATCCGGGTGTCGCCGTAGCCCATGCCGATGGTGAAGGGATGCTCGCTCTCGTCCAAGCGGCCGCGCTCCATGTCGTAGCCCAGGGCGGGCACCAGAGACTCGTGCAGGGCCTGCTGTGGCGCGATGGCGAAGGGGCCCTTGGGGCGCTCACCGGGGGCAGGCTTGCCTTGGATGGCCTGAAGGAAGCTGGAGAGCTCGGTGCCCAGGCGTTCGAACATGGGGTCCAGGCTGGCGCTGGTGGAGCCGGGGTCGTAGGGCTCGAGCAACACATCGTAGGGGTCCTGACCGGGCTCCTGGAGCACGGCCACTTCCTCGCGGGTCAGGGCGACCAGCTTCTCCAAGTGGGGCACAAAGCCGGGGTAGTCCTGGGACTCCTTGGCCGCAGCCCAGGCTGGGAAGGCCGCGCTGCGTGCCTCGGACATGGCCTGGACCAGCTCCTTTGGCATGGCGGTGGAGCGCTTGTGCTGGCGCTTGGTGTTGCGCACGGCGGCCCGCTGCAGATCACTGGCCTCGTTCCCGGACAGAGCGTCGAGGGCTTCTGCTAGACCCGGCTCATTCCAGCGTGCGTGGCTCATGCCCGAGAGCATCGAGAGCTGCTTCCCCCGATCTGCTCCCCCACCTGTGGGCATCATGACTTGCTGATCCCAGGAGAGGTTGCTGGCGATCTGGCTGATGGTGTTGATCTCGGCCAAGCGGGTCTGGAGCTCGGTCCAGGCTGCGGTGGGGGTCATGTTGCTCGAGGGCTGAGGGTTATCGGCAGGGCTGGGCGCGGTAGTCAAAGCCACCCAGAGCGCTGCCAAAGAAACAGTAGTCGGCGAAGAGGGCCTCGTTCCCGCAGTTGGGAGGGCCGAAGACGAAACCGTCGATCACCAGGTTGTCGTCGGCGTCGCACACTGGGTCGAGAGGGTAGCCCTTCTCATCGCTGCCATCGCAGTTGTAGTCCCAGAGGCCGTTGACGCTGGCGTACTCGAAGAAGTAGGTCTGAGCCGGGTTTACGTCGAAATCGTCGTCGTCGCAGTCGTCCGGGCTGGCCACATAGCCGGAGGGAGCGAAACAGAGCTCTTCCGTGAAGTCCTGCTTGCGGCCGTATCCGTCGCCGTCCTTGTCGAAGTAGAAGAGCTGCCCGTCGTCGGGGTTGTCGTAGGGGTCCCCGTCGCAGTTTCGGTCGGCGTCGTCGCAGAGCTCAGGGGCGTTGGGGTAGATCTCCCCGTCGCCGTCATTGCAGTCCCCGTTGTTGTCTACCCAGCCGTCCATCGGGCAGATCTTCTCTTTGCGGTTGGGGTCTCCAAAACCGTCGCTGTCGCCGTCCACCCAGAGCTCTTGAGCGTCGACGGCGCTGTTGTCGGGGATCTTGTCGCAGTCTTGGTCCAAGCCATCGCAGATCTCCTGCGCGCCTGGGTACACGAAGGCATCTTGGTCATTGCAGTCGTCCCCGTTGTCCACGCCGGTGGAGGCATCTGGGGGCAGGCAGCGCAGAGGGTCGCCAAAACCGTCGTCGTCTGCGTCCGCGTATTGGGCACAGTCACCCGTACCAGGGAGGATGGGCAGTGGGGTCAGACATGCAATGAGCCAGAACATGACGGGGCTCTAACCGACGGGGCGTTAAGAGGGCGAGCAGGAGAGGACCCCATGAAGCTCACCGGCAAGATCCTTCACTTGAGCACCGACCCCAGCCTCCTCAAGGCGCAGCTGGACGGGCAGAGCCCTCAGGTCGATGGAGCGGCGTACCACTTCGCTGTCAACACGGACGCGATGATCTCCGGGCGCGCCTGTACCTTGGGCTACACGCCAGAGATCCTGGGACCCTGGTTCCTGGTGAACTTCCGCGAGGTCGTCGAGCTCGACTCGGTGCGCAGCTTCGGAACCCAGGTGATTGTGGGCGGCCAAGCGTATGGCAGCGGCTCCTCCCGTGAGCACGCTGTGGTGGCCCATCAAGGGGCGGGCGTAGAGCTGGTCGTCGCCGACTCTTTCCAGCGCATCTTTCAAGAGAACATGGTGTACCTGGGCCTGCCCTTCAGCACCGATCGGGGGGTTCTCACCCGCCTGGAGCAGGGCGAGGATCTGGACACGGCGGCCCTGGCTGAGGAGCTGCCCCCGTTCTTTAAGAAGGTCTCCCAAGCCGGCGGCCTGATGCGCTACGGCAGCCAGCTCTTGGCCGGCGAGATCGAGCCCACCTACGAGACCCAGCCGGCTGCGCGGGCCTTGAACATGGTCGAGAAGATCATCGCGGCGAAGGTCTGGGGTGGTGCTGCTGCCACCGAAGACGGGATCCAGGCGGTCTCTCCCGGCGACCAGGTGCTCTGTCGCGCGGCCTTCCGGGGCATGCACGAGTACACCGCCGGCATGGTCATGGACCTGTACGAGAAGGAGTGGGGCCAGGCGCCCATGCACGCCCCTGAGCTTGTGGCGGCCTTCGAGGACCACTTCGTGCTCATCGACCAGCCCTCGGTTCCGGACAACGTGAAGAAAGCCCGCTTGGGTCCTGCGATGAAGCTCACGGAAGAGATGGTCCAGGCCAGCGAGCGCTTTGGAATCCGCCTGCACGGGCCCGGTCGCCCCTACCCACCGGGTGTCTGTCACCGCCTCGTGGTCGAGGACTACGCCATGCCCGGCGATGTGATCGTTCTCACGGACTCCCACAGCCCTACGGCCGGCGTGATGAACGCCATGGCCTTTGGGGTCGGCAGCACCGCGATGGCCTTTGCGCTTCGCACCGGTCTGATTCCTGTGACGGTGCCCAAGGTGGTTCGGGTCGAAGTCCACGGCGATGCCAAGGGCGTGCTCTCTCCCAAGGACTTGATCCTGCACATCATCGGTGACCCCTACTTCCGTGAGGAGCACTGGCGCACCGGACCCACGGACACCTGCGTGGTGGAGTTTGCCGGTCCAGGCTTGGACCAGTGGAACGTGGACGAGCTCTCCGTGCTGACCAACATGACCGTCGAAGGCGGCTTGATGACCGGCGTTGTTGCGCCCTGCAAGCCTCTGGTGGACTTCTTGGTGGCCCGCCGTGGTCTGACCCCAGAGCAGGTCAAGGCGAGTTTTGTGCACGCCGACGAGGGCGCTGAGTATGCGCGCACCATCCGCATTGACCTGGACGAGGTCCCCCTGACCGTCGCCACCCCCGGGGACAGCCGAAACCGGGCGCCTCTGGCCGACAACACCCAGGTGGCCATCCACAACGTGGTCATCGCCAGCTGCACCGGTGGCTCTCTGGCCGACCTGCGCGCTGCAGCCGACGTGCTCCGCGGACGCACCTTGGCAGAAGGGGTGCGCTTGACCGTGACCCCATCGAGCGCGGACGTGGCCAAGGCCGCCGGAGAGGAGGGCCTGCTGGCGCTCTTTGAGGCACTGGGCGCTGTTGTGAGTGCGCCAGGTTGTGGCTCCTGCATCGGAAACGGCCCTGGAATCCCTTACGAGGGCGAGACGACCGCGAGCACGACGAACCGGAACTTTGCCCGTCGAATGGGCGCTCCTGGCCCCGTGTACCTGGTCAGTCCAGCGGTCGCGGCCGCCAGCGCAGTGACTGGAAAGCTGACCGACCCAAGGGCGCTCTAAGCCTGGGTTGGCGAGCCTCTAGAAACAGGGCGTAAGATCGGGTGAAACAAAAGCCTCGTCTCTTACACCGCTTGTCCCGTAGCATCTGGACATGGCACAGGACAGAGACCCAGATCTGGCGCTGTTCCTGCACGAGCTCAGCTCGGAGGAAGTGACGCGCTTGTTGGTTTACCTGAACGGGCAGACCACTTTCGCCAAGCAGCAGGCCCGTCTTGCGGCCGAGCGTGCGGTGGACTGGGACACGCCACTGGCATGGGCCGCTGTTCAGCAGTGCGAGCAGTATTGGCAGGACTCCTGGCGCGATCTGCAGCTCCTACTCAGCGAGGCTGCGCAACGGGCACCCCAGAGCACTTGGGTGAACTGAGTTGGGGACTCAGGGGTGTTAGACAGAGTGGATGCGCTTCCACGAATCGGTTTTCGACGTCTACTTCGATGACCTGGACCTCTTCGGAGTCCTGCACAACGCCCGTTACCTGCTCTTTATGGAGCGCTGCGTTGGTGAGTTTTGGAAGAAGCTGGGCTTTGCCGGCTTTGGCGACGAGAAGCACCCGGACCAGTTTCACTTGGTTCGAGAGAACCAGGTTGAGTACCTCTCGCCCTTCGAAGGGGTGGGGGAGATCAGGGTGCGGGTCTATGTTCAGCGGGTCGGGGTGACCTCGCTCGTGTTCAGGTTTGAGATGCGCCCCATGGACGAGGACAGGTTGCTGGGGTCTGGCCGACGGGTGGTGGTGTGCGTGGATCCGGACACCCGACGAAAGCGTCCTTGGAGCCCGGCCTTCCTAGAAAAGCTGGCACCGTATTTGCCAGTCGCGGGTGACTGAAAAGGCGCGATGGGCGGCGCTGATGGCGCTGCTCTTGCTCACGCCCCTGGCGTTCTATCCCGGGCTGCTCTCGGGTCAGCTTCCGCTGCTTCACCCGTGGGAATCGGGCTACGCCGAGTTCCTACGCGCCGAGACGGTCTCCCAGGTCTTGAGCGGTCAAGCGCCGCTCTGGAGCAGCGCCCATCTGGCTGGGGTGCCTGTTGTGGAGGACCCCCGCTCGGCCCTGGGCTCTCCCCAGTCTTGGCTGACGTGGCTCTTGGGGGTCACCCTCGCCCGCGGCGCCAGCGCCTGGTTGTTCACTGCGCTTGCGGGACTGGGGACCTTGCTCTGGGGACGCTGTAGCGGTGTGGCACCCGGCGCAGCTCTGGTGGCGGCGGTTCTGGCGCAAGCCAATCCGGGGCTTCATCTGGGCCTGATCGACGGCACGGCGGCCACCTTCTGGCTGTTGCCTTGGTGTCTCTTTGCCTTGGAGCGCGGCTGGAAGCGTGGCGGACCCTGGCTCTCCCTGGTGTTGGCCGCTGCACTCTGCGGAGGCGACCTGGTCTTGGGGGCCTGGACCCTGGCGATGCTCGTGGCCTATTGGCTGCGGCGGGGAGCCAAGGCCGGCATCCTGCTCTCCATCCTTGGTGGGGTCTTGCTCTCGGCGCCGCTGACTCTGCCGGCATTGGCGGCGTGGGTGTCTGGAGAGGGGGTGGTCACTCAGGTCTGGCCCGCGGGTCTCTATGGATTGGGGGGCATTGTCCTGGCCCTTGGTGCTGCCTTGGCCTGGCCCTCGGGGACCGGCAGACGCTGGCTTGGCGGGGGCGCGCTGGCGCTCGGGCTGGCCGTGGTGCCGCTGCTCTTGGGGGCAGGCCATGTCCTGGGTGCGCTGATGCCACTGGCGCTCTGGATGCTGGCTGTGGCTTGTGGTTTTGCGGTCCACCACTGGGTGCCGGAGCGTGGTCAGGCGGGCGTTGGGGCCGCCGCGTTGTTCTTCGGGGTGCTGTGCTGCGGGCCGCTGCGTGCCCTTGGTGAGCCGACGACGCTCGAGCTGGAGGCCATGCCGGCGGGCCGCACCCTGGGACTCGAAGCGGTGCCATTGATGCACGCTGAGCTGCGGGGCGCCCCGCTTTGGCCCACGCTCCAGGCCCAACGCTTTGGGGCGATGCTGGACCCAGATGCGCACTCGCCCTTGTGGGTTGGCAGCATCAACGCCCAGAACCGCAAGGTCTTGGAGTTCGCCGGGGCCAACAGCGTCGTGGCCCAAGGGGCGCTCTTTGGCTTGGCGCCCGTGGGGCCCACCGGGGATGCTCCGGCGCTCTCGGTCTACGCCTTGGATGGTGGGCCACGTGCTTGGGTGACGCCCGGCGCGCGCTCGGCGGCCAACGAGCGAGAGGCCTTGGACTTCCTGCGCACCGGCTACGCCTTTCGAGAGGCGCCGGCCGTTCAGGACTTGGAGCGCCGCTTGCCCACCGAAGGGGTGATCACGCCCCTGGAGATCGACGACTCTGGGGCAGAGCTGCGCATCGCCATTCCCGCCGGCACCGCGAGCGGGATCTTGGTCGTGGCGGACCGCTGGGAGCCCCAGTGGCAGGTTCAGGTGGATGGTCAGGACGCCGAGATCTTGCAGGTGGGCGGTCTGTTCCGCGGGGTGATGCTGCCCACGGGCGCCGAGGAGGTGGTCTTTGAGTACCGCCTGTGGACTTGGGGTTGGGGCTTGGGTTTGGGTGCTATGGGCCTGCTTTTGAGCCTGGGTATGGCGCTTCGGAGGCCGGAATGAGGGCCGTGACAGGGGTTGGCTCGCTGCCTTTCACGGAGCTGGAGACGGCTCTGGACTTTGTGTTTGAGACCTGCCCCCAGTGGCCCCATCTGCCAGAGCTGGGTGCAGGAATGGTGGAGCGGGGCTTGGGCAGCGGCAGCCTGGCCTCGCCGGTGGAAGGGCTGCCTTTGGGATTTGTGAAGCGCCTGCAGAGTTCTGAGGCACACGGCGTGAAGCTTCAGCTCTGTGGTCCGCTCACCCTCTCGCTCTGTTCTCCAGAGAAGGACGCTCCTGAGCACATGGAGGCCTTGTCAGAGCGCATCTTCAAGACCGCCCGTCTGTGGCGGTCTCAGGTGGCCGGTCCCGGTCTTCTGCTCCTGGATGAGCCCATGTTGGGAGAGGACCCGGGACCCCTCAAGCAGCTCATCGCGGCCCTTCGAGCGCCGGATTGGAAGGTGGGGATTCACACCTGCGGCAGCCCGCCCATGGGGGTCCTGCGTGCCTTGGAGATGGACCTGTTGAGCTTCGACTCGGTGCGCTACATGCACGACTACGAGCAGGGCGGGGGCTTTGAGGGGCAGGTGCTCTGGGGGGCTGTGAGCACCGATGGTCAACACACTGGGGCTGTGGGCTCTGGCTGGGTGACCCCGGCCTGCGGCTTGGCGTTGCGAGACCCGGCCCAAGCGAGGTCTGTGATGGCCCAGGTGGCTGCCCTGGCGGAGGCATAGAGGCGACGCTGCTCAGGCCACGCTACTCCTCAAAGTCCAGGTCCAAGTGCATCTCTACCGGGCCGCCTTCCAAGGCGCCGATGGCCCCATAGGAGAGCTGCTCGAGGCGGGCCAAGTGACCGTCGTAGGCCAAGGCCAGCGCACGGGGCATGTCCTGGGTGGTCTCCAAGTACAGGCGCATCCGGTCCAGTTCTCGGTAAAAGTCCGAGCACGCCTCGACTTGGCGCTGCTCTAGGCGCAACAGCTCGGTGAAGGGCAGGGTCTTCCAGCGGGTGAAGACCGTGTCCAAAAAGGGGGCGCGGGCGCGCTGTTCTCCCCAGACACGGATGAGCAAGTCCCGGCGTAGATCCAGCTCTTCTGTGACCCGACGGATCTCCAGGATGAGCAGCTTCTCAAGACGCTGTGTGCGCTCTCCCAATCCACTCTCCGGGCTGCCTTGACTCTGGGGTGGGCTCCGATAGGCTCACGGGCCTCTCGGAGTTTTCATGTCCCTCAAGGATGATGCCCTCGACTATCACGAGAACCCCCGTCCCGGGAAGCTCGAGGTGGTCCCCACCAAGCCGATGATGACCCAGCGGGATCTCTCCCTGGCCTATTCACCCGGCGTGGCTGCACCTTGCCGTGAGATCGCAAAGGACCCGGAGAAGGTCTTTCAGTACACCGCAAAGGGCAACCTGGTCGGCGTGGTCACCAACGGCACGGCCGTGCTCGGCTTGGGCAACATTGGCCCGCTGGCCAGCAAGCCGGTGATGGAGGGCAAGGCCAACCTCTTCAAGAAGTTCGCCGACATCGACGTCTTCGACATCGAGCTGGATGCCGTCACCAAGGAGGAGGTGGTCGCAGCGGTCAAGGCCCTGGCGCCCACCTTCGGCGGCATCAACCTGGAGGACATCGCCAGCCCAGACTGCTTCTACATTGAAGAGACCCTGCGTGAGGAGCTGGACATCCCGGTCTTCCACGATGATCAGCACGGCACGGCCATCATCGCCAGCGCCGCACTGCTCAACGCGATGGAAGTGACCGGCCGCAAGCTTGAGGAGATCAAGGTTGTGTTTTGCGGGGCTGGGGCCGCTGCCATCGCTACCGCGCGCCTGCTCGAGTCGCTGGGCGTTCAGACCAAGAACATCTGGATGTGCGACTCCAAGGGCTTGGTCTACAAGGGCCGGGTCGAGGACATGTTCGCCGAGAAGGAGCACTTCGCGCAGGACTCGGAGCTTCGTACTCTGGCCCAGGTTCTTGTCGGCGCTGATGTGTTCGTGGGTCTGTCCGTGGGCAACATTCTCAGTGGTGAGATGCTCAAGACCATGGCCGATGCGCCCATGGTCTTCGCCATGGCCAACCCCGACCCGGAGATCCCCTACGAGGTCGCCAAGGCCGCCGTCCCCAGCGCCATTGTGGCCACTGGGCGCAGCGACTACCCCAACCAGATCAACAACGTTCTGGGTTTTCCCTTCGTGTTCCGTGGTGCCCTGGATTGCCGGGCCCGCCAGATCAACGAAGAGATGAAGATGGCCGCTGTGCGCGCCCTGGCAGCTCTGGCCCGCGAGGACGTGCCGGACTCGGTGCGCCGGGCCTACGAGACCACCAACCTGACCTTTGGGCCCGACTACCTGATCCCCAAGCCCTTCGATCCCCGGGTCTTGACTTGGGTGGCCCCCGCTGTGGCCAAGGCCGCAGCAGACTCGGGTGTGGCCCGTGCACCGATCGAGGACATGGACGCCTACCGTGAGCAGCTCGAGAAGCTGCTCCTGCGCTCCCGTGAGTTCCTGCGCCCCTTGATGAACCGGGCCAAGCAGCGTCCCAAGCGCGTGGTCTTCCCCGACGGCACCAACAGCCGCGTGCTGCGGGCTGCCCAGCAGCTCGTGGACGAAGGCATCTGTACGCCCATCTTGATCGGCGAGGAGTGGAAGGTCCTGAAGCGGGCCGAGGACTCCAACGTGGATCTGACCGGCGTAGAGATCATGGAGGCCAGCAACGGCCCGGTCTTCGACCAGCTCTCCACCGCGCTCTATGAGCTGCGCATGCGCAAGGGCGTCAACGCCCAGCGCGCCCGTCAGCTCTGCCATGACCCCACCTACTTCGGCTGCATGATGGTGCGCGAAGGCTTGGCCGACGGTCTGGTGGGCGGTCTGGACAGCCCGTACCACACCACTCTGCGGCCAGCGCTCCAGACGGTCGGTCTGCACCGCGGCGCGGGCGTTGTCTCCGGTGTGTACGTGATGCTCTTCAAGGAGAAGCGCATCTTCTTCGCGGACTGCACCGTCAACGAGAACCCCAACGCCAAGCAGCTCGCTCAGATCGCCATGAACACCGCCCGTACGGCCATGGCCTTTGGGGACACCCCCCGGGTGGCCATGCTGTCCTACTCGGACTTTGGTGAGCACCGCGGCAGCGAGCAGATCAACAAGGTGCGCAGCGCCTTGGGACTGGTCAAGCGCGTTTGGCCGGACCTCATCATCGACGGTGAGCTTCAGGCAGACACGGCCGTGAACCCCGAGACCGCCAAGCGCGTCTTCCCATTCTCCAAGATTCAGGGAGACGCCAACGTGCTGATCTTCCCTGACCTCACCAGCGGAAACATGGCCTACAAGCTCCTCCGGGAGCTGGGTGGTGCCACCGCGGTTGGTCCGCTGTTGGTGGGCTTGCGCAAGCCCGTCAACGTCCTCCCAGTGGGAAGCGACGTGGCCGACATCATCAACATCACGGCGCTGACGGTCAACCAGGCTATCGGCACCCGCATGAAGCCCCTGCAGGGCGAAGAGAGCTAGATCTCCCATGGCAAAGAAGTTCGACAAGACGGTTGTAGAGGCCTTGGCCAATGGACAGGGTGACGCGGCTGCGTTGGCCTGGCTGGACGGCAGCGGCTCGATTCAGGACCTGGACCCTGGCATGGCCATGAACGCCATCCAGGCGGCGGTCGCCTTGCAGAAGGTGGCCCTGCTCCAGAGCTTGGAGAAGGCACCCAAGGTGCTGCGCAAGGCCGCCCGCTTGGGGCTGCACAAGCTCAAGAGCCAGGGCGTGAGCATTCAGGATGTTCCCAGCCGCAGCTTTGGTCTCAAGGGTGCCGAGATCGACCCGGACCCCACCGCTCTGATCGGCCCAGCCGACCAGGACGGCTACAGCGAGTTCCTCTTGGGCTGGACCGACGCGGAAGGAACCTGCATCCTGATGGGCCGCTTCGGCGGCGCCGAGGGCATGCGTGACCTGAGCCATGGCCACTCCAGCCGCGGTGAGCTGCGGCGCATGCTGCGCGAGATGAACGAGCAGGCCCCCTACATGACCCGCTTGCCCTTTGGCTCGGCCATGCAGTTCGTGCTGCCCGCGGTGGAGCGCGTTCGTGAGCTCACCGGCGGTGTTCCCCACGATTGGGAGCACTTCGCTGGACATGTGCCGGCCGACAAGCTCCAGGGCGTCGAAGGCCCTGCCGTTCCAGAAGGGGATGTCGACACCGACGCGCTTCAGGGCTCCCACGCCTTGGTGAACCACCCCTGGTTCGCCCTCTGGCCGGTGGAGACGGATCTGGTTCAGCGCATGGTGGGCCAGCTGGCTCAAGCCATCGATGCCCCTGAGTCTGATGAGCCCTCCGAGGGCGAGGTCACCGACATGACTCAGATCCTCTCGGAGTTGGCCGCTGAAGGCTTGGACAACCCGGAGATCCGCAGCGAGTGGGCCCGCCGGGCTGCAATGGCCGCTGCGGCCTGCGAGGTCCGCGGAGAGGACTACGCTGCTGGCATGGCCAAGAACCTGCACAAGGCGCTGGTTACCGACGTGCCTGCTGGCCAGATTCCCCTGGTGGAGCGGAACCTTCAGATGACCTTGGGCTACATGGCGCAGCAAGGCCGAGAAGGCTGAGCAGCAGGGCTTTGGCCCCAAAGAACACAGGGCCCGGCCATCTTTGGCTGGGCCCTTTCTCGTTGAGAGCTCATGGCTGGAAGCGCTTCTCGTGCCAGCTGCTCAGCCCCAACACCCAGACGCCCAGCCACACGATCCACAGGCCAATGCCCCAGTTCTGGCCGGTCTGAGACCAGCCCAGCATGTCGATCCAGACCTCGGTGACGAGCAGAGGCATAGGGGCCCCGACCAGAAAGGGGACCATCAACCAAGAAAAACCCAGGGTCTTGAGAATGCTCGCCCAACTCAGGCGGCTGTCCTCGAGCTCCTGAATCACCAGGTCTTGGCCCTCTTCGACCACCTTGAGGCGGCGCCTCCCCAAAGGGAAGATGGGCAGAAAGAGGAAGGTGAACCAAGTGGTCGCCCAGAAGCTGCCGTCTGGCAACCTGGGCTCCACACCGAGCCACGCAATCCCAATTCCGTTGATGCGCAAGGGGCGCTACATGCCCAGCATTGCAGCCAGAGTCGGGACCTCTGCCAACATGAGCAAGGCCTTGCCGATTCCGGCCAAGCCTTCGCCTGCGACCAGTCCACTTGCGACCGCAAAGCTGAGAGCAGCGGCCTGCTCGGGCTTGAGCTTCTTCCAGATCATGAAGACCACGGCGCCGACGAACATCGCGATGCTGTAGTAGGCGCCGACGATGAAGGCGATGCCAAAGGCCAAGGCGCTGGGCACGTAGTCCTTGGCGGCCGCTGGCGCGTACTTGCGGGCCACAGGGAGCAGCATGCCGAAGATGCAGCCACCGATCACCGCCCACTGGGCGCCGGGAGGCAAGGCGTCCAGACCCTGGGAGAGCAGCTCGGCGACCGCACGCCACGCGTGGGCTGCAGGAGCGGGCAGGTCGGCGCCGCCGATGTCGTAGACGGTGTCGAAGAGCAGGAAGATGGGCACGCAGAAGACGATGCCAAAGAGGATGCCGATGGTCTGGGCCTTGAACTGCTCTTTGGGGCTGGCGCCCAGCATGTACCCGGTCTTGAGGTCCTGCATCATGTCGCCGGCCTGGGAGGCGCCGGAGCCGGTGATGGCCGCGCTCATCAGGTTGGTCTGGACCGCGCCTGGAGCCAAGGCACCAAAGACCAGCTGGGTGACCTTGCCCATGCCGCCGATGGGGTTGATGTCGGTCTCGCCGGTAGAACGCACGGCGATCATGGCCAGCACGGAGCTGAGGATGATGGCCAGGGCGCTGAGGTGCAGCGGGATGTCGAACATCCAGTAGGTGACGCCCATGGTTGCTGGGGCGGCGACGCAGAGTCCGCCGATCCACCAGCTGTTGGGGATCTGGTCCTTGGAGGTGTCCGCCAAGGCCTCGGCGTCCGACTTCTTGAACTTGAAGGTGTTCAGGATGGTCCGCCAGCTCAGCGCCAGCGAGGTCAGCGCGTCCGCGACCATGATCGCGACACCAGGCCAGAGGATCCACCCCTTGATGCCTGTGCCGTAGTCATTGAGGCCCTTGTGCTGCCAGACCAGGGGGTCCATGGCGCGAACATTGCCGCGCAGGGCAGCCAGGGCTTGGTCGCCGTTCAAGCCGCTGCCCAAGGCCAGCCCTTCGAGCTTGGCCATCAAGGCAGGCTTGGCGGCCAGGAAGCCGTCCACCGCTCCAGGAGCGATGCAGGCTTGCTTGGCGCCGCTGGTCCACATGCCGTCTACCAGGGTGGGGCCACAGGCCAAGCCGGCCTGCCAGACAGGGATGCCCAGGAGCAGCCAGCCGGCGATGGCGCCGAGCAGCAGGGAGATGCCCACGCGCGGGCCAATTAGGATTCCAGCGCCGGTCATCATCGGGGAGATGATCAGGGAGAAGCCCCACACGGACATGTAGCTCAGGCCGATGGTGCTGATGTCCGGGTGCTCGATGGCGGGGATGAAGTGGGTGCTCAGGGTGAAGACCGCGGCCAGCACGCCCCAGATCATCAGGGCCTTGCCCTTGCGCTCGGCCTCTCCGCCGCTGGAGAACATCGCCATGATGGTCTGCGCGGTCGCGGTGCCGGTGGGGAAGCGCAGCTTCTCGACCAGGACCATCTGGCGACGCAGAGGGACCGCGAAGAACACACCGAGGTAGGCCACCGAGATGGCCCAGATGGTGAGCTGCACGTAGGTGAACTCGTAGCCCATCATGCGCATGGCAGGGATGGGGGCGAGCAGCCCGGCGGCGCTGGTCATCGTGCCCGCGGCGGAGCCCGCCGTCTGGGTGATGTTGGCCTCGAGGATGGAGTACTTCCGCTTGATCACGCCCATGCGGCCCAAGCTGGCAAAGACGGAGAAACCCAGGATCGCCGCGATCAGGGATCCACCAAAACTCCACCCGATGCGCAAGCCCAGGTAGATGTTCATGGCTGCGACGACGCCGCCCAAGATGCAGCCCACAATCACGGCGCGGGCGGAGAAACCCACCTCATCGGCGGGGGGCTCGTACAGGCGCTCAGGGTCGGCGGTCTCGACGTTCTCGGGTGCGGACAAGGCGGCTCCAAGGGTGACCCCTGGTCTTCACCCGTCCGCTCCGGGAACGCAACGTCGCAGCCTAGGCTGCGAGGAGGTGGATCTTGCCTGGCTCGTAGCCGTTCACAGCGATGCTCAAGTCCATGCGTGTGCCGGGCTTGCGCAGCAAGGCTTGAACCTCCTTGCTGGGGCGGGCGGGCTCTTGCACCACTTCGAGCAGCTTGACGTGTGGCGTACGGGCGCTGTTGAAGAGGCTCGCGCCGACGTTGAGCACCTCGTAGAGGTTCTCCGCGACGTTGTCCGGCAGCCGCTTGGTGCGGATGCAGTCCTTGGCCAGCTTGGGAGGGAGCATGGAGAGCGCAGTGCCAGCGGCGCCGGCCAGGGCGATGTCGCAGACCACCGCCGCGACGAGCTCGCCCGCGTCGTCAACGTACACGCCGATCGCGGCCGCTTCGCCTGGGCGTCGGCCCATGGGCTTGTCTTTGGCGACCTTGCAGCGCTTGCCGAGCAGCATCGCGAAGAGCTCGTTGACCGCTTTGGATTCTGGGAAGGAGATGGTCATTGGAGCTCCTAGAGCATGCCCGCGAGGGTCTGCTCAAAGGTGAATGCGGTGAAGGGCTTGGCGATCAGGAAAAGCGCGCCGGCCTCGCTGGCTTTGGAGCGCATCTCCGGTGTTCCCTCGGAGGTGACAAAGCCGAACTTGGCTTCGTTCCCTTGCTCTTTGAGAGCCTGGAGCAGCTCGAAGCCGTTCATGACCGGCATGTTCCAGTCGCTCAGGATGAGATCCGGCGCGTTCGCCGAGATCTTCTCCAGGGCGTCTTGGCCATGCTCAGCCTCCTCGATCTCGTGACTGCCGAAGCCGGCTTGACGAAGGGTGCGCTTGACGATCATGCGCATGGCGCGGCTGTCGTCGACCACCAGAATCTTAGACATGGGTTCTCCTCTTGTCCCACTCTTCAACGGATCATCTCCGCACCCGCTCAAGCCTCGACCGCCTCTTTTTCCCAGGGCCCTTCCAGCTCAGGCTGCGCGACGGGCCAAGCGGTCCGCTTCAAGGGCCATTCTGCCGGCGGTGAGCGCCCCATGACGCACCAGGAAGGCCTGCGGGCTTACGGCCCGGGCCTGCTGCTCATCAAGGAGAGTTTCGATGTCGTGCAAGGTGCAGAAGTCCATCGCCACGGCGAGCTCCCCGAAGCGCTTGTGGGGTTGCTCAAGCTGTGCGTCTAGGACCTGAACCACTTCTTCTACACGGAGTACACCGCGGTAGAGCGCGAGCTGGCCCAGAGGGGGAGAGCTCGCCAGATGTCCCAGCAAAGCTCGCATGACGTCCCTGGGGGTCACCAAGCCACGCTCCAGGAGATGAAGGATCAAGCGCATCGTGAACCTGCTTGCCCCTGAGGTCGGATCCGGGCAGCCAGGGCACAAGGGTGGATCGTGGCTTCACGGAGGGACGCAGGCTGCCTCAAGGTGGCTCAAGGCCCTCCGATAGGCAGAGGGAATGACGAGGTCTTGATGGATCCGGATACCCAAGAAATCATTGAGTGCTTTGTGCTTGAGAGCCGGGAAGCGCTGGAAGAAGCGGAGCTTCTCTTGCTCGGTATGGAGGGCGGCAATGCTCCGGAGGCCGACTTGGCCCTGGTCTTTCGGCTCTTCCACTCCGTAAAGGGCTCCGCTGGGTACTTGGACTTTGGGAGCGTTGGCCGCGTCATGCACGTGGCGGAGACCCTGCTCGGAGGCATCCAGGCGGGCAGCTACCCCTTGAGCCAGGAGGCGGTCAGCACCTTCTGTTTGACCCTGGACTTCCTGGGAGAGCGACTGGACGCCATCGCGGTGGACTTCGTGGATCAGGGCGCCGAGACCCGGGCGGGGGCTTTGGTCGAGCAGCTTGAGGCTTTGATGGGCGGAGCGTCCGCCTTCGAGGAGCCTGAAGCGCCTGCGGAGCCTGCGGCGGCCGAGGTGCCTGTAAGCCCAGCAGCCCCCCAGGAGCTCTCTCCGGTCTCCGAGGTGCCCAAGTACCAGTACATGCTTCAATGCATCCAGAAGCCCTTCGGAAGCCTGGTGCAGGTCGTGGCGCACTGGGTGGAAGGAAATGAAGCGCCCCTCGTCGACGCGATGGCCGCCCGCCTGGGAGAGCTGCAGCAGGCCCTCAGGGGTGGGGAGTGTTCCGAGGTCGAGGTCTATGTCGGCAAGCTCTCGGAGATGGCGGGCCGTATTCGAGGGGGAGAGATTGAAGCCAGCCCGCTGCTGGCGGGCACCTTTGAGCGCGCCTGTGGCGTTCTCGGGGAGGCCTTCGGTCTGTTGCCAAGCGACAAGCCCGTCATCGAGAACCTCTCGAGCCAGCTCAGCGAGCTGAGCGACGTGGCCACGGACGTTCGGGAGATGAAGGAGCGGACCCGCACAGGGGCGCTGCTGCTGAAGCGTGGCTTGCTCAGTCAACAGCAGCTCGATCAAGTCTTGTCGGGTCCGGCGCCCATCGGTCAGGCGATCATCTCGCGTGGCTGGATCACCCAAGCGCAGCTGGACGCGGTGCTGCAGGTCCAGACCCAGCTCCGCCAGGGCAAGCCCACTCAAGCCAACCGCGCCGGGCCCAAACGGCCTCAGCGCAGCTCCCTGCGCGTGGATGTGCGCAAGCTGGACCAGCTCATGGATCTGGTCGGTGAGCTCATCATCGCCGAGACGGCCGTCACCCACGACACCGAGGAGGGGCCGCGCGACCTGGAGAAGGCCATGGCCCAGCTCTCCAGGGTGACGCGCAGCCTGCAAGACGTGGCCATGTCGCTGCGCATGGTCGCCATCGCCGACACATTCAACAAGATGAAGCGCCTGGTTCGGGATGTCTCCAACAAGCAAGGCAAGTCCGTCTCCCTGCACATCGCAGGAGAGGAGACCGAGGTCGACAAGACCGTGGCGGAGATCATCGCCGACCCTCTGGTTCACCTGATGCGCAACGCCGTGGACCACGGCATGGAGACCCCCGACGAGCGGCTGGACGCCGGAAAGCCGGCCAAGGGCACGCTGATGTTGGAGGCCCGCCACCAGGCTGGCGAGATCTGGATCACCGTCAGCGACGACGGCAAAGGCATGGACCGAACCCGCATCCTGGACAAAGCCATCGAGAGAGGCCTGGTTCGCCGCGAGAGAGGCGAGCAGCTCAGTGACTCAGAGGTCTTCGCCTTTGTGTTCGAGCCGGGCTTCTCAACCGCCGCGGCCGTGACGGCCATCTCAGGGCGCGGCGTGGGCATGGACGTGGTCAAGAAGAACATCGAGCGGGTCAAAGGCCGCATCGAGGTGACCTCGGTGTTGGGAAAAGGCACCAGCTTTACCCTCCGCATCCCGCTCACCATGGCGATCATCGAGGGCATGCTGGTGAGGGTAGGTTCCTCCTCCTTCACCATCCCGCTGCTGTCGATCCGTGAGTCCTTTGTGATTCGCACCGGGGCCATCACACGCCTCACAAGCGGCCAAGAGCTGGTACGCATTCGCGACGAGCTGCTCCCGGTCCTGCGTCTCAAGGAGCTCTACCAGCTCCCGGAGGGCGAAGACGACATCGAGCGCGGTGTGCTTGTGGTCATTGAGAGCGACCGCGAGGTGGTGTGCCTCTTTGTGGACGAACTGGTCGGCCAACGGCAGACCGTCGTCAAGGGACTTTCCAGCTACCTGGGCGATGTGCGCGGACTCTCTGGGTGCACCGTGATGGGGGATGGGCGAATCAGCTTGATTCTGGATGTCGCGGGGATCCTCGGCTCTCTTGCAGCTTGAGTGCAGCCCCTTTTGATCCGATGAGAAGGCAGTTGGAGGACGGATGATCCAGGCAGAAGCCACCAAAGCTGGGCCCCCAGAGGCCCACAGTTTCCTGACCTTCTACATCGGGCAGGAGACCTACGGTGTCCAGATTGAGGCTGTGCGCGAGATTATCGGCGTACAACCGATCACTCCGCTTCCGGATGTGGCCGGTCACATCGTCGGAGTCATCAACCTCAGAGGCCGGGTCATTCCGGTGATGTGCGTTCGTACCCGCATCGGTCTGGAGAAGGTCCCCACCACCTCGCGCACCTGCATTGTGGTGGTCATGGTCGGTGAGGACACGGTCGGCCTGATGGTCGATACCGTCTCGGAGGTCTTGGAGATCCCGGACTCCAAGGTGGACAGCCCACCCCGAGTCGGACTGGGCTCCAGGCACTTCTTGAAAGGCCTGGGCCACGACGAGGACAGCGTTCGCTTGCTGATCGACCTGCCTGTGCTGCTCGGCCAACCCGCAGCAAAGGCCGCTTAAGCGCATGGCTTCAAGCAGTGCCCAATTCAGCCAAGGGGAGCTCAGCGACACGCAGTTTCGTCGGGTTGCGGCTCTGCTCCAGGAGCAGTTTGGCATTGAGCTGCCCGAGCACAAACGCCTCTCCATCTCCATTCGCTTGCAGGCGGTGTACCAGGCCACCGGAGGGCTGAGCTTCGACGCCTTCTTCGCTGAGCGGCTGGGGCAGTGGCCGGACATGGCTGTGCTCTCGGAGCTGATCGACAAGGCGAGCACCAACCACACCTACTTTTGGCGCGAGCCGGAGCACTTCAAGCTCTTTGCGACGGTGGTGTTGCCGGAGCTGGAACGGCGCTTCCGCATGGAGCGTGACCTGCGGATCTGGTGTGCTGCTGCGGCCACTGGCGAGGAGCCGGTCACCCTGTCTCTGCTCACCATGGAGTACTTCCAATGCAAAGGCGGCTGGCGCACCGGGGTGCTCGCGACCGACATCAGCGCCAGCGCCTTGGCCCATGCTCGGGCGGGTGTTTGGGAGAGCCAGAACGTCTTGCGCTTGCCCGTCGAGCTGCGTCGACACTTTGAGTCAAGCGGGCCATCGCAGATGAAGCTGCGGGCCAAGGCGGCGGCTGAGTTGACCTGGAGGCGCCTAAATTTGGTGGCGCGCGCGTACCCATTTCGACAGAAAATGCATGTGGTGTTCTGTCGTAATGTGTTGATATATTTTGATAAAGACACCACTGAAGCAGTACTCCAACGCATCCATGATGTCTTGGTTCCCGGGGGGTGGCTCTTCATCAGTCACAGCGAGACCATCGGACGAGACTCGGTGTTTGAGTACGTCCAGCCCGGTGTGTACCGGCGGAGGACCGCATGAGCGTTCGTGTATTGATTGTGGATGACTCTATCGTGGCCCGGGAGGTGCTCAAGCGCGCCCTGGCGAAGGTTCCGGGCATCGAGGTTATCGCCACCGCCCGCGATGTCTACGAGGCCAGGGACCACATTGTGTCCCTCAAGCCCGACGTGATGACCTTGGACATTGAGATGCCCAAGATGAACGGTATTGAGTTCCTCAAGCGCCTCATTCCCCAGCACGATCTGCCCACTGTGGTGGTCACATCCCATCAGTCTCGTCGGACCGAGGCCCTTCAAGCCGGCGCCCGTCGTGTGGTGGTCAAGCCCTCGGCACACCTGGTCGGCAGCACCGCCGAGACCATGTTGGCGGAGGTCATCTCTTGTGTCATGGCCATCGGGCCCGGAGGCCATGGTCAAGGCGCATCCCAGCTCCTGAACAGCGGGCAGCCCGCGCGCAGTGTGGTGGCCATCGGAGCGTCGACAGGGGGAACCGACGCCATCAAGTCTGTGCTGATGTCCCTGCCAGCGGGCCTGCCACCGGTTGTGGTGGTCCAACACATGCCAGCGGGCTTCACCAACAGCTTCGCTGCGCGCCTGAACGCGGAGTGCCAGGTTCAGGTGTGCGAGGCACGAGATGGCGACCGCCTGCAAACGGGCCACGTCTACATCGCGCCCGGTGGTCAGCACATGCGCGTGAGGGGCGGCCCTGGCAGCTTCGAGATCTCGGTGCGAGACGGAGACAAGGTCAGCGGGCACCGACCCAGCGTGGACGTGCTCTTCCGCTCCATCGCCCTGGTTGCCAAGGGAAAGGCGCTGGGGATTCTGCTCACTGGGATGGGCCGTGATGGCGCCCAGGGGCTCCTGTCCATGGCCCAGTCCGGCTGCGCGACCGTGGCCCAAGACGAGGCCAGCTCAGTGGTCTGGGGCATGCCCAGGGTGGCTTGGGAGCTTGGCGCTGCCAAGGAACTGCTCGGCATCACCGACATGGGACGCAGAGTGCTCAGTTGGCAGAAAGAAGCCGCCTGAGCAGCTTTACCAGCGTACCTCGCTCTTCCCGAGGGCCAACTCCATGCCACGCACGGCATGGCAGCTGTCGCCGACGATGTCCAAGTAGAGCTGGTTGTTGCTCTCGCGAATCTTGGCCGCGTTGTCCAGGGCGCCCAGCTGCTTGAGAGCGGCCGTGGTCGTGATCAAGTCACCGACGGCCTGGGCCATGACCTGCTGGTCCAGGGCGCTGGGGGTGTAGATCCCCGTTGCGGCCAGCTTGTGCATGCTCTCCAGCCAGTGGCCGATGAACTTGAGCTGCTGCACGTAGAGCACCATGGCTTGGCTCGGAGCCTGCTTGCGTGCCTGCTCGTAGACGCCCATCTCGACGGGGTAGCGGTAGGCCAACAGGGTGCCCTGCGCCGCCATCTTCTCGCGATCCTGGGTGTTCCCGTAGCCGGCCGCGATCGGCTGGATGCTGCCTTGAACCAAGTGGGCGCCGCCGCAGGTGTAGTTGAACACGCCTTGGCGCTTCTTCTCAAAGCCTGTCCCAGCCAGCATGGCCTGGTACATGAAGGTGCTCTCTTGGGTGAGCACGTGGGCCTGGAACTTGACCAGGTCGTCCAGGTCCATCTCCGTGCCTTGGAAGGCCTTCCACTGGGTTTGTTGCGGTGTGCCCCAGGCGGCCAGCGCTTGAACGCCCCAAGGCATGTCGTTGGGGGTGGTGTAGCTGCTCTCCCCGCTGGTCTTGTCCAGGAAGCTGGTGCGAAGGCTGTGCTCCCAGTGATCGGCGAGGGTGAAGGTCTCCCCAGCGACCAGGACCTCGCGCTCTGGAGGCAGGCCGCTCTCGGTGATGGCCTTGAGCACCAAGTCCGTGTGGGGCTCGATCTCGATGCCGCCGCGCTCCTTGGGGAAGGCGATCAGACGCTGGCCTTGGATCTCCGAGACCTCGGCGTAGCGGGTGTACAGGTAGTCCACGGCGGGCTCACCGTTGGACAGGGTCATCTCAGGGCCGAAGGCCAAGAGACCGTGGGCGATGGCCCAAGGGTTCTCAGGATCACCGCCGTGGGTCTGACAGACCTTCTGCAGCTCGGCCAGTGCGCGCTCGGCGTCCGGAGAAGCGGGGACGGCAGCGGGGCTCTTGGCGCTGTTTGTCATCGCCTTGGGCACCGGAAAGGCGTTCGCTGCGGGTGGAGTCGGGACGCCTTCCGGCGGCGAGGTCACCACGGGGCCGTCTGGAGACGGGGCTGGCTCCGTCTTGCAGGCCACAAAGAGAAGAGCGCCCCCCAGCAAGGAGGCGCCCGCGGCGGAGAGAATCAAGGCACGGCTTTTCATGCCTTGAATGCTAACCGGCTGCCAGAGGGGTCTACTCCTCGGTGGCGTTGGCGGCGGCCTCTTCGGCTGCCTCCAATGCCGCTTCCTCAGCGTCCAACTTGGCCTGGAGCGCGTCCAAGCGGATGATCCGGTCGCGATCCACGCAGTAGAGGATGTCCTCTTGGACGGCGATTCGTGGACGGATCAGGCTCACGTCCGAGAAGCGCACCGAGTACTCCTTCTTGCGCTCGTTCTTGAACTTGTGCGCGTAGCCCTGGTCGGTGACCACCCACATGCGCTTGTTCTCGTCCAGGGTCAGGTCCATGTCCTCGAAGCCTTCGCCGAGCTCATCCTCGTCCCAGATCACCCCGTGCCGAAAGCCGTCCAAGTCGTACTTGATGACCTCGCGTCCAAAGGCCATGTAGAGCTTGTTGTTCTTGCCAACCTCGACCGCGTTCGGGGTGCCGTCCTCCAGCTCCCAACGGCCCAGCTCCTCGGCGTCCAAGTTGTAGGCGATGAGCTCGTCGCCCAGGATCACGTACAGGCGCTTCTTGCGGGGGACCCAAGCCAGGTAGCCCTCGCCGCCGACGTTCGGGTCGAGCTGCGAGCTGCTGTTCTGCACCTTCCAGCCAATGACCGCGCGGCCTTCTTGGTCGTAGACCTGCACGCGCTTGGAGGCGTCCAAGACGGCGAAGCCCATGCCATCGCCCATGGGCACCATCTCGATGTCCAGCGGGTTCATGAACTCGCCGTTGCGGTCACCCGAGGCCTGGCCAGTGACGTACCAGGGGCGCCCTTCGTCGAACCAAGTCTTGGACAGGTCGGCCTTTCCGCCGCCCCACTCCTTGTCGGCGCGTCCCTCGTAGGTGAAGCGCTGCACCCGGTTGTTGCCGATGTCGGCCAAGAGCAGGTCCCCCTCGGGGGTCACCTCGATTGGCACAGGCTCCGAGAAGGACTGAATCTGTCCAAGGGACCACCCAGACTCGCCCCAGTAGGGCACGTTCAGGGAGGCGCCGCCGATCAGCTCTTGGTAGGCGTAGAAGATCTCGACCAGGTCTTCGAGCTCGGCACGAGCCTTTCCGTAGGAGCGAAGCTGCGCCATCTCCAGGGCGGGGATGGCGTTGGCGTCCTTGATCTTGGAGAGGGCATCGATGCTCAGCTCGTCGGGCTTGACCGCGGCGGCGCGGTAGCCCACGTCCACCAGCTTGGGGGCCTTGAGGCGGATGAACTCGGCGCCATCGCCCGCCTGAGACATGAGGAACTCCAGGCTGTCCTGGTCTCCAAAGTCGGCGTCCATGTAGGCGACAAAGGCGGCCTCGACCTTGGCGTCGTGTGCATCCCAGGCCTTCTGAGCGCTGGGGGTGTCCAGCCAGTCGATCAGCGGCTGGATCTTCTCGCGGGAGCTGGTGAAGTTCACCGCGACCTCGGCGATGTACATGTCCGAGAACACGAAGCCCTCGTAGACCTCGATCACCTCGATGCGCACTTTGCGTGCGGAGATCGGCTCATCCAATTCGATGTCGTAGCGCTGAATGCGGTCGAGCAGGACCGCCTCGATCTCCTTCTCGCCGTCCGCTCCACCGCTGATGGTCACCTTGACCTTCTTGGGGCGGCTGTACTCGCGGAAGGACTTCTGCCCTTGGGAGAGGTTGCCCGGCCAGATGTTGATCTCGCTGAGCTCCTGGGTGCGCCCCAAGTCCAGCTCCAACCAGCTGCCCTCGCCGTAGCCGTCCTCATCTTCGCCCCAGCCCAAACCGAAGCTGCCGTCGACAGCCTTTGAGGCGTCGTACTTGATCTTCTTGTCTTCGGAGTCCACCTTTGCGGAGGAGGACTTGGCGGAGCCGGAAACGGCGGCTTGTGCGGTCAGCGTCAGGGCCAAAAGGCCAAGGGGCAAGGACATCGAGGTCTCCCAGGGGTGGTCTCTGCTACTCCAACCCCCCAGGTGCCGTCAAGCTGCCCAGGCGCCATCTGCGCAAGGCATTTGTCAGGCTCCGGCGCCTTGTGCGTCCGAAGGGTCTTCCGGAGGGGGAGCCAGGTTGCGCCCAAGAGGGAGCTCCTGCTGCCGAGAATGCAGAGGCTCGGGGCTCCAGTGCATGCGACAGCGGGCCTCGTAGGACCCCGTCGCGCCGACCAAAACACGGTCGTCGCCTGCCACCATACGCTGACTGCGATCGGCCGGGTTGCCGCACACGGTGCAGATCGCAAGCATCTTGGAGATGTACTCAGCGACGGCCAAAAGCTGTGGGATCGGCTCGAAGGGCTTGCCCTGAAAGTCCTGATCCAGTCCGGCGACCAGGACGCGCCGGCCCTCGTTTGCCAGGGTCTCGCAGATCTCCACGAGCTCCATGCCCAGAAACTGAGCCTCGTCGATGCCGACGACTTCGGCGTTGCCCACGAACTCGAGAATTTGATGGGCGTTGTCGATCTGGATGGAGCGCAGCAGCTGTCCGCTGTGAGATCCCACGCTTCCCGCCTCGTAGCGATCGTCGATGCGGGGTTTGAAGACCACGTAGTCCTGGCGTGCGTACTGGGCGCGGCGCACGCGGCGGATGAGCTCTTCGGTCTTTCCGGAGAACATGCAGCCGCAGATCACCTCGATCCAGCCGACGTTTCCAGTGACGTGGTGGGGCTGCATCATGGCAGGGCTCCGGCGATGCTCACGTGCTTGGCTCCGGAGAAACGGCGCAGGACTGGGCGCTCCTCGTCCGTTGTGTAGGCGGCGATGCTGTCCAAGGGGATCTCAGCGGCGGCCAGTGGGACTGGCGCGAAGGGATTGCTCCAGGCGGCGCCGCCAAGATCCAAGCGTTCCTGGGCGCTGCGGTGCAGCAGCAGTGTGCCCATGACGCCCTGGTAGAGGGGATCCTTGTAGAGGCAGGGTTCAGCCTCTCGGCTCAAACAGGCTTCCCACTCTGGGGTGCCTGGCTCCCAAGAGCACTGGATCCAGCGGGGCTTTCCGTAGAAGAAGGCTTGCAGCGTGTTGTGGGGAATTCCCCATGAACGGTCGCCAACCACCGAGAGCAGCACCGGCTGGTGACCGGCTGGGCTGACCCGCAGGCGGTCCAACTCCAGAACCACCTTGGACTCGATGGCGCCCATTGCGGTCGCGCCGCCAAAGGGGCCCAAGGTCAGCAGAGGAGCGGCTTGCTCGCCGGTGGTGCGCACTGGGCTGTCCAAGTCGCCAACCAAGCCGAACTCAAGGGAGACCGCCTCGTCTTCGTAGGCGGCGTAGCGGGTCTTCCAGCGTCCTGCCTCGACCTCGCGCAGCCAGAGCTCCACGGCCTGCCGTACGGGCTCGGCGTGGAAGCCTTGGGGCAGCCAGCGGCGAACGGAGACCACAAAGCGCGTGCGCGCCGAGACCCGGCCCAGGGTCTGCTCCAGGAGGGAGACCCGCTGCCGATCCAGTCCAAGGGCGCCGGCGTGTACGAAGGAGAGCACCAGCACGTTGACGGGCATGCCAGAGGGCCGCACAGCCTGGAAGCCGCTTGGGCTCGGGCTGGCCAGGGTCCAAGCCCCTCGCTGCAGCACGCGTGCGGTGGCCAGCTCGGCGAAGCCTTGGAAGAAGCGACGGTTGTCCAGCGAGCTCAGTCGCTCAGCGATGCTCATGCGCAGCGGCTCAGGGAGGTGCTCCATGCCCGCGTTGATCTGGTAACGAAGGCGTTCTTCGGTGGTTCCGGAGGCACAGAGCTGCTTGACGAAGCTGTGGCGGGCACCTGGCAGTCCGCGGATCTCGCGGAGCATGGTCGGGGAGAAGAGCTGGGTCATGTGCTGGTCGGCTCCCCTTCTGAGCGCCCGGTACATACACCACGCCTTGAATGCGTGCAACTACGTGTACGGGAGAGATGACCTACTACCTACATTCTGCTCTGTTTGGCCCGCGCGGAGATCGTGCTCAGGCGCTGTCTCTTATACACATCTCCGAGCCCACGAGACAGGCAGAAATCTCG
>CAJXRZ010000040.1 GCA_913060515.1 uncultured Pseudomonadota bacterium | reverse complement strand
AGAAGAGATCACACGTTCAGCCCACGGGATCAACACCTTTGCGGGACTCAGTAAGTGATAGTCCATGGCCCGGATCAACAGGTCAGTGCCCCCACCAGTGCTGTTCCTGACCACTTCGCGCAGAAGAGAGACAGGGGTCGGGGTCGGGGAGTAGCCAAAGGTGCTGGACTCGTCGGTGTAGACCAAATCGTAGGCGGAGTAGAGTACGCCGCCAAGGCGAATCTCCACATCAGAAAGCCGATTTTCACGGATTTCGCGACGCCCTGGACGGTAAGTAACAGTGCTCTCGCCGTTGGGTCGAAGCTCGTAGTTGAACAGGACCTCGGCTGCTCCCCAATGGATGCGGCTGAGCAAAACCTCGCCAGTGAGTGAGCCGTATTGAGTGTTCAAGTCCGTGGAGTGGACCGAAGGCTGCGTATACTCGTACTGCACCACGTTGCCAAAACGGTCCTTGACCGATGTGAGCATCCAGCTGGCGGTAGCCCCCTTGAACAAGGTGCCATGGAACGCACCCGGGACAACGGTCACGACGTAGGAGTAGGTCGAGACTGTCCCGTCCTTGATCACCGTCCAGGTGTTGCTTGAGCCGTCGTAGTCGGCCCGTGACCCATCCCAGTGCTCGGGCTCATACCAGCTCCCGAGAGCGTTGGAGACCAAGTGTAGCTCTTGACCGTTGAGGAAGAAGGTCTCCGCAGTGGCGCCTCCATGTTCCGGAACTCCGCCTCCTGAGCCCGAGTTTCGGGTGATCTTTCCTCCAGCGTTGAGGTTCCAGCCCTTGCCCAAGGCACCGTCCGGAAGCGACTGGGCATAGCTCAGGCCAACCGTGGGGCTGTGACCAGCCACGCCAGCGGGAACTTCAAAGCGTACCGAGTCGGAGTACCCGCCCGAAGAATAGGACAAGCCATGCATGCCTTGCGAAGCCAGATCAGGGTCCGCGCCTGCCGTCCCCTGCTGACTGGGCGAAGCTTCAGCCACTCCGCCCAGGGTCCACATTAGGCCCACAGCCCAAATCTGATTCGTCATTCTCATCTCCCCCCAAGCCAATCGCTTGGTCCGCCCACTATTGTCTCAACATCCCCAATCTCTCAGTCATCCACACCCGGCGGCAACACCGCCATCGGGTACTCATCCATGTGGTGGCATTCCACCGTGTCCGGCCGCTCAAGCGGAATCGCGCACTCATGCACGGAGTAGGACAGATCCACGAACAGGTCGCCCTCCTGAATCGTGTCCTCGCCCAGGGGATAGCTGTAGTCGGCCAAGACAAACTCGTTGTCTTGGGTGAGCAGAAAGGGCCCTTCGATCTCAATCAGTGGTGGCCCTGCCTCGACCATCTCCGCTTCAAAGCCCTGGAAAAACTCCCCAAAGCAGCTCGCGTATCCATCCGCATCCAGAGCACAGAAGTGCGTCCATATCTGGAACACACGCTCAAAGCTACCTTTTGGGATGTCGTGCTGGAAACGATCCTCCGCGCCTTCGGGAAAACAGGAAATGGACCCATCCAAGAGCACCATGCAGCCGGAACCCAACTCAAAGGTTCTGCCGACAAAGTCCAAGACCTCCGTTCCCTGCTCCGGGGCATTGTCTGCGACATCCGTGGACTCGGTGGCAAGCACCAGCTCCCCAGACCCTTGCCGCATAGCCAGAACAAAGGCATCAGAAGTGCGCAATGGATCGTTCGCCATAATCTTGCTGTATGGACCCGGCGGCAGCTCCGCGAAGAGCCCCCAATCCTCCTTCCAGCAGAGCACCTCTCCATCCAGGTCCAAGCCGCACTGCTGATTGGGTAGGATCTGAAGAAAGCCCTGATTCACCGGCACGTCACGCACACCAAAGGCATCCCCAAAACAGGTGGGGGTGCCGTCTGCGCGCACCGCGCAGTACGTCGGGCTAGCCTCGCTTACACCCGCGAAGAGCTTCACAAAGCCATCCACCGGCTCCCCCGAATCCTCCGTCTCGCCCCCTGCACATCCCAACACCAACATCCAAAGCATCGCGCCCTCCATTGACCGGACCATAGAACTCGGGGTCCAAAAAAGTCAACTCCCCAAACTCACCCGTCCAAACACCCGCCATACACCCGGCTCAAGATCTGCACGCTCGCCTGCAGACAGCCCGGACAATCATCCACCTTCTTCCTGTACTTCTCCATCCCATCTCCAAACCAGATCTCGTCGAAGTTCTGACTGCGAACATTTCCGATGGGCTCATGGTCCATACCGCAGCGAACCACGCTGCCGTCCGGCAACAGGTACAGAAGATCCCGCAGCTCTCTACACACAAAGCGGTGCTGCTTTTCCTTGATCTGGTGCTCAAAGGTGCGCTTGGTGACGAAGCGTGAGAGCAGATGGTCCACCCAAGGCAGCTCCCGCTTGGTGCCCACGCGGTGGTCCTCCAGCTTGGCCAGGCCCTTGGCGGGGTCCTCGAGCATGATGACCTGTTGCTGCCGAATCTCAGGCGGCACAGTCCCGACCAGAAAGGGGTCGACGTTGACCCCAGGGATCAAGTCCGCCCCCACGGATCCGGCATAGTCCACCATGGCGTCAAAGTCGGCCAGGCTGTGGTCGGTGACCGCGAAGTTGATGCCGAACTTGAACCCGTAGCGGCCCTGGAGCTCGGAGACGCGCTGCACGGTCTCGTTGACCAAGTCCCAGCTGCCAGTCACCCCGCGCATCCTGTCGTGGGTCTCCCGGGTGCCATCCACGCTGATACGCAGCTGAAGACCCGGCCAGGCCACGGCCTGAATCACCTCCAGAGTGCGCTCGGTCATCATGCCGTTGGTGGTGAGCTGCAGCACATAGGGGTCGATGATGCTGCGCACCCCCTGAAGGATCTGTGTCAGGTCCTTGCGCACCATGGGCTCGCCGCCCAGGATCTTCACGATGTCAAGGCTCTTGAGCTGCCCAAAGGTGTGCAGCCACTCCGCTGCGCTCAAGTCACTGTGGTCCCGCACCTTCCAGCTGCCACAGCCCAAGCACTTCAGGTTGCACTTGTAGGTCAGCAGCACATGGGCGGCGTGGGGCCTGGGCACCCAAGACGGACGAATCCTTCTGTAGGTGGCGGACTGTGCGACGTTCTTCCACGCCCGGGCCCGCCTGCGCTGACTGGCCAGGCCCTCTTTGACCGCCGTCCGTGGATCCATGCCGCTCACATGGTCACCATGCTGGCTGGATTCACCCAGCGCTTCAGGAGCAGCCAAGTCAGCTCTCCATCCAAGGCCATGCCGGCGGCAACGGTCGAGAGCCGGGCCAAGCTGGCGGCCTGGGCCACCTGCACCAAGGGCTCGGGGTCTTGCTTGAAGCGCTCAGAGCGGTAGAGCTTCCAGATCAACGACTTGGGGATGAAGGGCTTGTTGCACAAGACAATGAGCGCCAGCCAGCGCTTGTCGGCCTTGGGTCGGGGGTAGTTCAGGTCCACCCGGAACTGCTCGAAGGCGTGGGTGTTGATGCCCTCGATGTGCTCCTCTTTGATGCGCCCCTCCCGCAGCAGGCGCCGGGCCAGGTGGGTGTTGGGATAGATGGTCAGCCCAAAGAGGTAGAGCTCGAAGGGGCGTTCAAGCTCCATGAGCATGTAGAAGAGCTGGTCCTTGTCCTCCTCAGTGCTGACGGGGTCGTCCCAGATGATCTGCAGGTTGGCGGTGATGCCCACCTGCCGGAAGATGGACTGGGCATCCACGATCTGCTGGTTGGTGGTCTGGCGGTTGTAGAACTCTTGGTTCACACGCTCGTTGGCTTGGATGCCCATGCAGATGGCCCGCAGACCAGCGGCCTTGAGCTGCTGCAGAGGCTCCAGGCGCACCATGCGGGGGTCGACCAGGACCTCGAAGGGGATGCCCACGCGCTCGGGCCACTTCTCGGAAAGCTCCTTGATCCAGTCCTTTCGGATGGGGAAGACCTCGTCATCAAAGCGCACCACCTTGATGTCCGGGCACAGCTTCATCGCGTACTCCATCTCTTGGATCAGAGACTCGACGCTGCGCACGCGGAAGGACTTGCCTTTGCCCTCGTACAAGGGCTTGGTCAGGGTGTTGGAGCAGAAGGTGCAGGTCCAGTAGGGGCAGCCCCGGCTGGCCAGGATGGTGTACTCCGGGTTGGTGATGAAGGGGTCGCCCTGGGTGACCTTGCCGTCTTCGACGTGGAACTTGTCCTGCTGGGTGTGGAAGTCCCGGAAGGGGATCTCATCCAGGTCCACCAAGTCGTCGATGTCGTTGCGGTAGACCGTGTCCCCTTCCCGCACCCAAAAGCTGGGACAGTCCCGGATCGAGCGGCCCTCGTCCAGGCGCACGAAGAACTCAATGACCGCGTTGTCGACCTCGCCCACGGCAATGACATCGGCGATCTCGATGCACATCTGGGGCAGGAAGGTGGGGTGCATGCCGCCCCACAAAATGGGCTTTCCCAAGGCCGCCCGCAGGCGCTCGGTCAGGTACTTGGCCATGCGGTGGAAGGCGCTGGCCCGCACGCTCAGGCCGATGTAGTCGATCTGGCGCTCGCGCAGAAGACCAATGAGATCCTGGACTTCTTGCTCGCTTGGCCAGGGGAAACGATTGTTCACCCAGTCCTTGAAGTAGATCTCGGTGACCTGAAAGTCGGCCTCTCGCAGGGAGCTGGCGACGTGGCGCACCCCGTTGTTCTCCAGGGCGTAGAGGCTCACGATGGCGATGTTCAGCTTGCGGGGCACGGGGCCAGTCTACGTCCCCGGGGCCTTGCGCGCCTACTGCAAGTCCAGCTCCAGCTGTCTGGAGGGACCCTGGGGCTTGCTCAATCCACTCACGCCCAGGCCAATCAGACGCACGGGCCGCACCCCAGCATCGGTCTTCATCAGCAAGGCCAGGCCGGTGCGCACGATGGCCTCGATGGTGCCAACAGGCCGATCCAGGGTCTTGGAGCGGGTCAGAGTAGAGAAGTCATCGTAGCGAAGCTTGAGCACCACGGTCCTGGCCACCCACCCCTTCTTCTTCAGGCTCTCGCACACCCGCTCGGCCTGGTCGGCCAAGACCTCCTCCAAGGCGCCGATCTCCAAGATGTCCTGAGCAAATGTGCGCTCAGCGCTGATGGACTTGCGGCGGCCCTTGCGGCTGCGAACAGGACGGGGGTCCTCACCTCGCGCCAAGGTCGCCAACCAGCGCCCCTGAGAGCCCAAGGCTTCGACCAACTCGTGCTCTTTGCGCGCGTAGACATCGCCAATGGTGCGAAGGCCCACCGCATGCAGGCGCTTGGCGGTGGCCGGGCCCACGCCCCAGAGCTTCTCCACGGGCAGGGGATGGATGAAGTCCAGGACCTGATCGGGACGCACCACGGTCAGGCCGTCGGGTTTGCGGTAGTCCGAGGCGATCTTGGCGACGAACTTTACGGGCGCCACGCCGGCCGAGGCGGTCAGGCCGGTGGTCTCGAAGATCTCAGCGCGCAGCTGGCGGGCGACCTCGGTCCCGGTGGGCACGCCGCGCAGGTTCTCGGTCACGTCGAGAAAGGCCTCGTCCAAGGAGAGCCCTTCGACGTGGGGGGTCCAGGAGCGGAAGATCTCGAAGATCTGCTCAGATGCGGCCTTGTAGCGACCAAAATCGGGACGAACAAAGGTCAGATCCGGACACAGACGCAGGGCCCGGCCCGCGGGCATGGCGCTGTGCACCCCAAAGGCCCGGGCCTCGTAGGAGGCTGCGGCGACGACCCCGCGGCCACCCGGCGTTCCGCCCACCACGATGGGCTTTCCCCGGAGCTCGGGTTTGTCGCGCTGCTCGACGGAGGCGAAGAAAGCATCCATGTCGACATGAAGAATTCGGCGGTGCACTACAGGAGTCTACTGCGGGGCTGGGCCCTGCTACTCGTCGACGCCGCCCGCATCCGTTGAGACGCTCTCGGGCACATCTTCGACGACCACGCGGTCCTCTTCCCAGAACTGGACCAGTAGCGGCTCGCCCGCCTCATCGTAGTAGTGCCACTCGCCGTGACGCATCTCTTGAAGCATCGGCCCTTGGGCAGCCAGCTGACCGTTGTCGTGCCAGCCGCTCCACTCACCGGTGCCTTGGTCCATCTCAAAGTGGCCCAGCTCTTCACCCATGGGGTCAAAGAAGGTGAAGGCCCCGTGCATCACGCCGGCTTGGTAGTGCTCGATGGAGGACAAGACGCCGCCTGCACCGTACCAACGCCACTCGCCCTGCTCCTCTCCACCGACGTAGGCGCCCTCGGCGACCAGGGTGCCGTCGCCGCGCCACTCCACAAAGTCGCCGGTGCCTTGCTCAAAGGTCATGCTGCCCAGCAGCTGGCCTTCTTCGTCCCAAGCGTAGGCGGTGCCCTGGAGCTGACCGTCCTTGTAGGGCCGCTCAAAGGCCTTGGTGCCGTTCTCGTAGTAGCGGATCGAGGTGCCGTTGAGCACGCCGCCATCGAAGGAGTCGACGGTCTTGATGCCGCCGCTCTCGTACCACCAGCGCCAGGTGCCGGTCTGCTGGTCCGCCTCGAAGCGCCCTTCGACCTCCATTCGGCCGCCTGGGTACCAAGCCTTGTACTCGCCGTCGTAGCGACCGCTGCTCCACAGGCGCTCATAGCGGGTGCTGCCATCGGCCCAAAAGCCGGTCTCTCGACCGTGGGGCAGCGCCAAGCCGGTGTCCTGCACCTCGCACCAGATCCGCGCACCGACGGGGGGCGCAGCACCTTGCAGGTTGGCCCCATCTGGACAAGGCGCAGCTTGCTCCCACCAACCCGAAAGGTTGGGGGTGGGCGTGTCCGGTAGCTGCTTGGTACCAAAGCAAGCAGAAAGTAGCAGGTAGAACTTCACGTCAGAACACGTTTTGCCGTACGCGAGGGGCTTTGTCCAGAGGCAATGAGAAAGGCTTACATCAACTGGGCATTTTAGGGACCAGATCCCCCAGCCCAGGCGGCTCTACTGCGGTGCGGGGGCCGCCACGCCGATCCAAGCTTGATCGCAGGGCAGCTCGGAAAAGGTGTGGTTCTCGGTCTCCCCCAAGATCAGAGAGCAGGCATCTGGAGAGAGCTCCTCGGCGATGCTGGCGGTCGCGTCCATCTGATAGCAGAAGGAGTCCTGCCCAGTCATCTGGCCTGTGAGGGTGGCTTCAATCCCGATGATGCAGGTTCCAATTCCAAACTCGACGTTTCCGACCAGCTCAAAGTTGGCGCCATCCTGGCTGCCGCTCATGGGCATGGACTGCTCGCTTTGGGGGTCGGAGATGGCGCTGAGCTCCGGATAGTTGCTGGCATCGATCTGCAGCATGGTGGGCTCACCGACATGGATGTGCAGGCCCTTGCCGACCTCGTTCTCGCAGTGGTTGAACAAGGCCTCGTCAATGCCCACAGACCACATCCCGTCGGTGATGGGGGTCTCTACAGCCGGCAGCACGCAGTCCAGTAGGACAGGATCCTTCTCCACCTCCTCCGGCGCGGTGTCCTCGGGCTCCACATCGTCCTTGGTGCAGCCAAGCAGCGCGCTCAGAGAAAGCAGTGCGGGAAACAGGACCAATGCAGGGGACAAACGGGACATGGGGGGACCTCAATTCAGGCCCCAAGGCTACACTGGCTTTCATGATTTGGCTCACCTTGCTCGCCTGCGGTCCCAAGACCGCCCCCAACAACACCGGCCCCGAGAGCGGCTGGCTTCTGGAGAGCGGCGACCGAAGCGCCTGCTTTGTGGCCCCAGAGTTCGCCTCCATCGAGGATGACGCCCTGCGCACAAAGCAGCAGCGGGACACCGTACGCGCCATGTCCCTGCAGTGGGCTGGGGCCCGCCGGGACGGGGTGGACTTTGGGGAGGAGCGGGCCGCTGAAGTGGAGGCTCTGCTCCTGGCCGATCTGAGCGATATCCAAGCGGTCGCGGCCAAGAACCTGGCGTTCTGCCTGGGCGTGATGCGGGGCGGAAACACCACCAGCTCCTGGGGAAGCTGGGTGGAGGAGCTGCAGGAAGACTACAAGGAAGCCGCCTGCCCAGAGCCCCTGGAGGAGGACGTCTACCACCCCATGGAGCTGGACTTTGGCTGGCAGATGGACCTGCCCTTGTGCGCGGGCCAGGCGGTGCAGATCAAAGCCGACGTGGGCCAGTACTACGTGCTCAACGAGGGCGGACCGCAGCTCAACGTGATGGGGGATTCAGGAGCGGAGCCCAGCGCAGAGCACCTCTGCCCAAGCTGCATGCCCGGTGTGCTCCTGGCCCGCTTTGAGCCCGATGGCGCAGGCGAGGTCCAAGTCTTCGAGGTGGCAGACACCAAGAGCTTCACCGCCCCCAGCGCCGGAACCCTGAGCGTGGCGATCAACGATGCCGACTACAGCGACAACAGCTGGCGTGTGCACGAGGCGGTGCAGGACGGCCTGACCCTGGTGGTCAAGCCCAAATGAGCGTCTTGGAGAGCAAACGCGCCCAGCGCCTGCGGGACTGGGACAAACGCCTGGCGCAGTCGGCCAGCGGCATCCACATGTTGGGCACCCTGAGCTGGGGTCCGGAGGTGGCGGCCCACTGGCATGCCCACGGCACCCTGCCCGAGATCGCACCCACTCTCCGGGACTACAGCGCCAAAGAGCAGGCGCTGCGGGCTTTGATGGGCGAGCTGGACACTCAGGATCCCGCCGGGGCCTTCCTAAAGCGCACGGCGGCCTCCTACGTGGCGCTCATCGAGCTGCTCTCGGCCCAAGGCCAGCCGGGCTTTGTGGACGCATCGGTGGCGCTCTTCGGCGCCCCAAGAGACCGGATCTCCCACACCACCCCCACCCACTTGGAGGCCGCCCAACACTTCTTGGAGGCCACCGAGGATCTGCCCATCCCAGAGCCGGCCGAGGACTGGGACAGCGCACAGGCCCAAGCCTGGATGCAAGACCAGCTGGACCACTTGCCCAGGTCTCTGCCCGTCGAGCTCAGCGAGACGATCAGCGCCAAAGCCACCGCTGGCTCCAAGCGCATCCGACTGCGCTCCGATGCCCGCTTCAGCCCCCACACCATGCGACAGCTGCTCGAGCACGAGGCCAAGGTGCACGCCTACACCAAGCGCAACGGCGCTGAGCAGCCGGTGCTGACATGTATGGGCCTGAGCAGCCCGCGCACGACCATGGACCAAGAAGGTCTGGCCACCTTCGCTGAGCTCATCACCGACACCATGGACCACCGCCGCCTCAGGCGCATCGCCCTGCGCGTGGTGGCGGTTGCTGCGGCCTTGGACGGCGCCAGCTTTGAGCAGGTCGTGCGGCTCTTTGAAGAGCGGGGACAAGATCCCCTAGAGTCCTTCCAGTCCGCAGCACGGATCTTCCGTGGGGGCAACGGAAGGGACGGGGTGGTCTTCACCAAGGACACCGTCTACCTGGCCGGCTTGCTGCGGGTGCAGGCCTTCTTTGTGCAGGCCTTTAGAGCCCAGCGCATGCAGCTCCCGATCCGATTCTTCGCCGGCCGCTGGACTCTGGGGGACGCCCGCGACCTGGAGCCTTGCTTCGAAGAGGGCCTGCTGAGCGAGGCCAGCCGGGTTCCAGAGTGGGCGAGCAATGCCGGATCTCTCGCTGCGCATCTGGCATGGGCCAGCTTTCAGGGCGGGGTCCTCCTGAAGTGCACCTCTCTGTCCGATCTCTGACACGAAGGCGTCATCGGCGCATCAGCGCCGTATACCAGTCGTCAGTCATTGAACCGGAGTCAAAATGCGCCTGGACCCCAGAACACAGAACATGGAACTGTCCCTGGTCTACGTCGGGGCCAAGGGTGCCGGCAAGCGCTCCAACTTGAGCCAGATAGCGGCAATCTATGGCCCCATGGCGGGTCCCATGCTGGACGTGAGCGACGCCGACAGCGAGGAGAGCGGCTCCTTCCTGCAGGTCAAGCTCGGCAAGATCTCAGGCTTCCGCACCGAGGCGGCCTGCGCCACCTTGTCCACCGAGGCACTGGAGCGCGGAGAGGGACCGGCCATGCTCTCTCGGGCAGACGCCCTGGTTCTGGTCATCGACTCCAGGCCCGAGAACCTGGGTGAGAACAAGCGCATGCTCAAGGCCTTGGCCAGCGCGCTGGACAGCCTGCGTACCAGCCTGGGAGAGATTCCTACCCTGTACCAGTGGAACCATCAGGACGCCCCGGGGGCCCTGAGCCCGCGCGAGCTGGCCGAAGAGCTGGATCCACAACGGGCTCCCGGTGTGGTGGGCTTGGCGCGGGACGGTGCGGGCGTCTGGGAGACCCACATCGAGGCGGTGAAAGCCGCCCTGGCCAGCGTGTGGCTGCGGGCCTCTCAGCCCAGCGCAGGGCAAAGGGGCAAAGAGAAAGTACGGGCCTGAGCAACCAAGTCGGTCCACCGGCATAATTGAGCAGATGAACTCCACGCCCCACTTCCAGAGCGCTCTGGCCAACGCCGGCCTGGGCCCCTTGCGTCGCGCCGCGGTCACTTGGCTACAGGTCAACCTGGGCCGCAAGTGCAACCAGGCCTGCACCCACTGTCACGTGGACGCCAGCCCGGCGCGAACGGAGATGATGGACGGTCCCACGGTGGCGCGTGTTCTTCAGATTCTGGAGGAAAATCCTGGCATTGGCCAGATTGACCTCACAGGCGGGGCCCCTGAGTTGAGTCCCCACTTCAGGCGCATGGTGGTGCACGCGAGGTCATTGAAGCGCCGGGTGATCGACCGCTGCAACCTGACGATTCTGAGCGAGCCGGGTCAGGAGGACCTGGCGGAGTTCCTGGCCGAGCACCAGGTGGAGGTGGTGGCCAGCCTGCCCTGCTACACCCAGGACAACGTGGACAAGCAGCGCGGAAAAGGCGTGTTTGCAAGAAGCATCTCCGGTCTTCAGCGCTTGAACTCCTTGGGCTACGGCAAGCCCGGCACCGGTCTAAAGCTGGACCTGGTCTACAACCCCGGCGGGGCCTTTCTCCCCGGTCCCCAGGCCAGCCTGCAGGCGGACTACGAGCGGCGCTTGATGGCCGAGCACGGCATCGTGTTCAACGCGCTCCTCACCATCACCAACATGCCCATCAAGCGCTTCGCCCGCGATCTGGCCCGCAACGGCAAGACCCAGGCGTACATGAATCTGCTGCTGCAGGCCTTCAACCCGGCGACCGTAGAGGGCCTGATGTGCCGGCACTTGGTCTCGGTGGACTGGCAGGGCGCGATCTACGACTGCGACTTTAACCAGATGCTGGAGATGCCGGTCCCTGGCAAGGCGCGGACCATCTGGGAGCTTGAGGTGGGGGCTCTGGACGGGGCCGCCGTGGCCGTGGCCGACCACTGCTTTGGGTGCACGGCGGGGGCCGGGAGCAGCTGTGGCGGGGCGCTGGCCTAGCTGGAGCCTGAGATTGGGCGCCCCGAAGCCGTAAGGCTAATCTCTCTGCCAAAGAAGGGAGCGCGGTCAGTGCGTTGGATCAACCTTGGCGCCCGACGGGTGGACCTGCAGAACCACCGCGTCTCTACCGGCGCAAGCCTGACGCCCCTGGAGCGCGACCTGTTGCTGTACCTGGCGCAGCAGCCCGGGCAGGTCGTTCCCCGAGCCGAGCTCCTGGAGCAGGTCTGGGGCTACGCGCCCGGGGTAAACAGCCGCGCCGTAGACAAGGCCATCAACCGACTCCGCAAGAAGCTGGAGCCAGATCCCAACGCGCCGCGCTTTCTGAAGAGTGAGCACGGCCGGGGCTACTCCCTGCACCCGCTCTCCGAGACCGGGCTGCTGGGTCGCGAGCGTGAGATGGCCGAGGCGCACCGGATCCTGGATGGCGGGGATGCGCTGGCCTTGGGGGGCATGCCGGGGGCAGGCAAGACAGCCCTGGCCATGGCCTTGGCCAAAGTGTGGCCTGGAGAGACGGCCTGGGTGAGCCTGCCCGAGGACATCTCGGCGCAGACCTTGATCCCCTCCATTCATGCACAGCTGGGGGTTCAACCGGCCCCCCACGGAGATCTGGAGACCGCGCTGCGGCGACCCAAGCTACTGCTGGTGCTCGACGATGTGACCCAGGTGCTGTCGAGACTTCCGGCGCTGCTTAGGCGTTGGCAAGCCTCCGCACCGAATCTTCGCGTCATCGTGTGTACACGCCAGGAGATCGGCGGACCCGGCCTGCGCTACTTGGAGGTCCCATCCCTGAGCCAAGAATCCGCCGTGGCTCTGTTCACGCAGCGGGCCAAGAGCGCTGGCTCAGCCGAATGCGACCCCGAAGCGGTAGCCCGAATCTTGGCCGTCAGCGGCACCCTGCCCTTGGTGGTGTGCTTGGCCGCAGCCGCGCTGGGCTTTCTGTCCATGGAGGACCTGGAGCGGCGGGTGGGAACTCTGGAGTTGGATCTGCCAGCGCCGGGTAGAACCCAGACCCTGCGGGGGATCCTGGAGATGACCTGGCAGCGCTTGGATCCCCCGGTGCGGGAGGCGCTCCCCCAGATCGCCCGCCTGCCCGGAGGCTTTGACCTGGATCTCCTGGACGCGGTCCTTCCAGGGGGGCAGGCCGCCCGGATCCTGGCCCTGCTGCACCAGAGCAACTTGGTCTTCAGAGGGCCCGACGCCCGGCTGCACCTGCATCCGACGGTGCGCCACTTCACGAGCCAACGTGGCGCCCTGAGCCCCCAGATGAGCAGCAGCCTGGCCGATGCGCTCATCGAATACGCCGACCAGCTCCACAGCCGCGTTCATGGGCCCGAGGGGGTCACCTCCCTGCAAGACCTCAGAGCGCAGCGCACAAACCTCTTGGCCCTTCTGGAGCCGCACCCGGAGCTGGCCCCACGGGTCTCCGAGCTCCTTCAGGTCGTCTACAAGACCGCACACCCCCTGGCGGACTGGGCGTCCCTCAACGCGCGAGGGGCCGCAGCTGCCCAAACACCACTAGAGCGCTGCCAGAGCGCGCTGTACCAGGCCTCGCATGCCATCGCATCCTCCAACCCCGACCTGGCATTGGCGTGCGTGAACCGCTGCCTCACCGCCTGCCCCCCGGATGCGGCTCCGGCGGAGCACAGCCTGGCCCTCTTGCGCCGCGCCTACTTGATCGACTTGAAGGGAAGACACACCCAAGCTCAGAGCGACCTGGATCAGGCCCGCACTTTGGCCCTGGGCTGCTCGGCCTTCGTGCAGGCGCAGGTTCAAGCCGACCAGGCCTTGCACCACTTCCGTCAACGCAACTACGCGCAGGCCGAGGCCTCCTTCCAAGACGCCATCGCGCGCCTACACAGCCAAGGGGCGGGCCTGCAGCTGGGGGTCTCCTCTCTCAACTACGGCCTGCTGCTTCAGACCCTGGGCCGATTCGAGGAGGCCGCGCCGCAGTTCTTAAAGGCGGCATCCTTGGCCCGAGCACACAGCTTCCTACGCCTGCAGGCTCTGGCCACGACAGCACTCTTAAACGTCTCCACCCCAAGCGAGGACAAGTTGGCCGAGGTCGAGGCCGTCGCGGGACGCCTGGGGAGCGCCGAGCTGGCCACTCTGGTCGCTTGGCGCACCGGCTACGCCCGCCACCTGGCCGGCGATCTATCGGGGGCCAGGCAGGCCTACCAGCGCATCAGCACCCTACAGGCGCCCGTCTCCATTCAGGAGCTGGGTGAGATGGGGGTCTTGCTCAAGCGCCTGTTGGCCTTGGAGTCAGGCCTAGCTCTGGCGCCAGACCCGCGCCCAGGCTTCTGGTCCTGGCAGCCCGGTCAGCCCTGCCCTGCACCAGAGCGTTGGCCCAACCCGTCCCAGGCCGCTTGGCTGGTGGCCCTGATTCAAGCCATCAATGCGCGGCCCTCATAGGCCCGTGTCCCAAGCCGTGTCCCAGTCCGGCGCAAAACCGGGGCTTGAGCAGATGCGCTGCCCTTGCCCCTCGGGCCGCCCCAAGGCCGAGTCCAAGTAGGTCCAGAAGCCGTCGTTCTCATCGGGCTTGTTGGGCGCCCACTGGGGATCCTGAAGCACCAGGGTGGCCAGGACATCCTCGTGAACCCCACCGACGGTGCGGGAGGCGTGCAGCGTGGTGCTGTCGGCCGGCTGAGTGCCCTGGGCGTAGCCGCTGGCGTCGGAGGAGCAGTGCCAGCGCAGCAAACAGTGCTCCGGGTCTCCAGCATCGCAGCTGTTGCCCACGGGCACTGGCGTAAAGGCGCCGCTCTCACCGCTCCGCTGGCCCCAGACCAGGGTCCAAGAGGCGGCCGCAGTCCCCGAGTCCCTGCACACCCGCTCGTGGTACCCGACCCAAGTCGTGCAGCTCACGCCGGCATCCCAGGCATCTTCAATGACCGCGCCAACCCCCGCGTTGGCGTCGTAGCTATCGTTGAGACAGATCTGCGAGACCACCGCCGCGTTCCAGAGACCATGGAGCTGCATGCACCGGCGCTTGCGGTAGCTCCCGTCGGCCTCTTGCACGGCGTCGGAGCACATCAGGCGCATCGTGTCACTGGAGCTGCTCTGGGCATGGGCCATGGCGTTCATCAGGCCCCGTGAACGGGTCTGGTTTCCGTCCTCAAAGACGGTCGCGGAGGGCGTGTCCGCCCACTGCCCAAAGCTGCGCACGCGAGAGCTGGACTTGGCCTCAGCCAGAAGCACCGAGCCGTCTGCGTACTCCAACACCCCATCGAAGCCATGGGGCCGGTTGCCAGCAGAGCCCCCGTAGCCACCATCGAGTGAAGTGCAGTCCGAGACGCAGGCGGTCTCCAGGGCCGCCAGCCCCTCCACCTCACCGTGGGCGTAGTAGCTGGTTCCAGCGGGGGTTATCGCGCTGGGAAGCTGCGTGTAGAGCGGCGTAACGGTCACGCGCCCGCCGCCGCCGTCGATGGGGAGTGCCGGGTTGAGGTGCGCGTTGCGCTTGCAGGCCTCGGGAAGGAAGTCACCCGTCAGGCGCATCTGGTCCAGATAGGTCAGGTGCCCCTCATGCCCCAGCCCACGGGAGACGGAGAAGAAGAGATACAGATCGTCCACCCCGCCTTCCTGGTCCTGCTCAAAGGTGATCTCTCGCTCAATCCAGTCCACGCGGGAGCGGTAGCCCGCAGCGGCGACCGGGGTGGCCTCGCACCACATCTCGTCGGCCTCAAAGAGCTGGGTCTCCACCTCTTCAAAGGCGCTGCCTTCGTTGCGCATGATGCCGGCGTTGAACAAAGGGAGTGAATCGGCGCAGCTCGCGTCGTCGGGCCAGTTCCCACGGTGGGTGGCCACTGCGTCCTGCCAGTGCAGGGTGTAGGTCCCCCGAGGAACGACCCCCAAGGGCTGCCAAACGTATCCACCAACGGTGGTGGCATTCGTAGGCCAGCCGATCTTCACCATGCCCGTTCCGTCCACCGGGGAGATTTGGTTCTCTTCCCCCCAGACCACGTCGGCGTTTCCCCCCCAGCCCCAGTTGTCCAAGCCGTTCTCGTAGCTTGCGTTCTGCAACAAGGGGCCGATGTTCTGGTAGGTGTAGCTCCCGGGCTGACCGGCGGAATCGACAGCACGAAAGCGCACTTCGAGGTGGTCGAAGCACAGAGTCTCCACGTCCAAGCCTCCCAAGAGCGGGTCCAGGGCGCCTTGGTACACGGAGGTGCGCTCCTCTCCAATGACCTCGCTGTCGAGGTGCAGCTCAACCATGTAGCCGGGGTAGTTTCCCAGGGGCAGGACCTGGGCTGTGACCGAGGCCAAGGCCCCTTCACTCCCAATGACCGCGTCCAGCTCGATGGTGCCATCCGAGCACTCCACATCGACGCTGCGAAACTCGGGCGCGACCGGCTCTGGGCAGTGTAGGTCGTCCGCGTTGGACAGAGAGACCAAGGCAAGCCAAAGCATCAGAAGGCTCCGCAGGCACAGAAGTCAACGGGCAGACCGGTGGCGACCGCCGGGTAGTCGGGGACATAGAGCAAGAAGGGCAAAAGCAGAAACTGGGCGAAGAAGCCGACCAACAAGATGGTGGTCCCCACAGCGGGCACCCCCACGCCGAGCACGGTTGTGGGCAAGTCATCAAAGGCACTGGCCGCCTCCTGACTGGCCTCGGCGCTGGCGACCATCAAGCCCTTGACCTTCTCTCGATGACGCTGCCAGTTCTCCAGAAACATCTGTGTCTCACCACAGTTCTCAGACGGCGGCGGCGGTCCTTCGGGGCTCACCTCCAGCGCCTGGATCATCTGCGCGATCAGCTCGGATCCTCCGGTCTCCCTCAGAGCCAGCGCGTCCTGCTGCTGACGCGCGAGCGCCTGCAAGGCGAGAAGGTTCTCCGCGGCTCCACTCGGCCGAAGCGCCGTACGCATCGCGTCCATGCAGAGGTGCCAGCGTCGGCTCACGCCCTCCAGATCCGGCTCCGCGCCGTCAAAGCGCCCTTGGAAGGCCAAGGCTGCCTCTCTCAGATCCGCATCCTCCCGGCCTAGGACCTTGTTGAAGGCGGCGGCAAGCTGCTCTGCGCTCTCTGGCGGACTCACAGCCAAGCTCGTCAGCATCTCCAGGCCCCCTCCGACCACCGAGGCAAAGCCAGCACCCAGCACGGCGCCCAACTCCGGGTCCCAGGCCGCAATGCGCCGAAGTTCAAGGTCAGCCGCCTGAATCCAAGGCAGCAACTCTCCCCCGCCCAGATCCTCTACGCCGCGGGCCAGATCCTCAATGGCTTCGACCTCGAACTGGGCCTCGGCCTGGGGCCAATCCAGGGTTGAGCCTTCCCCGACCTGGAAGCCCGAACCCGAGCCTCCGTTGGCGCAAGACAAGAGGGGGAGCGCCAACAGGGAGCGCAAGAACGTTCGGCGGTCCATCAGGGCTTCTCCAAGCGAACGTCGTCGATCAACAGGTGGTAGTCGGGGCTGGTGTTGTCCACGAGGTAGAAACTCAAGATCGGATCTTCGTAGGATTGAACTGGGATTTTGGCCTCCATTGCTTGCCACTCCGGGGTGATCGACCAGCTGCCCCCCCAGTACTCCAGACCACTGCACCATTCCTCAAAACCCACAATTCGGAACGCGTCGCCGCTGCCGTACTCCCCGTCGTCCAAGCGCAGCCCGAAGGTGGGACCGGAGCCTGAGGCACAGTCTCCGCTCCTTGGCGTCTCTCCAAGCATCCGGAACTCAAAGCGCACCACCTCGCCCCCTTGAACACCTGCCAAGAGCGACTGGCTGGCGATGGCGTAGGCCACGCCGCTGCTCGCGTTCAATCCAAGGTCTAGTTGACCGGCCCCTTCCTTGGGTACGAGGGTGTACACCCCAGGTCCCACAGCCCCACCCCCCTTGAAGGTCCAGGGGGAGCTCGCCTCAGGCTCCTCAAAGCCACCATCCTGGAGTACCACGCCGCCGCAGTACTGCTCGAGGGCCTCCTCAAAGGGCAGAGTGCCGTGGTTGGTGTGGCCGGAGTACAAGATGTTGTCCGAACAGATCGGCTCGTAGCGCGGATCGTAGCTGTCAGCGCCCAGTCCGATCCGGAGGTGGGGTCCGACCATGCGCTCGCAGAAGGCCTGGTCGGCTGCGCTCGCTACGCCGCCGGACCACCGCAGCGCCTCCAGGGCGTCCAGGTCCTGATCGCAGCGCTCCTGAATGCCCGTCTCCAGGAACATCAACCCGAGGGCTTGAACGCCCGGGTCGGGGTCCGTCGGCGACCAGGGACCCGGTGGATCCGCCCACTCCGGCAGCCCTTGATAATGCCCGTTGGCTTCGGCCCCGAGCAGACGGGGGAGGCCCCCACTGGCCAGCTGGGTGCCCTTGCCATTGAGCTTGGCGTTGAAGCCCACAAGAGCATGGAGCTCAGAGGCATCCCGCCGAAATTCCTTGCGGCTCAGACTGTCCAGCGAGAAGCCCTTGGGGACGAGCACCGCGCTCAACAGGGTCGCGATGGCAAAACCGTAGGCTTCGCGTGCCTTCTCCGACTCTGGCGTTCCTCCAAAGGCCGTCTGATTCGGTGTCGCCCCTTTGTGGACCAGGCTCCCGACGCCCAAGGCGGCGTTGGTCACCCGCTGCCCCCAGCAGGCCTCACCGTAGAGGGCCTCCGTGTCGACCACGGTGTCCAGCGGACCGTGAGCTTGACCGGTGGCCTGGTAGACCTCTGCCATGCCCGCGACGCTGCAGGTGGTGAGGGAGTCCAGCTGGTGTGCGTAGTCTCCCCCTTGAACGACCACGTACCAGAACAGATCCCCCAGGGCAGGGTGCAGGTCGCCGTCGGTGCCCAGATAGGCCACATCTCCCCAAGGGTTGGTCGGGGCATGGGCGCACATGGGGTCATCCCACTGCCCTGGAAGAAGGGGGGAGCGGTCGAGCACCGCCTTCGCGCCGTGCCATGTGCCAGCGAAGGACCCCACGGCCAGCGCGTTCGCCACCTTGCCGTCGAAGGTCTCCAGATCGGGGCTCCCCCAGCGCTCCCACATGTGTCCGCTAGACCAGGCGTCCTGCAGGTAGTGTTGGGCCACCGCTTCGACGACAAGGGCCTGCTTCTCGCAGGTCAACACGGTCTGCTCGTAGTGTTCCCCTGCGCTTGAGATGGCCGCGCACGCCTCCGCCCGCTCCAGGGCGATCCCATGCAGGTGCATGTACCAATCTTGGGCCTGCGGGAGAAAGTGGGTGCTGTTTAGAGCGCCCAGGTGACCCAAGAAGTTGTGACATGAATCACCGTCCAAGTCGGCCTCATCCAGGGGGCAATCGGAGTTGGCCCTGGCCCAATCCTGAAGGGAGTAGGACATGTCAGGCAATTGTGTGACCTCTCCGATTTCCCGCAGACGACCCACGACCTCCAGGCTCCCAGCCTTCTCCTGGGCCGGGTGCCGCGGGATGTACTCATCGGGCCGGGTGTACACCTCAAAGAGGATCTCAGCGCCCTGAAGCTCCGCGGGCAAGCCACCCGCTTGCGCCGCGTGGTTCCAGATCTCCCAGTGCTCTGCGATCGCTGTGCTGGCGTGCTTGTAGCGTCGGCCCTCTGTGGGAATCCAGCGCTCCGTGGCCTGCTCCTCCGCGCCCTTGCACAGGTAGAAAGAGCCCGTCACACCCTGGCGGGTCGAGAAGCACTCCGACTGCCACGCCGAGGCGTTGCCAACCAACAAGAGCCACATCATTGTGCCCACCCCGGCATGCAGGAGTCCTCGCCCCAGATGGCGTCCACGATGGACTCAGCGGGCTCCTTGCCCGAGCGCCGCTCCTGGACGTACTGCTCCTCGCAAGCCTGTGGACAACAGATCTCGTCCTCTGGGCAGATAGGAATGTTCTGCAGGCACCCCAAGACGTTGCGTTCCGGCGGATTGACACAGGCCAAAACCAGCGCACCGCACGCCGCCGCCTCTGTGGTCTCGTCCCGCAGAGAGGTGTCCGCCCAGAGTTCTTGGCCATCGGGTCCCGGGAGCACGGTGTAGCCCTGCCCATCAGGGCCGGATGGCAGCCCAAGGTCATCCAACATGTCCCAGGTGGGCTTGTCCCACTCCCCCGAGTAGATGGGCGCTTCAACCTCGTGGTTGGAGCAGGCGCTCAACAAGAAAAGCAAAGGCAGGTGCGTCATGGATTGAGGCTATGCGACCCCGCCAAAAACTCCTTGTCTCAGTGTGTCCCAACCCCGTCCCCGACTTGGCTCAGCAGCCCTCTCCCACGACCAACCTGACCTCGCAGGTGGAGGCCCAGTCCGTCCCTGTGCACACCGTCAGCAGCTCCCGGGTGTAGGGACCCCAAGCGTAGCGGCGGTTGATCTGCCTCCTCTTTGGCTCCGGACCGGCCTGGAGATCAAAGTGCTCGGCGTGCAGGGGCAAGCTCTTCCAACCCATCTGCTGAAGCTGCGCGTGCAGGGTCAGGGTCAGGGCCTGGGCGTCGTCCTCGGCGGTGGGTGTTTGGCGAACCATGGGGTAGCGCTCCCGATCCACGACGAGCTCTGAGAAGGGCACGACAAAGTCCAAGCGCTCTACGCGGCCTTGGCAGGTGGTGGTGTGGAGCAGCCCTTGGTGACCCAGGACCTGGGCGATGACCACTGGGGGCTGAGGCTGTGTGCTCCCGATGAAGACCTGGGCCAGACCATCGGGGGCGGGGGACTGAAGCGCGAGCAGGATCCACATGGGGGACCCATCGGAACAATCGAAGCTCCTGTTGAATCGGCACTCGCCCGCCGAGCCAATGACGCGGTATACGCAGGGACCCAATGGAGTTCCCATGACCTTGCTGCTTCTTCTGTCCCTCGGCTGCCGCACCAAAGACGAAGGTGTCCTGGACACCGGGGAAGTGGTCGTAGACAGCGACGGCGACGGCGTGCCCGATGCAGACGACTGTGCGCCGGACGATGCGGACATCTCCCCAGATGCCGAAGAGATCTGTGATGGCCTGGACAATGACTGTGACGGGCTGGCCGACAACGGCGCCACCGACGCCACCGATTGGTGGGTGGATGCGGACGGGGACGGCGTAGGCGACGGCAGCGCGACCGAGAGCTGTGATGCACCGAGCGAGCAGCACGTGGGCGTGGACGGCGACTGTGATGACGCCGACGCGGAGACCTACCCAGGGGCGCCCGAGCGCTGCAACGGCTTGGACAACGACTGTGATGGGGAGGTCGACAACGGCCTGATCGAGTCCTGGTACGCCGACGCCGACGCCGATGGCTACGGGGACCCAGCGGCTGCCATTGACAGCTGCGATCCCGGCGAGGGCTACGTGGCGGATGACACGGACTGTGATGACGCCGACCCCACCAGCTTCCCAGGCGGCACCGAGGTCTGTGATGGCGCCGACAACAACTGTGAGGGCACCATCGACGAAGGGGTGACCACCACCTTCTACACCGACGCCGACGCCGACGGATTCGGCGACGCCTCCCTGGCCTTGGAGGCCTGTGAGCTGCCCGAGGGCGCCTCTGAGAACAGCGAGGACTGCAACGACTCCGAGACAGCCATCAATCCAGCGGCCGAGGAGATCTGCGATGAGATCGACAACAACTGCGATGGCGCCATCGACGAGGACACTGCGGCGGACGCGGCCACCTGGTACAGCGACCTGGACTCCGATGGCTACGGGGATGTGAGCACCGGCGTGGCCTCCTGCACCCAGCCCAGCGGCCTGATCTCCGATGCCACCGACTGCGATGACACAGAGGCGGCCATCAACCCTGGTGCCGACGAGATCTGCGATCTGGTCGACAACAACTGCGATGGCAGCATCGATGAGTCCACCGCCATCGACGCCAGCACCTGGTACGCCGACTCCGACTCCGACGGCTACGGCGATGCCAGCAGCAGCAGCCAAGCCTGCACCCAGCCCACTGGCAGCGTGAGCGACAACACGGACTGCGATGACACCGCCGCCGCCGTGAACACCGCCGCGACCGAGATCTGCGACACCATCGACAACAACTGCGATGGCAGCGTGGACGAGGACACCGCATCGGACGCCCTGACCTGGTACGCCGACGCCGACTCCGATGGCTACGGAGATGCCAGCAGCAGCTCTCAAGCCTGCACTCAGCCCAGCGGCTCGGTCTCGGACGCCACCGACTGTGATGACGGAGACAGCAGCAGCAACCCTGGCGCCACCGAGGTCTGTGACGGCAACGACAACGACTGTGATGGCACCGATGACAACGGTCTCTTGGGTACCGGCGCCTCTTGTCCGGCAGACGACTGCGTGGAGATCCTGGCCGACAACAGCGCCAACGTCGACGGCAGCTACAGCCTAGACGACGGCAGCGGCAACATCTACGATGCCTACTGCGAGATGGACAACGACGGCGGCGGCTGGACCTTGGTGGGCAGCACGGTCAACGACTACCTGGTCAGCGGCACCCACAGCCGCGCCTGGAACAGCTACGCGGTGTGGACCGACACCACGACCTTTGGCTCGATCTCCAACCGCCAGACCACCGACTACAAGGGCGAGGCCTACAACTTCGTGACCGGCGACGATGTGATGATCGTCACCGACGAGTACGCCTTCGCCTTCTACAACATCGCCGGCACGGTGGACTTCGCGAGCATGGTCGCGGCCAACTACGACAGCACCACCTGCAACAGCAGCACCTTCATGGCCAGCGGCGCCGACTGGCAAGACGGCAGCCTGAGCACCAACCAAGCCCTGGCGACCAGCTTCATCGTGCGGCCCCTGGACAGCAACGCGGCCTGCTTCCCGACCACCAACGAGAACGCCATCCTGGGCATGCAGATGGCCAGCTGTTGCTGGACCCCTGGCATGGGCAACACCCCCTCCGGCCAGGCCACTTGGTCCGCCTACGACTTGAGCCTGCTGACCTTGACCGCGATGACCCCCGAGACCTGCACCGCCGGGAACTACCCCTGCAATGACGCCGGCTACTACTTCAACACCAGCGGCTGGTCCTACTCCACCAGCAACAAGGTGATCTGGGGTGAGATCTACGTTCGCTGAGCTCGGCTCGAGCGCGGTGTAGACTCTTTTCATGCTCATTCTTGTCGGCGCCAACGGACGCACCGGTCTCTCCATTCTGCGGGAGGCCGAGGCCCGCGGTGTGCCCGTACGGCCCGTGGTGCGGGATGACCGGGACATCGACAACATCCGCGGCATGAGCGATGTGCAGAAGCTCTGCTACGCCGACCCCATGGTGCCCCAGGCCCTGGCGGCCGTGATGGAGGGGGCCACAACGGTGATCTCCTGCATCGATCCGCGCAACAGCGGTCCCGGGGCGCCGCTCTACGACGGCATGGCGGCCGAGAACGTGGTCAACGCAGCTCGGGACGCCGGCGCAACGACGATCCTGCACCTCTCGATGATGGGCGCCTATCGCTGGTCCTACGCCAGCCTGAACCGCAAGGCCTTCTACTTGGAGGGCGGGGTGCGCAACTGCAACGCGCCCTGGACCATCCTGCGCTTCTCCTGCTTTGACGATGAGATCATCGAGGCCCATGTGCGGCCCCCGGACAACAAGCGCCCGGCCCCTTTCAAGGAGAGCTCCCGCTACAGCCCCATCACCCGACGAGAGGCGGCCAAGGCGGTCTTGGATCTGGTGGACCGCATCGAGCACCCCGGCCGCGCTCTGGCCATGGGGGGGCCTGAGGTCTGGACCGGACCGGAGCTGGAGAACCTGGTCGCGCCCTTTCGGCGCGGCGCGGGTGGAAAGACGGCCTACAAGCCCCTACCCCCCGGCGATGTCTCCGTTGCGCCCGAGACCACCCGTGCCACCTTGGGGCACCTTCCGCGGGGGCGACTGGATCAAGTCTTGGCCGAGCTGGACCAGCCGGCTGAGGATCCCGACCCGGCCGGCGTCTACCCAAGCGGTACGCCGGCTCCCCACCCGGCCGATGCCGGCGGCGCACCCCGTGCCCTCTCCGAGTGCGATGGCGATCTGCGCTTTGCCGTACACCGTCGCCTGATTCAGGACGCCCAAGCACGCGGCCTGGACACCCAAGGCGCCACACTGGACTTCACCGCCGCCAGACCCGGAACCCGTTGGGTGCAGGTGCACGCAGGCCGCGTGGCAGAGATGGCGGGGGTCTCTCTGATCGCAGAGGACGGCTCGGTGCTGCTCAATGGGCCCGTCGAGGTGCTGCGCGATGCCCTGGCCGACATCTTTTACTGCTGGTTCAAGCTTGAGGACAGCATTCCGCAGTGGGTGTGGCAGGACCTGGATCTGGGCGTGCAGCGGCGGCTGGCGGATGACGGGGTGTTTGGGAGCCAGGTGCCCTGAAGGACCCGCTCAGGTGCTGGCCAAGCCCAGCTCAATGAGCCAGAGGTAAAACGCCACCCGCGGAAAGCGCAGCAGGCTCACCAGCACAAAGCGGCCAAAGGGCATGCGCAGCGCTCCGGCCGCCCAAGCGCAGACGCTGTATGGAATGGGCGAGACGGCCCCGAGAGCCACAGCCGAGGCGCCGTGGCGCTTGACCAGCAGGAAAGCGTTGGACCCTCGGCCCGCCATGAAGGCCTTGAAGCGGGGCGTGTGACCCAGGGCACGGCCCAAGCCGTAGCCAGCCATGCCGCCGGTCACGCTGCCAGCGCTGGCGACGCTGACCACCGTCCAGAAGGGCACCCCGCCGATGAGAGAGAAGCCCGTACAGACCTCGTGGGCGCCAGGAATGGGCACCGCGTCTGGCACGAAGAAGCAGCCAAAGAGCCCCGGCAGACCCAGCTCGGCGACAAACCAAGTCGCTATCTCCTGAATCTGCGGGCCAAAGAGCCAACCGGTCAGACCGAGAACGGCCATCAGGATCAGCACACCGATGACCATGCGGCCGATGAGCTGACCGACGCGCAGCGGGGGGGCTTGGGGCTCGGTGTCCACGGCAGGCAGGGTACTCCGCTCAGGGAATCCTCGCAGGAGGCTGGGGGTTGGGACTCCCGAATTCCGGCTCCAGCTCGTGCTAAGGTGCCGCCCCACCGCTTGGAGATCTCATGAAGAAAGCCATTCTGCTGACCGCGCTCGCCCTGGTTCCTACCCTGGCCTTCGCTGGTGCCAGCGTCAGCGCCATGAAGAAGCCCTCCCGCGGCGAAGGCGCCAACCAGTTTGGCGGCCCCGCGGCCATCGACGGAAAGATGGAGACCGCCTGGATGGTCCCCGGTGACAGCCCCAACTTGGGCGAGTCGATCAAGCTGGAGATCCCCAGCGGCAAGCTGGACAAGATCTCGATCGTGAACGGCTGGGCCCGGGACGCCGACACCTTCGCTGACCACCCCCGCATCAAGCGCATGAAGGTGGAGTTCATCTGCTGCACCGACAGCATGGGCGATGTGAACACCAGCTTCACCACCCACATCGATCTCGAAGACAAGATGGAGATGCAGACCATCGACATCGAGAACGCGGCCGTGGGCAACGACATGTTCGGCGGCTGGATCAAGCTGAGCATCGTGGAGCTCTACGAGGGCAAGGACTTCCCCAACGTGGGCATCTCCGAGCTGCTCATCCACATGGAAGAGTTCGACGCGGCCGTCACCATCGAGGGCTCCTCGGACGAGGATCCTGAGCACATCACGATGGACATGCAGGACGACTCCCCCAAGACCTACTTTGCGACGCCTTCGGAAGGCGCATTCGTGGAGTTCGGCAACGAGGCCGGCTTGGGCCTGAGCAGCGTGCACATCGTGCACGGACCCAAGACCCATGACCGGGTCAAGAAGGTCAAGATGACCGCGAACAACCGCAGCGTTGTGGTGGACGTGGCAGACGCAAAGGGCGGCCAGATGGTCATGATCCCTTCGGTCATGGGCTACACCGGCTCCGCCTGGGGCTCGGTGAAGATGGAAGTGCTGGAGGTCTACGAAGGCACCAGCGCCAAGGGCACCTTGGCCATCGCCGAGTTTGACGCCAAGGCGACGAACAACCCAGGCTTCTGAGCGGGTCCCGCTCTGAGCAGGCTAAGTGGACACCATGATCTTGCTCTGGATGTCCACCGCTCTCGCCTTGCCTGTTGGTCCAGGCGAGAAATACGAGACCATCTTGGAGGCTCTGGCCCAGGAGCCCGATGGCCCTCTGAGCCTGGAGCTCACTCCGGGCTACACCTCGGCCGACGAGAGCCCATTTGGGTCGGAGATCGGCATCGTGATCGACCGCGATCTGGTGCTGTCCTCCGACCTGGAAGGGGACACGCGCAAGGCGCCGCCCATGTTGGTGAAGGGCTGCACGGTGACGCTCAAGGACATCGAGCTCGTCAAGGTCGACAACTTCGCCTACTTGGACAGCGCCAGCGCCACCTACAGCAACATCTCCTACAGCGCTCGGCTGCTGATCGAAGAAGGCACGCTGACGGCCACCAACCTGGTGATTCAGGGGGCGGGAGGCAGCAATCGAAACGCCATCTCGGCCTTTGACAGCACGGTGTGGATCGACGGCGCCCAGATCCTTGCTGGCGACTACTCCCCGGGCTCCCGCACCGATGCGGAGTACGCGGTGAGCCTGAGCCACACCGCAGGCGGCGGCGGCAGCCTGACCTTGATCAACACCACCATCGAAAATGCCAGGGGTGGCGGCATCTACGTCGATGCTCGGAGCGTGTTCCAAGAGCTGAAGCTCGACCAAGTCTCGATCACCAACACCTTGACCGAGTCGCCGGGCTCAGCCCTGCGCACCGCGGGACAGAGCACGGTGACGAGCGCCGGTCTGAGCATCCTGAGCGCTGGCAACACCGCCGTCTATCTGGCCGAAGGGGCGCACAGCCTGCGCGGCGGCAGCATCATGGAGTGTGAGGGCGGGGACGGCGGCGCATTCTACCTGGCCGGCGGGAGCGAGCTCTTCGTGGACGCCATGACCATCGATGACTGCTTGGCCAACACCGGTGGCTTGGCGTACATGCCAGAGCTGGCGCGCATCGAGCTGCTCAACGTGCGCGCGGTGAACGTCTCTGCGACCAAGGCAGCAGGGATCTACGCCAAAGAGAGCCAAGTGGAGATCCGGGGAGGGAGCTACTGCGGCTTCGATTCGCGCACCGGTGGCGCCTTCCAGACCGACCGGGAGTTGGACATCTCCGGAGCCACCTTCCAGCTCATCGACGGCGGGGTGCAGTCCACCAGCGGTGGGACCCTGCGCTTTGTGAACAACACCTTCGTGGACTTGGGCCCAATCCTCGATGGCATCCCGGGCAGCTTGGAGTTCACCAACAACGCTCTGGTGCAGGTCAGCCCTTTCAGCCTGGGTGTTGAGATCCAAGACGACCCGCTGCGCTACACCTTTGTTGACCCCGTCAGCAACGACGGTTTGGGCGAGACTCTTCCTGGACTGGGGGCCGTCTTCGCCGACCACGCGCTCTTTGTGAGCAGCTTTGATCCCGACCAGTGTGGCACCGAGCCCGCACCTGCACCTGGCTCACCCTTGATCAACGCTGGGGACCCTGGGCTCTTCGATGCCGATGGCACTGTGAGCGACATCGGAGCGCTGCCAGGGCCTCCCGAGAACGTGGACCCCGATCCCGAGCCTGAGCCCCTTCCAGAGGCCGCTGATCTCCGACTCTCAGGCGGCTGCGGAGGGGGATTCCAAGGCGCCTTCATGCTGCTTCCTTTGCTGGGATTGGGCCGCAGACGTGGTGAGCGGCCAGCCTGACCTCTTTCGCGCAGCTTGCGAAAGACTTCCGTTGGGGGGCACGGTCGGCGCGCGCGGATCTATGCTGCATGCATGATCCTGCTCCTCTCTTCCCTCGCCTCCGGTGCCACTACCTTCACCATCGGAACGAACCAGGACTACCCCTCGGTCTCTGCGGCCCTGGTGGCGGAGGGATCAACTGCATCACAGCCCATAGAGTTCTTGCTGTACCCGGACTACAACGAGTCCTACGAGATCAGCACCAACGGCTACCCAATGGGCCTGGCCTTTAGCGTCGACGTCATCATACGGTCCTCGGACCCTGGGGAGTCCCGGGTCTTTCGAGAGGTACACGCGTACAACGGGGCGAACGTCACTCTGGTGGACTTGGAGATCACCCCCGTAGCCGCGAGCTACACCGACCCCATGGAACGCGGGAGTGGGGGCACAATCCACCATGCGGCGATGCTGGCGACGGAGGATTCCAGTCTCACGGCCGAGCGCGTCTCTGTGACCGGACTGGCCAGTAGGGGCTTGGCCTGGGCAAGCGACTCCGACCTGACGCTCATCGACTGCTCCTTCGTGGGAAACACACCGGAGACTGGAAACACAAACCCCTACGAGTTCAAGAACTACGCCGTCGCCCTGCGCTCCGCTGAGTCTGGTCACACACTGACGCTCGTGGACACCGAAATTGACAACGCAAGCGGGCCGGCCATCGCCGTCTACAGCGACTCCGGCAGCCAGAGCCTCAACATCACTGGCGGTCGCATCGCGAACGTGGGTGGAGAGAGCGCAGGTTCGGCCGCGCTGACCTTTGGCGAGGTCGACACGACTGTGAGCGGCCTGTCCATCGAGAACGCCGGAAACACCGCGGTTCAACTCGGCGCAGGACAACACGACTGGCGCATGCTGGACATCGTCGAGGGCAAGGGCGCACAAGGGGGCGCCTTCCACCTGGCCGACGGCGGAAACCTGGCGCTGAACGAGGTGGTCTGCAAGGAGTGCTACGGCGAGCAAGGCGGAGGACTGGTCTACGCACGTGGCGGGACGAGCGTGAAAGTCGCCGACTTGCACATGATCGGCGGTGGTGGACGGGAAGGAGGTGCGCTCTACGCCGAAGGGGTCGCCCTCTCGGTAGAGAACGGCCGATTCTGTGGGGTAGCGAACGACAATGGGCCGCTGATCTCTACCTCCTCTCAGATCTACGTCATCAACACCGTCTTTCGCAACCTGCCCGTCAACGCCCCCCTCTTTGGCGGTCAAGGCGGTGACTTGAGCTTGGTCAACAACACCTTTGTGGACAACGCGGGCCCCATCTTTGGCGGCGTTTTCACGGGCGTCGAGTTCATCAACAATGCGGTAGTCGCAGGAACAACCCTGAACGCAGGGGAAGCCCCCATCGACCTGACCTTCTCCTACAACCTGTTCTACGACAACGTCGAGGCCGACTTTGGCCTGGGCATTCAGGCTGGCGAAGGCAACCAAATTAACGTGGAACCCGGATTTGATCCTGCGTTCTTGGCCGACCCTACCAACTGTGAGATCGACCCCGTCCCGGACACCGGCAGCGCCTTGATCGATGCAGGTGATCCAAACATCGCCGACAAAGATGGCACAATCTCGGACATTGGCGCCTTTGGCGGACCTGGCGCCGAGGACTTCGAGCTTGGATGGAACCCCGCAGACCCCTCAGAGCTAACCCTGATGGGAGGGTGCTCTGGCGGCGGCGGCTTGGCCGGCTTTCTCTTGGCGCTTCCTCTGCTTGGCCTGAACCGGAAGCGCAGAGAGTGGGCCAAGCAAGAACAAGGGTAGAGTACCGCCATGTTTTTGATCTGGGCATATTCCGTTTCTGCAGCCACCTTCGGGATCGGACCGGATGGGGACTACTCCTCCATCGGCGAAGCCATCGCGGACAACGTCGGCGAGAACCCCTTGGTTCTCGAGCTGGAAGAGGGCTACGCCCCGGGCATTGAAGACTTCGGAGGGGGCGTCGAGATCGGCATGGACCTCACCTTGCGCAGCGACGTGTCCTCTGTCATTCGAGGTGCACCAGGACTGCGGGTTGTCCAGGGTGCAAGCGTCACATTGAAGGACCTGAGCTTCAGCGGTGTCCCCACCAAAGTCTCGAACTACGAGATCGGCAGCACCGACATCGACGGTCCTTTTTGCGCCTTGCAGGTCCTGGAGAACAGCACGCTGACCGGTACCGGCCTTGAGATCTCTCCGGAGCTCTACGACATCAACCAGGGCGGCATCTGTGTGGTGGACAGCTCCCTGACGCTCAACCAGAGCAGCGTCTCGGTCAACTACGTGGGCACCCCAGAACTCTGGGGGACCAACGCCTGGGCCATCAACCTGGTGGAGACCAGCAAAGGCTTCATGGGCGGCGTGGTCCTCAACGATGTCGCACTGGGCGTCGGACCACAGGGCGAGGGCGGCGGGGTCTTTGTCTATGGCGCCGTGAACCGGCAACTGCTGCAGATCACCGGAGGCAGCTTAGAGGGCTTCAAGAGCGCCGGAGATCTAGGCTCGGCGGTGCGTACCGAGGGCTTGGTGGACACCATCGTGAACGGCACGACCTTGAGCACCATCCGCGACACCGCGGTGTACTTGAGCGGTCCCAGCCACAGCTGGACCAACGTGACCATGGTGGACATCTTTGGGAGCAAGGGGGGCGCCTACTTTCTGCAAGACGGGCCACTGCTCATCGACGGCGGAACCTACACCAACGTCAACGCCAGCACCTTTGGTGGGCTGGTCAACGCGGGCTTCAGCGCCGAGTCCATCACCCTGGATGGGGTGCGCATCAACGGTGTCTACGCCAGCGCCCACGGCAGCTTGGTCAACGCGGTCTTGTCCCCAGTGACCATCCGCCGCACCCGGGTCTGCAGCTTCTGGTCCAGCATCACCGGACACATCCTCACCGACGGTGACGTGACGGTCACCAACAGCGTGTTCCGTGCGGAGCAAGGACTACAGGCGCTCAGCATCGGTGATGGCCTGCACACCTACACCAACAACACCTTCATCGACGTGCCGGTGCTGGTTGGCGGCGGAGACGGCTACGAGCCGCTCAAGATCACCCTGGTCAACAACGCCATCGTGCGCGGCGACGGCATCGCCGGCTACAAACCCTTCTCCGAGCAGGTCAACTACAACCTCTTTGAGGAGCTGGGGGCCAATGGCGGGGGCTATCTGGAGCCTTTTGACAGCACAAACCTGCAGGAGCCCGCCAACTTCTACAGCGGCTTTAAGCTCTCCAACTGCGACACCGATCCCTACCCGGCGCCCGGCTCCCCGCTGATCGACGCCGGAGACCCCAGCATTCGAGATGGCATCTTCGGGGCCTCTCGCTCAGACATCGGGGCCTTCGGTGGCCCCGGAAAAGAGGACTGGGAGAGCGAAGTGGACGGCATCGACGAGCCAGACACCGGAGACACTGGCGATACGGGCGATACCGGGGACACGGCCGATACCGGGGAGACCGGCGATACCGGAGAGACCGGCGATACGGGCCCCCAGGACAGCGGTGTGCCCGAGCGGCCGCTGCTGCTCTCCGGCGGATGCGGCGCAGGGGCCTCGTTTGCGGGCGCGCTGCTCTTGTTGCCTCTGTTGGGACTGGGCCGCAGGCGGCGTGACGGCCGCCGACAGAGCAGGGATTAGAGTCCCAAGAGCTGATCCACGCTCTCTTGATCCGCCCCTGGAAACTCGTGCTGGGCCAGCTCCTCCGGCAGCACCCACTTGACCGCGTGGCAATTGAGCGCCTGAGGCTCTTGGTCCGCGCTCAGAGTGCAGCTGTAGACCACCAGACGCAGGGTGTAGCCGCTGTAGGGATGCAGCACCTCCATGCTCTTGACCGGGTCCCGCACGCGCACGCCGATGCGGTGCTCCAGCTCACGGGTCAGACACTCCACCTTGGTCTCTCCCTCCTCCAGCTTGCCACCGGGAAACTCCCAGAGGAGTGGCAGAACGGCGCTCGGCCGACGCTGGGTGATCAGGAAGCGCCCGTCTCTTTCGATCTGGGCGGCTACGACGCAGAGTGGAGGGGTCTCAGACATGGCGCGGCATGTATCACACAAACCACGCCTTGCGCCGCACCTCCTCGGGTAGATCGGCAAAGTCAAAGTTGGCGATCTGGCGCCGCACGTTCAAATCCATGCCCAAAGCTGGGATCTCCGGGGTGTTGATCGCGTTGCCCTCGAGCACTCTTGCGCCCATGGCCTTGGCGAACTGAAGCCCCTTGGGACCGACCGCCAGCCGGTTGTAGGCCACGTGTCCGACCTCATCGATCAGGATCTCGATGAGCCGCCGCTCCATGCTCTCCCGAATCTTGGGGTCGTTGGGGAAGAGGGTGGAGAGCCGCTGTAGCAGCCAGTTGAAGGTGTAGACCCCAGAGATCTCCGCGGCCAGAAGCACCGGATGGAAGAGGCTGGGAGGGAACTTGGCCAAGCAGAAGATCAGCACCCGAAGGGGCATGGGGGGAGACCAAGCGCCCGTGACCTGAAGTCCCTCAAAGTGCTGCGCGGCGCCCACCAGGATTTGGGTGTGGAAGGTCTCTTCCTTGGCCAAGATGCGCTCGACCCGAAAGATGGGCTCCGGCCGACTCATGAGATGGGCCCGCGCCTTCGAGGTCACCTCGACGCCATAGGCCTCTCCAGCGTTCACTTTGGCGAAAGCCAGCAAGGCCAGCTCGTCCTGGCTGATGTCCGCCGATGGAGAGTACTTGGCGTAGAGCCGGTTGAAGCGCTCACCGTCGACCTTGCCGCTGTAGTGCCCCTCCCACTGGGCCATGTCCTCCATCGCGGCTTCTCGAAGGTGAAAGGAGTCCTCACCCTCCACCCCGCCGTTCCGGCGGTCCAGAAAGCCCAGGTAGTCCAAGAACAAATCATCGGCGCGCTCCCGCTCCGGAACGGAGGCGTAGAGGCTCTTTGCGCTCCGAATCACGGGTGGGGACATCACGGCGGGGGACATGGGAACTCCTAGAGGGGTATTGACAGGGTTCACCCAATGTTGAACGATCGGAAGCCCCAAAGATGCACATGATTCGTGCACAAATCGCCCTACTGGACACAATGGACGTACTACCTGAGCTGAGCCTGTTCCTAGAGCTGGCCGAAGCGGGCTCCTTCACCGAGGTCTCCCGACGCCTTGGGATCCCCCGCGCCACCCTGAGCAGGCGCCTGACACGCTACGAGCGCTCCCTGGGAACGCCCCTCTTCGAGCGCAGCACCCGGGCTCTCCGACTGACGGAAGCTGGGCGACTGCTGCAGACCCGTGGTGCCCCCCTGCTGGCCCAAGCAAAGCGCCTGGGCGAGGACGTACAACAGGTCGACGAGGTGCCTCGAGGCACCTTGGTCATCGCCACGCAAACCGGCCTGGGCCGTGAGTTCGCAGCAGGCTTCGTCTCCACTCTGCGCAGCCACTGCCCTGCCGTCGCCCTGCGCCTGGTCAGCAGCCCCAAGCCGCTGCAGGAGAGCATCGAGGTGGCCGACGTGATCCTCAGTGAGGGTCCACTGGGGGAGCTGGACTGGATCGCGGTGGGCTTGGGCCCATCGGACCGCATCGCGGTGGCCTCGCCGGCGTACCTCCAGCAACAAGGACGCCCGGAGCGTCTGGAGGACCTGGCAGAGCACGCGCTGCTCACCGTGGCCAGCGATCCCCACCACGCCCAGCACTGGCCCTGCAGAGACGGGAGTGAGATTGCCGTCAACCCCGTGCTGACATCGGACGACCTGCACACCTTGGCGGAGTGCGCTGTCGGCGGCCTGGGCATTGCCCTTCTGCCCATGACCGCTGTGGCAGTGCCTCTGGCCAAGGGCGAACTCACGGTGGTGCTATCAGAGAGCCTCGGACGAAAATCACGCTTTTATGTGCTTTATCCTTCAATTCGCCGAAACTCTCCTAAGATCAAGGCCTTCCTGACCGCGCTGGAATCCTTCATCCAGAGCGCCGGCGAGGCCATGCTCTCCTCCCATGGCCGACACAGCGAGGGGTGGCACCGGCCCTAAGCCTCAAGTTCGGTGCCGAGGGGCGCGCGGGATATCCTCCGCTCAGGAGAAAAAACCCATGTCCTTGCTGCTGTTGCTCTCTGGCTGTGCTGTGACCTCGTTGATGACCCAAGGCCGCTCCCTGCCGACGGTAGAGGGAGAGGTGTCCGCCCCCGGACTGGGCGGCGAGGTGAGCGTGATGCGCGATGCCAAGGGTATCCCTCACATCCGCGCCGCCAGCGAGGCCGACCTGAGCTACAGCGTGGGATTTGTACACGCCCAGGACCGCCAGTGGCAGATGGATATGGTTCGCCGCATGGCCTACGGCCGCATGTCGGAGATCCTCGGGCCCGACTTTGCAGAGTTCGATGCCTTCATGCAGAGCCTGCAGCTCCAGGAGCGCGCCAAGGCCAGCCTGAAGGCGATGGACCCGGACACGCGCTTCCAGCTGGCCGCCTACGCCCAAGGCGTGAACGCGGGCGCGGAGACCTCGAAGGCGCCACCGATCGAGTACCGACTGCTGGAGACGGACCCCCAGTGGGCGCCCTGGACACCCATTGACTCCATGGCCATGACCTTCCTCCAGTCCCTGGGCCTGAGCTCCGGACAGTGGCAGGAGCTGGCCGCCTTCGAGCTGCGGGACAAGCTGGAGCGCGACGACGTGGACGCCCTGTTCCGGCGCCTGGAGACCACCCCCCGCACCGACCCCTACTGGAATCAGCTCAAGGACATGGAGACCGGTGGATACACCACCGAGTTCCAGGGTTTCATGGACATCATGGGTCCAAAGGGCGCCGATGGAGAGGCCAGCAACGCCTGGGTTGTGGGACCCGAGCGCTCCAAGGGCGAGGCCCCCATCCTCGCCAACGACCCCCACCTGCCCGTGCGTGTCCCCAACAGCTGGTACGTCTACGAGGGCCAGGGCGGTGGTGTTCACGTGGCGGGCGCGAGCATGCCCGGGCTTCCCTGGGTCGTCAGCGGGCACAACGACACCCTGGCCTGGGGCATGACGAACCTGATGGGCGACTACGTGGACTACGTGGTGCTCGAGCGGGACGGCGAGGATGGCTACATTCTCAAGGGCGAGAAGAAGAAGCTTCAGGTCCGGGAGCAGACGGTGGCGCTGCCCGAAGGGCTCAGCGAGTCCCACACGACGCAGTGGACCGAGGTCGGACCGGTGGTCACAGAGCTGAGCGGCACCCACATCCTGGCCCTGCGCTGGACCGCCTTGGAGCAGCCCGATGGCAGCCCCGACTTCTTGCGCGCCATCAACACCTCCCCTGACATTGAGACCCTCAATGCCCTGGAGTTGAAGCAGCCGATCACCGCCTTGAACATGGTCTTTGGCGACAGCGAAGGGAACATCGCCTACCGGGCTGTGGGACAGCTCCCCACCCGCGAGGCCCACACAGGCCGCATCCCCTACCCAGGCTCCTCGGAGTACCACGGCTGGACCGGCCTGGTGGAGAAGCACCCCAAGGTGCTCAACCCCAAGAGCCAGATGCTGGTGAGTGCCAACGCACGCCCTCCCGAGCTCGAGGACTACGACTCGCCGGAAACCCTGGGCACCGCCTACATGCAGCCGTGGCGAGAGGACCGCATCGACGCGCTGCTGCGGGCCACCAACAAGCACAGCCTGGCGACCATCGCCGACGTGCAGATGGACACTCTGGACACCCACGCTCAGGCCACACTGGGCCCCCTGCTCGAAGGTTTGGAGCCAAAGTCCGCCGGCGCACAGTGGGTGCAGCAAGCTCTAGAGGGCTGGGACTTTGAGACCCCGGAGCGCAGCATCGCACCCCTGGTCTACGCCGAGCTCCAGAAGCAGCTGGTCATCTTGGCCCTGGAAGAGAAGGGCTTCAACGCCGATCAGATCGACCTGGTCCTGCGTCTGTCCTCCCCGGGCCGCAGCCTCTTGGACACCCCCGGTGGGCTCGCTCAGCTCGTCGCGGACCCGGACAGCGCCACACGAACGGCCATGCTGCGGGCACACGACAACCTCAAGCTGGTCTACGGCGAGGACTCCTCGACCTGGAGCTGGGGTGCGGCCCACAAGGTGCGCTTCGTGCATCCCTTCGGCGTCAAGGTTCTGGACGCAGGCGAGCTGGACTACGGCGGATCTTGCAACACGGTCAACGTGGGCGTCTTCAACTGGGCCCGCAGCTACGAGACCACCTGGATCCCCAGCATCCGCGTGATCACACCCCTGAACGACCCCAGCCAGGCCACGGTGGTGATGCCCCCAGGTCAGTCCGGACACCCAGGCTCTCGCAACTACCAGGATCAGCTTCGAACCTGGAAGACCGGTGGCAGCGTGCCCCTCTGGTACGCCGATGCCGACGTGGAGCGCGCCGCGGAGTTTACGCTGGTTCTGAAGCCATAGCAGACTCGGCGGAGCCGTAGCGGCGAAGGGCGTCGGCCAGGTCCTCTTGCTGCACGGGCTTGCTCAAGAAGTCCGTGGCGCCGCAGGCCAAAGCTGCCGCCCGGTCCTCGGCGAAGGCGTTGGCAGTCAGGACGACCACCGGCAGCTTGGCCAGCTCGGGAATGGCCCGAATGGCCCGTGTCGCCGTGAGCCCGTCCATCACGGGCATCTGCAAGTCCATGAGCACCAAGTCGAAGGCCTGCTGGGCCAAGGCGTCCAGCGCCATCTTGCCGTGCTCGGCCACCCGAACTTGAGCGCCCAGACGCTGGAGCATGGTGCTGGCGATCATGCGGTTGACCGGGTTGTCTTCGACCAGGAGCACGCGCAGGTTCTCGGGGATCGCTTGGATGACGACTTGCTCGGGCACCTGGACCACGGGCGCCGGCAGCTCCAACACGAAACGACAGCCCACGTCCGAAGGGAGCAACTCCAAGCTGCCCCCCATCGCCAAGCTCAGGCCACGGGAGATGGCCAAACCGAGCCCGGAGCCACCGTGGCTTCGAGACAGGCCCTCTTCCACCTGCCTGAAGGGCTCGAAGATGCGGGCCCGGTCTTGGGGAGGGATGCCTGGCCCGGTGTCATCGACCATCACCCGCAAGCGCCCATCCGCAGCGGAGAGGGCCAGACGAACGTGTCCCTGGCGGGTGAACTTCATGGCATTGCCCACCAAGTTCAGCAGAATCTGACGCACCCGGTCCGGGTCCATCTCCACACGACTTGGAACGTGCCCTTCCAGCTCCACAAAGAGGTGCAGCCCCTTGTCTTGTGCTTGGGCTCTAAAGACCGCGACCACCTGCTCGGCCAGCGCGACCGGGCCACAGGGAACGGCCATGACCTGCAGCTCACCGGCCTCGACCCGAGAGAAGTCTAGTACATCCCCGATCTGGCCAACGAGGGCCACGCCAGACTGTTGGATGGTGTCCAGCAGCACCTCTCGCCCTCCCCCTTTGCCTCCCTCAGGAGCTGAGCGGCGCCGATCACGGCGTTGAGCGGGGTGCGGATCTCATGGCTCATTGCGGCCAGGAAGGCTGACTTGGACTGGCTGGCGGCCTCGGCGGCGGAGCGGGCAAGCCGCGCCTCGTTCAGAGCGCTCTCAGCCTCCTCCCTCGCTTTCTCGGCGGCGAGCTGAGAGCTCAATGCCAAGGCATTGCGGCGCTCTTCCTGCTGGGCAAATCCCCAACTGACCCCCAGGACCCCCAAAGAGGTGATGACCACCGTCGCATGTACCAGCAAGTCTTCGATGGGGTGCAGGTGGAGACTGGCCGGCATGGCGTCTCCCGCCAGGACCATGCCCGTGAAGCTCAGTAGTGGCACCAAGGTCCAGATCACCGCGCCGCGCATGCCCGTCAGAAAGAACGCCAAGGCCGTCAACGCAGGGAGCGCGAAGGGCGCCAAGCCCTGGTAGTCCCCGAAGAGGAAGCTCATCACGATCAAGAACGCGGCCATGCAGCCGCAGAGCAGGTGCCCTGCAAGAAGGCGCTGACCGGACGAGCGTCGAATGATGGGCGCCAGAGCGCCAATCACAACCCCGAAGAGGACGGACGCCATCCCCGCGTAGGGCTCCCCAAAGGCCCACGTCAGAAGGCCGACCAACACCGAGCAAACGGAGATGAGCGTTGCGCCCAGCCAAGCCAAACGAAGTCGGATTTCAGTGATTGCAGGACGGGAGGGGATGACTCGCTCTCCAGGATGAGAACACTGTTCGGATTTCAAGGGTCAAGCGTGAGGAGATCGCGCTTTCACTTTCAGCCCAACTCCGCTGTGTCGATAGTCCAAAAACCGAGGAGTTGGTACTCAGAATGCTGAGAATGCACGACTCAAGAGAGAAGAAAGCTGCCCTATGTCAGGCCCATCGAGGGTCAACACCAGGCCATCGGAGTTCTCTTCGATGACCACGCCATCTTGGAGTTCCAAAGCCAGGCCACTGAGTTTCTGCCCAGAGCCAGCGAGCAAAACAACACGCGCACCGCCGCCTTTCATCCAGCTCACCCGTACGCCGACTCCTTGAATCAAGCCCGCCAGGCGCGGCACCCGACGCTCCCTCTCCCATTCCAGACGTAGATCGTGCTCTTGCGCGGCCCGCACCCACCCCTCGTAGTGCGCGCGCTCCAACTCAGAGAAGACCTGCAGCGCCTGCTCCAGCCAATCCCTGAGCTTCGCCGGGTCACAGCGACCGTCCAACTCAATCCAGGGTCCATCCTCTCGGATGGGCCGAGCCGCCTTTCCCAGGAGCAGGCCGTCCCCCAAAAAACTCTCGCCTTGAAAACACACGCTGGCCACGCCGTGCACCTTCTGAACCGAGGACCCTCTGGGCAGACTCAGCCCAAGCTCCGGCATGCCCTGCTGGACCCCCACACGCACCGTGCTCAGGTGTCCGCTGCGGCCGCCGTGCTTGCGATCGAAGCTCTGCACCCGCACCAAGCGACCCGCAAAAGGGCCCTGGAGCACGTGGCGGCAGAGCAGGACTTCCGGCTCATCCACCTGGACAGTCAAGCCCAGATCCGCCCCGACCTGTGGCCACGGAGACTGCGCCATGGCGCGCAGGAAGTCATCGTGGCTCTGAGGTGCAGGCGCCATCGTGTCTCGCTTCCTGAACACCGAGACCAGGAAGATCAGGATCCCCACGCTGCAGGCGAGGAACATAGCCAGGAACAGGGACTCCACGGCAGCGCCCCTAACCCCGGCGAAGGGCCCCCCGGATGGGTTAAACATCACGCTGCACAAAAGCCCTGAACAATTGGGAGCGCGATGCGCACGGTCCTGGCGATCTACAAGCGTGAGCTGGCCAGCTACTTCAACTCGGCGCTGGCCTACATCATCGTGCCGGTGTTCCTGCTCCTGGTTGGGTTGTTCTCCCTCTATTTGAACGACCTCTTCGACGCCGGACTGGCCACTCTGCGCACGGTGTTCTTCTGGGAGGCGATGTTCTTTCTGCTGTTGATCCCAGCGGTGACCATGCGCCTGTTCGCTGAAGAGAAGCGCACCGGCTCCCTGGAGCTCCTGGTGACCCTGCCCATCAACGAGAGCCAACTGGTGTTGGGCAAGTACCTGGCCGCGCTGACCTTGATCCTGGTGGCCGTGACCCTGACCCTGTCCTACCCCTTGACCCTGGCGAGTCTGGGCGAGCTGGATTGGGGACCCGTGATGGGCGGCTACTTGGGCTTGGCCCTGATGGCGGCCGCCTACACAGCCATTGGCACGGCAGCCAGCTCTGTCACATCCAACCAGATCGTGGCGTTCTTGGTAGCGATCAGCCTGTGCCTTGTCCCCTACGTCGTGGGCTTCTTCTTGAGCGCAGTGCCCTCTGGGATCCTGCCCGTCGTGCAATACCTCAGCTTTGACTACCACTTTGGCGGGCTCTCTCGCGGCGTGATCGACACCCGCAACCTGGTCTTCTACGGCGGCGTGGTCCTGCTCTTCCTGCACATGGCGGTCTTCTCCCTTGAGCAGCGGAGGCTGGCATGAGCGAGAACGCCACCAACGCGGCCAAGCGCCGCCCCATCCTGAAGGGAAACTCCTGGCTGCAGCTGGCCTGCGTGCTCGCCGTCGTCATCTTCGGGAACCTGCTCGCCAGCCGCTGGTTCACCCGTGTGGACCTGACCCAGGACCAGATCTACACCCTCTCCCACGAGGGCAAGCAACTCATCTCCCGCCTAGACCGCCCGCTGATCGTTCGCGTGTACTTCACCGGCGGTCTGGAGGCGCCCTACAACAACCACGAGCAGGTGGTCGTCGACAAGCTGGAGGAGTTCCGAGCCTGGAGCCGCGGCCGCATGGAGCTGGTGGTCATCGATCCCACCGACGATGAGGAGATGATGGCCGAGGCCCAGCGCCTGGGCATCTCCCCCATCCCCTACACCTTCCGCAGCGAGTCTCGAAACGAGATGCGCATGGTGTACATGGGCGCCGCCTTCCTCTACGGAGAGCGCCAGACCGTCTTGCCGGCCATCACCTCGGTCTCCACCATCGAGTACGACATCGCCCGCACCATCAAAGCCCTGATGGACTTTGGCCAGGAGCGCACCATGGGCTTCGTGGTCGGCCACGGCGAGCCCGATCTGATGAACGGAAAGGGGCCCGTGCAGCAGCTACGCGCGGCCCTGGCCGCCAACTACACGGTCGTAAACGTGGACCTGAGCAGCCCCGAGGGCATCCCCGATGCCGTCGACGCTCTGGTCATCGTCGGCCCCAAGACCACCATGGACCCTCTGGAAATGCTCTTGGTGGACCAGTTCATCATGAGCGGTCGGCCCGCAGCCTTCTTCCTGCAGAACTTCCAGTTCGATCCCCGGCCCCCCAAGCACGCCGCCAACCCGGTGCTGCACGGTCTGGAGCCCATGTTGGCCGCCTACCAGGTGGAGTTGAACCGCGACATCGTCGTAGACCGCACAAACAACGGCAAGATGCAGTTCCCGGTCCAGCAAGGCAGCTTCCGCGGCACCGTGCCCCTCAACGTGCCCTTCATCCCGACCACCACCGACCTGGCTCAGGACAGCGTGGTGGTCAAGGATCTGGACACGATGACCTTCCCCTTCGTCTCGAGCATCGATGTGCCCGAGAACCTGCCATCGGGTGTCACGGTCGAGGTCATGGCACGCTCGGAGAAGAACAGCGGCCGAATCAAGGCTCCCAAGCTCTTTAATCCCCAGGTCTACCAGCGCAGAGACCCCTCCGAGGAGACCGGCGCTTGGCCCATCATGGTCACCGTCAGCGGTCCTTTGCGCAGCGCCTATGTGGGCCGCGAGATCACCGGCGAGACCGCGCCCCGCATTGACGAGGCGGAGAACGCCCGCGTGGTGGTGGGTGGCAGCGCCGACTTTATCGCAAACAACCTGGCCTTTATGTCGAACCTCGCCGACTGGATGCTTCAGGACGAGGCCTTGATCGCCATCCGCTCCAAGTCTGTTCAGGTCCCGGTGTTGGAGGCGACCGACAAGGCCACCCGCACCAAGCTGAAGCTGATCAACCTGCTCGGTCCTGGCCTGCTCTTGCTGATCTTCGGTGGCATCCGCCAGCGCATGCGCGGACAGGGCGGTGGTCCACAGCGCGGCAACCCAAAGCCGAACAGTCCAGAGCCCACGCCGCCCAGCGAGCCAAGCACGCCCGATGAGAACAAGGACGCCGCATGAGCTGGTTGACCGACAAGTCCAAGATCCTCTTGGTGGCCGCAGCAGTGCTCGGTGGGCTGACCTTCATTCAGCCCGCAAATTTCGATCCCAACGCCGATCTGCCCTCGCTGGCGGAGGTCAAGCGTGCGGAGGTGAGCCGCATTGAGATCACGACCGGCCAGGAAGAGACGGTGGTGATGGAGGGCTCCCTCGACGGAGGCTTCCAGGTCATCGCGCCTTACCAAGCCCCCGCAGACACCATCGCTCTGCGGCCGCTGCTGGCCCTCTTCGAGCGTGGCAAGACCCGCATGGACGTGGCCGTAGATACCGGAAACCTGGCCGACTACGGCCTGGACGATGCCCAAGGCGTGCTGGTCGAGCTCTTCACCGACTCCGATGAGCCCGCCGTGAGCTTTGTGGTCGGCCAAGACCGACCCGGCGGTGCCAGCTTTGTGCGCCTGCCCGGCTCCGATGTGGTCTACCGCGGCAAGGTGGGCAGCCGTGCCCGCTACGCCCGTGCGCCCTTGGAGTGGCGGGACAAGATGGTCACGCAGGTGCCCGCTGGCCTGGTGCAAGAGATCCGCATCGAGCCCCTCGACGGAGGAAAGACCGTCTTTGAGCGTCTACCCGAAGGGGACATCAACTCCGAGAGCAGCGCGAAGTTCGGCAACTGGAGCTCCGCCCAAGCCGAGTTCCCTGTGGACCAGAAGAGCATCGATGCCCTGGCCAAGAGCCTGACGGAGCTGCGCGCAGGTCGGGTCCTCAGCCCAGACTTTGACGGCGGCTTTGATCCACCCGCAGTGGTCGCCAAGGTCCTGATGGTCGACGGGGAGCAGATCACCCTGACCTTCGGACAGCGCACCTCAGAGGGCGGCGCCGTCTTCCTCAAGCGCAGCGACCGAGACGAGGTCTACCTGGTCTCCGGCAGCGTACGCGACCGCCTGCTTCGCCCGATCCTGGCCTACAGAAACCGCATCCTGTTCAACTTTGAGCGCCTGGATGTGCGGGACTACATCCTGCAAGACGAGCTGGGCCGGGCCGTGCTCACCCAGGACAGCAACACGAACATGTGGTCCTTCACCCAACCGGCCAACATGGACACCGATGTGCTGGCAGTGACCCAGTCGGTGAACACCCTGGGCGACCTGCGCGCAGACGCCATTGACCCTGAAATCAGCCAGGAAGATGCCGGCCTAAGCGACAACCCCAGCACCCTGACCGTGCGCATGCGGGACGCCAGCACCCAGAGCCTTCTGATCGGCAACCGTCTGGACATCAACGGCACCTCCTACACCTACGTGACCCGCCCAGAGCTGCTGCCCAACATCTACCTGCTGCGCACCGACACCCTCACGCACCTGCGCGCCGGGTTCAACCGCAGCGAGTGAGCGCGCTCCTCCTCTTGCTCTTTGTGCTGGCCTGCGCCGGCCCCAGCGCGCCTCCCACCGTCGCCTCGACCCCCAGTGGTGTTCAGGCGGAGGGGGAGGCTCTCAGCCGCATTGAGGTCTTGGACGCCCAAGGGCGGGTGCTCGGCACGCAGCGGGCAGACCCACCGGTGGACACCTTGGCCCTGTCCCTGCCCTGGCCAGACTCGGGGGACTACCAAGCACGCATCACCGATGGTCAGGGCGTTCACACACTGTCCCTGCAGGTCGACCTCTCCCCGCTGCTCTGGTGGGTAGAGGCTCCAGTCGGCCAGACCCGCCAGGCCCTCAGCGAAGGCGGCCAGCTCACCCTGGCTCTGCCAGAGGAGCCCACGGCCTCGGCCCTGATTCTGCAGGCCCAGAGCGACGGCGCCCTCCAGGTTCAGGTAGGCGCGCAAACCCACACCCGCAGTCTGCGCGCCGGAGAGCCCTGGAGTCTGCCTCTGGACCTAATCGCAGGCCAACCCCTGGAGCTGGTCGCAAGCGCCGGCGGCGAGACTCTGCGCAGCACCCTGCGCCCCCAGGTCCTCTCCAGCGAGACCATGGCCCAACAGGTGCGCATCACTGCCCTGCGCTTCCCGGCCGGCCCCAACGGCATCGCCGACCCTTCCAGACCCAGTGACCGGGTGCAGCTGCCTGCCGCCTGGTGGTCCGCCACCTTGGATCGCTTGGGCCTGGGCATTCGCGCCCGAGACCAGTGGGCCGCGTGGGCCTGGCAAGCTGTAGAGGTCGAGAACAGCGGCCCCGAAGCCGTCAACCTGGTCCTGCGCAGCCAGATCCTGAACCCCGATGGCACCCCCGCCCAAGCCTTCAAGCCCAGGCTTCGGGAGGCGGATGATGGCTCCGGCCGCGTCAGCGTGCTTCTCCGGGTCCCTGCAGGGGGCCGAGCCACCGCCGCACTGCCCCTCTTCGTCAACGAGGCCATGCTGGGCCTGGACCAAGCCCGCAGCAAGCAGTGGACCCAGCAGCTCGAGCTCATCCCCCTGGGCAGCACCCGGCCTCTACACACCGAGCTGCGCCCTCTGCACGTCTCCCGCGGCAACAGCGCCGCCAGTCTGGGACTGGTGGTCGCGCTCCTGGCCGCCCTGGGCGGTACGATCCTGCTCCTGGTGCGCGGCAAGAAGTGGCTCGCTGCGCCCACCTCCGAGCTGATGAGCATCGCCCTCTTCGGCTCCCTGAGCTTCACAGTCGGAGCCGCCGGCCGCCTGCTCACCACCGGCGTGGCCACGGTCTTGGGCCCCTTTGCCGTGTTCTTGACCGCCCTGGTCGACGACTGCCTGCGCTACAGCCTGCTGGCCACCCTGCTGACCCTGCTTCCCAAGCCGGGAACAGCCACCCTGTACCTGCTCACGGGCTGGCTGCTCTCCGGGGTCGTCTTGGGGGCATTCACCCCAACGGACCTACTCTTTGTTGGCGGCCGGGTGCTCTGGCTGGAGGGTGCGCTCTACCTCTTTGGCATCACGCGCAGCAAGGGCTGGTTGGACGCCGGCCCCACCGCCCGTTGGCTGCGTCTGGGCTTGGCGCTGGCACTGGCCAGCGTGGCCTCGAGCGCGACGGGCATGGTCCTACACGTGGTCCTGTACCGGCTGTTCTTGGCCCCCTGGTACGTGGCCGGCGTGCTCATCGGTCCTGGCTTCCTCTACGTGCTCTTGGCCTGCGCGGTCGCCCTGCCTTTCGCCGACTCCCTGCGCCGGATTCAGCGATGAAGCTAGAGATTCACGACCTGGGCTACACCTACCCTGGGGCGGATCAGCCCTCTGTGGCGGGTGCAAACCTCACCCTCTCCGCTGGGGAGATCGTGCTGCTCACGGGACCCACCGGCTGCGGCAAGTCCACCCTGCTGCGGGCAGCCGCCGGGCTTGCTGGACGGCACGGTCAAGGCACCCTGGCCGGAGAGATCCGACTCTGCGGAAGGGACCCTGCAGAGATGGCGCCCGCCGAGCGTGTGCGGCGTCTGGGTTTTGTGGCCCAGGAACCCCAAGACCAGCTTGTGGCCAGCACCGTGGGCGATGAGTTGGCCTTTGCCATGGAGTCCGCCCGCCAGGACCCCCAAGCCATCGCCGCGCGCCTGCCCGATCTGCTGGCGCAGGTGGGGCTGCAGGTAGAGCTGGAGCGGGCCACTCTGGCCTTGAGCGGGGGCCAGACCCAGCGCTTGGTGTGCGGGGCCGCCCTGGCCGCCGGGGCCGAGGTCTTGCTGCTGGACGAGCCGCTTGCCCAGCTGGATCCCCTGGGCGCACAGACGCTGATGCGGCGCCTGCGGGAGCTGGCGGATCAAGGTCTGGCGGTGTTGATGGTGGAGCACCGCCTGGCTGCGACCCTGCCCTTCGTGGATCGGGTGATCTTGATGCAGGCGGGACGGATCCACAGCGAAGGGCCCACGCATCAGAGTGGCCTGAACGCCGAGCAGGAACGCGCAGCCTTGGAGATGGGCTTGAGCGTGCCCGGACAGGCAGCCCCAGTGCCCGCTCCAAGCGCTTCGGTGGGTGCACAGGTCCTGGACCCAGGCACTCTGCAACACCGCTACTGGGGGGCCAAGCGGGACGCACTGCTGCCGACGGAGTTCCCGCTTCACGCAGGGGAGCGGGTGGCCCTGCTGGGCCCAAATGGCGCCGGCAAGAGCACCCTGCTGGGCTTGCTCACCGGACAGCTGGGACCCGAGCGTCCTGGCGTGGTGGGGGTCCCTCAGGATCCCGATCTGTGCCTGTTCTGCTCCACGGTCGCCGATGAAGTGGCCTACGGACCGGTGGACCAGCGGGTCCCGGATGCCGAGCAGCGCACCCAATCCGCGATGCAGGCGCTCTCCGTAGACGACCTGGCCTCGAGGGCGCCCCATGCCTTGAGCCGTGGCCAGCGCCTCAGAGTCGCGGTCGCGGCCGCCTTGTCCTGTGCGCCAAGGGTGCTGGTCCTCGACGAGCCCACCTCGGGCCAAGACCACGACCAGGTGGAGCACATGATGCAGGCCCTGCGTGAGGCGCTGCGGGATGGGGCCCTGGTCTTCGCCACCCACGACGTGGACTTGGCCCTGCGCCACGCCACCCGGGTGCTGCTGCTCGAAGACGGCGCCGTCATCGCCCAGGGCAGCCCAGGGGAGCTGGTCGAGAGACTGCTGGCCATGAAGGGGGGGCGCTGATGGATCCCCGCACCCGCTTGGGCCTGCTGATGTTCGCTGGAATCGCTGGACTGTGTCTGGAGAGCCCACTCTCTCTGGGCATTCTCTGCGTTCTCTGTACCGCCCCAATGCTGGCGGCCGGCATCTCCGCCATCTGGCTCCGTCGAGGTCTGGCCGCCGCAGCAGCCATCGTCTGGGGCACCTGCCTCTCCCAGGGCTTGTTCTACGCCGAGCAGCCCCGGGTGGCCCTGTTCTCCCTGGGTCCCCTGACCCTGTGGCGCGAAGGGCTGACCTACGGCCTGGCCCAGTCCCTGCGCCTGCTCGCCCTGTCGATGGCCGGTCTGTCCATGGCGGTCTCCACCCCGCCCGACCGCCTGCTCGCCGCCCTGCGCGCTCTTCGGGTGCCCAGTGGTCTGGCTCTGATGACCAGCGCGGCCCTGCGCTTTCTGCCCACGGTCGGCCAAGAGATCCTGGTCGTGCGCCGGGCCCGCGCCCACCGGGGACGCCCCGTCTGGAAGCGCACGCCCTGGGCCTGGATGATGCTGGAGATCTCCCTGCTCCGTCCCGTCGTGGCCCGCGCCTGGCGCCGCGCATTGACCCTGGCCGAGAGTCTGGATGCCCGCGGCTTTGACCCCAGCGCGGCACGCAGCATGCGGCGGCCCCTGCAGATGAAGGGCTTGGACTGGGCCGCTCTGGCCACCATTGGCAGCGCCACGGCCGCCCTGGCCACCGCGCGCATCCTGCACCTGCTCTACGTCGGCGAGGTCATCTGGTGGCCCAGCCTGCGGCCGGTCTACGCCTTTGTGCGGGCCTGGCTCTGAGGCCAGTCAGCTGGGCGCGTCCCCTTTGGAGAGCGCCTCAGCGGACTTGACCAAGTGCTCAGCAGCATCGATCCAGGTACGCCCAGCCTGGGGTGAGAACTCCGGGGCGGGCATGTACTTGGTCACCCAGCCCAGCTCGCCACCCTTGATGTAGAGCGAGCGCAGGGAGCGGCCGTCTTGTTTGATCAGAGCCGCGATGGCCTCGGGTACGGCCGGCAGGGCCAAGAAGGCGTCCATGGCCACCGGGTCCTTGGCCATCACCAGGATCTCGCCGGGCAGAGATCGCTTGTCCCACCCCTTGGAGACCGCCTGGGCCAGCTTGTTGTCGATGCCCATCCGAATGTCCAAGCCGCTCTGGCAGTCCACCTGCAGGATGAGCTGGTACTTGTAGTAGCGGGCCCGATAGCGGCGACCATCCACGACGCGCGACCACTTGAGGGAGCCGATGGACCCCGTGTGGGGCCCGAGCATGGGCGCCAGGGCGGCGTCCAAGGGGGCGGCAACCGCTTTGCGCATGCGCAAGCCAACCACCAAGGCCACGACGATAGCCACCGGTGGAAGGGACAGGAACTCCACCCAGAACACCACGGCGGCCAAGTCTTCGTGGATCAGGCCCGCGCACAACCGAGCCACCCAAGAAGCCCAACACCAAGGGAATGCCCAGAACGTAGGCGAGCAGCTTGGCGGTGTTGTTTCGGACCAGGCCTTGGCCGATCTTGTCGATCTCAGAGATGTTGTGCTCCCGTGAAAAGCCTACTCCAGTTCGCGCTCAAGGTAGGTATATCCTTCCAAACCTGCCCGATAGTTGCGCAGCAACGCGCGGCTCTCCTTCAAGCTGATCTTCTTGGCCTTGAGCGCCTTCTCACTGGCCACCCGCACCCTCTTGACCAGGCTGTCCCGGTTGTAGGCCACGTAGCCGAGCACATCGGTGACCGAGTCGCCCTCGTAGACGTGCTCAATCTCGTACTCCCCTTCTGCATCCAGGCGAACGTGGACGGAGTTGGTGTCCCCAAAGAGGTTGTGCAAGTCGCCCAGGATCTCCTGGTACGCGCCCACCAAGAACACCCCCAAGTAGTACTCCTCTTCGGGGCGCAGAGGGTGCAGCTCCAGGACATTCTTGTCGTCGCGGCGATCGATGAAGCGGTCCAGCTTCCCGTCTGAGTCACAGGTGATGTCGGCCAGGACACCGCGGCGGGTGGGCTCCTCGTTCAGGCGGTGAATGGGCAGCACCGGGAAGAGCTGACCGATGGCCCAAGCATCAGGGGCCGACTGGAATACCGAGAAGTTGCAGTAGTAGACATCTGCCAGGGTGCGTTCCAGAGAGCGCAGCTCCTCGGGCACGTAGGGCATCTCGCGAACCATGTTCCGGACCCGGCCGCAGATCTGCCAAAAGAGCTGCTCCAGCTGGGCCCGGTTCTCCAGGTCGAGCAGACCCAGGGTGTACGCAGACCGGGCCTCGGCGCGCAGAGCCAAGGCGTCATGCCAGGCCTCTCGCAGGTTTCGGCCGTTGACGTTGTGAAGGACCTCCAGCATCTCTTCGAGCTGCTGAGGTGCGTCCTCCGGGATCTCGACGGGGACTACCTCCGTGGGGAGCTGAGAGGTCCCCAGCACGTTGAAGACCAGCGCGGCGTGATGGGCCACCAGCGCACGGCCAGTCTCGGTGACGATGTCCGGATGGGCCACCTCCGCCTTCTCGCAAGCGGCTTGGATGCCGGAGACCACGTCGTTGGCGTACTCCTGCTCGCTGTAGTTCATCGAGGAGCGGAAGTTGGTCTGGGAGCCGTCGTAGTCCACGCCCAAGCCGCCACCGACGTCGAAGAGCCCCATGGGCGCGCCCAAGCGCACCAGCTCCGTGTAGGTGCGGCCAGCTTCCTTCACCGCGTCCTTGAAGGAGCGAATGGCGGAGATCTGAGAGCCGATGTGGAAGTGCAGCAAGCGCAAGCAGTCCAAGTAGCCAGCATCGCGAAGTCGATGGACCAGACTGATGATCTCCCCTGCACGCAAGCCGAACTTGGCCTTGTCGCCGGAGCTGTCTGCCCAGTGCCCCTTGCCCACCGTGTTGAGCTTTGAGCGGAGACCCAGCATCGGACGGAGCCCGGTGCGCTTGGCGACGCTCAGAATCATGTCCAACTCTGAGAGCTTCTCAATCACAAGAACCGGCTGTCTACCCAGCTTCTGGGCCAGCATTGCCGTCTCGATGTACTCCTCATCCTTGTAGCCGTTGCAGATGATCAGCGCCTTGGGATCATCCAGCATCGCCAGGGTCACCAAGAGCTCCGGCTTTGAGCCCGCCTCCAGGCCCATGTGGTGGGGACGAAGGCAAGCAACCAGGTCTTCGACAAGCTGGGCCTGCTGGTTGACCTTGATGGGGTAGACCCCGCGGTACTTGCCGCCGTATCCGTACTCGGCGATGCTGCGGTTGAAGGCCCCGGAGATTGCGTTGACGCGCTGCTCGAGCACATCGGTGAAGCGAAGCAAGATGGGCGCTTGAATGCCGCGCTCTTCCAGCTCGGCGACCAAGGCGCTCAGGTCGATGCTGCCGCCTCCGGGACCGGCGGGGGTCGCCAGCAGGTGTCCCTCTGGGGCAGCCTCAAAGAAGCCCGCCCCCCAACCCGGGATGTTGTACAGCTCGGTGCTATCAGCAGAAGTCCAGCTGGCCATCACAGCCTCCAGATCAGGTGCGTTCAAGGCAGCCCTGAGGCGCCACGTTGGAGCCGCGGCGATTAACCTCCCCATGCCGAAGCGCACCGCGCAATTCCCAAGCAAGGCACTTTTCTGACGTGAGCCGACCCACACTTCAATCCCGGGCTCCAGCGACCTGGCTGCTCGGCGCCCTGGCCTGTGTGGCACTTGCGGCAGCCGGCTTGGTGTTCAGTGGGCCAGCCTACTTGGGCTACCACGGAGCCGAGCTCTACGGCCACGCCTGGGTGCAGTGGTGGCATGGCGAGGCCCTACCGGCTTGGCCACAAGGAACAGAGCTGGCCCACGGCGCCAAGTCCTGGCCGGTGATTGATCCTCTGCCCACCTTTCTGGGGGCGTCTCTTGGGCGCATCCTTGGCTACGCGGCGGCCTGGAACGCGCTCGCCATGGCCTCGGTCGGAGGCGCGTTCTTGGGAGGTGCGGCGCTCGCCAAGCGCTGGAAGGGAGATCCTTGGGTTGGGGGAGCCGTCCTGGCCTTGGGCCCCGCTCTGGCCGGCTCTCTGGCCAGCGGTCTGACCGAAGACTGGGCCTTGGGCTTGCTCGCAGGCGCTCTGGCCTTGCTCAGCGGCAAAGGGAACAGGGAACTGGCCCTGGGCGGTGTGCTCCTGGGCTTGTGCGTGTGGTGTGGGCTGTATCTGGCGCTCATCGGTGCCGGCCTGGCGCTGCTCTTGGGCATCTGGCGCATCGTCCAGGATCGGGCCGCCTGGAAAGGACAGCTGCTCGCCGGTGGCATCGCCTCTGGAATGGCGCTTCCCGCCCTCTGGCTACAGGGCAGCCGCTTGGGCGGTGAGGGACACCGAGCAGGCAACGCCCTGAGTCAGGTGGAGCCCCTCTGGCAGCTCAACCCCTGGAAGGGCGCGGACTTGGCCAGCTTCTGGACGCCAGGTGCGCCGGAGTTGGCGGCCGACACGCTGATCCGAATGCATCCGGCCTACCTTGGTTTTGGGGTGATCCTCCTGGCGATTTGGGGAGGCAAGAGCCGCTGGTGGGTGCCCGCAATCGCTTGTGTGGTCCTGAGCACGGGCTTGGATCTGCGCTGGGCCGGCACGCCGCTCAAGCTCAGCAATCCCTTTGTGATGGCCCTCCAAGCCCTGCCTTTCACCGAGCTGCTCAACCACTACGGGCGCCTGTTGCTGGGTGCCCAGATCGCCTTGGCGGTCCTAGCAGCCCGCGGCGCAATGAAAGCACCCGTGCGATTCCGCTGGGTCCTACCCCTGCTCTTGATCTTGGAGTTGACCTGGGTCTCGCCAGCCATCTGGCCGTTGCCGATCACCTCGGCCCCCCAAGCACTGGTCTTGCAGGATCTCGCAAGCGAGGCCCCCACGGGCGAGGTGCTGACCGTTCCCGTCGCTGGACCCGGGGTTCACCTGCAGCAACCCATGTTCGAGCAACGCCTTCATGGATGGCCCGTCGCCGCTAGCCCAAACCGCCCCGGCGCCCCGGGCGCGGTGACGCAAACCCAGACGGGGCACTGGCTGGCGGGCCCAAAGGTCGACCCTCCAGCGGACCTGGATCTGGCCGAACTGAAGAAAGCGGGAGTAAAGCTGATCTTCGTCCGTCCCAGCCACATTGAGTGGGTTGAGAGAGGCCTTGGAAAGCCAGATCTGCAAGGCCAAGGTGGCGCGCTCTACAAAATCGAGTGAAAGGGGGGCCCCTCGGCCGCCGTTGTACCGGCCAAGCCCCCGGTTAACGGGGGCAAACCACCGAGAGAACGAGCAAGGAGACTTCATCATGATGAGCCTGAGCATCGCCCTTCTGGGCCTTGGCAGCACCACCGGCTGCATCGGCGGCACCAACCCTCTCGAGGGTGTTTGGGTGTTCTTCGTCGACGCTGAGTACGACCTCACCAGCACCTCAGACTGCAGCGAGAACTACAACGACGCCTCTTGCCCCGGCGGCAGCACCGGCGGCGAGAGCCCCTGGACCTACGAGTACGAGCTCGAGCAGGACAGCGACACCTTCGTGGCCCAGATCGTCGGCATCGGCGGCGGCGAGGCCATCATGTTCGTCAACGACCAGATCCTGGTCGGTGAGAAGGGCGACGGCGGAAACTGGATCTTCATCTACGAGAACTTCCAGAACGAAGATGCCGATGCGCGCCACGAGGACGGCTACAACTTCAACGAGAAGGAAGACAGCAAGGACGTCCTGCGCTTCCGCCTGGACCGCAGCGGCGGCAGCTTCGAGGGCTCCATGGAGCTGACGAGCGAGACGACCATGACCTGGAGCGAGACCGACGTCTGGAGCGCCGACGATGTGGGCGTGTACAACTCCCAGATTCCCGCGAACAGCTACCTGACCTCGGATGAGTTCTTCGGCAACGGCCCCGAAGATGCAGACTGCTCCGGCGGCGTGTGCGAGCTGACCATCTCCGGCAAGAGCCAGGTGGTCATCCCTGTGACCGCTGAGCGCACCGACGTGAACAGCGAGGGCGACTTGGACGCACTCGAGGACGACGGCGACTTTGGTTGGAACATCAACACCGGCGGCGGCGGCACCATCGACACCGGCTGGTAGTCGAGCCGGGCTGCTCGTCAGCCCATCGCCAAGGCGGGAGCTTCTCTTCGGAGGGGCTCCCGTTTTTGCGTTGGGCCAGGCAAGCGCTCAGCTCTCATTGCGCAGCTCTGAGCCACTCGCCGCTCTTGCCACCGCGTTTCTCCAGCAAGCGCACGGGACCGATCTGAGGCGCCTTGTCGATGGCTTTGACCGTATCGTAGACGCTGAGCAGGGCCGCCATGACCGCGGTCAGTGCCTCCATCTCCACCCCGGTGACCCAGGTACAACGAACGCGGGCCCAGGCGCGAACACGCAGGTCCGGAAGCGCCTCGAGCTGCACCTTCACGCCGGTCAGCGGCACCGGGTGGCACAGCGGGATCAGATCCGGAGTGCGCTTGGCCGCGGCGATGCCAGCAAGCTGCGCGATGGCCAAGACATCGCCCTTCTTCACGCGCCCTTGGGTGATGGCGTCGAAGGCGGGCTGACCCAGCTGAATGAAGCCCTCTGCGATGGCCTCGCGATCGGAGGGCTGCTTGCCCCCTACCTCGACCATTCGGGCGTTGCCTTGGGGGTCGATGTGGGTCAGCTCAGACATGCGCTCCTCCTCCCCCACGCTGTATCCTGGGCACCATGTTTTGGACCCTACTCATCGCCTGCGGCGACCCGCCACCTCCGCCTCCGCCCCCAAGACAGGCCAGCAGCGCCCTGAGCGCGGCCCTGGAGGCGGTGCAGTCCGGCACCCCAGATGTGACCCCAAAGGAAGGGGAGCCACCCCCCATGCCCCCAGCGAGCCGGGAAGGCCCGACGGCCAAGGTCCTGGAGGAAGGCCCCTGCAAGGACGCCCATGACGCGGTCGATGCGTACATGGAGCGCATGGAGAGCGTCCAAGCCACGGTCGCCCGGGCCAGCAATCAGGCCAACGAGGCGGCGGCGGAGATGAGCCGCTGCATGTACGAGCCGGAGTGCTCCGGTGACGGACGCAAGGCCGAGTCCCTAAAAAAGGACCTTGGAGAGAAGGAAGAGAAGGCGGCCCAAGCTGCCAAGGCCCTGGGCCCGATGGAGGCCCAGCTCTTCGAGCTCAACCAGGCCAAGTCCTCTGCCTGCGCAAGCACCACGCGCCGCCCAGGTCGCTGAAGCGGTTTGACGCCGGGCCATTGCGGCTGCACATTGGCGCCATGTTCACCCTGACTTCCGCCCTCGCTCTGTCCGTGGCATGCCGCCCCGCTCCCCCCGCCAACCCGGCCTTCGACGAGGCCGCGGCCTTCGCGTTGACCAGCTTCGACGAGGTGGATCCAGTGAACCTGGCCTTCGCCGCCCGGGCCATCGAAGCTCAGGTGCTCGAGGACATCGATCTGGAGGGGGGCTTGCTGGACCGCAGCCGCACTCCCGAGGCCATGAGCGAGGAGACCGCCAGCAGCTTCCCCGCGGTACCCGAGCGCGATCCTACGCTCTGCTTGCCAGTCTCCGTCGCTCACCTGAGCGCTTGGCCCCTCGCCGATCACGTCGTGGTGCAACAGCTCGCCGACCAGCGCCCCATCGAGCCGGCGTCCAAAGACAAGTACGACCGCATCATCCTGGAGGGCGCTGACTGCTTCGCCTCCCGAGACTGCGAGCTGCTGCGCACCGAGAACCCTCTGATCAAGGACAACTCGGTGATGACCCTGGACTACACCCTCTGGAAGGACCTGCGCTGGGTGGACCTGGGCCTGCCGGATCCGGCCGATGTACCGGAAGGAGAGACCGCTGAGACCACAGGAGAGCGGTGGGCTCTGGTTGGCCGCAGCTGGATCTCGGAGTCTGCCGAGGCCACAGAAGGCGGGGCCAGCATCATGCAGTCCTACTCGGTCGAGGTCTGGCTGCCCCAGGAAGGAGAGCAGACTCTACGAATGATGGCTCTCTGGAGCGAGACCGTCTTCGAAAACGGCGATGGACCTGGAGAAGACGCGGTCGCCGGGACCACCCGCTACGGCATCCAAGGCATCTTCGATGCCGCCGACGACTGGATCGAAGAGCAGGAGTAGGCCGCAACTTCTCTCACCATTGTGACTTCCACTGACTTGTCACACCAGCTTTTGCGTTGAGATTAGGGCCAAGGCTGCCGTTACCCTTCACAGCAGCTACCCTACCCAAGAGGCACCACCGATCGACGGCATTCTGCCAACTCTGATGCTCGCCTGGGGGGTGGGAAAGTTCCTGCTCCCTGCAGCCGTACTGCTGCTCCTGCGCACGCTGCGCAGGCGGCGTCGACGCGTGCTCGAGAAGGGAAAGTTCTCAGCTACGCCGCAGGGAATCACCGACCTGCAGGAAGCCCATCGCTGGCTCGGCGGCGTGCTCCTGGCCCTGGGAAGAACGCCCCCACGGCTCTTTCGCCGCACGCCCCTGCCGGCCCTTCACTGTGAGCGCGCCAACGGCGCCACGCGCCGCGCATGGACCGAACTTGCCCTGCCAGGGCGCCCCCCGATCTTGCGTCGCAGCATTCTGCTGGGTCTGCTCCACGGCGCCATGCCCTCGGTTCGCGGCCGGTGGCGCTTCACCTCTCAGCAGGCGATCGAGGCCCGGGAAGACATCGCGGCTGCCCTGCGCGGTGCCGGTCACCCTGTAGAGAAGGACGAGGCCGACGCACTGCTCACGGTGCGCGCCGCCGACAAAGAGAAGCAGCGTTGGCGCAGATGGAGTGCCCTGCGAACGGGCACCGGTGTTGGCCTGATCGTCGGCCTGACCACCATGACCCTGCGCATCCTGGCCTAAAGGGCGCACCGTCCTGGGTAGACTGCTCCCATGCTGAACAACGAGCGCCTGGTCTGGATCTTGGACCTGTTGGTCCAACAACGGCTGATCCATGCCGGTCAGAAGGCCGACGTGCTCAACCGTGGGCTAGAGCAGGCTCGCCACATCATGCTGGACAAGCGCGCAGAGATGCGGCGTCTGTTGGGCAAGCAGCGCGTCTCCTACAAGGTCGGCGAGATCGAGACCATCGCCTCTTTCCGCTTCAAGCCGCTGGAGGAGACCGCCTCCGACGGCGAGGCCATCGTCGATGAGCGCGTCATCACGCGGCACGTGGCCGCCGCACTGCAGCTTCCCTTCGTAGAAGTGGACCCCGTCCAGCTCGACTACAAGCTGGTCACCGAGGCCTTTGGCGGCCCCTTCGCCGAGCGCCACCTGGTCATCGCCCTGCGGGACGACCCCGAGTCCATGGTGTGCGCCACCGCCGACCCCTGGAACGACGAGGTCTTTGGCCAAATCTCCCGCCTCAAGGGCAAGCCCGTCCAAAAGGTCGTGGCGATGAAGTCCGCGGTCATCCAGGTCGTCGCCGAGTTCCACGGCTTCAGGCGTTCCATGCGCGCCGCAGCCGCCGACTTTCAGAGCGACTTGCCCGACATCGGCAACCTAGAGCAGCTCTACCGCCTGCAGTCCATCAACGAGCTGGACGCCACGGACCAGCCGGTGGTCCAAGCCGTTTGGTATGTCCTCAACTACGCCTTTGAGCACAGAGCCAGCGACATTCACATCGAGCCCAAGCGCGAGGAAGCCTTGGTGCGTCTGCGGATCGACGGCGTCCTCCACACCATCCACCGCCTGCCCAAGGTGGTGCACCCCGCCATGGTCAGCCGCTTCAAGATGCTCGGCCGTATGGACATCGCCGAGCGCCGCCGCCCACAGGACGGTCGCTTCAAGACCTCCCACGGCAACCAGGAGATCGAGCTGCGCGTGAGCACCGTCCCCACCGCCTTTGGCGAGAAGGTGGTCGTGCGCGTCTTTGACCCCGACGTGCTCCTCCAGGACCTGAGCAAGCTGGGCTTCTTCCGACGCGAGCAGCTCATCTTCGAGCGCCTCATCGCCAACACCACGGGCCTGATTCTGGTCACCGGCCCCACCGGCTCCGGCAAGACGACCACGCTCTACAGCACCCTGCATCACATCTCGAACCCCAGGTTGAACATTACCACCCTGGAAGACCCCATCGAGATGGTGCACGAGCAGTTCAACCAGATGGCCATCAACCGCACCATCGGCTTTGACTACGGCGCCGGCATTCGCCATGTCCTACGCCAGGATCCCGACGTCATCATGATCGGCGAGATCCGGGATCCCGAGACCGCCCAGTACGCCGTCCAGGCGGCCCTCACCGGCCACTTGGTGCTCTCTACCCTGCACACCAACGAC
>CAJXRZ010000039.1 GCA_913060515.1 uncultured Pseudomonadota bacterium | reverse complement strand
CGGGTTCAGGGGCGAGTGCGAGTAGGCTCAACAGGAGTGATCACGTCAGTATATGACTCGAACTCATTGGAGCCCGGTCAGCGTAGCCAGTCACAGACAGTAGGGCAGAGCGCTGCCAGCTTGGGGACCAGGCACGCCGAGCGGCGCCAGTGTGGTTAGTCCACCGCATGAATTGGATCCCTGTCTCCTTCAAAGGAAAGACCGTCTACGCCCAAGCTGGCCCAGACGGTGCGGTGCTCTCGGACGGCGGTCGTACGCCCATTCGCTACTCCAAGTCGGACGGCGCCAAGGTCTATCGGGCCGGAACCGCGGGCTTGGGCAAGCCCAAGGGCAAGGCTGTAGAGCTGGATGCCGGCACCGCTGCGGAACCCAGCACGGGCGGCAAGGGCGGCGCCCGCAAGAAGAAGGGCAGCGGCTTTGGCAAGGCGGGTACCCGGACCCAAGCCCAGTCGACCGCCGCCAAGAAGGACGCCGCACAGCGCATCGCCGCGCTCCCTGCGGGCACGCACATGGCCTTCACGGATGGTGCCTGCAAGGGCAACCCTGGACCCTGTGGTGCGGGCGCGGTGCTCAAGCTGGCCGACGGCACGACGACAGAGACCATGGAGTACCTGGGCCGCGGCACGAACAACGTCGGTGAGCTCAGTGGAATCGGTCTGGCGTTGACCCTTCTGGATGAAGCGGAGGTTCCCGCGGACGCCCCCGTGGTGGTGTTCACCGACTCTCAGTACAGCTTTGGCGTTCTGGCCAAGAACTGGAAGGCCAAGAAGAACACCGAGTTGATCTTGGGGCTCCGGGCGCGGCTCAAGGCGCGACCTGGTGTGCGCCTAGACTGGGTGGCCGGTCACGTGGGCATTCCCGAGAACGAGAGAGCGGACCGCTTGGCGGTGATGGCCATCGAGCAGCGCTGAGTGCTGGACGCTGGCCTTAGGGCCGCTCCGCGTCGTAGCCCTGGGTGAGAGGCACCCCGTTGAGGGTGTGGGTACAGCAGGCACAGAAGGGGCGCATGGTGCTGTGGTCTTGGGCGGGCTCGCGCAGCTGGAGCAGCTTGTTCTCATCCACGTACAGGCGGCTCCAATAGGATGACTCGCCGGCACGAAGTGTGGGCTCTGGCGTGCCCAGAGGCGGGTGAACGTCCACCATCCAGTGGATGGGCTGCTCTCGGTCCAGGCGAGCGATGGCCTCGGAGTGCACCGCGTCCCAATGGCAGCCTACTTTGGAGAGCAAGAAGCGGAACAGCGGTGTGTAGTCGAGGCCCCGGCGTCTCTTCGCGCCCATGGACTGAACGGCGGGAGCGCTGACGCCGTGGGCTTGGCTGCGAGCGTCTCGGTAGTCGCCACCGTGGTCGTGATGCACGCCGTGGGCGGTGGTGTTGACCTTTCGGTACAGCGGCGTTTTCCGGCCGCCTCTCAAGGGCCTGCTTGCCTGAAGAGCAGAGTGCTGAAGTGCACGCCAGCCTTCTGGTTGCCCCGCTGCTGTGGCGCCTGGGCCCAATTGGCGATTGGGGTCAGGCCACAACGCTCGGCGAGGGCCACGGTCTCTTCGGTGGTGACCGCAAACATGCGGCGACCCAGGGGAATGGGTCCGTGGCGTAGTGAGATGTGCAGCAGTCCGGCTGGAGCGAGGCGTGCGGCGACCGCTGGCATGGCAGCTTGGCGCTCCTTCAGGTCCAGGTGCATCCAGACCGCTGCGACAAGGACCAGCGCGTAGTGTGCGGTCAGGCCCTCCAGCGCAGGCAGGCTGCTGTCTAGCCAGTCGACTCCGGGATCGAGGTGCTTGGCCTGTGCGGCTTGGCGCAGCGGGGCGCAGGGCTCTACGGCGGTGACGGGATGGCCTCGCTGTGCGAAGAAAGCGGCGTCTCGGCCGGAGCCGGCGCCTAGGTCCAGCACGGGGGCTGGTGGGGCGGGGAAGTACGGCCAGGCCTCGGCGTACAGGGCCAGCACATCCACGCGGTCGTAGCGCTCGCTCAGGGTGGCGGCGTGCTCCCCGTAGCCTTGGGTTCCAGGGACCTTGGTCTCGCCGTGCATCACTCGGGCCTCCAGCCGCGTTTCCAGGCCAGCAGGCGCTGGTTGAACTCCATCACCGTGCGCCAGTTCACTTTGGAGCTGCCGCCTGGGCGGGGCAGCATGGTGGCCTCGACTTCGCGAACTTCCAGCTGTTGTTCCTGGGCTTTGAGCAGAGTCTCAGCGTCCAGAAACCAGTCCTTCGAGCGGAGATCCAGCCCCTCGAACACCGCTCGCGGCATGAGCTTGGGGCAGCCGTTCACGTCGGTGGTGTGCACGCCAAATCCGCGTCGCATGACTTGGCTGTAGATCGCACTGACCATGGCCCGGTCCTGGCCGTCTTGGCGCTCGATGCGGCGTACTTTGGCGAGCTGGGCGCCTTCTCGGCGGACCAAGTTCAGGCAGCTGCGCACGTGCTCGGGCGCGATCTGGCCGTCTCCCCAGCTCCAGCCCAGAATGCTTCCCTGGGCTTGGCGTAGGCCGAAGAGGATGCCTCCGCCGTAGCCGGCGTTGTCGGCCAAGTGGTAGGCCTTGACCTTCTTGTGCTCGATGGCGAGCTGGTTGATGCGGTAGGGCGTCTGGTCGTCGGAGCCGTTGTTGACCAGGATGAGCTCGCAGCCCGCGCCTTGCAGTGCGCCGAGCAGGCCTGTGACCGTGTCCTGAACGCAGGCCTCTTCGTTGTAGAGGGGCAGCACCAGGGAGAGCATCAGAACAGGCTCTGCTGCTGGAGCTTGGCGATGGTGCCCCAGCGGGTACGAACGGCGCTTGGAAAGGGCTCTTTTCGTTGGATGAAGCCCAGCAGCCAGGCCCGCGTCACCGGATCGGAGGGATAGCCCGAGCCTGCGTTCAGCGGCGTGATGTGGCTGTCCCGCCGCACCTTGGCGAAGATGCTGGCGGCCCCGCAGCTGGGGTAGTTCAGATCGGCCTTGTTCTCGATCACCAGCTCGGGGACGTAGTCCAAGGCGGCGAGCAGCTTGGCGGTGAAGTTCGGGATGCCATTGGGATGCACGGGCGCGTCGATGACCACGCGATCTGGACGGAAGTGCAAGATGTGGTCAACGAAGGCCGCCAGCTCCAGGTCGTTGAGGTTGCCCGTGTCGATCTGAGCCGGTGTGATCTCGATCAAACGTGCTTCGCCCAAGGCGCCCAGAGGCGCGATCAGAGACTCGCGCTTCTTGGCGCTCAGGCGCTTGGAGTCGGTGGCCCCTGCCTCTTTGACCCTTGCGATGTTTGGCTCTTCCACGCAGTAGGCGCCTACAACCAGGGGGCCGAGCACACAGCCGCGTCCAGCTTCGTCCAGTCCGATGGTCTTCATGTGCTCTCCAGTTGCTCGGCGCCCGACGGGGTGCTCTCGCCGGTCTGGACACGCCAGAGCCGAGCGTAGGTCCCCTCTTGTGCCACCAGGGCCTCGTGGGTGCCGCGCTCGATGATGCGGCCCCCTTCCATCACGACGATCTCGTCGGCGTGGCGGATGGTGCTGAGGCGGTGGGCGATGATCACGGTGGTTCGGTCTTGGGAGATTCGGAAGAGGCTCCGCTGGATGGCTGCTTCCGTGTCGTTGTCCACCGCGCTTGTGGCCTCGTCCAGGATGAGAATCGGGGCGCCCTTGAGGACAGCCCGGGCGATGCTCAAGCGCTGGCGCTGACCGCCGCTCAGCTTCTGACCAGACTCGCCGATCTCGCTGTCCAGGCCCTTGGGGAGCTCCTCGATGAACGCACTGGCCTCGGCAAGGGAGGCGGCTTCTTCGATGTCGGCCAGGGAGGCGTCCGGGCTGCCGTAGGCGATGTTCTCGCGCACAGTTCCAGGAAACAAGAACACCTGCTGCCCCACCATAGACAAGGCGCCTCGAAGCTCGGACATGCGCAGGGCGCGCAGGTCTTGGCCGCCGAGGGTGATCTTCCCCTGGGCCGGGTCGAAGAAGCGTAGCAAGAGTCGGATCAAGGTGCTCTTTCCGGAGCCGGTGCTGCCGACGATGGCCACCGTGGAGCCGGCCTTGATGTGGAGAGAGAAGTCCTGCAGGACAGGGTCTCGACCGGGGTAGGCGAAGTTCACTGCGTCAAAGACGATGTCCCCCTTGGCCGCCTCTCCCACGCCTTGCTCGCCGTCGCGTACCTCGATCTCGGTCTCGACCAAGTTGAGTACCCGGCGCGTGCTGGCCATCGCCCGCTGGTACAGGTCGAAGGTTGTGCCCAGGCGGGTCAACGGCCAGAGCAGGCGCTGGGTCAAGTAGATCAGCGTGGAGTAGGTCGCGGCCGTGAGCACGCCGTCCAGGACGCGTTGGCCGCCCACGAGAAGCGTGGCCGTAAAGCCAACGACCACGAGCATGCGGATCAGGGGAGAGAAGGCTGAGGAGAGCGCGATGGCCTTCTTGTTGGCCTGCCGGTAGGCCTCGCTGGCCTGTGAGACGCGCTCGGCCTCGTGGGCTTCCGCGGTGAAGCTCTTGATGGTGGCGATGCCCTCCAAGTTGTTGGAGAGCAGGGCGTTGAGCTCCGCGGCCCGCTTGCGCACCAAGTCGTAGTGGGGCGTGATGGTGCCCTGGAACCAGAAGCTGCCAGCCAGGATGAAGGGGATCGGCGCCACGGCCCAGGCTGCCAACTCCGGGGATGCGCTCACAAAGGCAAAGCTCACAGCGATGGCCGTGGTCAAGACCTGCAGGATGGCGTTGGCGCCTCCGTCAAGAAAGCGCTCCAGCTGGTTGATGTCGTCGTTGAGCACGGCCATCAGATCGCCGCGGGCTTGGTCCGCGAACCAAGACATGTCCAGGTCTTGAATGTGTGTGTAGGCCTGCCCGCGCAGCTCGTGCTGCACGGTCTGGGCAAGGTTTCGCCAGAACCATTGGTGCAGGTACTCGGTGGCTGACTCCAGCACCCACACCACGACCGTCAGTCCGCTGACCAGGAGCAGCTGATCGCCCAGATCGGTGATGCCCTGGGCGCCGAGGAAGCTCTCCTCTTTGCGGACGACGACGTCCACAGCCGCGCCGATGAGCACTGGCGGGGCCAGGTCCAAGAGCTTGTTGCTAATGGAGAAAAACACTGCAGCGGCGAGGCGGCCTCGGTGGTGCCGCGCGTGCCGATACAGGCGTCGTAGGGGGGACTCGGACATGGGCTGGAGCTATCGGGTTGGGAGAGGCCGGGCTTGCTCTGGGGCCTTGTGTCCTCAAACTTGCGCGCGCGGGAACCCGAAGAGCCTCTCGTCGGTCAGTTGCTGCGGAGGTCGTGGTGTTCTTTCTACTCAGTCTCTTTCTTGCGGCAGACCAGAGCCCTGGAGATGCGGGGAGTCCTCTTCCTGGGGCCCCAGGGACTCCAGGAGGGCCGTACAAGGCGCCCCCGGACGACCAAAGAATCAACCTGGGCATGCACAAGCCCGTGCAGCTCTACGGAGAGCGAGCGGTAGAGGACGTGCATCGAGGCACCCGAAAGCGGGCCGGTCAGGTACGTCGTTGCTACGAATACGCCCTTCGACGCAACCCCGCTCTCCACGGTGAGCTGAGCGTTGAATTCATCGTTCCGGCCGGCGGACGGGTCTCAGGCGTGCGCCTCTTGGATGTGCCACCAGGCCTGGAGGACGAAGACATGCGCCAGTGTCTGCTGACCACCTACAAGAAGATCCAGTTTGCAGAGATCGAAGGCCCAGTGGCCGCCTTTACCCAGCAGTTGGTCTTTTCCCTGCGCTAAGTCACCCCCATCGTGGGCTGGGATGCGGGCCTGAGCTTGCAACAAGCGGGCTCCCCCTCCAAAAAGGTGCATGAGCGATCTCAGTGACCTGCAGCACGCCCTTGAACGCCTCACAAGAGAGGGAGGGTCCGGAAACCGCCTCGTCGTGCGTGGTGGGCGCGCTTGGTTCGTCTTCCACGCAGCCAAAGGTGGCAGCGAGATCCGCAGCGAGGCCGCGGCGAAGCAGTACCTGGGCAAAGACTTCCCACTCAGCCTCAATGACGTGGGCCTGATCCGCAGAGCAGGCTTCGCACAGGTCTCTCCATTCAAGACCTTGCAGCGGGTTGACGCCGCCGATCGGTGCGCCCTCATCGCAGCGCGAACCCAAGAGCTCTTGAGCACCGCCTACAAGCACGAAGGTGACCTCAAGTTGGAGATCACCCTGGGCGATAGGGACTCCACTGAAAACAAGAATCTGCTGGAGGCCATCCGAGGTGCCGCTGGAAAACGCACCCCCGAGGCCCGCAATTCGCTCTACCGGGCCATGCTGCGTTCCACCTTCTTGCTGCGCGTGGACGCCGAAGGGCTCCCCCTCGCTGTGGGCAAGCTTCAGAGTTGGGATGTCTTCGCGGCCTTTACCAGCTTGGATGCGTTGCGCATCTACGCCCCGACGGTTGACGCTTTTCGCACCCTCCCAGGGCGCCAGCTCTTCCCCTCTTTGCTCGACCTCAAGGTCGGCTCCCTGCTCATCGATCCGGGCGGCAGGCTCGGTGGTGAGCTCTATCGCAATGAACTTGAGACCCTCGCCCGGGCCGCTCGACCAACTCGTAGCTTTTGAGACCCGGTGGCCTCGCGAGAGGCTCCGGGATAGTTTCGCGGCTCCCGGTCGCCCCTTCTGAACGCAGACGCTGGAGTGCTGCTGCATATGGCTTTGCACACCATCAAAAAAGGCTTGGATGTTCCCATCACAGGAACGCCCGCCCAAGATGTAAAACAGGCCCCCACGGTCACCCGCGTTGCGGTGATGGCCTCGGACTTCATCGGCATGAAGCCGCGCATGCAGGTCATCGTAGGTGACTTAGTCAAGCGCGGCAGCCTCCTCTTCGAGGACCGCAAGCGGGAAGGGGTGTTTCACACCTCCCCAGGCGCGGGCAAAGTCGTCGCTATCAACCGAGGCGACAAGCGCGCCTTCCAGTCTCTGGTCATTGAGCTGAACGAGCGCGAGCTTGCTGGCGAGACCACAGACGAGGATCACGTCAGCTTCCAGGCCTACACCGGCCAGGCGCCAGACTCTTTGAGTGCGGACCAAGTCCGAGCGCTCTTGATCGAGTCCGGTGAGTGGACGGCCCTTCGGGCCCGCCCCTACAGCCGTGTCGCCGCCGTGGATGCCCAGCCCGTCGCGATCTTTGTGAACGCAATGGACACCAACCCCCTGGCCGCTGACCCCAAGGTCGCCGTGGCTGGACGGGAAGAGGACATTCAGGCTGGACTGGACGCCGCCATGAAGCTGACCGACAAGGTCTACTTCTGCCAGGCTCCTGGCGCTGGCTTCAAGGCCAAGGGCGCCGACGTCCACGAGTTCGCTGGGCCTCACCCAGCTGGCTTGGTTGGCACCCACATCCACACCTTGCAGCCCGTCAAGCGCGGAAAGCAGGTCTGGCACCTCAGCGTGGCGGACTTGGCAGCATGGGGTGCTCTCTTCCGCACTGGGAAGCTGGACCTGGAGCGCATCGTCGCCCTGGGCGGTCCCGGCGTGAAGGATGGCGCGCTCTACAAGACCCGTCGGGGCGCCGTTGTGAGTGAGCTGGTTGACGGCAAGCTCCAGGACGGCGAGCAGCGGGTCATCTCGGGCTCCATCCTGAGCGGCACCATCGCTCAAGGCGAGGTCATGGGCTTCCTGGGTCGATACGACTCTCAGGTGAGCGTCTTGGCTGAAGGCCGTCAGCGCGAGTTCTTGGGCTGGCTCAAGCCAGGCTTGAACACCTTCTCGACCTCTGCGGCCTTCCTGAGCAAGCTCTTTGGGTCCAGCAAGAAGTTCGACTTGGACACCAGCACCAACGGCTCCGACCGAGCCATGGTGCCAATCGGCATGTACGAGCGCGTCATGCCCTTGGACATCTTGCCCACCTTCCTGCTCCGCAGCCTCATCTCCGGCGATCTGGAGAAGGCCGAAGCTTTGGGCATGATGGAGCTGGCCGAAGAGGACCTTGCCCTTTGCACCGTCGTGTGCCCGGGCAAGTACAACTACGGCCCAATCCTTAGGCGGAACCTGAATATCCTGGAGGCGGAAGGCTGATGCAGTTCCTTCGAAACACTCTGGACAAGGTCGAGCATCACTTCGAGAAGGGAGGCAAGCTCGAGAGCATGTACGCCCTTTACGAGATGGGCGACACTTTCCTGTTCACGCCAGGCTCGGTCACCAAGAAGGGTGCCCATGTCCGCGATTCCCTCGATCTGAAGCGCATGATGATCACTGTGGGCATCGCCCTACAGCCGGTCATCCTGATGGCGCAGTGGAACACTGGAAACCAGGCCCTGAGCGCCATCGCATCTGGGGCACCCGTTCGGGACGACCTGCAGATGAGCCTCTTCCAGGCCATCTTCGGTGAGCTGAGCGCCTCGGCTGCTGCAGACATGCAGACCAGCGTCATCGCCAGCTTCGTGCTCGGCCTGATCTACTTTGTGCCGGTCTTCCTGGCGACCCAGGTCGCAGGCGGCATCTGCGAGGCTGGATTCAGCATCGTGCGCAAGCACGAAATCAACGAGGGCTTCCTGGTCACAGGCATGCTCTTCCCCTTGATTCTACCTCCGACCATTCCTCTCTGGCAGGTCGCGCTGGGCATCATGTTCGGCGTCATCGTCGGCAAAGAGATGTTCGGCGGAACGGGCATGAACGTGCTCAACGTCGCCCTGACTGGCCGTGCATTCCTGTTCTTCGCTTATCCAGCGCAGATCTCGGGTGACAAGGTCTGGCAGGCTGTCGGTCCCGACGGGTACTCCGGCGCAACTTGGCTCGCCAAGGCTGCATCGGCTGACCCCGCGACCATCACCTACAACGGCCTGGATTCGGCCGTGATGGGCGAAGGCGCCGGCATGACCTTGTCTTGGATGGATGCCTTCCTAGGCATGGTTCCAGGCTCCATGGGGGAGACCAGCGCGCTGGCCTGCCTACTTGGAGCGGGCATTCTGCTCGCCACACGCATCGGCGCGTGGCAGACCATGCTCGGTGTAGTCGCTGGTACAGCGCTGACGGCCATTGGCCTGAACGCCATTGGCTCCGACACCAACGCCATGTTCGCCATGCCATTCTGGTGGCACATGGTCCTGGGCGGCTGGGCATTCGGAATGGTCTTTATGGCCACCGACCCCGTCACCAGCTCCTTCTCCGCCAAGGCGAAGCTGGGCTACGGCCTGGGCATCGGCATCTTGGTGGTCTTGGTTCGCGTCGTGAACCCGGCCTACCCAGAAGGGATGATGCTGGCGATTCTCTTCATGAACCTGTTCGCGCCGCTCCTGGACCACTTCGTGATTCAGGCCAACATCAAGCGGAGGATCGCTCGCCATGAAGCTTGATTCCACTGGATACATCATCGGCTTCGCCGCCGTGGTTTGCCTCGTCGCTTCGGTCTTCGTGTCCGGCTCGGCGGTGGCCCTCAAAGACAAGCAGGATGAGAACAAGCTTCTCGACCAGCAGAAGAAGGTCCTGACCGTCTCTGGCTTGATCACGGATGAGAACCAGAGCGGCAGCAACGACGACGAAGTCTCAGACCTCACCCCCGAGGTTGTGCGTGGCTTCTTCGCCGACGGCAAGGTCTCCCCTCAGCTGGTGCCCATGCCTGGCTTTGACGGAAACTGCGATGCCCTGGACGTCAACACCTACGATGTCCGAAAGGCTGCCAAGGACCCTGCGCTGTCCTACGAGCCAGGCGAGAACGAGGCCAAGGTCTCCAGCGTCGCCAACTGCTCGCTGGTCTACAACGTGACCACGCCCGAAGGGGAGCGCGTCATCGTTCCGATTCGCGGTCCTGGTCTCTGGTCCACCTTGCGCGGCTACCTGGCTGTTGACAAGGCCGACGGCAACACCGTCAAGGGCTTGATCTTCTACGAGCACGCCGAGACCCCTGGTCTGGGCGGCGAGGTGGACAACAGCCGCTGGCGCGGTCTCTGGGCCGGCCGAAAGGTCTACGACGGAGACACCGTCTCTTTGGCCGTCAAGAAGGGTCAAGCTGGTACCGCAGCGGAGGACCCCTACAGCGTAGATGGCCTCAGCGGTGCGACCTTGACCAGCAATGGCGTGACAAAGGCCATCAGTTTTTGGCTCGGCCCTCAGGGCTTCGGCCCCTTCATGCAGTCGGTGAGGTGACCCTGTGAGCGCACAACACGGCATCTTTGGGAAGGCCCAGCGCGAAGCGCTGATCGACCCACTCTTCAACAACAACCCCATCGCCCTTCAGGTCTTGGGTGTGTGTTCCGCACTCGCGGTCACCACCAAGCTGGAGACCGCGGTCGTCATGAGCATCGCGCTCACGGTTGTGTTGACCTTCAGCAACGTGATCATCAGCCTGATGCGGAACTTCATTCCGCCCAGCATCCGAATCGTGGTGCAGCTGACGGTCATCGCCTCGCTGGTCATCATCACCGACCAGGTGCTCAAGGCCTACGTCTTCGAGGTCTCCAAGCAGCTCTCGGTCTTCGTCGGTCTCATCATCACGAACTGCATCGTGATGGGCCGCGCAGAGGCCTACGCCATGCAGAACGGTCCAGTGCTCTCGGCGCTGGACGGTGTCGGCAACGGCCTGGGCTACAGCCTCGTTCTCATCGTCGTGGCCTTCTTCCGCGAGCTCCTGGGCAGCGGCAAGCTCTTCGGCCTGACCATTCTGAACCCCATCACCGAGGGCGGTTGGTACAACCCCAACGGACTGATGGTTCTGGCTCCTGGAGCCTTCTTCCTCATCGGATTCTTCATCTGGGGCTTGCGCGCCTGGAAGCCCGAGCAGATCGAGCCGGAGGAGTAGACGATGCTTGAAAGCTACCTATCTCTGTTCGCCAAGGCGACCTTCGTCGAGAACATGGCCTTGGCCTTCTTCCTCGGCATGTGCTCCTTCCTGGCTGTGTCCAAGAAGGTCGAGACCGCAATTGGTCTGGGCGGCGCGGTCATCTTCGTGCTCGCAGTCACCTGCCCAGCGAACCAGGTCATCCACGAGTACCTGCTGCGAGAGGGGGCCCTGGCTTGGATTTCCCCTGAGCTGGCAGAAGTGGACCTGAGCTTCCTCAACTTCCTGGTCTTCATCGGCACCATCGCCGCGATGGTTCAGATCGTTGAGATGGTCTTGGACCGCTACTCACCAAGCCTGTACGCAGCCCTTGGCGTGTTCCTTCCGCTCATCGCGGTGAACTGCGCCATCTTGGGGGCCAGCCTCTTTATGGTTGAGCGCGACTACAACTTCGGTGAGTCCCTGGTTTATGGCCTGGGCTCCGGCATCGGCTGGGCCTTGGCAGTCATCGCATTGGCCGCAATCCGCGAGCGCATGCGGTACAGCAATGTGCCCCCCGCGCTGCGTGGCCTGGGCATCACTTTTATCCTCACCGGACTGATGGCGATTGGCTTTATGGCCTTCGCCGGAATCCAGCTCTAAAGCCCAAAGGGACGCATCATGAACTGGATGGTAGTAGGTTTGGGGATCGGCGCTTTCGTCGCCATTCTTCTCACACTCGTTGGCATCTTGATGGTTGCACGGGCCCAGCTGGTCCCCGCAGCCGAGGTCAAGATCATCATCAACGACGATGAGGAAAACCCCATCGTCACTATGGCCGGCAGCACTCTGCTGAACACCCTGGCCAACAACAAGATCTTCATCCCCTCCGCGTGCGGTGGTGGTGGAACTTGTGGCGTGTGCAAGGTGGACGTACACGAAGGGGGCGGCTCTCTGCTGCCCACCGAGAAGGGCCACATCAGCCGCGGCGAGGCCCGTCATGGCTGTCGCCTGAGCTGCCAGGTCAAGGTTAAGTCCGACATGCGCATCGAGGTGGAGCCTGAAATCTTCTCCGTGCGCAAGTGGGAATGCACCGTCAAGAGCAACCACAACGTGGCGACCTTCATCAAGGAGTTCGTCATCAGCCTGCCAGAAGGCGAGGCTGTGCCCTTCCGGGCCGGTGGCTACATCCAGATCGAGGCCCCTCCTCACACCGCCAACTACGGCGAGATGATCATTGAGGAGGAGTACCGCGGAGACTGGGACGGCTTCAACATGTGGACCCTGGTGTCCAAGACGGATGAGCTGGTGACCCGGGCCTACTCCATGGCCAACTACCCAGGCGAAGAGGGCATCATCATGCTCAACATTCGCATCGCGACCCCTCCATGGGATCGCGACGCGAAGGGCTTCAAGAAGGTCCCTCCGGGTCAGATGTCCTCGTACATCTTTGCCCAGAAGCCTGGCGACAAGGTCACCATCTCCGGCCCCTTCGGCGAGTTCTTCGCCCGGGACACCGACAACGAGATGGTCTTTGTGGGCGGTGGTGCTGGAATGGCGCCCATGCGCTCCCACATCTTCGACCAGTTCAAGCGCCTGCACACCGACCGCAAGGTCACCTTCTGGTACGGCGCTCGTTCCTGGCGTGAGGCCTTCTACGTTGAAGACTTCAACAACATCCAGGCCGAGAACGACAACTTCCAGTGGTTCATCGCCCTCTCGAACGCCACCGAAGAGGACAACTGGTTGGGCCTCACTGGCTTTATTCACCAGGTCGCCCACGATGAGTACCTCAAGAAGCATCCTTGTCCCGAGGAGATTGAGTACTACCTGTGTGGTCCGCCCATGATGAACCAGGCTGTCATCAACATGCTGGTGGACTTGGGTGTTGAGCCCGAGAGCATCATGCTGGACGACTTCGGCGGGTGAGTCACCCCCCCTTGTGAACCGAACAACCCGCGCCTCTTGGTGCGGGTTGTCTCGTATCTGGAGAGCGCCCCACGATGGCCCCTGAACCCCAAAGCACGGCGACGGTTCTACGCCGCTTGATCTTGCCTGGCGCCTTCTTGGCTGTGATCACCTTCACGTGGCTGAAGCGGGGTCGCGAGGCCGAGTTGGCCATGGAGGAGGCCAAGCAGACCCATGCGATGGAGAGCTTCGCTGGACAGACCATGGGCACCACCTACGCGGTCAAGATTCAGCAGCAGCTCAGCCCGGAGCAGCGCGCTGAGATTCAGCTGCGCATCGACACAGAGCTGGCCGCTGTGAACAGCAGCATGTCCACCTGGCAGCAGGACTCGGAGCTCTCCCGCTTCAACCGCCAGCCGGCCAACACGCCCATGCAGACCTCGGCTGGGCTCAGAGCTGTCGTGGAGATGGCCCAGGGCGTCTGGAACAAGAGCGGGGGAGCCTTTGACCCGACCATTGGTCCTCTCGTAGACCTCTGGGGCTTTGGGCCGAGCGCGCCGACTGGGGAGGTCCCTGCGGTAGAAGACATCGAGCTCGCCCTCGCTCAAGTGGACTTTCCGGCCGTGACCCTTCAGTCAGGGACCATGACCCGGGGGCGTGAAGACCTACGCCTGGATCTGAGCGCCATCGCCAAGGGCTACGGTGTGGACCAGGTCAGCTTGGCACTGGATGAGCTTGGGTACGAGCGCCACATGGTGGAGGTGGGGGGCGAAGTTCGGGCTGGCCGGGCAAAGTCGGACGGAGAGCCTTGGCGCATTGCCGTTGAGCGACCCGATGCCCAAGGCGGCATCCAAGAGGTGGTGGCACTGGAGTCGCTGAGCATGGCCACCAGCGGCGACTACAGGAACTTCTTCGAGAGCAATGGTGAGCGCAAGAGCCACACCTTGGACCCCCGCAGCGGGCAGCCGATCTCCCATGGTCTGGCCAGCGTGACGGTGCTGCATCCCCAGTGCGCGATGGCGGATGCCTACGCGACAGCCCTCAATGTCATGGGCCCAGAGCAAGGCATGGCCTTGGCCGAGACCCTCGAGCTGCCGGTGTTGATGCTCGTTCGAAACGGGGAGGGACTTGAAGAGATCCGCAGCTCTCACTTCCCCGAGCTCCAGCCCAGCGGCGGCGCACCCGTTAAGGCCCCTGTGCCTGTCAGCCCTTGAACTCAGGAGAGACCTCATGACCACCGTGCTACTCACGACCGGAATCTTTGGTCTGGCCATGGCCGGCTTGGCCGCAGGCGTGATCTTCTCCAACAAGGAACTCAAGGGTTCCTGCGGTGGAAAGGGCGGCGAGGACTGCGTTTGTGAGCTGGAGAAGCGGCGGGCCTGTCACGCCGCCGACAAGCTCCAACAGCGCCAAGCTCTGCAGGGCTGATGCTGCCCCTTCGGCGCCAAGTGGTCCTGGAGACCGCGCTGAACCTAGAGGAGCTCCAGGCGCGCATTCCGCGCTGCATTGAGCCCCACCTGGGTCCCTTTGAGCTGGTCCACAAGCTCTCCCCTGGTGGCATTGTGTTGCACTTGCTGCGTACGCCCGTCACGGCACGCAGTTTCTGGGGTCGGGCTGACCACGAGAAGTGGCACATTGCTCAGAACCGTCGCTCAGAGAGGGTGACCCCCTATCAGCCGCTCTTGGTTGGGAGAGTCGTCGAGTCCGCCGGTATGGTGCGGATCGAAGGAGAGCTGGCGCCCCACCCCAAGGTGCGGACTTGGTCCTGGCTCTACGTGCTCGCCGGCGCCATTCTGCTTGTGGGCGGCGTCATCAAAGCTGGCTCAGATCCAGCCATCGCCGTGGCCTTGGCTGCCCTGGGTGTGCTCTTCGCGGTCTTCCCGCATCTTCGAGCGTGGCAGGGCTTCCAGATGGGCTGTGGGGACCTTCTGGCTTCCTTGGAAGAGGACTTTGAGCTAAAAGAGGCAGCGCTTCCTCCTTCCTAAGGTGCCCCAATGCTTTTGCTCTTGTCCCTGGCCTGTGATCCCACCACGGAGACGGTCGATCCGGACGCGGTGCTCTACAACGAGCATGTGGCCCCGATTCTTCAGGAGCGTTGCGTTGGATGCCACCAAGAGGGAGCCATTGGTCCCTTTGGTCTCGAGGACTACGCCCAGGTCAGCGTCCTGGCCAATCAGGTGCTCGACTCGGTGGAAAGCCGCAGGATGCCGCCCTACTTGGCCGACGCCAGCGGTGAGTGCAACACCTACTTGGACGCCGCCTGGCTCAGTGACGAGGAGATCCAGACTCTGGCCGACTGGGTTGAGGGCGGGAGCTTGGAGGGAGACCCGCTGGCGCACCCAGGGGCTCCCGATGTGGAGCTGGACCTGGAAGGAGTGACCCACAGCTTGGTCTTGGAGGAGGTGGACGTGGACTTCTCCAGCTCCGACGACAACTACCGCTGCTTCGTCGTGGACCCCGGCCTGGAAGAGGACGGCTTCCTGACCGCCTTCGAGGTCTTGCCTGGCAATCCCGCCATCGTGCATCACATGATCGTCTATGCGCCAAGCAGCGACGCCGCCTTGGCCGACGCCTACGCCTTGGATGATGCGGACACGGAGCCTGGCTACCAGTGCTTTGGAGATGCCCGCGTCGACAGCTCCATGTTGGCGCCCTGGGCCCCTGGGACCCAGAGCTGGCACTTCCCGGAAGGCACTGGTGTTCGCATGACCGCCGGACGGCCCGTGGTTGTCCAGATGCACTACAACAACGGCAGCCAGGACAGCAGCGATGCGACAGTGGTGAACCTCAAGGTCGAGGAGAGCGTTGAAACAGAGCTCTACCCCTTCTTCTGGGTAGACGGCTCCCTGAACATTCCGCCAGGGGAGAGCGCCCACGTTGAGGAGAGCAGCCGCAGCCTGGGCGTGCAAGTCCCCTTGAAGCTGTGGGCAGTTGCCCCGCACATGCACAAGCTGGGTGTGGCGGAGCAGGGCTGGATCGAGCACGCCGATGACTCCGAGACCTGCCTGTTGGACGTGCCCCGTTGGGACTTCAACTGGCAGCTCACCTATGTCTTTGAAGAGCCGGTGATCATCCAGCCCGAGGACCGGATCGGCATGCGCTGCACCTATGACAGCACCTCCGTTACCGAGACCACCAACTGGGGGGATGGGACCGGAGACGAGATGTGCCTGATGACCATGTTCGCGAGCGTGGCTGATTAGGCAGCCATGGGGCTGGATGCCCGTTGCGATGCGCCATTCCTGGCGGCTATAGTGCAGGGCCCCATGCCTCGCCCTTTAGGAGCCTCCATGTCGCGCAGCTGGCTTTTGCTCTCGCTCGCTCCCTTGTCCGCTTTCGGCTTGCTCAGCCTTGGCTGTGACAATGCCGAAGAGGAGCCCGTTGACGAGAGTCCTTCGGCGTCCCTTTTCGAGGTTTCGCCTCCGGCCGGACCCGCTGGTCGATCCATGCAGGTCTCCATCAACGCCCAGGACTCGGTCTTCGACTTCGAGCAGACCCAGGTCTCCATGGGTGCAGGCATCGACGTCTTGCAGGTGACCGTTCAGGACGGCTGGACTCTGCTGGCCGACATCAACATCGAGCCCGATGCTGAAGTTGGACCGCGCAACATTCAGATCGACACCTCGGGCCGCAGCTACGGCATCGACAAGGGCTTCCGGGTCACCGGGGAGACCTTCAGCGTCACGCCAGATCGCGGCAAGGTCGGTGAGTCGGTCTCCATCGTGCTCGAGGGCAGCAACACCCAGTGGAAGGAGGGGCGCACCTGGGTGAACTTGGGGGACGACGTAGACGTTCTGGATGTGCTCGTGATCAGCGAGACCCTCCTCGAGGCCGAGATCAGCATCGAGGGCGACGCCTCTCCAGGGCTGCGGGACATCTACACCGAGGACGGCCCCAAGGTCGTCACCTTGTATGACGGCTTCATGGTGGACCGGGTTGCTCTGGCGGCGTCCTGGGATCCGGCGGTTGGCACCCAAGGCACCCAGGTGGAGTTCACCGTCAAGGCACGGGACACCAACTTCCTCCAGGACCAGACCAGCATCACCTTCTACGACGGGGACGGGCTGAACCCTGACATCCGCGTAGACGACATCTTTGTGTTGGACTCCGAGAACCTCTGGGGTCGCATGACCCTCTCCAACGCAGCAGAGTTGGGGGATCGGGATGTCCTCATCACCACCGCTGACGAGGGCCTTCGCATCCCGGACGCCTTTGAAGTGCAAGGCGGGACTTGGTCCTTGGACGAGGTCGCGGTCGCGCTTGGCTTCAACGTCACCCGTGGCGTGGACAACGAGACGGGCCAGCTGGTCGAGCGGGTCAGCGCTGGCGCGACCTTCTTCATCCCTCTGGACCCACCCTGTCCCAGCGGGGGAAGCGGATCGGGCTCCAAGCCTGAGCCTGCGCCATACGACGGCAACGTGGTCGGTCCCATCATTGGGTCAGGCACTCCTGGCGGCGCCGAGGACTGTCCGAACCCACAGACCGTCTCCGCCGGTGACTACGTCTGGCTTGAGTCCGAGGCGAACACCGTCACGCTGGAGAAGACCGTTGACTCCAACAGCGGCATGATCTCCTACGTCGGCTACGACTTGACCATCGACGACTACGTGCCGGACAACATGTACGACCTGCACCTGCAGGGCGATCCAGACGGCTTGGCCGAGGAGATCATCGACGACGTCCAGCCCACGGTGCCATGCAACTGGTACCTGGACGAGCCCCTCTTCTTTGGAAACTACACCCAGGACCGCACCATGGACCTGAACTACCAGTGGTCCAACACCGAGGGCGGCTTGGGTGCTTGCACCTACCCCGACGCCATCTTCTACACCGAGATCAGCGGCACCACCTACAACGGAACCACTGACCCAGGAATGGCAGCGTCCATCCCATGGGACGACGGCGTGCACAGCTACTTGGCCTCCGAGCTCAGCCTGCTGGACCCTGGTCCCGTCTACTTCATCGCGTACAGCATCATCAGCGGTCGCGAGTTCGGTCTGCGCAACAGCATCTACCAGCAGAACAAAGCCGACTCCTACATCTACCTACAGGCCGCGTTCATCCTCGAGTAGTCGAGGAGGGAGAACCCATGTCGCGCTGGAACCCCAGCCGAATTGCCGGTGCTTCGCTCTTGCTGCTACCCATGGCCACAAGCCTGGGTTGCACTGAGAACGAGATCGTCGCGCAGCCCTACGATGCCGTCGCGGTGGTCGCAGGTGACTTTGACAGTGTGCAGCTGAACCTGGGCCGCTTGGACGTTGCCCACACCATCTACGAAGGCTTCATCGCGGGCCCGGCCTACGAGGACGGCGTCGACCCTGCCGCACTTGCCCTGAAAGCAGAGACCTTGTTCACTTTCGTGGACGACCGCGGTCGGGCTGAGATCAGCCGCCAAGACGCCGTGTTCATCAACTCCGGCGCCCGCGGCTTCGGCGAGTACACCTGGAATGGCGTGGAGGCGGACGACCAGTTCCTCACGGATCCGGACGCACTGGCCAACATCGCCGACTTTGTGGAGGCAGACGGACGCACGCTCATCGTCTCTGACTGGAGCTACGACATCATCGAGGCGCTCTGGCCCGAGCGGGTTCAGTTCTACGGCGACGAAGGCGACGCGGACGGCAGCCCCTTTGACGTCGCTCAAGTGGGCTCAGCTGGCAAAGTGACCGCGACTCTGACCAACGACGGCCTCATCACGGATCTGGGCGCCGAGACCATGTCGGTGGACTTCAACTACACCAACTGGGCCTTGGCTGAGTCTGTGGCCTCGGACGTAGAGGTCTACGCCACGGCAGATGTCAGCTACCGGGTCTCGGACACCGAGGGCTACGCGGACATCACAGGTGTGCCCTTGCTGCTCTCTTTCGAGGCTGGGCGCGGGCGCGTGATTTTCAGCTCTTTCCACTGGAACACGCAGACTCCTGGTCTGAGTGATGCACTCCTGGTGGCCATGGTCGATCAACTGGATGTGGGCGGCGGCTCAGATCTGGAAGCGGAAGAGACGGAGGACACCGGTGAATAAGAAGCTCTGGCTGCTCGGCATTCTTGGAATGGCCGGTTGCAGCGACTACGAGTTCTACAACCAGAAGTACACCGACGTGTTCCAGCAGAATGGACGCAACCAGGTGGACGTGCTGCTTGTCGTAGACAACTCCTGCTCCATGTTTGAGGAGCAGGACAAGCTGGCGTCCAACTTCGACAGCTTCATCCAGTACTTCGACGGCGTCGATGTGGACTACCAGATCTCGGTGGTCACCACGGACACCGTGCAGGAGCAGTTCTCCGGCCGCTTTGTCGGCGGTGACGATGAGATTCGGCTGACCTCGGCGACGGGGGCGGTCATTGACCGGGTCGAGTTCACTCGTGACTGGGAGATTGTGGAAGGCGCTTCGATGAGCCTGGATCCCAGCCTCTACAGCGCGACTGACAACGACGTCCAGGCCAGCTGGTGTCCCTCCAAGAGCGCCTATGGCGATGGGGACCTGGGCACTCCCGGAGCTGAAAACGACTCCTGCAGCGCGAAGCTGGCAGGGGAGACGGGCGACAGTGGTGGAGACACCGCCGACTCTTCCACAGACGATACGGCCACCGACGATACGGGCGGTCCGGACACCGCGGGCACCGCGCCCAAGGTCGGCCAGCTCATCATCACGGAGTTCATGGCGAACCCGTCCGCGGTCGCGGATGACCAAGGCGAGTGGGTGGAGCTTAGGAACATCACCACGGACGTGACCCTCGATCTGGGCGGCATGCACCTCAGTGACAGCGGCCGCAACGACTTCACCATCCCTACGGGCACCAGCTTGGCTGCTGGCGGAACCCTGGTCCTCGCCCGCAGCAGCGACAGCAGCGCCAACGGCGGTGTGGACGGCAGCGTGGCCATGGGGCCGGACTTCACCCTGAACAACAACGTCGTCGTGATCACGCCCGAGACCGAAGGAGCCAGCGAGATCTTCTCCGAGATGGTCGCCCAGGGCACCTCTGGTGCAGGCATCGAGATGGGCTACCAGGCCGCACGCCTGGGACTGAGCGAGCCACTGCTCAGCACCGTGAACGCGGGCTTCTTGCGGGAAGAGGCCAACCTCTCCCTGATTTTTGTCTCGGACGAGGACGACGACTCGGCTCTGCCGGTCAACGACTACCTGCGCTTCTTCACGGAGCTCAAGGGTGAGAGCGCCTACCGCGACCACCAGCGCTTCAACATCTCCGCAGTGGTCGGAGAGCGCGCTCCCGAGTTCAGCGGGGAGCCCTCTTGCAGCAGCGCCGATGGCGTGGCCGACTATGGCAAGCGCTACGTCGATCTGGCCAACCGTACGGAAGGCTTGGTGGAGTCCATCTGTGACCAAGACTTCTCGCCCATCGCGGCTGAGCTGGGTCTGATCCTCTCGGGACTGGCTGTTGAGTTCGAGCTCTCAGGCAATCCGAACCCGACCTCCTTCGAGGTGGATCTCTATGAGAGCGAGAACTTGGACTCCTACATCCGCACCTTGGAAGAGGGTGTGGACTGGAGCTATGTCGTTGAGAGGAACGCCGTCCGCTTCGAAGAGGGGCAGGTCCCCGCGCCGAATACCTACATCACGGTGGAGTACGAACTCCGTGCCACAGGCACTGAGAACACCGACGAAGGGACCAACTGAATGTTCATCCTGATGATGCTGGCTTGTCAGCCTGAGGTGGAGTGCTCCGAGGAGCTCGCCTGCGACTTTGGTTCGATCTGCATGGAAGGCACCTGCCTGGAGATCCCCTGCGCCACCTCGGACCAGTGTGGCATTGAGCAGTACTGCGATGAGCGGCAGTGCACGGACGGCTGCTTGGAAGACTCGGACTGCTACCCCGGGGACATCTGCAACACCGACGTGCGTGAGTGTGTGCCTGGCTCCTGCCGAGACACACAGTTGGACTGTGGATTTGGCGAGTTCTGCAACACCGCCTCGGGGGACTGCTACGAGGCCAGCGGCTACTACTGCAAGTCCTGCAACTCGGACGCGGACTGTGGCGGAGGCGGCGAGAACCTCTGCCTGAACTGGGGCGCCAACGACTATTGCGGCGTGGTCTGCGAGACCGACACCGACTGCCCATCCGGCTACGGCTGCCTGCCCGTAGGGGACTTCAACGGCAACATCGTGACCTACCAGTGCGCGACCTACTGCTGGCTCTACGACGAGGACGACTCGACCAAGGAAATTCCAACCTTGCCGCCGATCTTGGACCCGGTCGACCCCCAGTGCTTCGAGGAGTCCCAATGATCTGGCTCTTGCTGCTCGCATGCTCCAAAGACGAGACCGAAGACAGCCAAGTTGAGCTCTTGGGCCCCGAGCTGGCCCACACCCCAAGCGCCGCTGCAGTGCTGGTTGGAGAGCCCATCGCAGTCTCGGTGACGGCGGAGGATCCCGATGGAGTGGGGGAGCTGAAGCTCTACTACCGCACCGAAGGCGGTGCCTTCTGGAACACCCTCGAGCTCGAAGCTTCCGATGGGGGGCAAGAGTGGAGTGGAGAGATTCCCGGCGCCGAGGTCAGCTCGCCCGCGATGACCTACTACATCCGGGCCGTGGACTTGGGAGAGTTCCCAGCGACCAGCTTCTTGCCCGCCGATCCCGACCCCGATGCCTTCAGCGTCGAAGTGCAGGTCATCGGTGAGGCCCTCCCATTTGTGGAGGACTTCGAGCTCGATGACACCTCCTCGGATCTCTGGGGACTTGGCTGGGCACAGGACTCCGTGGAGTTCCGCGGAAGCCCCTGGGCCTTGAGCAGCTCGCGGGCCGCAAACGGGGAGACCAGCATCGCGCATCTGCGCAACTCGGACTCCTCCAAGGTGATCGACGACTACCTCATCACGCCAGCGCTGGACTTTGGCGCGGCCGGCCGCACCCAGGTGACCTGGAACGAGCTCGGTCAGTTGCCTGCAGGTGCGGACCACTCACTCTGGGTGTCCACGGGCTCCCGCATTCCCAGTGATGGGGACTTCACCAAGCTGGTCGACCTGGCCCCTCCTGCCGACGGCAGCTTTGAGCGTTCGGTCGTGGTCGAGCTCTCTGATCTTGCAGGCGAGCGGGCCGTGTACTTGGCCTGGCGCTATGCCGGTGCAGCAACGGACGACTGGTACATCGATGATGTCGCCGTTGACGTCTTGTCCGTGGACCTAAGTCCCAGCATCTCTTGGTCTCCTGACCCGGTGCATCCGGGGGAGACGACGACTCTGAGCCTGGCCTTGGAGAACCTGGTCGACTTGGCGGGTGGTCCGCTGAGCGTAGAGCTGAGCATGCCTTCCGGGGGAGCCACTGTGGCCTCGCCGGTGGTGGAGATCCCCAGCATCGCTGCCCTGGGCAGCGCCAGTGCGGACTTTGAGCTGACGGTGGACGGTGAGTGGCCGGACAACAGCCGCTTGCCCCTCCAGTTCAGCGTGACCGAAGGGGAGAAGACCTGGGTCTTCGCGCAGACCTTCCTGGTCGGCGTTGAGAGCTCCGGGCAGGTCGTCTTGGACCTGAGCACCGGGGATCTGCTCCAGATTGAGCTCGGCGTGGGTGCCCCAGATGCACCCATCTGGTCGGAGACCGTGTACAGCGGGCAGCCCGAAGCTGGCGTGCTCACTGTGGATGTGGACCTGACCGACCGCTACGATCTGCTGCCCCCGGACCCCAGCCAGCGCTGGTACGCCAAGGTCAGTGGTGATGCGATCGGTTCATTCGACAGCTTTACCTTGGGCTACGGTGGCGAGGAGTACGCCGCGGCGGTACTGCCGCCCGTGCTCGGTGGCGGTACGGAGGCCCTGGCCTATGTGCCTGAGCCCCCTCTACCGGTCATCACGCTGCTCACCACAACGCCCAGCAGCATTCAGCCTGGGGACACGGTCGACCTGAGCATTGAGTTGACCAACCAAGGGGCAGACAGCGCTGGCGCGGTGGTCGCGGAGCTCACGAGCAGTGACTCCGATCTCAGCGTGGTCAGCGGTGGGCCCAAGAACCTGACCAACAATGTTTGGAGTGCAGGCGCCCGCCGAACTCTGACGGGCTTTCAGGTCGAGGTCTCCGATGACCACGTGGACAGCACCTCTGTGGTCGCTGACTTGGCCCTGAACGACGGCTTGGAGTCGTGGTCCGTGCCTGTGTCCATGTCCGTTCCTTGGCCCGTTCTGCGCATCACCAGCATCGAGATCGACGACCGCAGCGGTGGCGACAACGATGGTTTGTTGGAGCCCGGCGAGACCGCGGACCTGGACATCGAGATCACCAACTTGGGTGACCAGGGTGCCACCGGCTTGGTGAGCGCTGTGCTCACCCGCCAGAGCTCCAGCACCGCAGACTCGACGGTCGATGGCAGCAGCACGCTGCTGGGCAGCCTGGACGTTGGGGTGAGCCAGGACAAAGACTTCGAGGTCAGCGTCGAGGCGGGGGCCAGTCTCGGCGAGACCTTGGACCTGCTGATGACCATGACCGACGCCAACGGCGTGGAGTACACCAGCGAGGCCCAGATCGTGCTGGGTGAAGCCCCTTGGCTCTACGTGAGCACCGCCAACGACCCAATCGGGGACAGCTCCGGCGGCTACACCGTGGACCTGGTGAACGCGCGCTACCGTGTCAGCGGCGGCGTCTTTGAGTTGGAGTACCTCACGGCCAGCGCCTTTGACACCAGCACCGCCTTCATTGAGATGTGGGCTGTGGCCAGCTCTGGCGACTACACCTTCTACCGCCTCAGCCTTCAGGGCACCTCGGCCAAGCTGCAAGGCTACGACTCAGCCTTTGTGACCCTCGCCAAGCCCACGGTGACCTACCCGGACAGCACCACGGTGCGACTGGCATGGAACGAGGCGGACATGGGCATCAGCAGCACGCAGATCCGGGCTGGATTTGGTGCAGGCTGGTGTGGCACGGAGACCGGTAGCTTCTGCGACCACTTCCCAGACAATTGGGGCTACTACTACACGGGCTACGACCAGTCCAATTTCTACAGCTTGCGCTGGTAGACCCTTGGTTTTGCCCCTGCTGCTGGTTGCTTGCGGCACCTATGGCCTGGAGCGAGATTCGCTGCCAGAGAGCGACTCTCAGCTCGAGGTCCCCTGCGAGGGGATCTGCATCACAGCCATCGAGCCTGCGACGGGGCCGCTCTCTGGGGGAACCTCGGTCCAGATTCTGGGCGAGGGCTTTGGGCTGGACCCGCAGGTCTTCTTCGGGAGCCTAGAGCTCGATGCCACCGTGTTGGGCAGCGGGCAGCTCCTGGTGACCTCGCCTGAGGTACCCGTCGCTGGGCCGGTGGACGTAAAGGTCGTCAACGGCGACGAGGAGGCGGTGGCCTACCAAGGCTTCTACTACGGCCAGGGAGGAGGAGACGCCGACACAGACGCGGACACGGACACGGACACGGACACGGACACGGATGTGCCCATCACGGGGCTGACCGAAGGCCTGGTGGAGTACAGCTACTTGGTCTACGGCTGCCCAGAGTGCTTCAGTGCGCCCAGCAGCTTGGAGTTCAGCATTGCGGCGGCCTTCCACGACCCTGTGAGCGCGAGCTGGCTGGACGACCTGCCGCCCCAGGGGACCTGCGAGACGACCTCTGCCAGCTCGCCCCCTGCCAGCTCCTACAACGACTTGGGCACATGGGCCTACGTCAGCGCTGGATCCACGAGCGTGGGCCTTCAGCGGGGGAGCGCTGGCGTGTACCTGAGCTCCAGCCTGGGCACCGAGGACAAGCTCTGGAACAGCGCTTACGATCTGCAGGTGCCGGACGTTGCTTGGAGCGTCAACGACGTGATGGAGACGACCTCGGGCTTCGACGACATCCAGCCGATCAGCATCCTGAATCCCAGCCAGAGCGCCTTCACGGACATCAACCGCAACAACGTGACCTTCACGTGGTCGCCCAGTGGTCAGTCTGAGAGCTTCTTGATCTGGCTGACGATCTACAACCCGGCAGGCAGCGCGGTGATCGGTGAGCTCTACTGCCACACCGAGGACAACGGCGGGGCCACGCTGCCGGCCAGCCTGTTCACTGGCTATCCAAGCGGGGCGCTGATGAGCATCCAACTCTCCCGACGCCAAGGCAGCAGCCAGGTGAATCCCAAGACGGGAAACACACTGGAAGGCGCGAGCTACATCGGCTTGCTGGGGACCGCGACGCTGCGCTGAAAGGGCGCCGCGCTGAAGGCTTTGCTAGGGCCGGCTGAGATGCCGTGACCCGCGCGCTAGTTGGTCGGCGGGACGGCCCGAACCTCAAGAACGGTAATGTTGGCCTCGCTGAAGCCAGGAGCCTGAAGCTCTACCCCAACGCCGTCAGTCCAGAGCTTGGGGAGCCCTGTGTCGGTCTGAGACATCTCTTGGTACGTCACCGTGGTCACCAAACGCTTGGTGCCATCGTCTTGCTCGATGGTGCCAATCATCGTCGCTTCGTGGGGGGGAATCATGCCTTCGACGGCGATCTCCACACGCTCGAGCTCTTTGTCGTTCTTGTCCTTGATGGTCGCCACCAAGACCAGGTCGGTCATGGGGAACTTGGACTGGTTGTGAACCATGAACTGGAAGAGGGTGAAGTTCTTGTTGCGGGCATCCAGCTGCATCCAAGAGGCGTTCTTCACCGAGACGTAGTCGTTCGGGTTGTAGAGCGGATCGTGGTCCTGCTGGGTCTCCGCGTCGGCGAACATGTAGGCCGGAATCGCGTTCTCGGTCTTGATGTAGCCGTCTTGGCCGGCGGCGCTGCGGATGTGGTACCAGCCCTCGCGCTTGCCCAGAATCGAGGCCTGACTGTCCTTTTCGACGGTGCCGACTTGTGCGCCGTCCGGCTTGTCCATCAGGGGCGAGTTGCCAGTGATCAGCACCTCGCTCATGGCCATGCCACCCTCGCCCAAGAGCTCCAGGTCGGAGGCCTCTGGCAGCTTGGTGTAGCTGTCGTATGCGAAGTAGAGACCCACGCCGATCACTGCGAGCAGACCGATGGCCAAGGGCAACATGTTGCGCTTGGGGACGTCGTCCTCTTCGTAGAGATCGTCTGTACTGCCGCCTTGCAGCAGGCCTTTGAGCTCTGGGAGCTCAGTGGCGTAGAGCCAGTCGCTGGCACCCGGAGGCTGGATCATGTCCGTCTGGGTGACCTTGCCTTCCCGGGCGAGCTGCTTGAGCTCATCCAGATCTGAAGCTGAGAACTGACGGTCACCTTGGGACACGAGCCATCGGGCCATGTTGACGTACTCCTCCGCGCGCGATGCACGAAGCACGCTTTTACTTCCTGCGGCTTGTCCAGGTCAACTTGTGGAGGCCATGTCACCCCCTGGTTGACCCAAGTTTCACGTCTGGGCCATCGCGAACTTGCCCTTGGGATGTTGACGATGGGCCACGGAGGAGGAAAAGGAGGGGCATGCCATTTACTCCTTTGCGTTTGTTGTTGGTTCATGACTCCGAGAAGGGCTTGACCCCGAAGGTGGTGCCCGACATGGTGCGCCGGCTGGAGCAGCGTGCCTTCGAAGTGGATGTGTTCAGTCTGGAGGACGTGCCGGCTGACATAGACCCCTTTGACTACGCCGGTCTGATCCTGGGAACGCCGACCTTTGGTCTGGGCTGGAAGGGCGTCGGGCCGACCGAAGCCCTCGCTGAATGGGTCAAGGCCCAAGGCGGCCTGGACGATCTGCGCATCGCGGCCTTCTGTGTGTACCAAGCGCGACCTGGCAACACCCTTCGCAACCTGCGGCAGCTTTGCCTGGACGAGGGGGCTGACGTTGTCGTGAGTCAGTCATACGGGTTGTTGAACCTGGAGGAAGAGGCGCACGTCCTTCCTGCTGAGTGCATGGTCCGCATCAGATAAGGTCGCGTAAACCTAGAGCACGCACCCAGGCTGTATACTTCAGCCAATGTTGCCACTGATCCTTTCTGTCTTTGCATGCGCCCCTCCGGAGTACGTCGGTCCGGAGGCGCTGGTGCCGACCATCACCCTCCTCTTTCCGAACCCGGACCACTTCTCGGATTCGGAAAAGGGACGAGACATCTGTCCTGACTTCCAGGTCGTCGTGCAGGTGGAGAACTTCGTTCTGGAAGATCCCAGCACGGTGGATGTTGAGGGCCAGGGTCACTGGCACCTGTACATCGATGACCCCGATCTCCTGAGCTACGTGGCAGTGGGAGATGGCGAAGTCCTCGACCTCCCAAACCCGCTGGAGCCAGGCCCCTACACCCTGTATGCGGCGCTGCGTCAGAACACCCACGGCCCTCTCCCAGACGAGATGGTCGACAACGGCAGCGATGTTTCACTCTCTGAGATCGTTGTCTCGGACAGCGAAGACTGCATCGGCAACCAGAACGTGGGGCTTTGAGTGGGCAGCGAGCGGCGCTTTACCCTCAAACGTGAGCTGGGAAGCGGGGCCTTTGGCACCGTGTATTTGGCTGAGATGGAGTCCATGGGGGGCTTCAAGAAGGACGTGGCGGTCAAGCTGCTCAACGAGTCCCTCAGCAACTTCGCCGACGCCTCCAAGCGCCTGCGAGACGAAGCGCGGCTCTTGGGTCGCCTTCAGCACCGAAACATTGTTCGGGTCGACGATCTGCTCCGACTGGATGGGCGCTGGGCCATCGTCATGGAGCACATCCAGGGCTACGATCTGGAGCTTGTCATCCAAGCTCGGGAGCAGCTCGGGGAGGACATGGGGCCGGTCGCGGTGATGGAGGTGGTCAGCGGGGTCGCTGGGGCCTTGGATGCGGCGTGGTCGAGCAAAGCTGGTGGCGAGGAGCCTCTTCGCGTGGTCCACAGAGACATCAAGCCCAGCAACATTCGCCTGACTCCCTCGGGCGAGGTCAAGGTGCTCGACTTTGGCATCGCCAGGGCCGAGTTCAGCGGCCGCGAGGCCAAGACAGGCCAGATTCGCTACGGCAGCCTGGGCTACCTCTCTCCAGAGCGCCTCATCGGGGAGCCAGAAGTCCCAGCTGGAGATGTCTTTGCTGTTGGCTGTGTGGCCTACGAGCTGCTGGCTGGCGAAGCACTGGGTCGGGTAGAGCTCAAGCCCGATGCCCAGGAGCTGCAGGTCAAGGTCGCCCTTGAGCGTGTGCGCGACAAGCTGGCTGGACAACCTGAAGAGGCCATTGAGCAGTGGCTCACCTTGCTCCAGGGGTGCTTGGCCTACGAGGTAGAGGATCGTCCCACTGCAGGGATGCTGGCGGCTGGAGCCAAGGACTTGGCCAAGCGCTTTGAGGGAGAGGCCCTGCATGTGTTCAGCGAGCGCGCTCTGGCCAAGCTGCCGGAAGTGTTCGATGACCAGACCCGGCCTGCCCGGGGTGTATTGACGGAAGAGGGGCTCACAACAGGCGGCAGCGCGGCCCCGGCCAAGCCCGTCTCGAACCCCACGCTGGTCTTCGATGACTTCGGTCCAAGCGAGGAGCCCGACGCAGCCCCTGAAGGGAGCGCCACGAGCTCTCAGCCGCTGGCTCCAGCAGCGGCGCCGCCTCAAGAGGAAGAGGAGCCAGAGAAGAAGGGTGCGATGCCTTGGGTCATCGGGATCGCTGCGGCGCTGCTGATCGGCCTTGGCGCGTTCTACTTCTCTCGCCCGGGTCCGCAAGCGCCCGACTTGCCGCTTCCGGTGCCCCAAGACGAGGTGCGAGTGACCACACCGGCCCCGGACCCCATCCCCGAGGTTGTGGAAGTGGTTGAGCTCGCAGAGATTGAAGACCCGGCGGTCGAAGCGCAGGCGCTCGATCCGCAGGCCATCGACGACCCGAAGCCGATCAAGGTGCGGGAGCCCAAGGTGGACACCCAGCCCAAGGTCGCGGAGCCTGAGATCAAAGAGCCAGAGAACGAGCCTCTGGTCGTTGGCCCACGCCTTCGCTCCGCCAAGTTCAGCGTGCCTGGGGCGAGCAGCGTCGCCGTCTCCTGTGGCGATGTCTCTGGAAGCGGCAGCAGCTCTGCTCTGCTTCGTGAGCTGCCTGCCGGGACTTGCACTGTGCGTGCGGAGGTGGATGGCGCGACCCTCAAGGGCAGCACCAACGTCACCAAGCCCACTGGAATCACCTGCACCCCGACCCAAGGGGCACTCACATGTCGCTGATCCTTCTGCTGGCGCTTTCTCCGGCCTTCGCTCAAGACGATGCCCCGCCGGCTCAAGAGCAAGTCATGACCGGGGGCGTGCTCTTCCTTGGCATGGAGTCAGACCCGGCGCTCTATCCCACCCTCAAGCGGGTGGAGTCTACTGAACTGCTGCCCACCGCCGTCTTGTCCGATGCGGATCTGGCTGCGCTCACCCGCTTGGCATCGGAGCTTGAGGCGGTCAAGCCCCTCGCAGACGAGTTCGATGGGGAGCTGGCCATCATGAGCCGGCTCAAGGCTGCCACCGACGGGGTGACCGCGGTCCGCGACGAAGCTGACCGGGACTTGCTGTACAACGCCTTGGTTTTTCAGGGCTATGCGGTCGCTCGCTACTTCCAAGGGGACCTGGCCACGGACCCCGCAGCCGAGGGCTACCGAGGGGAGTTGAACGAGACGGTCGTGCCCCAGGCCTGGATCGACGCTGCGGCTCTGGACCCTTCTCGGGCGGTTGGCGACGAGCTGATCTCCGAGGAAGCGGAGCGCTTGGCCTTCGACGAAGTGCGTGCGCAGATCCAGTTGGCCCCAAAGGCCACAGTGCGCATCTTCGGAGCCCCTCCGGGAACGATGGTCGTGGTGGATGGAGGCGCTCCACAGTCTGCGGCCCTAGGCGTCCCAGTCGCTCCTGGACGGCACTGGGTGCGCGTTGAAGTGGACGGAGAGAGCGTCGCGCGCGAGAGCGCCCGGCTGAGCCGCGGACAAGACTGGATGGTCGAGGTGCCTGCGATGGCCTCGGACCTGGAGCTGCTGGCCGCAGCTTTGGCCGAAGGCCCAGAGGCTCTGGCACTGCAGGACCGGGTGGTCCGCACCTTCAGCCTCTCCTCCCACCAGCCCCTGCACCTGGTGGTCGACGGCAGGAAGGGACCCGTGATCTACGAAGTCCAAGGCAGCTCGGCGATACGCGTGGACCAGGCGGATGGCCCCCAAGAGGTGTCCTTCTTCTCGCTGCAAGCCGCCCTTGGTGTTGGCTGGATGTACGACGGTGACATGTACCTGTCCAAGCCCGACCGCACCCCCCACACCAAGGCCTCGGTGAACGCCGTCATGCCTGTGGGCAGCCTCAGCGCGCAGCTGCGCCCCGGTCCACTCGCGCTCAGCGTTGGCGTGGACGTGGGGATTCCCGTAGGCAGCGACAACACCCTGTCCTCTGGGACCAGCGACCTGAGGCTCAGAGCCCATCCCTACATTGGCTTTGGTGTGCCCGTGGCCCAGCTCACTGTGGGCTACCTCTTCCCTTGGCACCTGGGCATCGGAGCCCGGGCTCAGATCCCCATCGGCGAGTCCTTCTACTTGGGCGCCGCGACCGTCTACGGCTACGGTCTGGAGCAGGCGCAGCCTGACAACCCCCTCACCGGGGCCTATCAGCCAGAGAATCTGATCTCGGCTTGGGGCTTCCTGGCCATGAGCTTTGGGTAGCTCAGCGCCCTAGAACAAGGGTGCGAGCGCATGACCTGTTGGGGTGCCTGAGCAGGCCACCTGCTCTGGTGTTCCCATCGCCACGACGTGGCCGCCACCGCTCCCGCCTTCAGGCCCCACATCGATGATGTGGTCGGCGTTGGCGATGAGCTCTGGGTGGTGCTCGATCACGACCAGGGTGGCTCCGGCGTTGACCATGGTCTGGAGCACCTGCACCAGCTTGGCCACATCGTCCATGTGCAGTCCGGTCGTGGGCTCATCGAGCACGTAGACCACGTCTTCGGTCTTGCCGCTCAGCTCTCGAGCCAGCTTGAGGCGCTGGGACTCACCGCCGCTCAGGGTGGTCACGGACTGGCCCAGCTTGAGGTAGCCCAAGCCGACATCGCGCATGGCCTCGAGCACGCGACGGATGCTGCGGTGTGCGGAGAAGAACGCGATGGCTTGCTCGACCCGCAGGTCCAGGACGTCGGCGATGCTCAATCCCTTCCAACGGGCGGAGAGGGTCGCCGCGTTGTAGCGCTTGCCCTTGCACTGCTCGCAGAGGACCCACACATCGGAGAGGAAGTGCATCTCCACCAAGGTGAAGCCGCGGCCCTCGCAGTGGGGGCAGCGTCCGGTGGCGGCGTTGTAGGAGAAGCGTCCTGGCCCCCAGCCGTTGACCTTCGCCACGGCGGTGGTGGCGTAGAGCTTGCGGATGCGGTCCATCATCTTGGTGGTGGTCGCCGGCGTACTGCGCGGAGAGCCCGAGAGGGGACGTTGGTCCACCACGACCACTTTGTTGAGGCTGCTGGGAATGCTCGCTTTGGCCACTGGGGCGGGCGGCGCGCTCTTTTTCTGCTTGGCCAGGATGGCGGGAACGAGGCACTCCATCACAAGGGAGCTCTTGCCTGAGCCGCTGACACCGGTGACGACCGTCAGGCAACCCAAGGGGAAGCTGGCGCTCACGTCGTGCAGGTTGTTGGCGTGGGCGCCCTGGATCTTCATCACCTTGCCCTGGGCGCGTCGGCGCTCAGGTTGGGGGATGGAGGCTGCGCCGCTCAGGTAGCGGCCGGTCAGTGAGGCGGGGTCCGCCATCAGCTCCGCCGGTGTCCCGCGGGAGACGATGCTTCCGCCCGCCTCGCCGGCCCCTGGGCCCATGTCTAAGACGTAGTCGGCTTGGAGGATGGTCTCGGCGTCATGCTCAACGACGAGCACGGTGTTGCCCAGGGCCTTGAGCCCTTGCAGGGTGCCCAAGAGGCGCTGGGTGTCGCGCGGATGTAGACCAACGGTGGGCTCATCCAAGACATAGATGCAGCCCGTCAAGCCGCTGCCGAGCTGGGTGGCCAAGCGAATGCGTTGGGACTCACCGCCGCTCAGGGTGCGGGCCGCGCGGTCTAGGCTCAGGTAGCCCAGACCCACATCGACCATGAACTGCAGGCGCCCTTCGACCTCGCGCAGGGGCTGTTCAGCGACCTGTTCATCGGCTTCGCCCAGCTCCAGGCTCTGCCAGAAGGCCAAGGCGTCGATGACCGTCAGCTCGGTCGTCTGGGTGATGCTTTGGCCCTGGATGGTGATCGAGAGAATCTCCGGGCGCAGCTTGCCGCCCTTGCACTTGGGGCAGATTCCCTCCCGACGCAGCCAGCCCACGTCGCTGCTCCAGGCGTCCAGGATGGTGTTGATGCCCTCCCACTCAAAGGTCTCGACCACCCGGTTCTTGGTCTTGCCCCACTGCTTGGTCCACTTGGCCGTCAGCTCAACGCCGGGTAGGCCGTAGAGCAGCGCGTCCACTTGAGCCTCGCTGTAGCTCTCTACGCGGTCACTGAGCTTCAAGCCCAGTTCTTTGAGCAACGCCAGGATCCGTCCGCGCTGCTTCTTGGAGCGCTTGAGCGAGGAGCCCACCCGTGGGTCCAGAGCGCTCCAGAGCGCCAGGTGCGGCTTTGGCATGAGCAGGCTTGGGTCCACACCAGTGGCCACGCCCAATCCATCGCAGGTCGGACAGGCGCCGACCCAGGAGTTGAAGGAGAAGTGCCGTGGGGTCAGCTCGGGCGGCAAGACCGGACCATGGTCGGGGCAGGTCGGCCGTTCGGTGAGCAACAGGTCCGCGCCACCGCGTTGCCGGTAGAGCGCCTGGCCATGGGCCCGTGCGTAGGCGCTCTGCAGTGCCTCGCTCAAGCGACTGCGCGGGCTCGTCTCTGGCGCCACACGGTCGATGACCAAGGTTGCGCCCTGGGCCAGCAGAGCTGCTGAAGCCGAGTCCTCCAGCAGGACCTCCTCCTGGCCTGTGAGCAGACGCAGGAAGCCTTCTTGGCGAAGCTCGACCCGGGCTTCTTCTGCCGCCTCGAAGGGGGGGAGCTGGGCGCAGATCCACCCGCGGCCTCCTTCGCGTTGGAGGGCCCGTGCTCCTTGGCTCGGCGAAAAGCCCAGCACGTCCTTGCCACAGCGAGGGCAGTGTGGCTCGCCAATACGCGCGAAGAGCAAGCGCAGGTAGTCGTAGATCTCGGTGACCGTGGCCACCGTAGAGCGCGGGTTCCGACCTGCCCGCTTCTGGTTGATGGCGATGGCTGGCGCCAAGCCTTCGATCTTCTCCACGGGCGCCCGGTCCAGGCGGCCCAGGAAACGCCGAGCATAGGTGCTCATGCACTCCACGTAGCGGCGCTGCCCTTCGGCGAAGATGGTGTGGAAGGCCAAGCTGCTCTTTCCGCTGCCGCTGGGGCCGGTCACCACCGTGAAGCTGCCTTGGGGGATGCGAACGTCAATGCCCTTGAGGTTGTGGCAGCTGGCGCCGGTGAGCACCAGATCGCTCTGCTCCGATGTGCGTTCGCTGCGCTGAGGCTTGAACTGCGTCGGTGGCCCGCCGAAGTCGGGCAGCGCAGCCAGGACGCGGCCCGTGGGGGTGTCCAGGGTGGCGATGTGCTCGGGTGTGCCCGTGCCCACCAACTCGCCGCCTGCGTTTCCGCCCTCGGGGCCCATGTCCAGGACGTGGTCGCAGACCTTGATCAGGTCCAGGTCGTGCTCGATGACCAGGACGGTGTTGCCCTTGTCTACCAGGCGCTGCAGGGCTTGGTTCAGTCGCACCACGTCCTTGAAGTGCAGGCCGGTCGTGGGCTCGTCCAGGATGTAGAGGGTCTTGCCGGTGCCCGGGCGGCGCAGCTCGCTGGCCAACTTGATGCGCTGAGCCTCGCCGCCGCTCAGGGTTGTGCTGGGCTGACCCATGGCCACGTAGCCAAGACCGACGCTCAGCAGGGTCTCCAGGGTGCGCGCCAGGCCTTTGTGCGCGGAGAAGAAGGCGGCCGCGTCCGAGATGGACATGGCCAGGATCTCCGTGATGTTCTTGCCCTTGTAGCGGACCTCCAGGGTCTCCTCGTTGAAGCGCCTCCCGCCGCAGGCCTCGCACTCCACCTGCACGTTCGCCAGGAACTGCATCTCGATGGTCTGTACCCCGGCACCCTGGCACTCCTCACAGCGGCCACCGGCCACGTTGAAGGAGAAGCGTCCGGGCTTGTAGCCGCGCACCTTGGACTCCGGCAGCGCTGCGAAGAGCTTACGGATGTGGTCGAAGGCTTTCGTGTAGGTGGCGGGGTTGCTGCGTGGGGTGCGGCCGATGGGCTGCTGGTCAATGACGATGACCTTGTCGATCTGCTCCAGGCCTGTGACCTCGTCGTGATCACAGGCAGGCGCGCCCTTGGCCGTTGGATAGAAGTGGCGCGTGAGGACCCGCTCGAGGGTCTGCACAATCAGGGTGCTCTTTCCGCTGCCGGAGACCCCGGTCACGCAGGTCATGGTGCCCAGGGGGATGGAGACCGTGACCCCCTTCAGGTTGTTTCCACGTGCGTTGACGATGCCGATGGCGTGGCCATTCCCAGCCCTGCGCTCCTCTGGCAAGGGCAGGGTGTCCAAGCCGTGGAGGTAGCGAGCGGTGCTGGAGTCCTCGCCCGCGAGGGTGCTGGGATGGCCCTGTGCGACGACCTCTCCGCCCAAGACACCGGCGCCAGGTCCAACGTCGACCACGTAGTCGGAGACCTCCATCGTCTCTCGGTCATGCTCGACCACCAGGACGGAGTTTCCTTGGTCGCGCAGGCGGAGCAAGGTCTTGAGGAGGCGCTGGTTGTCCCGGGCGTGCAGCCCGATGCTGGGCTCGTCCAAGACGTAGGTCACACCTTGGAGGCCGGAGCCCACCTGGGCTGCCAAGCGAATGCGCTGGGCCTCGCCCCCGGAGAGGGTGGTTGAGCCGCGGTTCAGGCTCAGGTACCCCAGGCCCACGTCGTCCAAGAACTGGAGGCGGTCGGTGATTTCCCGCAGCACCTCCTTTCCGATCAACTGCTCGCTGCCGTGCAGCTCTACCCCTTGGAAGAAGGCCAGGGCATCGCCCACCGTCGCCGAGGACAGCTGACCGATGTTCTTTTCTCGGAAGCGCACGCCCAGGGCGATTGGGTTCAAGCGCTGACCCTCGCAGGAGGGGCAGGCCACACGCACGCGGAACTGCTCAAAGGGGCCGTGCTTGGTGAAGTGGTAGACGTGCTCGACCGCTGGGGCCACGCCGCTCCACTGCCGCGTTCGTTTGTCGGTGCGGTTGCCCCGGTCGATGACCGTCGTGTAGGTGAAGTCAATGCCCTCGCCCAGCAGCAGCGCGTCCTGTACCTCGGGGGTCTGCTTGGCCCAGGTCTTTCTTAGGTCTGCTCCGGCGTGCTTGGCCGCCTCGAGCAGCACCTCTTTGGTGATAGAGGAGAAGGCGATCTTGTCGCTGCTGCCGAAGGTGCGGAAGCAGTCGGGCAGCTTGGCGCGCGGGTCCACCATTCGGTCCGGCTCAAAGCCCACCAGCTCCCCAAGACCGGAGCACATGGAACACGCACCTTGGGCCGCGTTGAAGCTGAAGAGGCGAGGCTCCAGCTCTGGAATGTTCACCTGAGGGTGGTTCGGACACCCGCGGTCCGAGGAGAAGTGCAGGACGCGCTCGGTCTCGCCTTCTACGATGGCGGAGATCAGTCCCTTGGACAGCTTCAGACCGCGCTCTACCCCCTCGACCATGCGCAGACGGGACTCTGGGTTGACCTTGAGCCTATCGAGCACCAGCTCGATGCTGTGCTTCTCGTAGCGGGCGAGCACGATGTCCTCGTCCAAGCGACGGATTTTCCCATCGATTCGCGCGCGGACCCAGCCCGCCTCGCGCAGCTCCCCCAGCTCCTTTCGGTACTCCCCCTTTCGGTCCTGAACCAAGGGCGCCAGCAGCACGAGTCGCGTGTTGACGGGCAGGTCCAGCAGGCTGTCTACGATCTGTCCTGGGGAGAGGGCCGTGATGGGGGTGTCGCACTCGGGGCAGTGCGGGGTGCCCAGTCGGGCCACCAAGAGGCGCAGGTGGTCCAAGATCTCAGTGACCGTGCCCACAGTGCTGCGCGGGTTGCGGTTCACCGTCTTTTGGTCGATGGAGATGGTGGGTGAGAGACCAGAGACCCGGTCCACCGGGGGTTTCTCCATCTTGCCCAGGAACTGTCGGGCGTAGCTGGAGAGCGACTCCATGAAGCGGCGTTGCCCCTCCTGGTAGATCGTGTCGAAGGCCAGCGAGCTCTTGCCGCTGCCGCTCAAGCCCGTGAACACCACCAAGCTGTCCCGGGGAAGGTCCAGGTCTACGCCCTTGAGGTTGTGGACGCGGGCGCCGACCACCTGGATGCGGTCAGAGGGATTTGGGGTGTCGTTCATGGCTCGCCTGCTAACACTGAACGTCTGTTCTGTCTTTCGCCGAGATCGACCAAAAACCCAAGCCGGTCCTTAGGGACCCGTCTGTCCGCCGCGACCGGGCTGAGGGCCGGGGCCAGCCGGAGGAATTGGGCCAGGGGAGCGTCCATGTTGCGTGCCGGGATCGGGTCCCGGTGGCCCCATCTCGCCAACTTCCTGGTCTCGCCAAGGGATCCGGATGCTGGGTGCAGGCTTCCCTTTCTGGGCGACGGGCGCAGTGACGTGGGCTGGCACGCCCGGGATCTCTTCGGGGTTGCGGAAGGGCCCTAGAAACTCAGGTGCGGTCTGGGTGCCTCTGGCCTCGGTCCGGGTCCAGCTCGGATCGGGTCGGCCGACCTGCCAAGACCAGAGCTGGAAAGGGGTCTCTTCGGCGAGCAGAGTGGCCCCCGGCATGGCTTGCACGCGCCGCATGGTGTCTGGCTCGCGGGTGTCTACGATGGCGTGACTGCCTGCGGCCAAGCCCATCTCTGGCGCCTTGTTTCGCAGTGAGCCGTTCAAGGTGTAGGAGGTGCGGCGGTCGGCCACGACCAGGCTCAAGCGCACCGGCACGATGGGGATGGCGTTGTCGGGAAGCTGCGCGGCCAGCCCCCATGCGGGGTGGGTCCAGGCCGGTGAGTAGCGACCCGTCAGCAGGGCGTGCTGCTCGGCGAAGGCGGCAAAGCGGATGAGAATCGTCGCGAAGAGGAGGAGGAAGAGGCCGGCGATTCCCAGGCCACGTCCGACCGCGGGCAGACGCAGCGCGCTGAGCTTGGACATCAGCCAACTGGCCCCCCCAATCGAGGCCACCACGCCGAAAGCCAAGCCGGGCGCGATGTGGTGACAGTGGCCAGTCCAGCTTCGGTCCACGGCGTGACCGGCTGGAATGCTCATGTGGAAGAGGGCCAAGCCGGCGCTGACCAACATGGGAATGGGGTTGAGCAGCCCCCAGACTCCGCTAGGCCAAGCCATGTCCAAATAGAAGCTCTCCAGGGCGCTCCACCCATCCAGGAAGATCACGCCCCCGCCGCCTCCCAGACCACCCACAGCGTCGCTCAAGGGCATCTGGTACGCGGCCTCTTCTGCCGGTGCCATGGCCTCGGTTGCGCCCACCCAGCCTAGGGTGACGGCCGCGCAGAGGCCCAAGTTCAGGGCCCAACGCTTCCAGTGCGGGGATCTCCACCCCCCTGGCGGCCAGCTCAAGGCCATCACCAGGACCAAGGGCGTGGTCTCTTCCCGGGGGAGCAGGGCGCAGAGGGCGGCGATGGGAACCCAGGCCCAGTGGGCGCGCAGGGACCATGCCAAGAAGACCAGGGCCGGCAGAGCCAGGGCCAGGTCTTGGTAGTCCTGAAGCGCCATCGCCATGACCGGCGGCGTGCCCAGGTAGAGCGCTGCGCCCAGGGCCCACCCGGCGGGATGCTTGAGGCCCTGACGTCCCAAGCCCATGGCCGGGAGGACGCCAGCCAGGACTGTGAGAATCTGGAAGCGCGCCAGGCCCAGTGAACTGGGATCCAGGCGGTAAAACCAGGAGGCCAAGTAGAGCGTCCCGCTGCGGTGTCCGCTCCATGCCCATGCGTTGGCGTAGCCCTTGTGAACCGTCTGCTCAAAGACCCCGTTCAAGGCCAGGTTGTGCACGATTTGTTGGTAGGCCGCGAAGGCGTAGGTCTCCACCGGCTGTAGGGCTGCGATGCGGGCCCAGCTCGTCGAGAGCGCCGACTGGGTCCAGAACCAGGCCATCAGGCCGCAAGCCACCAGGCTGAGGAGGCTCAGTGGCCAACCGCCTGCCGGAGCCACCAAGGCCGCTTTGAGTCGTGCGCGCACGCCCCAAGGCTACAGCAGAGTACGGAATCGCCGGGAGCCGCTCAGCGAAGCTCGGTCTTGCCGGTCTGGGTCTCTGCATAGAGCACGGCATCGCCGGTGGCCGGAAGCACGCCCAGGACGCGTCCCTGGGGGCCCAAGATGGCGGAGCGGCCGTAGAACCGGACCCCGCGCTCGGTGCCCCAGCGATCCGCGGCCACCATCCAGCCTTGCCAGCCGAAGAGGCGCATGCGCCAGTAGGAGAGGATGTCCACGTCCTCGTCTACCCAGTTGGTGCAGAAGGCCAGCACATCGGGCTGGTTCGCGCGCAAGTGCAGCCCGAAGCGGTCGTCGTTCAGGTCCATGCAGATGCCAGGAGTGAGGCGTCCCAGAGTGTTGGTGCGCAGCACCGGTCGATCCGCGCCAGCTTCCGCCCAGATCTCATCCAGCTCATAGAGCAGCACTTTGCGGTAGCAGTTCACCAGCTCGCCGGTGGGGGAGACGGTCATCGCGCTGTTGTGGAGGGCATGCTCGCCGCGCTCCGCGAAGCCGCAGACCACCCAGGCACCCAAGGTCTGGGCGCACTCCCGCAGCATCTGGAAAGTGGGGCCTTGGGCCCTTTCGGCCAGAGGGGCGATCTCCTCGGCGCTCTCGAAGACGTAGCCGGTCGTGGCCATCTCAGGACAGACGACCAGGTCGGCGTCTTCGGCGCGCAGGATCAAGGCGCGCAGCTCCTCTCTGGCCTGCTCGGGGCGGCCGTGGGGAGGGCGATATTGGACAGCTGCGAGTTTCATGGGCGATCAGGGGCAGCGACCCGCCTACCTGAATGTCATCCTGAGGTCAAGCGTCACACAAACATGATCTTCCTCCTCGCCATCGCATGCACTCCGGCCTTCGAAGGGAACTTCGAGGACAGCCAGCCTGTGCACGACGGGTGGTCCGCCGAGGCCAAGTCCAGCGGGGAGGGGATCGTGGTTCCGGGGCAAGCCCTGCGCGTGCCCATCCAAGCCCGTTTGAGCGGGGTCCCCCCCTGTGAGGGCTGCGTCGTCGAGCACGAGGCTGATCTCCAGATCGAGGTCCACTTGCCCAAGGTCCTCAGCGGGCCACTAAACCTCAGCCTTATGCGCGATGGAGAGCTCGTCGTCGCGCGCACTGTGGCTGACACGGACCACGCGCTGCTCAGCGCACCGATCTTCGAGGGCTGCATTCGAGGCTGCTCTGAGTCGCTGGAGCTGGTCGTGGATGCCAAGGAGCTGACGCCGATCGAGTGGCGGGCCCTGGGCCGCTCGGTGAGCACCCAGGATCGGCAGGGGTGGAGCGCGGCGAACGCCCAACTCTCCCTGAAGTCGCCCTGAGGCGCCCAAAGCTCAACTGGCCAGAGGCTCAGTCTCTGCGGCGGAGGAGCAGGCCGCCGAGCGCCAAGAGCCAGACCACACCGGCGCTGCCAGCGGGAAGGGTGCTGCAGCCTCCCGGTTGCTCGGCGTTGGGACCGTTTCCGTCGCCGATGCGTGGGTCGTCCTCCGAATCATTCGGGTCCGGGTCTGGATCTCCGTCGTTCGGATCTGGCTCGTCCGGGTCCGTGGGCTCCTCGTACTGCGCATCAACCCAAAGGTCCTTGCAGTCCTTGCCCATCAGGTAGCTGCCGTCTTGTGGAAACACCCCGGCGTTGCTGCCCTGCTCCCAGGAGAAGTAGTAGGCGCTGCACCCGGCATCGCTCTCTGGCATGGCGACTTCGGTGGACCAGATGCCGCTGTCCTCTTCGCCATAAACGCGGGCCATCGTGTAGTCCACGCCGTCCAGCCAGAGCACCAGCTCCGCGCCGCTCTTGCCTTGATAGTCCACCCAAAAGGTGACCTCGTTCCCGGGCTTTGGGTTCTCGGGCTCGTGGAGTCCCATTGCGATGCGGCCGCTGGTATCCGGGCTGCCGGCGCCAAAGTTCTGGGTGGTGTACGCCCCAGCGACCCCGGTCCCGAGCTCCACGTAGAGCGGGCTCATCAGGTTCTCTCGGTGGCCGCTGGTGGAGCACATCCAACCCTGGAAGACCGAACCCCAGAGCCCGTAGTTCCAAGCGATGTTTTCACCGATGGCGCCTTCGCTGTAGACCGCGCTGACCCGCTCCCCGAAGCTGGTTCCATCGGAGCTTGTGTGGTCCAGTTCCCCCGTCTGGTTCATGTCCTTGCTGTGGAGGCGGGCGACCTTGTTCAGCGGGCGGGAGTAAAAGTAGGCCGTCTTTGGGGTCTTCTCCTCTTCAGAGAAGTCCTTGTCGAAGTTGCATCCTCCGGCCTTGTACTCGTCCTTGAACGCCGCTGGATCCACCCGCGCCATGTTGGTGTACATGTGCAGCGCGCGGTCTTCCCAGTTGGGGTGATCCTGGTCGTCCACGTCGCCGTATCCGGCGATTGCGGTGGGGAGAAGGAGCAAGAACATGAGGCCTCCGATGGGTCAACCTTGCCCCTTGTGCGTCTTGGCGCAACTGTCCGAACCCTTGCGGTCAGCCTTTCAGGGATGCTCGAGCAGCCACTGACGGGTCAGCTCGGCTGTGCGCTCGTAGCCCTTCTCGATGTCGGCCACGACCATCTTCTCCACCCGGGCTCCCATTAGTGGAATGCTCGCAGTGATCTCCCCGGTCACGATGCGCTCCACCTGCTCGGCGCCCAGCGCGCGCAGCTGAAAGTCCCCCTTTGACCGCACCCGGTCCCCCATCACGTCTGGGACCACCGTCCAGAACATCTTGAGCTCATCGAGCTTCCAACGCTGGTCTTGAACGTAGGACATCTTGTCCTTGCCCACGGCGCGCGCCATGGCGGGGGGCAGTGTTTTGTCAGGTGTGAAGCGGATTTTCCGGACGAGCTCTCTGGCGGTCTTGCGCTCCGAGAGCAGCTCTCGGGTCAGGCCAGAGTTGGAATCGACGGCGTCTTGGTAGGCCTCGTCCAGGACCAAGTCCCAGAGGCGCTGAGCGCTGCAGTCGAAGCGATGACGGATCTGCATCTTCATGGGGTCTCCTGGGCACGTGCAGTGACGCTGCGTTGGGACTATCCTGCCCCACCGCCAGAACGAGGTCTCTATGTCCCTGATGCTGCTCATGTCTGCTGCCTTGGCCGAAGTCCCTGTGGCCCCCACGCCAGACTGTGCTCAGGACAACCAGAGCGCTTGCATCCAGGAGCTGCCCGGAGATTGGCGCCTGTATTCCTGGGTGCCCGAGGGATCTGAGGAGACCCTTCGGCCGATCGAGGTCGAGATGGGCGCGGGCATCGGCGCTGATGTGGCCTGGCTCACCCACACCGGCCGCTTCGATCAGACCGTCGCCGTCTTGGACAGCGGCATCCTCTGGGATCACAGCGACCTGCGCAACAAGGTCCGCCTCAACGTCGATGAGCTGCCTCAGCCGCAGAACGCCGCCGGCGATACCCTGGACTACGACGCGGACGGCAACGGCCTGGTCAACATCCAGGACTACGCCCAAGACCCCCGCGTCTCCATCGATGCGGGCAACGACCGCGGCGACTCGGTCCTGGATCCAAGCGATCTGATCGCTGCGTTCTCTGACGGCGTGGACGATGACGGCAACGGCTACACCGACGACATCGCCGGCTGGGACTTTTTCCAAGGGGACAACAACCCCTTCTCAGACTGGGACGATGGCTACGGCACGCACGGCACCGGCGTGGCCCGTGATGCCGCCGCCGAGGCGAACAACAGCGGAACCGTGGGCGTCTGCCCCAACTGCTCGGTGCTCCCAGTGCGCACCGGAGACAGCTTCGTCACCGACGGCACGCGGGCAGGGCAAGGCATCGCCTTTGCGGTGGACTCCGGAGTGGCCTCCATCGCCATGGCCATGGGCGCGCTGACCCACCCCCAGCACACCACCGACGCGATGGCCTACGCCACCGAGAAGGGTGTGGTGATGGTCGTCGCTGCGGCTGACGAGAACGCCTACCACCACAACCAGCCCGCCATGATCCACGACGCCATCGTGGTCATCAGCGTGCGCGAGGAGGGGGGCAACGAGGCGAAGACCTACAGCTTCATGAACTTCTTCGGCTGCAACAACTTCGGTCCACGCCTGGACTTCGTCTCCGGGACCACGGACTGCGCGACGGGCGCTGTCGCCAACACGGCTGGCGCTGTCGGCCTGATTCAGTCTGTCGCCATGGACGAGCTTGGCGAGCGTCTGAGCCCTGCCCAGGTCAAAGCACTGCTCCAAGCCAGCGCCGACGACATCTACCTCACCGACGAGGAGCTGGAGGAGGCGGACACCTACCCCTCCAGCCCGGGATGGGACCCCTTCTACGGGCACGGACGCGTCAACGTCGGACGGGCCGTGGGCTTGATTTTGGACGATGCGATCCCAGCCGAGGCCAGCATCGACGGCCCCGAGTGGTTTAGCGTCTACTACGCAGACCGGGACGAGGATCCGAGCTTCACCATCCAGAGCTCCGGAGAGAGCTGGACCCTGTCCTGGGGACAAGGCTGGGAGCCCGAAGACTGGACGGAGCTCTCCAGCGGTTCCTCCGCCTCCGAGACCGTCTCGATGCCCATCGGCGATGTTCCCACGGCGGCCATCCCTGATCCGGTCGGCAACGAGGCCACCGTGCGCCGCGCCAAGCGCGTTCACGAACCGGCCGTGACCCTCTTGCTCCAGGTCACCAACGATCTTGGGCAGGTGACCGAAGCCCGCCGCACCATCTTTGTGCACGAGGACCCCGACCTCCTGCCAGGCTTTCCCATCTACTTTGGAGCCAGCGGCGAGTCGTCTCCCGTGCTGGCGGACTTGGATGGGGATGGTGTCCTCGAGGTCATCCTGGGCAACGCCAATGGCGAGGTGCACGTCATCCAGGGCGACGGCAACATCATGGCGGGTTGGCCGGTCCTCACAGACATCGACGATGACTTTGTGAGCCATGAGAACGCACCGTCCTACGCCACCAATGCGGTGGATGGTCAGAGCGGGGACGGCATCCTCGCGGCCGTGGGCGTGGCCGACTTGGACGGAGACGGCAGCCTGGAAGTGGTGGCCGGTACTCTGGAAGGCCGGGTCTACGTGTGGGGAGCCGATGGTGCCTTGCAGGATGGCTTCCCCGTTCGCGTAAACGCGGTCGATCCGGTCATCTTGGACCGCTACATCACCCTGGACGAGGCCATCATCGGCGCGCCCACTCTGGTTGACCTGGACGGGGACGGGGACCTAGAGATCCTCATCGCCGCCGGGGACTCCCAGCTCTACGCCTGGCACCACGATGGCTCGGCCTTGGCGGGTACGCCCAAGGTGCTCTGCCACCCGGAGAACTGTGGGACCCACGCACGCCGAATCGTTGCCAGTCCCAGCGTCGGGGACGTGGACGGGGACGGGGACCTGGACATCGTCGTCGGCACGAACGAGACCCTGGACGACGGCAAGTACAGCGTGACCCATGCTCTGGACGCCGGCAGCATGGAGGCGCTCCCTGGCTGGCCCATCCAAGTTGTGGGCCTGGGCATCTCCAACACAGCCGCGCTCTTGCCCCTCATCGGGACAGGACATCCTTCCTCCAACGCCCTGGGGGACCTGACCGGCGATGGAGCCGATGAGATCGTGGACATGGTCGTGCTCGGCCAACCCAAGATCCGCACCGGCGATGGCGAGATCCTGCTGGAGCCCGGCACCTTCGTGGACGCCTACGGTCCGGAGTCCAACCTCAACGAGCGCAGCTTTGTTGGCCTGAGCGGCAACCCCGCCCTGGGGGACATGGACGGCGACGGCACACCGGACCTCATCATCGGTGGCGCGGGCCTCAACGCCCTGGCCAGCTTGGTGCTCACCCAGTCCATCGACTCTCAGTTCGCAGTGGGTGGCTGGTCGGGTGCAGACGGGACCTCCCTGAACGGCTGGCCTCGTCAGCTCGAGGACTTCCAGTTCCTGACGGCTGCAGCCATGGCTGACCTCAGCGGTGACGGCAAGCCGGAGGCCGTCTACGGCAGCGCTGGCTACATGGCCTACGCCTGGGACGAAGACGGCGTTCAACCAGAGGGTTGGCCCAAGTTCACCGGCGGCTGGATCATGGGGAGCCCCGCCATCGGCGACATCGACGGCGACGGCTACTTGGATGTGCTCGTCGGCACCCGCGAGGGCTACCTCTTCGCATGGAGCACCCAGGGGCCTGCAGACCAGCCTGTGCAATGGCAGAGCCTGCACCACGATGCGGCCAACACCGGCAACGTGGGCACCGAGATAGCCACCCAGGAGGGCCCAGAGCTGGGTTGCCGCCGCGGGTGTGGTCGCAAGGAGCCCGGCTACGGCGGGGGAGGCGGAATCGCCTTTGTCGTGTTGGTGGGCTTGGGCTTGATGCGCCGACGCCGCGACCAGGACTGAGCACCGCGGCCAGACCCGGACTGAGAGCAGCCCGGGTCCGATCGCGGATCTTCAGCGGAAATCAGCCCTGCGTGATGCGCACGGACTTCTTCTTTCCGCGCCAGAGCACCAGGGCGCCGTCCACCAGGTCCTCAGGCGAGACGCTCTGCTCGTGGGAGCCCACGACTTGGCTGCGGTCACTGCCGAGCTTGATGGCGCCCTGTTGGATTTGCCGGCGGGCTTCGCCTTTGGACTTGCAGAGCTCGGCTTGGACCAGCAGGTCCACCACCAGGGCCGGTAGAGCCACCTCGAGCGAGGGCATCTCAGCGACGGCTGCGCCGCCAGAGAAAGCGGCCTTTGCGCCCGCCTTGGCGTTCTTGGCCTGGTCCACACCGTGGGCGATGGCCGTGGCCTCGAAGGCCAAGACTTGCTTGGCCTGTCGAATGTCTGCGCCGCTCAGGGCTTCCAGCTGCTCGATGCGCTCGATGGGCAGGAAGGTGAAGATGCGGAGCAGCTTGCCCACGTCCCGGTCGTCCACGTTCACCCAGTACTGGAAGTACTCGTAGGGGGACAGTCGCTCTGCGGAGAGCCACACCGCGCCCTTGGCGGTCTTGCCCATCTTCTTGCCCTCAGCCGTGGTCAGCAGAGGGAAGGTCAGGCCGTGGGCCTCGCCGCCGTTCACCCGGCGGATCAGATCGATGCCCGCCACGATGTTGCCCCACTGGTCATCGCCGCCCATCTGCAGCATGCAGCCGTAGCGGCCGTGGAGCTCCAGAAAGTCGTAGGCCTGGAGCACCTGGTAGTTGAACTCCAGCAGGCTCAGGCCCTTCTCCAGGCGCAGCTTGACCGAGGCCTTGGTCAGCATGGTGTTGACCGAGAAGTGGCGGGCGACCTCCCGAAGGAAGTGCATGTAGTTCATCGTGCACAGCCACTCGGCGTTGTTCACCAAGCGCCCGGCGGTGCTCGCGGGTCCGTGGTCTGCGCCTTCTTCCCCGAAGGTGATGACCAGGTCCATCTGCTTGCGGATGCCAGCGAGGTTCGCAGCGATCTGCTCCTCGGTGAGCATCGCGCGCATCTCGTCCTTGAAGCTGGGGTCACCGACCATGGCGGTTCCGCCGCCGAGGACCGCGATGGGCTTGTGCCCCGCGCGTTGGAGGTGGGCCATGGCCATCAGCGGCAAGAGGTGTCCAACGTGTAGCGAATCGGCCGTGGGGTCGAAGCCAATGTAGAAGGTCACCGGCGTCTCGCCCGCCAGGATCTCTGGAACCTTGGCGGTGTACTGCTGGACCAAGCCCCGGGCCTGGAGGACTTCAAAGGCGTTCATTTCGGGCTCCGTCGAAGGGCCTTGCAGCTATACCCCGCGCCGCTGGTGGGCAAGGCTGGCCACAAAAAGGGTGGGGTTTCGGAAGCGCCTCCTTCCTGTTTTTCAACAGGAATGTGACGGAAGCCCTTTTTCTGTTCACAACAGTGCCTAGCTTTTCCGTACACTGGGAAGACCCCAACAAGGAGGCCATGTGCAATTCAACTTTCACTCTCCAGACCAGCTCTTCACGCACCCGCTGCAGAAGTACTGCCGAGACAAGCTTGCCAAGCCGGTCGTACGGCACAAGCTGGAGGAAGAGGAGGTTCGATTTGAGATTGAGGCTGTAAAGCACGGTGATTCCACTGGAATGCGCGTGCTCTTCCATCAACCCGGTGTGCACATCACCGTCTCGACTCTGCATGCAGACGCCTATGGCGCCGTTGATCTCGCGGTCGACAAGCTCAAGCGCAAGCTCGCAGACACGGAAGAGCGCCGCCGGGCCCTGGCCCGTCGCGGTCCACTGCCCAGCCTGAATGACGAGGCAGAGGACATCTTCACCGAGGACGAGGAAGAGGTCCTGCGGGAAATGGGCGCCTTGGACGCGGTCTTGAACCTCTGAGTTCAGGTCCCCGAAACCAAAAGAGGCCCGCCATTTGGCGGGCCTCTTTTCGTTTCAGGGTTCGGCAAGAGGGGTCAGTCGGGCCCGAAGGCCCGACTGAGCCACAGCTCAGCTGATGTCTTCCAGGGCCTTCTTGATGCCCTTTCGCTCTTCCTTCATGCCCGCCTGCTCGGCGACCTTCAGGGCAGAGTTCAGCACGGAGCGAGCGTTCTCGACCTCGCCGTCTGCCTTCTGCAGCTTGGCGAGCTGGAGGCTGCCCACGACGAGCTTGCGCGCGTCCTTGGCCTGGTTGGCGTAGGGCAGCAGCTCGGTGAAGGCGGCCTTGGCCTCGGCCTTCTGTCCGGCGCGCTCAGCGGCCATGCCCAGGTTGAAGAGCAGCTCCTTTGCAAAGCCAGCGTCAGCCTGCAAGTTGGCCAAGCCCTTGGCCCGGCGGAACAAGGCCAATGCCTCGGTCTGGTTGCCGGTCATCAGGGTGAAGAGGCCCACGTTGTAGGTGTCCACGGCCACGTAGGCCTGCATCTTGCCCTGCTCGGTGACCTGCAGAACGCGCTTGGACCAGGTCAAGGCGTCAGCGAAGTTGCGCTGTGCACCATGGGCCTGAGCCAGCAGGCTCATGGCAGCACGCTGACGGAGACCGTTCTGCAGTGCGCCTGCGATGTTGACCACGCGCTCGAGAACGCCGGTAGCCTTCTCAGCCTTGCCGCCGGCCAGGAGGACCTCGCCGTAGTTCAGGCCAGCTTCCAGGGCCAGGGCGGCCTGTCCGGTGTTGCCAGCGATCTCGTTGGCCCGGGCGAAGTGCTCGCTGGCCTCGTCGAACTTGCGTTCGCGCTTGCGCACCAAGCCGCGGATGAACTCGGAGTTCGCAGCGGTCTGGGGCAGCACAGCCTTCTTTCCGTCGGGGGTGTCGACGGTGCCTTCACGCAGTGCAGTGTCGACCATCTCCAGGGCGGCGGTGGGGTTGCCGTCGGAGAGCTCGATCATGCCCAAGTGGTTGTGCAGCTCGGAGATCTTGAGCTTGTCGCCCAAGGCCTTGTACAGGGTCAGGCTGTCCTTGGCGCGGTCGCGTCCGCGGTAGAAGTCCTGACGGCGGAAGTCCAGGCGGGAGCCCGAGAAGAGCAGCCAGGCCTTGAGGCGGCGATCTTCGCGGGAGTCGGCCCAAGCCATGATCTCGTTGAAGAGGCTCTCGGCCTGCTTGACATCGCCACCCTGGGCCATGCGGTCCATCAGGTTCATGTAGACGGTGCGCTGCATGGGCTCGGGCCAGTCCACCTTGTCGTGGTACTTCATCATGTCCTGGACCATGCCCCAGAGCTGGGGGTTGTCCTGGGAGACAGCCATGGAGCGGAGCACAGCGGCTTGCTGTGGGGCGCCAGCCATGGCGTAGGCGCGGGCGGTCTTGACGACGAAGTCGTATCCGCGAGGAACCAAGAAGCGCTCCATGTAGGCGCCGGTGGTCTTGGCGATGTTCTGGAAGCTCTCGTGGTTCTCACGGGCCCAGGCCAGAACACCCTCTTGGAAGACCACGTTTGCAGCGCGCTTGTTCTGTGCCTTGCGGCGGCGGCTGGGCTTGAAGGCGTAGAGCCAGGTGTTCATGCCCTTGTTGAACTCCACCTCTTCGAAGAGCTCACCGGCAGCGTCCAGCATGTCGTCGATGCTGTCGCGGTCGTAGCCGCCGATGTCCGCCAGCAAGTTGCTGGGGAAGGTGGCGCCCAAGAGCGCTGCGCGCACGGCGATGTCGTTCAGGTCAGCGGCGCCGGCGTGGCGGCGCTTGCCTTCCTCAGCGGGAGGAGCCTCTTCCAGCTCGTCCTCGTCGACGGAGGTAGGCCAGAGGTTGGCCAAGGTCACGTCGGCCAAGCTGTCCAGCTTGCCCTGCTCTTCGAGCAGGTCCACCAGGTCGGCCACAAATCCGGGGCGGCCACTGGCGATGCGAGCCAGCTCAGCGCCGTCAGCCTTCAGCTCGCGGCTGGCCAGGTACTTGTTGACCTCTTCAGCGCCCCAAGGCTCCAGGGTGTGAACGGTGATGTCCGCTTCGCGGCGGGAGAGGAGATCCAGGACGGGGAGGGGCATCCACGCCTTGTTCTCGTCGCTGCGCTCACGGATGGCCAGGATCATCATCAGCTTGCGGCCGCCCAGGTCCTCCAAGAGGGCCTCGATCACACCGGAGATGGCCACGGACTGGCTGGCGTGCAGGTTCTGCACTTCCATCAGCACGGGCACCTGCGAGGTCACTGCGCGGATGATGTGCACCAGCGCCAGGACAGGGTTGTCGCGGGGCACGGTGATCTGGGCTTGGTCGCCCTGAACCTGTGGCTTGGACTTGATGCCTTGGATGAAGGCCTGCAGCCACTGCTGCTCACGCTTGTTGTGCTGGGTGAGCTGACCGTTGATCACGGCCTCGATCTTTCCAGCCAACTTGGGGTTGCGTGTGATGCTGCCCAAGAGGTGTGCGTAGAGGCGCAGAAGGGTACGCATACCCTCCTCTTCCTCGATGAGGGGAACGCGCCAGATCAGACCCTCAAAGTCAGGAACCGAGCGAACCAGCTCGCCGACCAGGGCGCGCTTGCCGCCACCGAGTGGGGACTCCAGAACTAGCGCGGAGCCCTTGCCGGACACAGCAGCGTCCAGGTGCTTGCGGAGTACGGCAACGTCGGAATCACGGGCGACAAAAAGGGACTTGGTCTCGGCCACAGGGGGGCTCCTCAAATCGGCATAGGAAAGGGTGCTCTAATCCCCACAGCGCGAGGGGGAAGGTGAGCGGCGGCCCGGGAGTAACGCGCAGACCCGACCCGGGCGAGACCCCGGTGTTAAGGTGCACACATCGAAGAGGAGCGAGCCGCCCATGGTCGCCAACAGCCGAGCCCTACTGCCTTTGGTCCTTTTGTCTTTCGCCGCTCTGGTTGGCTGCGCGGAGCCGGAAGACGAGAATCTCTTCACCTGGGACGTCAAGGTGACGGGTGTTGACAACTCCTGCACCGAGGACGCTGGCGGGTCTGCTGAGACCTTCACCTTCGGCGCCGCATTCGAAGGCAGCTTGGTCGCCCTTAAGATCGTCGGAACCGAGACGACGGATACCTTCGCGACCGGCAGTATCAGCGGTTGCACCGTCTCTTACGAGTCCCAGGTCGTGGGTGAGCCGGATCGCGCAGGCGGCCCTGTTCAGTGGGTGCTCAGCGGCGAGGCGGTCTACCGAACCGGCGGCGAGGTCTGCAACATGGCCGAGAACGTCGCCGAGACCGCCGCGGACATGAACATTGATTTGGACTCCTTCGACTACTTGAATGGAGCTGATCCAGATCAGGTGGACTGGGTGGGTCAGGAGACCTTCGAGGTCGTGGCCAGCGAGAACGAGAGCGTCGCAGTGGGCTGTACCTACACCAGCTTTGTGGCCGGAACCTACAACCCGTGAACAGCCCGGCTGGCAGCGCCGTCGACGCCGGAGACATCCAGGCGCTCAAGGCCCGTGTCGAGCAGGTGATTCGCGGAAAGTCCGAGGTCGTCGAGTTGGCCTTGGTGGCCGTCATCGCTGGCGGCCACATCCTGCTCGAAGATGTCCCTGGGGTCGGCAAGACCACCTTGGCCCACAGCCTCGCCTGCGCCCTGGGTGGCAGCTTCTCTCGCATCCAGTTCACCTCCGACCTGCTTCCTGCGGATGTCTTGGGGACTCTGGTGCTGGAGCCCGGTGCCGGCAGCTTGGTCTTCCGTCCCGGCCCCGTCTTTGCAAACGTTGTCCTCGCTGACGAGGTCAACCGCTGCACGCCCAAGACCCAATCGGCCCTGCTCGAGGCCATGGCAGAGAGGCGCGTCAGCGTCGACGGCACCAGCCATGCGCTGCCGGCCCCCTTCCTGGTCGTGGCCACGCAGAACCCCCACGATCACGGGGGCACCTTCCCGCTGCCAGACTCTCAGCTGGATCGCTTCCTGCTGCGCCTGTCCATGGGCTACCCCGACCGCGAAGCGGAGCGGGCCGTGCTGCGCAACGGTGGATTCCGCAAGGCCAACCTCAAGGCCGCCCTGGCACCGGATCGCATCGCCGAGCTGGTCACCGCCGCCGAAGTGATCACCGTGCACGAGCAGCTCGAGGACTACCTCTTGGAGCTGGTCTCTCGCACCCGCAGCGACCCCCGCTTTGTGCGCGGCGTCTCTCCCCGCGGGGCAGAGGCGCTGTACCGAGCCGCAAAGGCCCTGGCCTTGGTTCGTGGCCGCAACTTCGTCATCCCGGAGGACTTGCGGACCCTGGTTCTGCCCGTCCTGGCCCACAGGGTCATCCCTCGGGGAGAGGGCATGGCGGCTGCTGAGCGCGCCTTCACCGAGCTGCTTGCTGAGCTGCCTCCACCGGCATGAGGGAGGCGGCGTGATGGAGTGGCGCCGCCGCTGGTCTCGCAGAGTGCAGGTCCGACCGACCTCTCTGGGCTGGGCTTATTTGGGGGGTGTCCTGGGTGTGACCATCGCGGCCTTCAACACGGGCAACAACCTGCTCTACGTCGTGCTGGCGCTGCTGCTCGCCATCCTCGTGCTCCAGTCTGTCCTCGCTGAGCTCAACCTGCGCGGGGTGCGCGTGAGCCGACAGCTCCCAGGGGAGGTCTTCGCTTTCGAGGCCGCCCAAGGGGCCTTTCTGGTCACCAAACCCAACTCCCGTCTGCCGACCTTCTCATTGGAGCTCCAAGAGGTGGGCGAGGGTCAGGCTTCCGGCGCGGCCTTGGCTGTCCCGTCCCGCGGCACCTTGCCCGTGCCCGTCTCGTGGACCTTTGGGACCCGCGGCGAGGTCACCTTGGGCGCGCTGCGGGTCTCCTCCACCTTTCCCTTCGGGCTCTTCAGCCGCCACATGGATCTGGACCTGCCGGGCACTCTGCTGGTCTACCCCCGCCGCGGCGTGCGCCCTACAGCCCGCATGAGCGCCGACAAGCGCGGCACCCATGGAAGCGCCGGACGAGCCGGTGGAGAAGGGGACTTCCAAGGCCTGCGTCCCTACCAGCCTGGGGATCCGGTGCGCACCATCCACTGGCCGAACTCGGCTCGTGGGCTGGGACCGCTCGTCGTGCAGCGGGCCATCGGACACGCCGAAGAGGTGTTGATCCGGGTGCCTGGGACCCCTGGCCGTCTGGAGCAAGAGCTGGAGCGGGCCTGCGGGGAAGTGGTTCGTCATCTGGCGCGAGGCCACGCTGTCGGCCTGGCTCTGCCCAAGCGCCAGGTCCGTCCATCCCAAGGTCAAGCGCACCGCCGCAGCCTCTTGGCTGCCTTGGCCAACCAGCCCCCAGAGTCGCCCTGATGTGGCAGGACCGGGCCAAGCTGCGTCGACGCTTGCTCTTGGGCTTTGTGGTGGCCGCTCTGGTGAGCCTCTACGTCGTGCAGCCCTTTGGCTTGCAGATGGGACTGGCGGGTCTCGCGGGCGTGGCCCTGGCCATCACCCAGACCCACAGGCCGCCCAAGCGCGAGGCTTGGCGCGTCGCGACCGCCCTGGTGCTCATCAGCGCTGTGCTCGCCCCCCTGCTCCTGGGCGTCGACTGGCTGGATGCAGTCACCGCGCTGGTGCTCTACCTGCTCATCCACCGGATTCGCACCGGCCGTGGCGCCCGGGCCAACCACTTTGTGCTGCTCTTCGCCCTCATGCTGCAGCTGCTCTCTCTGCACCGCAGCGCTTCGGTGGGCTTGGCCCTGGTGCTGGCCGTGCAGGTGGCCCTGCTCCCGGGCCTGCTCTTCCTCACGCAGCTTCAAGGCCTCGCTGAGCGCAACCGCAGCGTCGCCGGTGGTCTGCAGGGAATGGGCAAGCTGCTCGTGGGCTTTGGCCTGCTCGCTGGGGTGGGAACGGCCGTGCTCTTCGTGTTCATTCCTCGGGTGGACGCCCAGATCCTGGCGGAGCTGGGCGGGGACCAGAACCTCTCTGGCTTTAGCGAAGAGGTCGAGCTGGGCGAGCTGGGGGAGATCAAGGACAACCCAACCCGGGTCATGCAAGTACGGGTGACCGACGCCGACGGCAGTCCACAGTGGGGGCCCTTCTACTTCCGCGGTCTGGCCCTGACCCACTTCGATGGCCGCCGGTGGACCCTGAGCCAGGAGAGGCCCGGCTTTCGCAGCGGGGACACCACCGCCCCTGCCCACCAGGCCCAGTGGCTGCGTCAGGAGGTGCGCCTGGAGGCGCTGGATGGGGCCCCAGTCTTTGGCATCGCCCAGATTCAGCATGTGGTCAGCGACGACGTGCTCTCGGTCTTGGGCACGGAAGACCTGAGGTTCCGGGGCTCGACGGTGCCCAGGGACTACGTGCTCTTCTCCGATCCCAACGCTCTGCGAGATCGTCCGGGGGACTTGGAGGCCGCTCTTCAACTCCCGGGCGACCTGGACCCCGAGATCATCGCGCTGGCGGACCAGATCGCTGCGGGAACCACCGGCTCTTGGGACACGGCTCAGGCCTTGGAACAGCACCTCCGCCAAGGCTTTGAGTACACCCTGATTCCTGAGCCAGACACCCGGGGCCAGCCTCTGAGCAGCTTCTTGCTGGACTCCAAGAAGGGGCACTGCGAGTACTACGCCACCGCCTTGGCCGTCATGCTGCGCACCCAGGGGGTGCCTGCCCGGGTGGTCAACGGCTTCTACGGCGGCGAGCCCAACGAGCTGGGGGACTTCCTCAGCGTTCGGCAGAGCGACGCGCACTCCTGGGTCGAGGCGTGGTTGGGAGGGAGCTGGGTGCGAATGGACGCCACCCCCGTCGCGCCGGCCATGCAAGGCCCAGGGCTGATCACCCAGATCGCTCAAGCGGTCGAGGCCAAGTGGCGCCAGGGGCTGCTCTCCTACGACTTGGACCGGCAATTGGAGTGGAGCCGCGCGGTGGGCAACCAAGTCATGGGCGCGGATCCACAGGCCTCGGGTCTGGGGGCCAGTCTGTGGGGTGGGGGATTGGTCGGCGTGTTCGTGTTCGGGGCGCTCGTGGCCTTGGCTCGGATCGTCCAGCTGCTCAGTCAGGGCAAGCGCTCCACCCAGGACCGCCTCGGAAAGCTCTTCGCCAAGGCCAGGGTCTTGGCTGCGCGCAAGGGCTACACGATCCCCGAGGGGCTGCCCCCCCTGGAAGCGGCCCAGTATCTGCGGGCCCAAGCCGGTCCGAGCGCCGCCCCAATGGAGGAGCTGGCCTGGCTGCTCTACCAGGTGCGCTACGGCGGCGAGGACGAGGCTTCGAGCCTGGCCAAGGGCAAGGATGCCCTGTCCCGTTTGTCCAGCTTGGCGGCCTTTGAGTCGGGTGCTTGACCGGTCCCTTTGCCTGGGCGGTTGACGGTGGCCGCCCGGCGCGGCTAATCCGCTTCAATGACTCCTGACCTTCCCACCGCACACCGCACTCTGGGGCAAGCCCTCCGAGACACCGCAACCCGCTGGCCGGAGCGCGATGCTCTGCTCTCGGAAGCGCGCTGCCTGACCTGGGCACAGCTCGATGCTGAGGTGGACCAGCTCGCAGGTCTGCTCCACAGCCTGGGGGTGAAGAAGGGAGACGTGGTCGGGGGCGTGATCACCAAGCGGCCCGAGGTGGTGACCACCTTCTTGGCCTGTGCTCGAATCGGCGCGCTCTATGCGCCCGTGAACTTCAAGCTGCACATGGATCGGGTGCGCTTTCAGTTCGAGAGCGCGGACATTCGCTGCGTGGTGACCGAGGCCAGCTTCGACAAGGTGCTCAAGCCCTTGATGCGCTTCCTGAGTGACCCGGCCAAGGTCATCTACGTGGGCGAGCTGGGTCGCCACGGCACGACCCAGTACAGCCAGCTTGGCGCGCACAGCGATCCAGGCGTGTCGACCTCGCCGGAGGAGCCCTGCTACCTGAACTACACCAGCGGGACCACGGGTGAGCCCAAGGGGGCGTTGACCTCACACTTCAACATCCTCTACCAAGCCCTCACCGCCTTTGACGGAGACACGGGCCTGACCCCGGAGGGATTCGAGGGCATGGGCTTCTCGACCCCGGACGTCTTCTTGGGCATGTTCAGCGTCTTTGCCCATCCCCACGAGCTCTTCCACCGCAGCCTGGTCTGTGGCGGGGCCTTTGTGATCGTGGACAGCTTGAACCCCCGCATCATCGCCCGTGCCATTCAGCGCTTCTCCGTCACCTGGATGATGGCGGTGCCCAGCTTCTACGAGATGCTGCTGGACCACATGCACGCTGGCGGCGAGAAGCTCTCCTCTCTTCGGGTCTTGGAGAGCGGCGGTGCCTTTGTGAGCGCCGAAACCCTGCGCAAGATGGAGGAGGCCTTTGGGGCCAGCTTCATGCCGGTTTGGGGGTCGACCGAGACCACTGGGGTAGCGGTGGCCATGCGCCCGGACCGGCCAAGAAAGCCGGGAACGACTGGAACGCCCATCTCCGGCTACGAGGTCAAGGTGGTCGACTCTCACGGCCGCGACTGCAAGCCCGGCGAGACCGGCGAGATGCTGGTTCGTGGACCGGCGGTCATCAGCAAGTACCTGAACAACCCCGAGGAGACCGTCGCCCTCTTCGTCGGCGGCTGGTACCACACCCGGGATCTCGTCACCCGGGGCGAGGAAGGCTTCATCCAGTTTGTGGGCCGGCGCAGCGACATGCTCAAGATCGGCGGCATTCGGGTGTACCCCTTGGAGATCGAGCGGGTCATCAAGGACCATCCTCAAGTTCGGGATGTGGTCGTTGTGCGCGCTGAGGAGCGGGTGCGCGGAGAGATTGCCCGTGCGGTCATCTCTACGGTTCCCGGCTCGGATCTGACTGTGCGAAGTGTGCAGAGTTACTGCCGGGACCGCTTGGCCGTCTACAAGGTGCCGCGCATCGTCGAGTTCTGGGAGGAAGTGCCCAAGCTGCCCAACGGCAAGCTCAACCGCCGGGCTGTGGTCGATGTCGCGGTGGATGCCTCTCGGGATGACCGCGGGTGACCCAGTCCGGACGCGCCAACTGGAAGAATCCGGTCCTTCTAGTCAAGGATCTTGGGGGCTTGGCTCTGTATTACCCAGGGCAAGCCCTGCTCGCCCGTGTACCCCGATCTGTGTTGGGTCACGCGGCCCGAGTCGGTGGAGATGCCGTACGCAAGGTAGCCAAGACCGAGCGTCGCATCGCGCTGGACGAGCTCAACAAGCTCTTTGGGGGCGAAGCCCTGCCCCATGACGAATGTGAGATCCTCAGGGAAGCCTACCGACAGACCATGTTCAATGAGCTGGAGGTCTTGCGCTACCCACACCTGAACCCAGAGACGGTTGACCAGGTGTGCGTGGTGGAGGGACAGGAGCACCTGGATAGGGCTTTGGCGCGCGGCAAGGGGGCCATCATCTTGATTGGCCACTTCGGCGCCAATCAGATGATCATGCCGGCCCTTGGGCACGCCGGCTACCCCATGAACCAGCTCTCTGCGCCTCCGCCGGTGTGGGCGGACATCCTACGAGAGACGCGCACCACGCCCCTGTGGGAGAAGGTGCTGGAGCGGCGCTGGGAGCTGGAGCAACGGCTTCCGGTCCGACACATTAATGTGTTCAAGTTCTTGCGTCCGGCTTTGGAGTGTCTCCAGGAGAACCAGGTTTTGGGCTTGGCTTTTGATGGGGGTGGCGGCAGGCGTTGGACCACCGTGGACTTTATGGCCCGTCAGGCAAATGTGTCGGTACAGCCGGCGCAGTTGGCTCGAAAGACTGGGGCTGCCATTCTCCCGACGGTCGTGGTTCGCGAGCCCGGAGACCTGTCTCTTATACACATCTCCGAGCCCACGAGACAGGCAGAAATCT
>CAJXRZ010000038.1 GCA_913060515.1 uncultured Pseudomonadota bacterium | reverse complement strand
GCGCGAAGGCTCCCCCTGCTGGACGGGCGAAAGCCTTGTTGCAGGCGGAGCCTGCGACAAGGACGTACGGTCCAGTAGGGGGTGAACCTGCCACTGGCGCGAAGGCTCCCCCTGCTGGACGGGCGAAAGCCTTGTTGCAGGCGGAGCCTGCGACAAGGACGTACGGTCCAGTAGGGGGCGAGCTGGCACACTGACTCGCCTTTGCCGACCGCACTGGCGAAAGGCTTGTTCGACGCCGCAAGCGGCGAGAAAGGGCCCACCGTCCAGTGCTGGACCTCCCCTCAGCTCAGCAGCACCCAGCCGACGGTTTCCGAGCCTCGATCGTCGCGGACAGCACATAGTCCTCGACCCCCGAGCCTGGCGCCCAGTCCTTGATGAAGTCACGGGACTCATCCTTCGGTGCGATCTGGATGTCTACAAAGCCAGCATCGGCCATCGCCTTTTCAAGGTCGCTGATCAGCGCAGCGTTGCCCATGCAGCCCGCGATGAGCGCCTTGTCGTTCCGCATCTCCTCTGGAAGTTCAATGGTCGCGACGACATCCGAGATGGCCAGACGGCCGTTCTGCTTCAGGATGCGGAAGGCCTCGCGGAACACCTGTGGCTTGTCCGGCGAGAGGTTGATGACGCAGTTCGAGACGATGACGTCCGCGGTGTTGTCGGCCACAGGCAGGTGCTCGATCTCACCGAGACGGAACTCCACCTGGCTGTAGGACCCCTTGGCCGCATTTCCACGGGCCTTGGAGATCATGTCCGGAGTCATATCCACGCCGATGACGTGGCCTGTGGTGCCAACCTCAGCCGCCGCGAGGAAACAGTCGAATCCTGCGCCGCTGCCCAAATCGACCACGATCTCACCGGCCTTTAGCGCGGCGATGGCCTTGGGATTTCCACAGCCCAAGCCCAGGTCGGCGCCCTTGGGAACGATGCCCATATCCGCCTTGGAGTAGCCCAGGCGGCTCGAAATCAAGGTGTTGATAGATGCATCGTCGCTCACACCGCAGCAGCTGCCTTCGACTCCGGCGCTCTCTCCAGCGGTCTCGGCGTTGGCCACGTTGGCGTAGGCCTCGCTCACTTCACGGCGCAGGGTGTCCTTCTTGACGGCCTCGTCGATGGCAGGGGTGGCAGGGCCGCAGCACGGGGTGGACTTGTCAGTCATTGGGAACTCCAAGAGGTTGGGAGAAGAAGCGGGCGAGCTGGGCCAGCACTTCGGGCTCGACATGGCACTCGACGCGCTTTCCGCGTCGCTCCATCACCACAAGTCCTGCGTCTCGCAGGGTCTTGAGGTGATGGGACAGAGTGGAGGGCGCGATGCTGAGGCCGGTGCGCAGTTCGCCCACGCCGATCTTCGCGGCCTGCTCAAAATCACAGGAAGTCCCTGGCTTGCAGCACGAACACAGCCGCTCAAAGATCGCGAGCCTGTGCGGATTGCTCAGCGCGGCAAAGCAGCGGGCCAGTCCAGCCCGATCAATTCGATAGTTCGACATTCTTCGAACTATAAGGAGATTGAACGTGGCTCGCAAGGTGGAGTTGGTCTCGTTCGCTGATCCTCGAAATCAGCTGCAAACGCTCGCAGTGAGTGGCCAGAGACGGACGGCATCCCCACCCTCAATACACGCCCGGCTGCAACACAACCTCCCAAGTCACCCCCCAATCCTCGCTCACCACGATGCCATCACCGCTAGCAACCCACAGCTCTGGCCCCAGCTCGATGTCTTTCAGCCAGGTGCCGTCATACTCGAAGACCGTAGTCCATGAGAGGAGGTCCTCGCTCCGCAGTATGGAAGAAGAGGTGGCGCTGCTCTGCCGCACACCAAACCACGCGTCCCCCGACCACTGGATGGCCTCTACGCCGAGCCACTCCGAAGACTCCTCGCTGGTCCAGTCTCGACCATTGGATGAGCGCAGAATCGAGTTGCCGCCGTCTGTGGACGAATCAGAGACAAAACAGACGAACTCCGTTCCATTCCAGGACACTAGCTCGACTCTCGCGTCTTCAAAAAAACCCAGATCCTTGCCCAAGTGGATCGAGGTCCAGGCCCTTCCATCAACGGAGTGTCGAAGCATAGGTCCAGCGGCCGTTACGAAGCCATCCCCGTACACGAGGCCTTTGCCATATGAGCCGTCCAAGTCCCCATTGGCGGGAGACCAGTTCGCCCCATCGGCAGACCACACAAGCTCTCCAACCCAGGCATTCACACCGGCTGCCACGAGCGTGTCGGTACCGGCCTCCATCTGAGTCATCTGCCCCGCAAAGGTGCTCACAGCTTCCCAGTCGCTGGCGTCTTGACTCGAGAGCAGAACAGTCTCCAACACCCCCGGTCCGCTATCCCCCATCAACACAAGCCAACGGCCATCAAAATGCACGACGTCCCACGCAATCACCTCATCTTCTAGGCGTCGGATTCCCCAGTTCCGTCCATCTAAGGAGTGCAGGATAAGGCCCGGATAATCACGGTACTCCCAGGTCGCTGGGTCAATGGTCCACCCCAAACCAACCGCCACCCAGCTCCCGTCCGGGGCCCGCTCGACAGAGCTCAGGATGGTGCTGGAAAGCCGCCTCCCGGCTCCGGTATCCCCCTCGGAATTCCCGTCGAACTCTGACCAGCCCGGACCGGTCTCACTCCAGCCACAACCAGCGCTCAGACCCATCCCAATGAACAAGGCGGTGGGCCAGCTCCGGGAAAAGCGCGAACGGAGCGGGGTCGAGGGCATGGGACTCCAAGAGACACAAAGCGTAGCGGAAGAGCACGCCGAGAGTTGGCCTACAGCAAGAGCTTCCCATCATACTGCCCCCAATGCTGCTCCTCCTCCTGCTTTCCTGCACCGCCCTCTCCCCCTGCACCTCCACCCAGGTCACAGGCCACGTCCAGAGCAGCACAGACCGTCCCCTGTCCGATGCGACCGTCTCACACTGTGATGTAGACGAACCCACGGAGTGCACCGAGCTGACACGCATCGGAAACACCGACGAGGGCGGCGCCTTTGACGTGGACGTCCCAGGTTCATCCAAGGGGCTTCAGGGATGTGTGTTCACCAACATGGTCATCACCCATCCGGACTGCACCCCCGTGATGGTCAGCGTACCGATGCTTTGGCCAGACGAGGCCATTCAGCTGGACTGTCGGCCAACCTGAGCCCTCTAGGGCAGCACCTCAATCACCCCAGAGATGGCCACCCCGCCCTGCTGCGCCAGCACCTCCCCATCGGGCCAGATGCGCGCGTAGTAGGCGCCCGGTCCGATGTCCTCGACGACGCTCTCCAGGCCCAAGGGCCCCACAAATAGGCTGTCCCCGTCCATGGAGCGAATCTCGAGCTGCAGGCCTGAGACCTGAGCCGAGGCTTGGGCCGACAAGGTGACCGGACCTGAGATGGCCTCTCCTGGACCCACAACATCGCCGTCATGATTGGCCGTGAAGGACAGGCTGCTGCCCGGCTCGAAGACGATGACCTGACCGGCATGCAAGGCCTGCAAAGCGTCTTGACCCTCCCGCACAAAGATGCGGGTACTGGGCCAGCCTGGCGCAGGGTCCAGGCCACGCTCGGTCGGCTCGCTGCCCCAACGGTGGCTGTCACTTCCACCTACAGGAACGACCTTGTGGCCAGCCTGCCAACGGGCCTCCCACAGCGCCACGGCATCGGCATCGGATGTATCAAAGCCCAGAGTGCCGTTGTAGATCTCCATGGCTTGGTAGTCGTCGCTGCTGTCGTCCCAGGCCAACCAGGAGAAGGGGGACTCAGGGTGATTCACTACAGACCAGCCGCCGGCGGCCGCACACTGGGCCAAGGTCTCTGCACCGTCCAAGGCCCCAAAAGGCCGGTCAGTGAAGACCACATCCTGGGCAAAGGGCTCTCCGTCCAGCGGCAAGCAACCGACGTGACCCACAGGAGTGCTGCCCTCGGCCCTTGGGCTGAGTTCAACGCCCAAGTACACGCCATCCCCCCAGTCTCCGGGGGTGGTCTCCGGTCCCTGGTTGGGACAGTCCTCTACGTCCTCACACGCCATCGAACCCAAAGCGTTGGAGTGGTCCGTGAGCCAGACCAAGTCCAAGCCCTGCTGCTCCATCACCGCAGCCAGAGCCGCGGCATCCCCCAGCCCGTCGGTGTCGTTGCTGCCTAGGCTGGAGTGCAGGTGCAGGTCGGCTGACAACCACTGGCCATTGATCTCAGGGGCCGAGCACGCGAGTAGAAAGAGTATCAATACAGAATCCCGTCGATGCTCTCTTCCTTGGGCGGCAAGCCGTCCTCGGGCTCGTCCAACATGGCCCGCATGTCCCGCTCGATGGTGCGCGAGAGCGCGTTCATAGGCACGTCATTCATACTGCGCTCAAAGGGATCCTCACTGGCGTCCCCCACCGCTTCCATGAAGATGAAGGTCCAGCCGATCAAAGCCGCGCTGGCCAGGAAAGGGACCAAGTAGACGAGCTGTTCGATGGCACCGTTGGCGGCCTCGATGTTGTCGGCAAAGACATCCAAGAGTCCAAAGGGCGCCAGCATGACGAAGACCCGCACCAGTACCCGACTGTATTCGGCGTACTGCCTGGGCAGCGGCGTGTTCTTGATGCGTTCGGCCTTGCCCTGGAGGGTGTAGAGCTCGGTGATGAGCCCCATCAGAGCGATTTGGTGAAACAGGTCCAGCTGGCCGGTCTTGAGCAGCTTGGCCAGCTCGACGCCCTGCCGCTTGAGGATGTGGGTCGCCGGGTTGCCGCGGGCGCTGTGCTCTCGAAGCTCTTGCTCACTGAGAAAGGGCGCCATCTCGGTGTCCCAGTCGTTGCGCATGTGGGCACGGTGGCTGTCCAGACGACGCTTGGTGGTCCAAGAGGGTCCGTCCTCGAAACGAGAGCGTCGGCGCAGCTGAAGACGCAGGGCGTTGGTCCAGGCCAAGTGCCGGTAAATGAAGGTCTCCCGCATCTTGTGCGCTTCGGGAGAGCTCTCGTGCGGCAGAATGTAGCTGGTGATTGCGGTGCCCCAGCTGCGGCTGGTGTTGACCACGCCACCCCAGATCTTGCGGCCCTCCCAGAAGCGGTCGTAGGAGGCGTTGTTCTTAAAGCCCACGTAGAAGGAGACGGCGATGCCGATGGTCGACAGCGGCAGGAAGGGGATGCGCAGCACATCCAGTCCGGCGAGAGCGAAGAGCAGGTAGACAACCAGTGCCCACAAGGCGGTCAGTCCAGCGGGCGGAAGGCTCGCCAGCAGCAGGACCTTGGCAGGAATTCGGCGGCGGCTGATCACTAGGGCAACTCCAAGCGCAGGATCTGGAAGGGAAGCTCAGGCTCCAGACCCAGCACCCAGGGTACAACCTCGCCCTTCAGTCCATAGACCTGATCCTCGGCGACAGTGACCGCTGCGATGCCCACGTCCAGGTCCTGGGCCCGAACGGTGCCACTCTGCCAATCATCCGTGGAGCTGACGACGGCGAGCCGCTTGTTGGCCGCGATGACCAGCTCCCCGTTGAACCAGGCGATGCCATCGGCTCCATCGGGCAGCGAGCCGATCTCGTCCCCGTCCAAGACGATCTCGGCGAGGGCCTCCCGGTTCTCGAGCGGAATGCGAATCAGCTTGGGCGGGCTGTACTGCCCCAGAATCAAGGCACCATCTGTGGTCAGGACCAGGCCGTTGTTGCCGATCAAGCCGGGCTCCATCAGCGGATCTTCCAGGTAGATCTCGCTCTCCATGGTGTCCAGGTCCACCCGGTGAAGGCGCGGCGACTCCCGGTCGGAGAGGAAGACCTGACGCCCATCGATGGCCACGTCATTGCAGTTGGCGACGCCTTGCAGAGCGACCCGCGTAGTGGCCTCGGTCGCGGGCTCATGTATCCAGAGTTCTGCCGCGGCCTGCTCGGTGCTCGCGTACTGAACCCCGCAGAAGTAGAGCGATCCATCCTCCCCAAGCTTGCCCCCCAAGCTGGTCCAGTCTGCCCCCTCCGGCTCAAACACCCGCGTCTCGGTGCCGTCGAGGTCAACACGGGTCAGCCCACCATGCCCCAAGCTGCTGATGTAGAAGGCGCGCTGCTCAGGGTGCCAGGCCAGGCCTTCGGGAAAGTCCACATCGGCGCTCAGCGTGTAGGACTCCGCCAGCTCTAAGGCAGCGGTGTCGGCGGGCGAATCGGTGCAAGCCAAGGCCAGCAAGAACATGGGGAACCCCGGGGTCCCGTGCTTCTATGTTCTTCTGCGGCGACGGCGCCAGAACAAGCCTACAAGACCCAAGGCCCAAAGCCCAGCCAAGCTGCTGCTCTGGGTGCTGCAGTCACAGCCCCCGCTGAGCACTTCAGTCTCACCGGTGTCGTCCAAGCCGGAGTCCAATCCGGTCTCCTCCGGCAAGGGCTCATCCTCGCCATCACAGTCCTGGTCTACGCCATCCCCTGCGATCTCTAGAGCCTCAGGGAAGATGTCCTGGTCGGTGTCATCACAGTCACCCTCGAACTTCTCGAAGGAGACGTCCGCCCGCACCTCCAGCATCAACCAGCCGGTCTCTGCATCACAGACCGCCTCGAAGGTGGCCTCGAAACAGGCCACCACCTTCTCGCCAGTACACGCAGCACCCGGGATGGCCATGAAGCGGTCCCCATCGCAGTCCGCCTCGGTCCAGGCGATGCGGCCATCACAGTTCTCGTCCCAACCACTGAGCAGCTCAGGAGCTCCCGGATAGATGCTGGGCTCCGCGTCGTTGCAGTCTCCCTGAACCGAGATGTAGAGCTCGGACCCAAGCTCCACTTCGATAGGGTCACCGGTCACTTTCGGCGGGCAGAGACAGGCCAGATCCTTGGAGTTTCCGTAGCCGTCACGGTCCCCATCTAGAAACAGGTCCAGACAGCCGGAGTCCGGCCCCAGGTCTTGGTAGTCGTCGTTGTCGATCAAGCCGTCAGCGTCGTCGTCCACCCCGTTGCAGAGCTCCTCCGCCTGGCCCAAGCTCAGGCCGAGAAGCAGCAAAATCACGAGCGGCGCCTACGCCAGAAGAGTCCGACCAAACCGAGCAGCCACAGGCCAGCCATGCTGCCGCCGTTCGTGCTGCAGTCACAGCCCTTCTCGTCATCGTCACCAGGGCCGGTATCGCCCGTGTGGGGATCCGAGTCGCTGGCCGGGAGCAGGTCCTCGCCATCACAGTCCTGGTCTACGCCGTCGTCTTCGATCTCGCTGGCGCCGGGGTAGATGTCCTCGTCCAAGTCATCACAGTCTTCGGGCGCGTTGGCGCCGTCTTCCCGAGCGCCGAGCTCGATGAAGAGCAGACCGGTGCCCGAGTCACAGACGGCGGTGTAGTCGCTGCCATCCCAGCACGTGACCACCTCGTTGCCCGAGCAGGTGTCGCTGGGCTCAATGGCTCGAAAGCCGTCTTCGTCGCAGTCGGCCTCGGCCACAGCCACGCTGCCATCGCAGTCCTCGTCGTAGCCGGTCAGCTCTTCGGTGGCGCCGGGGTAGATGGTGTCGTTGGCGTCGTGACAGTCCAGAGGGTCAGAGATCTCCCAGTAGTAGACTTCGCTGCCCAACTCGACGGTCAAATCGTCGTCCCCGTCGTCGCAGAGACACAGGCTCTCATCGCCCGTCCACTCGTCCCGGTCCCCGTCCAAGTACGCGTCAATACAGCCGGAGTTGACGCCCAGGTCATGGTGGTCATCATTGTCGATGGACCCATCACAGTCGTCATCCCTGTCATTGCAGGACTCATCCGCCAGAGGATTGATGCTCGGGTCGAGATCGTTGCAGTCCTCCTTGTTGGCGGAGTAGGTCTCGGGCTGGTTGCAGAAGGACGCAAAGTCGTCGGCCCAGCCAAAGCCGTCCAAGTCCTTGTCTTTGTAGTAGACACTGCTCCCGGTGACCGGAACGCCATTGCTGGTGTTGGCGTCCCCATCGCAGTCGCTGTCAAGCTGCACACCAAGGGCCTCGCACACCTCGGAGTTGCCTGGGGACTGGGTCGCCGCGTCAGTGTCCTTGGCGTCGTCGTTGCAGTCGCAGCCACCAAAGACGGGGTCGCCGTTGTTGTCGACCATGTTGCCGCTCTTGTCCACGAGCATCCAGGTCGTGCTCCACACCGCGTTTGCCGCGTCGTGCTCGACGTAGTACGCGCAGTCCACCGCCGAGGGCCCGCAGACCACGTAGCCGTCCCCGTCTCCGTCGATCTCGTTGTCGGGCACCACGCCGTCGCAGTCGTTGTCTTGGCCGTCGCAGAGTTCGGGCGCGCGTGGGTAGACAGTCGCGTCGGCGTCGTTGCAGTCCGTCTTGGCGGAGACACCGTCCCCATCAGCGTCCTGGGCAAAAGCGAGAGATACGAGCAAGTAGATCAAGGGGCCTCCAAAGCCGGGCTTCGTCCGACCCAGACCATAGCAGAAGGCCCAGGGGTTGGGCACAGACAATGCGGGGTCAGCAACGCAAGGCGCTCCCTCGACTTATCCTTGCCCGCACAGCACACGATGTGGGTGCTGATCGGACCCCCGGAGCCCCCATGGCGGCGCAGAGCCCCCTTCCCTCGTTGGACATCGAGTCCATCCGTTTCGCAGGCGAGGCCACCGCGGCCCAGTCCATGCGGCAAGACGCCTGGATGCGGGACCTCATCGTGGCGGCCCAAGCCCGCCCAGAGCCCCAGGTCAGCCGCGTAAAGCGCAGCCTGATGGCGCGCTCCTTGCTCCTGACCGAGGGCATGGCCCCAAAGATCTGGGCGGCCGCAGCCCAAGCCGCAGAGCTCTTGGGCGTCACGGAGCCCATCGAGATCTACCAAGCAGCCGGCGCCGAGAACGCAGCCATCCACTTGGTGCAGTCGCCGGTCTTCCTGGAGATCCGCGGACGTCTGGTCAGCCTCCTGGACGACCAGGGCACCGTCTCCGTCTTTGGACACGAGCTCGGACACTACCTGGCCCACGGCCAAGGCAGCCCCAACGCCGAGCTTGGCCCTGTCGCCAGCTTGGCCCTCTCCCACAGCGGGACCCCAGAGCACGCCCAGGAGCGCGCCAGCCGCTTCGCCATGGCCCGCGAGATCACCGCCGACCGCTTCGGTCTGCTGGCCTGCCAAGACTTGGAGGCCGCACTGCGCGTGGAGATGGTGCTCACCACGGGCCTGGCCACCGACGAGCTGCAGTGGGACACCCAGGCCTACTTGGCCCAGTCCAAGGCGCTGATCGAGGAGACCCTCAAAGCCGGCGAGAGCGCCCGTGGCAGCAGCCACCCGGAACACGGCCTTCGCGCTTGGGCGGTGTGGCTGTTCTCTGAGACCGCCTTGTACAAGGAGCTCACTGGCCAGGGCCCCGGTACCCGAGAGATGGTGGAGATCGATGCACGCATCGCTCAAGCCCTGGGCAACGCCCCAAGCGAAGGACTCACCGACGGCGCCCTGGCCTTGGACCCCATCCCCGAAGTGCACGAGTGCGCCCTGGCCAGCGCTGTGCTGGTGGCCTTGGCCGACAACGAGATGGCCGAGGAAGAGGCTCTGGCCATCGAGAAGATCTTCGCCCACTTGGTCCCCGACTGGCAGCGCTACCTGAACTGGGACAACGCCATGGAGGCCTTCTACGACACCAGCGCCGTGGTGATTCGCGGGGGAGCCAGCGTGCAGCGCTCGGTCTTCCAGGTCTTGGTGCACGTGATGGCCGCCGACGCCAAGGTGCTTCAGAGCGAGATCGAGATGATCTGCTCCATCGGGGACGCCCTTCAGTGCGGCACGCTGTATCGGGCCCTGCTCACCCCCGTGCTCCAGGCCATGGGCCAAGAGGTGCCCGACCTGGACGCCCTTGAGCGTGTGATCGCCATGCCCGCACGAGCGGATGAGGCCGAAGCTGCGCTGGAGATCTTCCTGCGCGGAATCCTGCGCCGACGCGGCGGACAGCTCTCCCTGCGGCGCATCTACCGCCTCCTGGGCGACCGCGAGGGCAGCGAGAAGAGCCGCGAGACCCTGCTGCGCTGGCTGGAGGAGCTGGGCCTGATCCTGGACTTGGCCGAAGGCGACGTCCTGGAAGAGATCGAGCTGGACCGGCCTTTGGACCTGAGCCTGAGTCCAGAGGCTTTGGAGAAGCTGGATGCCCAGGCCGTCCCAGAGCTGCCCGACGCCAACCAGCCCACGCGAGAGCGCTTGACCCGAGCCCTCTCTCGCTTGCGAGAAGGACTGGTCAGCGGAGACGGCCGCAGCCCGGCGATTCGTCTGCGCCGGGTGCGAACCGGGCGCAGCGTGGACTTGAACAGCCTGGAGGGGCTCTCCGTGGGCCACGCCGAGCGTGTGCTGACCTTGGCCCAAGCAGGCCAGAGCGCCCGCCTGGTCGACGGCAAGGAGGTCGGCGTACACGAAGGAGCCGCTGCACTCAGCACAGAGCTTGTGGCCCTGCAGCGCCAAGACGCCCTCAAGAACGAGCAGACCGGCGCCCGCGATCTCTACCTGGGAGCCCCCTTCCTGACCGGGGTCTTCCACGGCTACTTGGTGCGCGCCCCCCTGATTCTGCACCCGGTCAAGCTGGAGCGTAGCCAAGGCCGCGGCTTCTCCCTGGACCCCCGCGAGGGGGAGCCTCCGGTCGCCAACCAAGCCCTGATTCGCCTGCTCTTCTCCAAGAAGAACGTGTCGTTTCCCGAGGACCTGAGCGAGGCCTTGGACCAAGCCGCAGAAGAAGGCGTAGAGGCCATGCGCGCCCTGATCGGCAGCCACGGCATCATCGCCAGACCCGAAGGCGAAGGCCTGCGCCGCTTCAAGCCCCGGGACGAGGACTTCGCCACCTGGCCCAACGGCCGCGTCGTCGTCGAGCAGGTGGCCGTTCTGGGCTTCTTCCCCCAGTCCAGCTCGGACATGATCCAGGACTACGACGACCTGCTCGCGGCCGTCGCGGACCCCAGCATCGATCTGGCCGAGCGTCTGGGAACCGCTGGGCCCTTGCTGCCGGCGGACCTGCGCGCCAGCCTGGGCATCCAGAGCGAACAGACGCCATCGAGCGCCCCTCTGATTCCCGTCGTGCAAGCCGACCCCACCCAGCTGGGCGTGCTGCACACCGCAAGGCGCGCCCGAGCACTGGTCGTGGACGGCCCCCCTGGCACCGGCAAGTCCCAGGTCATCGTGAACTTGGTCGCAGACGCCTTGGCCCAGGGACAGTCTGTTGCGGTGGTGTGCGAGAAGCGCGCCGCTCTGGACGTGGTGGCCCAGCGCCTGGAGCAGCTGGGCATGCGTCACCTGCTGGCGGTGGTTCATGACGTGCACGAGGACAGACGCGGCCTGTACAACCAAGTGCAAGGCCGCTTGGGCGACAGCCTGCTTCGGGACCACGACCCGGACCGCAGCGCGCAGATCGCAGCCGATCTGGCCTCGGTGACGGAGAGCTTGCGGGGACGCCGCGAAGCGCTGGCTCAAGTGCTCAGCGAGGGCCGACCCAGCTTGGGGCAGCTGCACTTGCTGGCCTCCTCTTTCGAGACCGCCGCCCTGGAGAAGCTGGACCCGGGGCTGCTGAACACACCCCACCGCAGCGTTCGGCGCCTCGCGGAGCTGGTGGGACGGGAGGCTCTGCACTCGGAGTTGCACGCGGAGGCATCCCTCTGGCGGGCACCAAAAGGCAGCGCCCGGCCCTCCTTGCAGGACCACAGCCCAGAGCAGCTCGCCGCCATCGAGGACACCCTGGTCGCCTCCCGTGAGAGCGCCAAAGCTGTAGACGCCTTGCGCCAGAGCCCCCCACTGAACGAGGATTTGCTGCACACCCTGCGGGCCAAGCTGAAGGCGGCTCTGGACTGCGCGCCGGTACGCAGCGGACGCCTGGCCCAGCAGGCCTTCAGCGCTTGGCTGGAAGCGGGGGAGGACGAGGGCCTGGACCTGCTGGTCACCCGCATGGAGAGCGCCTGGCACCAGCCCCAGTGGACCGAGGTCGTGCCCGAGCGGGCCAGCTTTGAGGGCTCCCCCCAGCTCCAAGACGCCCTGACTCTAAGCACCGAGAAAGGCAGCAGCTTCCTGCGCTTCTTCTCCTGGGCTTGGTGGCAAGCACGCGGGGTCATCAAGCGCGCTCTGGCCGCCCAGTGGCCCGCCGCAGCCGAGGCCCCCTTCAACCCCGTCCTGCTCACGCGCATCGCGCAGCGTCAGGAAGGAGCCGCCGCGTGGAAGGCCCTGGACGCGGTCTTGGGTGCCTTGCAGCTCAGCCCGGTCCTACCGGACAGCGAACACGCCAGCAAGAGCGTTCAGACCTTGCTGGCCACCTACGCCGCGACCCGGGATTTGGTCTCGGCACAGGCCCGTCTCGAAGAAGTGCAGGCTTGGCCTGGAACGGACCTGGAGGCCTGGGACACGATCCTGCAGGATCGCTTGGCCTTGCTGGATGCCTTGGACACACACGCAGCGACCTTCGCCCCCGTCCAGGCCTGCTTCCCCTGGCTGGAGTCGGCCCCCAGCGGCGCCCTCTGCGAGGCCCTTCACGAGGCCTGGGCCATCGACGCCCCAAGGGTGGTGCTCTCGGACCGAAACCTGGCCACCGCCAGCGCGCTCCACCCCAGCGCGAGAGACTTGGCAGAGCGCTTGGCCGACCGGCCAGGGGAAGAGACGAGCCGACACAGCGCCATTCTCTGGTCCGAGGCCATCGAGCACGGCTGGTCTCTGAGCGCTCTGAAGGCCCTGGAGCGGCGTCACCCGGCCGTGCGCACCCTGGACCGTCCCACTCCCTTCGGAGAGCTCACCGAGACCGAGGACCAGCTCGCCCAGCTCATCGGCCGCAGGTCTGAGCTGCACGCCGAGATGATCCTGGCCCAGCGGGACCGCGTGCCCCTGCTCTTGGAGGGCCGCCCCGACAAGGGTGCCCGCCGAACGCCCCTGCAGAAGGCCCGGGAGCAGATGCTTCGCGAGGCCACCAAGAAGCGCTACGTACTCTCTCTAAGAGGCTTTGTACGCCAGTTCTCCAGCTCCGGGCTGATGGATCTTCTCCCCGTCTGGCTGGTGTCCCCCGAGACCATGGCTGTGCTCTTCCCGGGCAAGCCCATCTTCGACGTGGTGGTCATGGACGAGGCCAGCCAGTGCACGGTTGAGAAGGGCTTCCCCGCCCTGATTCGAGGCCACCGCGCTGTCATCGCTGGCGACGAAAAGCAGATGCCCCCGAGCAGCTTCTTCGCCCTGCGGGCCCCGGGTGAGGATGAAGAGATCGGCACCGCGGAGACTGTGGAGGCCGACGCCCTGACCGCCGAGTCCCTGCTGGTCTTGGCCAGAGAGCGCTGCGCCCACGAGGGCCTGCGTTGGCACTACCGCTGCGCCCACGAGGAGCTCATCGCCTTCTCCAACCACGCGATGTACGGCGGCGAGCTCTTCACCATTCCCAGCACCCGCACCCGCGCTGCGCCTCCTGCCCTGCGCTGGGTATCGGTGCCCGATGGTGCCTACGACAAGGGCGTGAACCCCCGCGAGGCCGAGGTCATCGTGGACGAGATCGCCGTGCTGCTCAAGCAAGCGCCGGTGCCCTCGATTGGGGTGGTCACCTTCAACATTCAGCAGCGCCAAGTCATCTTGGACACCGTGGATCTGCGCTGCGAGCAAGACCTGGCCTTCGGCGAGGCCTGGGCCGTGGCCAGCACCCACGAAACCCTGGATCAACGACCTTTTGTAAAGAACCTGGAGAGCGTACAGGGCGATGAGCGCGACGTGATCCTCTTCTCTATGGGCCACGCACCGGTCCCCCGCCGCAGCGGTCCGCTCAAGGGTCAGCCCTATGTGCCCAGCCGCTTCGGTCCACTGGGACAGGCGGGCGGAGAGCGGCGCCTGAACGTGGCGGTCTCCCGCGCGAAGAAGGCCTGCGTGGTCGTGTGCTCCTTTGAGCCCCAGATGCTCAGCGTGGCCCACACCAAAAACGAGGGCCCCAAGCTGCTCAAGGCCTTCCTGGAGTTCGCCTGGGACCTGACCCATGGCCGGCGCGTACAAGCCGACAAGACCCTGCAGCGGGTGCGTCATGGTGGCCTGGGCGCGGTGGCCAAGACCCGCGTCGAGCGCCTGGGCGTGCCCAGCCTGGCGGCCCAGATCGCGATGGCCTTGGCCCCAGAGGGCATACAGGTGGACCTGGACGTGGGCAGCAGCGGCTTTCAGGTGCCTTTGGCGCTGCGTGATGGCGACCACTACACCCTTGCGGTGCTCACGGAGGAGGGCCACGACTCCGGCGATGTGGACGAGCGTCACGTGCACCAACCCGGCGTTCTTCGCGCCCGCGGCTGGGTGGTGGAGCGGGTCAACGCCCGGGATTGGCACCGGGACTCGGAGGCGATTCTGGAGCGCCTGATTCAGAATCACCGCGAGGTCCTGAGCCAGCGAGAAGCTGCACAGCCTGTGCCAGAGCCGGTCCTGCCGGAGCCTCCAGCTTCAGAGCCGCCAGCGGATCTCCCCGAGTCTTCCCCAGAGTGAGGATGGCGACGGGGATGCCGCAGGCCTGGGCGCGCTTGACGAAGCGAAAGCCGGAGAAGACCGTCAGGGAGCTGCCCACCACCAGCAGCCCCTGGCTCTGCTCGACCCACCCGTAGGCCTGCTCGACCTTGTCTCGGGGCACGCTCTCCCCGAAGAAGACCACGTGGGGCTTGAGGTGCCCGCCGCAGGTGCAGCTCACGACACGGAAGCCCGCCGTGGCTTGGGTCGGAAGCTCGGCGTCGCCATCGGGCGCCCACTCCAGAACCTTGGCTTGAAAGTCTGGGTTCAAGGCCCGGAGCTGCTCTTGGACCTGCTCCCGTGGGCGCAGGCTGCCACAGCTCAGACAGGTGACCTCGGCAAGGGCGCCGTGTAGCTCGATGCCCCCGTGGCCGGCTTTGGCGTGAAGGCGGTCCACGTTCTGGGTGATGAGCCCCTGCACTCTCCCCTGCTGATCCAGTTGCTGTAGGGCATGGTGGCAAGCATTCGGAATCTTGTCCCGGATGTTTGGCCAGCCCAAGTAGCTGCGAGACCAGTAGCGTTGGCGCCACTCGGAGTCGGTGACGAACTGCTGGAAACGCACCGGATTGCGGGCCCGCCGCGCGGTCTCTGGGCCCCGATAGTCTGGGATGCCGGAGTCGGTAGAGACCCCTGCCCCCGTGAGCAGTGTGACCCGACCCTGGGCCAAGAACTCCGCCAAGCGCTCCCCAGCGTTCTCGGCGCTCATGAGGTCGGCGCTCATGAGGACAGCCAGGTGCCGAGCTTCACGCCACCCAAGGCGGTGGCCAGGGTGCTTTGCCCAGGAAAGACCGTGTCACCCACCATGTAGAGCTCCGGCAGAAAGGGGCTGGGAATCATGCCCTGGTAGTTGTGCAGGCCGGCAGTGCGCGGGATGCCGCCCACAAAACCACCGGGACGCCGGGTGAAGCGCTCCCAGGTGCGTGGACTGGCCGGAAAGGTGGCCACGCGGTGGGTGACCAGCTCGGGTGCCAAGGCCTTGAGGCCCTGCTCCATCTTGGCTTGAATGGCTGAGATGCGCTGCTCCTGCTCGTCTTTGGACATGGTCTGCAAAGGGGCCAAGGCGACATGGGTGGACACCGTCACCGTGCGCTGGCCGGAGGGGTCCTCCCCCGCGCCGCCGATGGAGCAGAAGAGGTGGTTTCCATCCACGTAGGGCTGATCTGGGTCTTGGACCAGCTCCAAGTGGTAGGGGTGCTGGCGCGCCAAGGCCTCGCCGTCGATGGCCAGGTAGAGCATCACGGCGCCCCAGCCCTGCTCCACGCGCTCCGCCAGAGCCAGGAGCTCCGGTGTCTGGGTCTCGGTCATGGCCATCACCGCTTGGGGCAGCAGGTTGGCCACGACCCGACGGGCCTGCACCGTCTCCCCGCGAAGCTCCGCCCGCCACATGCCGTCGTGGCGCCGCAGCGACTTGGCCCGGGTGCTCATGCGCACCTCGCCGCCACACTGCTCGATGGCGGAGACCAGGCCCCAGGCCAGCTGGCCGATGCCCCCTTGGATGTGCCCTGTCCCGCGGAAGTAGTAGTCCATCGCGCCCATGGCGAAGGGGGCCTCGGCTTGGGATGCGGGGGCCTGGACGGTGATCTGGCAGACCGCGTCCAGGTAGGTGCGCAGCGCTCTGACCTCGTGCACGCCGTGGCGCTCCAAGGCGGCCTGAAGAGGACGACCGATCAAGCGCAGGAGAGGCAGGTAGCGTGGGCTGCGCGCGGCGTGGGCCAGGGCCTGCTTCAACCCAAAGGGCGGCAGCATGGCGGGGTCGTCAAAGAGTGCCCAGAGGGAATCGGCCACGCGGCGTTGCTCCTCGAAGAAGTCTCGTACACCCTGGGCTTTGTCTCCGGAGAGCGCGGCGAGTCTGGAGACCAGCTCCGCTCGCTGCGCCGGGATCGCCAAGTAGAATCCCGGGGCCCGCAGCTCCACGATGGGGTCCAGCATCTGTACCTGCACGTCGAGCTTGTAGCGCTCGATCCACCCACGCATCAGCTGCCCGGGGCCAAAGCCGGAGAAGAGCGTGGCGCCGGCCTCGAATGCGTAGCCCTGCTTGGTGAAGGTGGATGCGCAGCCGCCGGGGTACTTGAGGCCCTCGACTAGGAGCACGTCCACGCCCTGTTCGGACAGCGTCAAGGCAGCGGAGAGGCCTCCGAAGCCGGAGCCAATCACCAGGGTGTCTACCTCTCTCAAGCCCGGGCTCCAGGGTGCCCATCAGTGGCCCATTCAGGGGCTCAGGTTGCACTCCCGGGAGGCCGGGGTCAGCCAGGCGCCGGTGTACACGCCCCCTCCCTGAGCCGCGCACACCGAGGCCTGCTGACCCTGGTTGAGGACAATGCAGGGACCGGGCCAAGCCAAGGATGCCCTTGAGCAGCGGATCCATGTCCTCTGGGGTGTCGAAGAGCTGACAGGGGGTGTCGAAAACTGGACACCCCCTCTGACACCCCCTCTGACAGCCAGGCGCGCACCCGGGTCTGTAGCGGTTAGAACGGCCGCTCAAGAGAATGGAGAACCTCATGAAGCGCTTTTTGTTTGTGGCCGCCCTCATCCCCGCCCTGGTGGCCTGCTCTGTGCCCGAGGAAGACTTCCCAGAGACCTACGGCAAGGCCATGTGCAAGCAGATCAACAAGTGCGACAAGGCGGACTATGAGTCGGCCTACGACGACGACGACGACTGCCGCGATGACTGGGCCGACGTGGCTGACTTCATCCTGGATGCCGGTGACCTGCTGGGCCAGACCTACTCCGAGGAGAAGGCCACGGACTGCATCAGTGAGCTGAAGAAGGCCTCCTGCGATGACTTTGACGACGGAGACTACGAGTGCGAGGTCTTTGAGTAGTTGAGTCTGCTGCGCTCCCTCTGGGCCCACGCTCGGCCACGCATGTTGCCGTGGCTCTGGCTGCTCCTCTGTGTGGGGGTGGCCTACGGCTACTGGGAGCGTGCTGCAAACGTTGGTTCTTTCTGGATTTTTCTCCTGCCTTTCTCGGCATGGGGGTTCCTGCACGCGGGCACGCTCTGGCTCAACGCCGCCCTGGACAAAGATGAGGGTGAGGTGCTCTTTGGGGGCAATCAGCCCATCCCAGAGCACCTGAGCCTGTGGGCCTATGGGGCCTTGGCCGTGGCCTCAGCCTTGGCCTTTGCCTCCGGTCTGGGTGTGGGTCTGGCGTGCACCGGCTGCTGCGTGTTGGCCGTGCTCTACTCACATCCCCGCATCGCTTGGAAGGCCCATCCTCTGGGCGGACCGCTGATCAATGTGCTGGGCTACGGCCTGCTCACGCCCGCCGGCGGAATGGCCGTGGCCAGCAGCCCCCTCAACGGCCGCAGCGTGCTCACCTTGGCGGTGATTGCCCTGACGATGTTGGGTCTGACCTTTGCCGCCCAGGCGTGGCAGGAAGAGGAAGACAAGGGCCGCGGGGACCGCACCCTGGTGGCCACACACGGGCCCAGGGTCACCCTCTGGAGCGCTCGGCTGCTCATCGACGCCGCAAGCCTGCTGGCGATGGGCGCCGCCGTCTACGGCTGGTTTCCCCGCAGCATGCTGGTCGCGCTGCCCGGCCTGATTGGCGTGGACCTGTACTTCCGCAGCTGGCTCAAGCAGCCCAATGGCGGAGATGCGAAGTGGGCCAATCGCCTGGTGCGTGGCATGGCCGTCGTGGCCGCCATCGCCGTGGTGGGCTCGCTGGTGGAGTACGGCATGGACTGGCGCAGGCTGCAGCCTTTCGCCGGCCGCGGGACCGCGCGGGTTCCGCAGAACTGGGACCTTCCTTTCTGAGACCAAACTAGAGCTGACCCAGCTCCATTGCCAGCACTTGAAGAGAGAGGGGCTTGGGCAAGAAGCCGTCCATGCCTGCCTCCGAACAGGCCTGCCGGTCTTGAGGCGTGACGTTGGCGGTCAGGGCCACGATAGGGCCCGTGTAGTCGGCAGCTCGCAAGATACGCGAGGCCTCCAGCCCGCTCATTCCGGGCATCTGACAGTCCATCAAAATTAGGTCGAAGGCCTTCTCGCCGAGCGCGCAGTCCACCGCTTCCTGCCCATCCTTGGACAGCGTCACCTCACAGCCCAGTCGGTGCAGCATGGCCTGGAAGACCTTCTGATTCACCAGGTTGTCTTCGGCCAGAAGTACTGACAGGCCCGGGGTGACGGTGGGGGTCTTCTCTTCGGCCAACTTGGCGGGCGCGCAAGCCTCCAGTTCGAGCTGCACGATGAAGAGGGCGCCGTGCCCGGGAACACTCTCAACCCTAAGCTGGCCCTGCATCAGCCCTACGAGCCTGTACACGATGGCCAAGCCTAAGCCGGAGCCTCCGTAGCGACGTGCGATGCCCTCATCGGCTTGGGTGAAGGGCTGAAAGAGCCGCTGCTGGGCCTCTTGAGAAATGCCAGGCCCGGAGTCTTTGACCCGCAGCTCTACCTGAAGCTTGCCTGCGCTTCCTTGCCAAGACGCGACCTGCAGCTCGACCTGCCCCTCCTCGGTGAACTTGATGGCGTTGGAGACCAGGTTCAGCAGGATCTGGCGAAGGCGAAGGGCGTCACCGACGACCCAAGACTCGCCATGATGGACCGTGGCCAACCCAATGCCCTTGTCCACCGCCTGGCCCCCCATCAGGCCTGTCACGTCCTGGGCAAGCAGGCGCAGATCCAGCGGGCGCATCTCCAACTGCAGGGCGCCAGCCTCCACACGGGAGAAGTCCAAGACATCGTTGAGCAGGCTGAGCAGAGAGCGCCCAGATCCATCCAGGAGCTGCACCATGCGTGTCTGTTCCGGATCCAAGTCGGTCTCACTGAGGAGCTCTGAGAGGCCCAGAATGCCGCCAAGGGGCGTGCGGATCTCGTGGCTCATCGAGGCGAGGAAGGCCGACTTGGCGCGGCTCGCTTGCTCTGCGGTCTCTCTCGCCCGCTTGAGCGCCTGCCGCTGCATGTCCATGTGTTTCTCATAGGAGAGCGCCAAGCCCAGAATGGTCAACACCGAGACGGTCGGCGAGACGACTTGGGCAGCCAAGAGCGCCCCCGGGGCCAGAGACGCAGGCGGAACGTAGGGCTGGGCAAACCAGAAGAAGACCGGTGTGAGGGCACAGATGCCACCCCAGAGCAAGGCGCTTCGTGGCCCGATGAGGAAGGCCACCAGCAGCGGAATGACAGGCAGAACAAACAGAGCCGGAGCCCCAACACCGCCGGTGTTGCGCCAAGCGAGGAAGACCCCAAGGGAGAAGAGCACAAAGGAGACCAGGTGCGTCGAGATCGGGAGAGTGCTCGGGTCCCGTCGCAGCGCCACGTAGCTGGCGATCGATACTGGGGAGACCAGCAGAAAAGCCAGGGCGCCCCTAGGGTTCCCCACACCCCAGAGGTAGAGACCCAGCACCCCACCTAAGAGCGCGAAACCCAGGAGAACCGCTTGCGCGACTTGAACGCGGGGTTTCAGCTCGGGATTGGTGTCTGAGAGCGACATTGCGCGGCCTGCCTGCCCCGATAGTGTAGCCAAAGGCGCACTGAGACAAGCCCCGACAACGCGATGAAGGACTTAAACGCGTTTGACCAAGGCCTGCAGGCCTCGGGACTCCAAGGCCTCACGCAACTCTCTGAGTCGAGCGGGGTCAACGATGACCTCCGTCTCGGAGAGCACCCCCAGGCTGTAGTCCTGGAGTGGGATCACCGCGCGGATCTCGTCGAGCACTCTGGCCTCGGTCACGCGAAGGATGGCGAGGTTCTTGTGGAGGATGGGTTCAGTCACTTGCGCACGTCGATAGAGTAGCTGTAGCCCTGCTCAGTCAAGAAGAGCTGTCGTTTCTCAGCGTAATCCTGCTCACGGCTCTCGCGGGTGACCAAGCTGTAGAACCATGCCTTGTTCTCGCCCTTCTTGGGGCGAAGGATGCGGCCCAAGCGTTGGGCCTCTTCCTGCCGAGAGCCCCAAGTTCCGCTTACTTGGATGGCTACGGTGGCATCGGGCAGGTCCACGGAGAAGTTGCCGACCTTGGAGATGACCATCGCGCGGGACTTGCCGCTGCGGAAGTCCGCAAAGAGCTGATCGCGGCGCGACTGAGGGGTCTTGCCGGTGATCAAGGGCAGTCCCCACTGACGTGAGAGCCACTCGAGCTGGTCCACATACATGCCCAAGATGAGCACCTTGTCGTCGGGGTGGCGCTGCAAGAGCTCCTGCACGACGGGTCCCTTGCGGGAGTTGGTGCTGGCCAAGCGGTACTTCTCCCGCTCCTCGGCGGTGGCGTAGCGCAGGCGGTCCTCATCGCTCATGCCGATGCGGATCTCGGTGCAGCTTGCGCTGGCGATCCAGCCTTGGTGCTCCAGGTCCTTCCAGGGCATGTCGAAGCGCTTGGGGCCAATCAGAGCAAAGACATCGCCCTGCTTGCCGTCCTCGCGCACCAAGGTGGCGGTCAGGCCCAGACGACGACGGGCCTGCAGCATGGCCACGCTGCGGAAGACCGGTGCAGGCAGAAGGTGCACCTCGTCGTACATGATGAGACCCCAGCGCTGGCGGTCGAAGAGTCCAAAGTGCACGAACTCGTCGTGCTTGGAGCGGCGCCAGGTGAGGATCTGGTAGGTCGACAAGGTCACCGGCTTGATGTCCTTGTTCTCCCCGGAGTACTCGCCGACCTCGTCCAAGGTCAGGGTGGTCTTGTCCAAGATCTCCTGCTTCCACTGACGCAGGGCGGTCACGTTGGTGCAGAGAATCAGGGTCTTCATACCCAAGCGCGTCATGGCGCCGATGCCGACCATGGTCTTGCCGGCCCCGCAGGGCAGCACGACCACGCCGGAGCCACCGTGTACCTGACCGTCGCCGTGGAAAGAGTCCACAGCGTCTACCTGGTAGTCGCGCAGGCCCCAAGGCGTTCCGTCCTCGGTCTCCGGGCTCATCTCCATTTCCAGAGCGTCACCGTCGACGTAGCCAGCAAGGTCCTCGACCGGATGGCCGATGCTGGTCAGCACCTGCTTGAGTTCACCGCGGTGGGCGGTGTAGACCTTGATGCTGAGCTCGTCCAAGTCTTCCTGGAGCAGCTCCCGGGTGGACTTGTGGTGCCGGATCTCGCGGATCAGCGCCTCGGAGTCCGCGATCAGGCGCAGCTCGGTGCCCTCGGGGACCAACTTGAGTCGCCCGTAGCGGCTCATGGTCTCCTCCACCCACGTCGGAACGTTGGGTGGCACGTCGTACTTGGACCAAGTGTTCAGGACCTCGACCAAGTCCGCGGGCGCGAGCCCAGCACTGGCCGCGTTCCACAAAGACAGGGGCGTGATCCGGTACGTATGAACGTACTCGGGGCTCTTCACCAGCTCGGCAAAACGCACCAAAGCGTCGCGCACAACACGAAAGTTGGGGCCCATGGTCTCCAACAGCAAGCTGTGGTCAGACTGGACGATGAGGGGGTTCTGAGGCTCGTAGCGCATGGGATCCTGGCGGGAAGCCCGGCAACATAGCCCGCCCCGGGCGCAGGCGTGGCGTGTGCTAGGCTGGCCACCATGCTGCCCAACGCACCCTTGTTGCCCCTGGTGGGCCTGATCGCCCTACTCGCGGCCTGGCTCGATTCTTCAAAGCTCAGGGTTGGGCTGGGGCTGCTGCTCGCTGCCTGCTCTCTCGGGCTCCTGACCCGCACCACCCTCTGGTTTCCTCTGGCGGCCCTAGTCGTCACGCTGCCGACACTGGCTGCCCCACGATCCTGGCGCCTGGCTTGGGGTGGCGTGGCTGTCTTGGGCCTCACATTGGCCTCGGTCGCGGACGGACGGCGCGTTCATGAGACCCATGCCTGCCAAGCCCAGGCCCCCGCCAGCAGCGGTCAGGGCCAAGCCATCGCCTCCCTCCCCCATCCTGGCGCTCGCATCTCCTGGATGGATACCGACTCTGCCACGGTGATGCTCCCAGAGAGCCCAGCGGAGCGCAGCGCAGGCGTGCCCCTGGAGGCCTGGGCGGAGAGCGTTGATGGCTGGCGGATCCAGCTGCAAGAGCCTGCCCCCGCAAGCGGCAGCCTGACCCTGCGCCTGGAGCCCTCGGAAGGGGTGCGCGCCGTCGAGGTCTACCTCTCTCCGACGGGCAGCTTTGACGCCGCCCAGATCGCCCTAAACCTGCGGCGCTTCCCCGTGGACCGTGCCCACCAAGGCGCTCTGGAGCTGCGCTTGGACCCTCAGGAGATCCTGGGCGCTGCGTGGGACTCAGCCACGGAGTTCTCGGCGATTCAAGTGCGCTTTGAGGGGGCACCGGGCACCGTCTTGGGGGGCGCTCTGGCCGACGCATCCCAGCGCTTTGAGCCTGGGGTGGCCCAGGCGCGCCTGGACTTTGAGGGCGTGATCCACCCCGCTTGGACAATGGAGCCTGGCAGCGCGATTCGCCACGAGCTGGAGGCCCAGAGCGGACAGAGACTGCGCTGGTCGGCAGCCGGTGGAGAGAGCGAGGTGCGAATCGGCGAGATGGTGATGCCCCTTGCCGCCACGCCCACCTGGCGAGACCAGAGCTTGGATTTGAGCCCCTGGGCCGGCCAGCGGGTGACGGTGGAGCTCGCGGCGACAGACTCCGCGTGGGCCTTCATCGGCAACCTGCGCGTGGAGCGCCCGGCCAAAGACAGCCTGAACGTCGTGATCTACTTGGTGGACACCCTGAGAGCGGACGCCCTGGGTGTCTACGGCGCCCAGTGGGAGACGCCCGCCTACGACGCCTTCGCCAAGCAGGGGGCGCGCTTCGCCCTGGCCAACTCGCCTTCTTGCTGGACCAAACCCAGCATTCCAAGCCTGATGAGCGGCATTTACCCCACAACGCACCGGGTGGGCGCACAGACCCTGGCGGACCGCCTGCCCGAGCAGGTGCCTCTGATTCAGGAGCGCTTCACCCAAGCCGGTTGGGCCACCGCAAGCTTCGCCAGCAGTCCCTTGGGCAGCACCTTGAGCGGCCTGGACCGCGGCTTTGAGACCGCGATGCCCCCTACAAGATGGGGGCTGGAGAGGAGCCTGGGTCAGACCCCCAGCGCCCAAGAGCTGCACGCCGATCTCTTCGCGTGGTGGGCGCAGCAAGACCGTCCGGTGTTCGCCTACGTGCACACCCTGGATGTGCACCAGTACTACTTGAAGCGCACCGAGCAAGGCACCGTCGAGGACCGAAGTTGGCCCGTCTACGCCCAGTCGGTCCAGGACAGCGACCCGCTCTTTGCCGAGTTCATGGAACAGCTCCAGCGCAGCGGCCACGACAAAGACACCATCGTGGTCCTCGTCAGCGACCATGGAGAGAGCTTTTGGGACCACGGGCTCTGGAGCCATGGCACCGGACTGGCCCAGTCTCAGATTCAGATCCCCATGGTCATCTGGGCCCCTGAACACATCGCTCCACAGGTCATCGACGCCCCCGTCAGCCTGATCGACGTGGCCCCCACGCTCTTGGACCTGGCCGGTCTGGAGGCGCTGCCCCAAGCCGATGGGCACAGCCTGCGGGGCCTAATGGAAGGCGGTCAAGCCCCTGAACGGGAAGGCATCGGCAGTTCCTTGGTGCGCTTCACCTGGACCCCCGGCGCCCCCGAGCAGTACGCCTGGGTCTCCAATGAAGGGGTCAAGACTTGGGACAACGGCAGCCGCACCCTGGACATGGACCTGGCCCAGGACCCCTGTGAGAGCCGCTCCGCCTCCAAGGCCACCACGGCCCTAGAGACCTGGCGCGCGCAGCAGGACAAGGCCGCACAGGCCTTTGAGGCCGCATACGGACAGGGGGCCGGGGCCCTGGACCAGGGGGAGCTGGAGCTGCTCAGGGCCTTGGGGTACGTCGAATAGGGCTCAAGCAAGGCCCAACACAGGGGGCTGACAGCGGGGGACAGGCAGCGATTTGTGCAGCTATCGGCTCGGTCCCTGCCCCAGCGCAGGGAGCGGGTTGAAAGACCGGGATTCGTACCCTTTGCGCGGCCAGCGCGCCCTACACGGTGGTTAAGAAACCCTCACATTCGGAGGCCGCCATGAGTGAGCAAGAGCACAAAGAAGAGTGGGTTGCATCACAGATTCTGGACGAGTTGAAGCTACAGGCGTGGCTGGCCCGGGCGGAGATCGAGAACCCCTCCGTGGGCGAGGTTCACGGCGAGGCCACGGTTCTCGCCCAGCTACGGGACCAGCTGCGGCTACAGGCGCACCTGGGCAAGATGGAGCTGGAGGACAGCTTCCACGAGAACGAGGACCACTGGCGGGAGTTCATGCGTCACACCGACCAGCGGGCCCACGACACCGCGGACAAGCTCAAAGGGCTCTTGGGCCGCATCCGTGAGCGATACGGGCGTTAGCCCCGACCGCCTCCAGCCCCAGCTCTGAGCCCCTCAGGCCGCGTCCCAGGGACAGGGGGCGAGCTTTGCGAGCAGACCGCGCCATGCGGCCAGCTCGTGCTTGCCCTCTTTGCGTGCGCCAAAGAGCATCGCGATGGTGCTTCCGTCTTGGGCGTAGATCTCCAGGGAGTTCACGTCCCCGTCCGATGTGGGCTTGCGCACCCGCCAGATCTGCGAGATGCCTTGGGTGTTCAAGTGCAGGTTGAAGGCCGGATCCATCACGTTGACCCAGTCGCCCATCGTCAGGATCTTCTTCACCGGACCGGTGTGGATCTGGATGTTGCCCGGGTTGCTCACAAAGACCATGATGGGCAGCCCCAGCTCGGCCGCCGCGCGCAGGAAGGCGTCCATGTCCACCTCCACCTTCTTGGCAAAGGCTGGGCACAGCTCAAAGGCCAGCAGCCGCTGGACCTTGTACTTGCGCAACAGGCCGTAAAAATCGTGGGTGTCCTGAAGCTTGGCCCAGTCTGCTGACAGGGCCTCCACGTCCACTGGGGCCTGGACCACGGGCTGGGGCGCAGCCTTGGGCTCGGCGACGATGGACGGCAGCTCCGGCGCGCTGAAGCGCTGCACCAAGGCTTGGTAGGGACCCAGGTCCTCATCCTGAGCGTAGACCTTGAGGATGGCCTCGCCATGGGCGTTGAAGAACTGAATGCTGTGCAAGGCGCGGGCACCGGCTTGGCGGCTCTGGGCCAGCACATGCCTCCAGCCGCTCAGGAACATGCGCAGGTCAATGTCCCCCAGGGCCAGAGAGGCGTGACGGCCAATCTGCGGAGGCTTCCAAGTGCCCGTCTTCTCGTGCACGCAGTGCTCGTTCCGGGTGAGCACCATGGTCTTGCCCAGCGAGGGCATGGCCTTGAGAAGCTCCGCGATCTCCGGACGCAAGCGCGTGACGCCTTCCTGGGTCTGTAGCAGCTCCGCTTCGCTGGAGTTCAGCAGCCGGGCGGCGTCTCGAATGCGCAGCTTGGGTTGGTCATTGAGCAGGGCCTGGTAGGCCTGGGCAAGGGAGGTGTTCATGGAGAAACTCGGGGGGTGAAGATGGAGCGACCGGCCAACTCGTGACGCTCTAGGGCCAAGCCATAGATCGTTTCGAGGAGCTCAGGCCGCAAGACTTGTTCGGGCGAACCCACAGCGCAGGCCACGCGACCACGGTTCAACAAGAGCACCCGGTCGGCGTAGCGTGCTGCAAGGTTCAGGTCATGCAGCACCGCGACCACCGCCAGGCCTCTCTGGGTCAGCTCTCGCGCCAACGCCAAGACCCGATGCTGGCCTGCCAAGTCCAAGGCCGAGGTGGGCTCATCCAAGAGCAAGAGCGGGGTGCAGCCAGCCGGGGGCGAGGAGAGCTGGCATAGGGTGCGCGCCAGATGAATGCGCTGGTGCTCTCCACCGCTGAGGGTCTCCACGCGCCGTTGGGCGAAGGAGGCCATGCCCAGTGTGTTCAGCGCGTCCAGCGCGTATCCCCGGTCCACGGGTCCCGCAGAGGCGCCGCCACGGTGAGGAGACCGCCCCATCATCACCACGTCCAAACAGGAGAAGCCATAGGCCACCGGGAGCTGCTGCGGGAGCACAGCGCGGCGCATGGCCAGGGCCCTGGGTTCCAGAGAGACGAGATGCTCGCCATCCAGGCACACACTCCCCTCTTGTGGCTCAAGCGAGCCCGCCAGGACGCGCAGTAGCGTGCTCTTGCCGGCGCCGTTGGGGCCCAGCAACGCGAGCATCTGTCCCCCGTGAACCTGTAGCCGAAGGTCCTGGAGGATGGACTTGCGTCCCAACTTCAGGGAGACCCCCTCTGCGGTCAGACCCATTGGGCCCTCCTTCGCCGGAGCAGCCACACGAAGAAGGGCACCCCCAATGCCGTGGTCAAGATGCCAATGGGCACCTCGGTGGGCGCAGCAACCAAGCGGGCCAAGGTGTCCGCGGCCAAGAGCAAGAAGCTGCCCAGCGCACAGCTGGCTGGGATCAAGCGCTTGTGGGAAGGACCGATCATCAGCCGCACAAGATGGGGAACCGCGAGCCCTAGGAATCCGATCATGCCGGAGACAGCCACGGAGACCCCCACCGCAAGCGAGGCCCCCACGAGCACAAAGAGGGTGAGGCGCTGGACACGTAGACCGACGTGTCCAGCGACCTCCTCACCCAAAGCAAAGACGTCGAGGCTGGCCGCCTGGAGAAAGAGGAGCCCAAGTCCGGCCCCGACGCCTGTGGCTACACCCAATACGGATCCCCAGGTGGCGCCGCCAAGGGAGCCGAGAATCCAGAAGGTGTAGGAACGCAGTTGAGTATCCGTGGCCAGCAGCGTGAGTGTCCCGACCACCGCGCTCGCAGCGGCCGTGAGGGCCACCCCAGCCAACAAGACCCGCGCGGTATCCGTCTGGCCCTGGACCCGTCCCAGGCGCAGAACCATCGCAGAGGTCCCCAAGGCCCCAATGAAGGCAAAGAGCGCGACCCGCGCAGGCAGATAGGCGCCAATGGGCAATACGATGGCAATGGCCGCACCGGCCGAGGCACCTGCCGCAACCCCCAAGAGGCTCGGGGAGGCCAGGGGATTGCGGAACAGACCCTGAAATCCAGCACCCGCCCCCGCCAAGCCTGCCCCCACCAGCACAGCCAGCGCGATGCGAGGAAGGCGAATCTCTAGGAAGACTTGCGCAGGGATGGCCGCCCTCCCCTCTTCCGTGCCCATCGCCCACAGATCCGCCAGTGTGATCTCCACCGCCCCTTGGGTCGCCGAGACCACCGCCAGCGCGGCTGTCCCGAGCACAAGGAGCGGTGTGAGCAGCCGCTGACCCCACCGGGCCTGGGGGAGCGCGTTCACTGCGCGAGCGCCTTGGCGATGGCTTGGGAGAGGGTGGAGATGGCCAGCCCCAGGCGGGGACCAAAGCCCAACAAGAGCAGGTCGTCCACGGCAGCCACTGCGCCAGACTTGCCCGCGGGCGTCAAGGACAAGCCTGTGTTGCTCAGGACACCCTGCACACCCCCACTGGCCTCCAAGCCACCGGTCGTGAACAGAATCACATCCGGCTGCGCAGCCAGAGCGGCCTCGGGCGTGAGAGGCTTGTAGCCGGTGTAGCCTTGGATCGCGTTTTGGGCGCCGGCCAAGCGGATCATCGCATCAGCGCTCGTCTCTTGACCCGCTACGTTCATGACCCCGCCTGCCCGCGCGTACACAAAGAGCACCTTCGGACTGCTCTTTAGGGGTTGGGCAGAGCGAATGTCTGCATCAAATTCCGAGAGCAGATCAGGAGCTGAGGCAGCGTCCAGCGCGGCACCAATCAACGCGATTCTGGCCCGCGCCGTCTCAACGGAGTGGGCCTCATCGACGTACACCACCGGTACACCAGCCGCCTCGATCTGAGCCATGACCGACTCGGGACCGGAGCCTTCCAGGGCCAAGACGACCGTCGGGCCCAAGGAGAGCACCCCTTCGGCCGAGACCGAGCGGTAGTACCCCACTTGGGTCAGCTCCGTGGCAGCCTTGGGGTAGAGGCTCGAGGCATCAACACCCACCACCCTTTCTTCCAACCCCAGGGCATAGACCGTCTCGGTCACCGACCCGCCCAAGCAGAGCACACGGGACGTGTCCTGCACGGCGACCTGACGTCCCTTGGCATCGGTCACCGTTCCCGCGATCGCCAGAGTGGCCCAAAGAAGAAGAGCGCTCACAGGCCCAACTCCAAGGGAGCCCACTGGAAGCTCACAAAGCCGCCCTCACCCTCGGCGTAGTAGTCCAAGAACTGCAGCTTGTAGTCAATGCCCGCACGCACCACGTACACCTGTTCCTTGGGACTCAGGGTGTGGGTCTGACCGTCGTAGTCGTACCACTCGGACAGGGTGTCCTGGAAGGCCGCATCGGAAGGAGTGCTGGTCAGAGAGGTGAACTCAACGCCCTCCAGAATCTCTACGGTGACCCCCTCCTCCAGCACATTGAAGCGGTCAAAGGACAGATCCCAGAGCTCCGGATTGGCTGTGCTTGCTGGGGCCCCAGAGGCCAAGCGCAAGGTGACTGTTCCATCGCGGGCATCGACCTGGGTGTTCCGAATCCCAGATGCGTTGCTGTGGGTGACCTTGGACGGGGGCGCGGGGTCAACCGCTTTGACCCGAAACTGTGGGTGACCACTGCTGCCGGTGTCCGGATGGTAATAGTCCAGCATCTCCAGGAGATAGCTCTGCCCGCCACGGTCTATGGCGTACACACCTGGGAGGGGGGCCAAGACATGGGTCGTGGAGTCGTAGCTGTACCAGGTGTCCAGACGCCCATCCCAGGGCAATCCGGCGATGGGCGCGCTTAGGCTGCCAAAGTCCTCGCTGGGCTGCCAAGCCACTTGCGCATCGGCGCTGGCCTCCAAGGTAGAGCGCTGGACACGTACATCCCAGGACGCATCTTCCGAGACCTGACCCAACTCAAAGTCCACGTAGATCCAGACCTCCGAAGAAGTGCCATCCACCCTGAAGGACCGCGACTCTCCATCCTGTGTGACCAACACAGCAGGGACTTCCCCCGTGTCCCCCGTCTCTCCGGTGTCGTCGCTTCCGCTGTCCTGGCTTTCTGTGTCTTGAGTCTCGCTGTCTCGAGTCTCGCTGTCTTGTGGGTCATTGCCGGTACAGGCAAGAAGGGCAAAGAGAAGGGTCATGGTGTGTTCTCCGTATGAATTTGCTGCCAACGCAGCTGCAGCTTGGCCGGAGTCCCCGCCTCACTGTAGTAGCTCTCAAAGACAAACTTGAAGGTGCCGCTCGGCCCACGGACCAGGTAAACGCGGTCCAGGGGAGTCAGGCTGTGGTCGGCGCTCTCGTAGAGGTACCAATCGTCAAAGACCCGCTCAGGCTCCCCGTCGCCGTCTTGATCTTCCTGGTCCACGAGCCATCCGCCCTCTGGGACATCCGATGCGCCTAAGGCGTCAAAATCGGCCCCCTCGAACCAGAGAGCCTCGCTCGCACCGTCCCCATCGAGCCCCGGGTTCAGCTCAACCAGGTAGCGCTGAAAGCGCAGCTCCCAAGGGCCCTGCTTCTGGTCCAAGTCCAGCTCAACCCAGAGATCGTAGTCCGTGGCATCGAGCAGCAGCCGATGCGGCCCCTCACTGACCTCGGAGGTGTCCAGAGTTGCCGCACTGTCCAAAGCTTCAAGGCGCTCGGAGAGGTCGGGAAGACAAGCCAAGAGCAGAAAGATCATCCCTTCCCTCCCCAGTCTCCACCCACGGTGAACACCAGCTCTCGGGGGCGCAGAGCCACCAAGTCCGTACTGTCTTGGGTGTTGAGCAAGTTCTCTACACCCACGCGCAGATCAACAGGTCCGGGGGTCCACCCCACTTGCGCGTCCCAGAGGGCATAGGGCACACCGGCCGCCCCATCGGACATCGGACGGGCGCCTACACAGGAGATCTGCGTGCGCGCCTGAAGCACCGTTCCGGACCACATCAGGCTGCCATTGCCCACATGTGGCGCTCTGCCGACCAAGGGCTTGCCGCTGGCAAAGTCCAAGCTCTGGGTGTAGACATAGTCCAGTTCTAGGGCCCAGGGACCATCGTTCACAGAGAAGCCCAGCTCCACCCCACGGGTTCGTGCTTGGTCCACGTTCACATAGCGGTAGGTGGTGCCGTTGGTGTCAGTGACGCCTTCGTCCACGGCAATCATGTCGTGCAAACGCGTCCACCACCCGGCAGCTGACAGAGCGAAAGGACCGACTGGACGACGAAGTTCTAGGTCCACACCCTGGCTGCTCTCCGGCCCCAGCTGGGGGTTTCCTTCTACTTGGTAGCCGGCGCTGGGGTTGGAGAATCGAAGCAGCTGCTCACTGAAGCTGGGTTCGCGGAAGCCTTGACCGTAAGAGGCCCTCAGCTGCAGGGCGCCGGGGGCGTACCAGAGAGCGCTGAGTTTGGGGCTGAGGTTGCGGCCGAACTGGGAGTCAAGATCTGTGCGGAGTGCCGGAACCAAGAGCACACTGTCCGTGGGACGAAACTCAAGCTGTGCAAAAGGGGAGAGGCGGCTGCGCTGACCACGGCCGTCCAAACGGTCGGCTTGCAGCGATTGCACCAGCACGTCTGCGCCCAAGGAGACCACCCCAAGGCCCGTGGCGTGCTCGTGGAGCACCCCGCCCTCCCAGAGGTCCTCCCGGCTGCGCTCATACAGATCCAAGTCCGCGGCCTTGCGTTGATCGCTGAGGTACTGATCCAGGTAGAAACTGTATCCTGCACGGGCCGTGGTCAAAGAGCGCGCCCCCGCCCAGCTCAAGCTCATCTGGTTGACCTGGGTCTCTGTACCCACAGTCCGGTCCAGGGACGCCCCACCGTTGGCCGAATCCACCCCCTCCAGCATGCGCGCGGTGTAGGCGCTGCGAATCCGGAGCTGGGGCCCATTGTCCGGACGCCAGGCACCCGAGAGAGACAGGTCCCCTTGGCGCCACTGGTCCTGCGCTGTGTGCACCCCATCAGCGTCCATCAAGGCCTGCCCGCCATGGAGTCCCAAGTCGATGCTTCCGCTCAGCGAATCCTTGCCGCCGCTGGCACCCAGGTCCGCGTCCAGTGTGGGAGCCCCCTGTCCCAAGCTCGAGGCCACGGCCAGCTGTCCCCGCGCCCGCGGCCTTGGGCTGCCCGCTCGCGTCGTGATCTTGACCACACCACCCATCGCGTCAGATCCGTAGAGCGCGGACTGGGGGCCCTTAATGACCTCGACTTGGACGACGTCTTGGATGGAGATGCGGGACAGATCGACCGCCCCGGACGTTCTCCCCGAGAGCCGTTGTCCATCCACCAAGACCAACGTGTGCTGGGGATCCAGACCACGCAGGCTCAGCTCCGCGCCCCGATAGCCCTGCTGAACACGAACGCCAGGCAGAGTGTCCAGAGCCTCGCCCAGGTTCTGTGCCCCCATGTCGGCCAAGTCTTGCTCGTCCAACACCAGGATCCGGGATGCCACCTGATCACCTGCCCGCTTGGAAGGCGCAGAACGGACCACGAAGGCGGCGTCCGCCTCCTCAGAGGAGGTGTCAGGAGGCTCGGCGGCCCAAGCACTGACGCTAATGAGAATCATTTGCAACACGCCACCCTTTTACCGGTGGGATCTTGCTAGTGCAAGTCATTTTCAATAAGAACATTCAGGTCAGCGACCCAGGCAGCCCCCCCCGATCTCCATCCCGCCTCTCTGCTTAGGGCCGCCCTTCTGCCCGGTCGATGGCCATCCTGTACCAGGGAGAGAGCATGGCCCCCCAATCCGCCTCCGCCTCTAGCCGGCAGAGAATGCTGTACAGACCTCCCAAAGAGCGGTGCAGGTAGAGCACATCTCGGGGTGTCTGAATCTCCGGATGCCGAAGGAACTTGGGGCCCAATGTGCGCATCTTCTCCGCGACGGGGTCCGGGATGGCCCCTAGCTTGTAGGGCCCAGCGAAGGGCTTGCCGATGGTCTGGGTGAAGGACCAGAGCAGCGCTTCGGCCGCCGGGGACGGGCCAGTGAGAACCCCCATCTTGAGCACCGCGGCGCTGACCGCCTCTCGGTCCCCCTGGATCGCGGCCTCGGCGACGCGTGCATAGTCGGCCATCCAATACTCATCGAAGCGCTTGACGCAGCCAAAGTCCAAGATGCCGACTTGTCCGTCGGGCATGAACAGGTAGTTGCCCTCGTGGGGGTCAGCGTGCAGCGCCAGCAGCTCGTAGGTCATGCGAAAGAAGCTTCGGGCCAAGCTCACCGCTGCGCGGTGCTTGGCTTGGGGAGACGCCGTCTTTAGGAACTCGTCCAGGGGCACCCCAGAGAGCCTGTCCATGGTGAGCACCCTCTCCGTGCTGAGAGCGGGGTGGCTGCGCGGCACCACGATGTCGGGGTCGTCCTGGAAGGCGTCAGCGAAGAACTCCAGGTTCGCCGCCTCTTGGTAGTAGTCCAGCTCCTCCATCAGCCGATCCCGAACCTCGTCAAAGATGTCGTCGATCTCGGCTTTTGGCCGGTTCAAAATGCGGCCACTGATAAGAATTCTGCGCAGGGCAGCCAGGTCGGTGTCGACGCTGCCCTCGATGCCCTCGTGCAGCACCTTGACCACCACCTGCTGGCCGTCGTGCAGGGTGGCGGCGTGGGCCTGGGCCAAGCTGGCGGTCCCCAGAGGTGCGGGGTCGATGCTGGCAAAGTGCTGGGAGATGGGGCCATCCAGCTGACGCTCGATCTCCTCGCGAATCACTGCGAAGGGCACCGGCTCCGCTTTGTCATTGAGCTGGCGCAGAGCCACACCGACCTCGGGCGGCAGATCCATGCCATCGACGACCTGGGCCATCTGTTGGCCTACTTTCATGGCCGCCCCTTTGAGCTGGCCCATGGCCTTTGCCACCCGCTGCGCTCCCTCGACCTGCATCTGACGGGTGTCCCGGGCGCGGTCTTCCTCTTTCTGAAAGACCCCTTTGACCTTCTGACCCAGGTAGCTGCCGCCGACCTTGGAGGTCAGGCGACCGATTCGGGCCAAGCGCGAGAATTTGGAAGGCGGGGGGGTGTAGGCCAAGGGATGCTCCATCCAGCCTAGTTCCCCAGGGGTCAGGCCTTGCGTTGGCGGCTCTCCCGCGGCATGACTCTGCGTACAGGAGTGAGCATGAGCAAGAACCACGCAGGCTTCGTCGGACCGGGCGGCATGTCCCTGGAAGAAGCTGCCCGGGTGCAAGCCGAGCTGATGCCGCACCTGGACACCGACGCGGTGGGCGCCAAGATCAACGCTGCGGCGCTGCTGCTCACCAGCCAGCGCTTCGACGACTGCATCTCGGCTTACCGGGCCATCGGCGTCCAGCATCCCGAAGAGCTGGGCACCTGCCTGGGACAGATCGGCGCCTGCTACTTCTTCAAGGGCGAATACTCCGAGGCCATCAAGTCCTACGTCAGCGCCAAGGCGAAGGGCGCGAACCCCTCCATGGTGGACGACAACATCCAGGAGGCCCAGGAGGCCCTGGCCCAGGCCAACCGCGGTGTGGCGCTTCCGACCCCCGGCACAGCCCCCATTCGCGGCACTGGGCTGCTTCTCGCAGTGCCCGTCGCCATCGGAATCCTTGTGGTGCTGACCGCGATGTGCGTCGGCGGAGCCGCCTTCATGGCGTCCTAAGAGAAATGCCCAAGCCCCCGCGTCAGAGCCGCAGCCCAGTCCCGGTACTGGCGGTCTCGGTGGCCATCGTGGTCCTGGTGCTGATGGGCATCATCGTGGCCCGTCTGGTCCTGATGTGACGGGCAGCTCCGAGCGCTTGGCCCACTCCCACATTGAGCCGTCGTAGAGCGCTGTCTCCATGCCCAACTCCCGCAACACGGCATAGCAGAATCCCGCTCGAACGCCCCCGGTACACATGGGGAGCACCGGCTCTTCAAAGCCCCGGAGCAAGGTACGCAGTTCCTGCTCCGGCAGCAGCCTGCCTGCATCATCCATGAGCGCCTTCCAGAACACGTGGCGGGCGCCTGGGATGTGGCCTCCTCTGGCCTCGCCAAAGGGCGTGGCTCCTTCGAACTCCTCCTGCGTCCTACAGTCCCAGAGAGAGTGGGGAGCCGCCTGTTGGGCCAAGATCACTTGCTCCACCCGCGCGCGCCCCTGGCCCCACTGGGGCTCAAAGTCGCCCCTCTGCGCCGGCGAGGTCAGGCGTTTCATGGGCAGCCCCGCCGCCTCCCAAGCCTGGACGCCCCCGTCCACGATGTGCACTTGGCCATGGCCCAGGTGCTCCAGCATCCAGAAGATGCGTCCCTCCTCTCCCCAAGCCTTGTCCGCCTCTCCGTAGACCACCACTGGACGGCTGGCCGAGACGCCGGCGGCCGCGATGGCCTGGGCCAGGCTGGGCAAGCCCTCGCTGAGCAACCCCGTTCGGCCTGCCCCGGCGCGATGCGACAACCACTTCAGAGACCCAGATCCGGGAATGCGCCGATGAATCCGCGCGCTCTTGCTGCGGGCGTCAATGGGCGCAGCGCCGCCTTGTATCAGCGCTTGCGCACGCTCTGGAGAGATGAAGACACCCGTCATCAAAGGTCACCGCCTGCGACTGTTTGGGGGCTCGAGGCATAGAGACTACAGCAAGGAGTTCTCCCCATGATTCTCGCCCTCCTCACTTCCCTGGCCTGCATGAGCATGGACGTCAACGCCAAGGAAGGCGCCACCGTGCGCACTGCTGAGACTGGCACCCAAGCCGCCCCACCGCCCCCTCCGGGGATGGAGGTCGCGGTCTTTGCCGGCGGCTGTTTCTGGTGCATGGAAGGCCCCCTGGAGGCGGTCAAGGGCGTGGCCACCGTGACCAGTGGCTACACCGGCGGCAAGGAGCTGCACCCCACCTACGAGGACGTGGGCTACCACCGCACCACCCACTACGAGGCCAACCGGGTGGTCTACGACCCCACCGTTGTGAGCTACGCCGAGCTGCTGGAGGTCTACTGGCACAACATCGACCCCACCCAGAGCAACGGCCAGTTCTGCGACCGAGGCGACCAGTACCGCAGCGCGGTGTTCACCTCGGACCCCGAGGAGCTCAAGGCCTTCGAGGCGAGCAAGAAGGCCGCGGCGGCCGAGCTCAACGAGACCATCGTGACCGAAGTGCTTCCAGAAGCTGTGTTTTGGGTCGGCGAGGACTACCACCAGGACTACTACAAGACCAACCCCACCAGCTACCAGCGCTACCGCAAGGGCTGCGGTCGCGATGCCCGTCTCGAGGCACTCTGGGGGCCGGGCGTGGTGCACTGACATAGGTGGGCGGCAGGAGGACCCATGTCCAAGCGCCTGCTGCCCTTTCTCTCCGGGCCTCCTGGCGCTGGCCAGCTAAGCTCAGTTGAAGCGGCCACCCACCGTCAGCATGACGCCCTGCAGCCTGGACTGAGAGATGTCGAGGTCGTTCAGATCCACGATGTCGCGGTAGTCGTAGCTCACGCGCACGTAGGCCTTTGGCGTGACGCGGTAGCTGGCGCCCACTCGCAGGTGGTAGTTCCACTGGCCGTTGATGTAGCCCAACATGGGGTCAAAGTGGCCCATGAGCTGGCCGGCGTACAGGGTGGTGTAGCTGCGCACCCCAAAGCCGTACTCCGTCTCCACATCGTTGCCTTGGGAGATCAAGAGCGAGGGCTGCAAGCCGTACATCAGCATGCCACCGGCGATGTACCCCGCCGGCCCTACGTCGGTCTCAGCGAGCCAGTCGCTTCCGTCGTTCAGGTAGCTGGTCATGCCACCGACGCCGACAGGGCCGAAGCGGGCCTGCACGTTGGCCGTTCCAGCGCCGATTCCACCCATCAGGAAACCACCGCCCCCCTCGGCAATCAAGCTCGGGGCCATGTAGTAGATGGTGTAGGGCCCCGCCTCCCGGGTGTCCTCTACGCCCTTGCGCTTGAGCACGGCCTTGGTCGTCGCCACGGCCACGCCGCCCGCGGCCACTGAGCCACCCTTGGCGACCACCCCAGCGGTCTTCTTGGCCTTGCGCTTGCGGCGCTCCTCACAGAAGCCCGGCGCCTCCTGCTTGCACTCGGCAAAGCAGCTCTTCTCGCCCTTGGCGCACTCGCTCTTGCAGCGCTTGATGTACTCGGACTCACAGGTCTCGTTCGTGACCTTGGTGCTCTCCCCGTGCTTCTGGTCCTTGTAGTCGTCCAGACCACCAGCGAGAGAGACAGAGGAAAACAGAAACAAAAACAGCGCGAGCATCGTGCACTCCAAAGGCGGACCCAAAGAACGTGCATCGGGTCCGGCTATTCAAGGGAAAATCTCCCTTTCAAACAGGACTCAGCGCACGGCCATCCAGAACTTGCCGTTGGAGGTCTGCTCCCCGCCGCAGATCGGGTACTGAATGGTGCGCGAATCCCAGCCGCTGGGGTGCGTGCCGTAGGTGGTGCTGGTGGAGTTGCAGCCGGTGCTCGTGGGGTAGTGGTACATGCCGTAGAGCATGGTGTTGCAGGAACCACAGCTGTCCGCTTCGATCACCACAAAGCCGTAGCTGCTGCTGTTGTGGGTCGACATGCAGGTGGCATCGGTGCTGTTGGTCCCAGTGCTGTCGATGTACTGGTAGTTGTAGTTGCCGATTGTATCGGTGAACCAAGTGTGGGGGCTGGTGTCGGTGTAGGTCCAGTAGTGGCTGGCCGCGTCGTCCTGGGTGGTGCAGGCGTAGAGCAGCTCGCTGACCTTCATGACCTTCTCCGCGTTCCAAATGTCGGACTGGCTGTTCAACCCGGTGGGCGCCGTCAGATTCTCCTGGACGTTGTTGGCGTATTCGCCGTCGAAGTGCTCCGCGTCCACCCGGTAGGTGATGGTCCACCCACCCCCGTCCGTCTCCATGTCGCACATGGCCTGGAAGGAGTCTTTGGGGTCTCCACCGTTGGGGTCCAGCCAATAGGTGCCAGATGGCGCCGTGGGGTCGACGGTGATGATGTCCATGCAGTCCACGCCAGGGCTGCCGGGCTCCAAGCCTGGGGTGCAGTCATCAAAGTTGGCCGGGTCGTTGTCGTCGCAATCCAAGCCCCCGCACTCCGCATCGGAGTAGCCGTCCATGTCCGCGTCGTTGTCGATGTTGCCGTCGCAGTCCGCGTCCCGGCCATCGCACTTGAGCGGCGCTGAGGGGTAGACCTGCGAGGCGTTGTCATCGCAATCCCCGCCAACCTCTGCAAAGCCATTGATCAGCTCACAGGCCTGGATGGTGTCGTCGTCCACCCCGTAGCCGTCCCGGTCCGTGTCCCGGTAGTAGGTGGTGGTCACCCCTTCATCGTCTTGGCCATCACAGTTGTTGTCGTCCAGATCACAGACCTCGACGGCGTCGGGGTTGATGGCCGCGTTGGAGTCGTTGCAGTCCCCGCCCAGCGCGGTGAATCCACCGGGCGCCACACAAGCCAAGGCGGCATCGCCCGTTCCATAGCCGTCGAAGTCGCTGTCGATGAAGAACTCGAGCAAGGCGCCTTCGTCCACTTCACCGTTGCAGTTGTTGTCCACTTCATCGCAGACCTCCTCCGCGTCAGGGTTGATGTCCGCATCCTCGTCATCACAGTCCACGCTAACGTCAAAGCCGTCGCCGTCGAGATCGCCGAGGCCGGGATCAGAGCAGGCCACCAAGGTAGCGAGGGAGAGCAAGAGGAGGGCGCGCGTGGTCATGGAGGCTCCGAAAGGCTTTCAGCCACCCTACCGTGGGACGGGCTCACCGTCCGCGAAACTTGGAATCGCTCCAGGGTCCGCTACACTGCCCAAGATGTGGCTCCTCCTCCATGCATGCACGCCGGAACCCGCCCAGGAGGCCATGGACACCAACTCGGCCGTGGTCCAAGAACCAGCCGTGCCCCAGTGGTCCGCCGAGGACGTGGAACAGGCCGCCCAGTCCGTCATGCAGGCGCCAATGCCCCGCTTGGACCACCTGACCCAAGACTACTTGGACCTGATGGCACAAGGCACCTCGGACTGCCCTGGGCTGGGCAACAGCATCAAGGACAACGCGGTCTACGGCTGCGAGACCGACGGTGGCATGTACTTCTCGGGGGTCAGCGACTACTTCGATGAGTCTCGCGAGGGCCAAGTCTACAAGAGCCTGGCCGGAGACTTTCTGATCCGAGACACGCTTGGAAACACCTTGGACTGGGGAGCCGGCTGGGAGATAACCTTCGCCGAAGGCGCCGCTCAGTTCAGGTGGCTGGGCTCGATCAACTGGTCCGGTCGACCGGCGACCAGCCAAGGCATCTCGGTTGCCCTGAGTGGCGCCCAAAATCAAGGGGTCTTCCAGGTCTCAGGCGGTATGACCCTGGCCGAAGGAATCCTCGAGCTCTCCTTGAGCCGAGACGCCGCCTGCCCACTGGGCCAAGGCACCTTCTCCATGCGAGGTCCCGACAAGCGCTGGTACCGCACGGAGTTGGACTGCAGCGGCTGCGGCACCCTGCGCTTTGAAGGCCAAGATCTGGGAGAGGCTTGCCTGGATCCCAGCCCCCTGCTGGATGCCCTTGAAGGCCCCCTGATGGACCCCGACTGGAGCATGCCGTGATGCTGCTCTTCCTGGCGCTCTCAGGCTGCACGCCGGAGCCTGATCCCGTTGAAGCCCAGGTCATTCCTCAGATCTCCGCGCCTCGACTGCTGCGACGGGCCAGCCTGGATCTGCGCGGCGTACTGCCCTCGGTGGCGGAGCTGGATGCTGCAGAGGCGCAGCCGGAGCTGGTCCAAGAGACCCTCCAACAGTGGCTGGTGGAGCCCGCCTTTCAAGAACGCCTGGTCCTGATGCTGGGAGAGCAGTGGCACACCCGGGTGGAGGCCTTCCCCATCGAGGCCTGGGACTACGATCTGGAGGACCAGGAGTACGCCTTCGAGCGCAGCGTCGGCGAGGAGCCCCTGCGCATCGCGGCCCATGTGGTGGCCACCGGGCAGCCCTGGAGCCAGGTCGTGCAGGCGGAGTACACCTTGGCCAATCCCATGCTTCAGGAGATCTGGGGATTGGAGCCCTTGGAGAGCGGCGAGGGCTGGGTGCCGGCGCTGTACCAAGACGGCCGCCCCCACGCCGGCGTGCTGAGCACCAACGGTCTCTGGTGGCGCTACGACACCGATGTCTCCAACATGAACCGCCGACGCATCGCCGCCATCAGCCGCTTGCTGGTGTGCCACGACATCCTCTCCCGGCCCGTCTCCCTGGGCGAGTCCGCCAGCGAAGATGTGGAGAACGCCGTTCAGACCGACCCGGCCTGCATCACCTGCCACGCCGCTCTGGATCCCGCCGCAGCCGCGCTCTTCGGGTTCTGGACTGTCATTGAGTACTCCGAGGTGGAACACGCCAACTACCACCCCGAGCGTGAGCTGCTCTACGACCGCTATCTGGGGGTAGAGCCCGCCTGGTACGGCATCCCGGTCTCTGGACCCGAAGCCCTGGGTCAAGCCATCGCAGCCGACCCACGCTTTGACGACTGCGCCGTAGAGCGCTTCTCCGAGGCCCTGATCCGCAGACCCATCACCCGAGAGGAGCAGGCCTCGCTGGGCGCCAGCTACCAGGGCGTGGTCTTGGAGTGGCTGCCGGAGCTGCTGGCCTCGCCGGAGTACGGTGCCCAGGAGGTCCGCCTGCTCACACCGCAACAGCTGGACAGCGCCCTGCTCCAGGCCACAGGATTCTCTTGGACCCAGGACGGCACACCCATGCTGGACCTGGATGAAGGTGGTCTGCGCCAGCTCACAGGCGGTGTAGACGGCGAACAGGTCAAGGGTCCCCAAGCGGTCCCGGGCCTGACCCGCAGCCTGGTCATCCAGCGCTTGGGTGAGAGAGCGGCGCGCTCCGCTGCCAGCCAGGGCCCCATCGACATCGCCCAGTGGCACTGGCGACTGCTTGCCGAGCGCCCCACACCCGAGGAGTTGCAGGACCTGGAAGCGCTCCATGCCGCCGTCTTGGCCCAGTCCGACACCCAAAGTGCGGACGCAGCCGTGCTCACCGTTCTGATGCGCGATGCCGCCTTCGAGGCCTACTGATGCGCCGCCGTGATGTCCTCGCTGGCGGAATGGCCAGCCTCTTGCTGCCCGGACTCTGGGGCGCAAACGCCCACGCAGCCAGCGCCCAAGAGCGCTGCTTCCTCTTCCTTTACGCCGAAGGGGGCTGGGACCCTGCCGTCACGCTGACACCCATGTTCGACGTCCCTGGCGCATGGGTCGAGGAGGGCTCCCGCCTCAACTATGGCGCAGGAGACGTGCCCTATGTGGACCACGGCTCCAGGCCCGCGATGGCGGAGTTCTTCCGCCGCCACGGCGCTGAGCTGGCGCTGCTACACGGCATGGAGGTCCCCAGCATCAGCCACGAGTCTTGCCTGCGGCTGCTGCTCACCGGGCAAGCCCGCGCCCTGGATCCCGACTGGCCCACGCAGATCGCTGGCTCACCTCAAGAGCGGCCCATGCCGCACCTGGTCATCGACGGACCGGCCTTCGCCGGGAACCTGAGCGAGCGCGTGGTGCGCTTGGGCAGCGAAGGGCAGCTTCCCCTGCTCCTAGAGGACCGCTTCTCCGACGACCTCGACAACGCCAAGGTGGACCCGGAGATCCAAGCGCTCATCGACGCCTCCGTCGCACAACGAAGCGCTGCTCGGGCCGACTCTCCCGACTACCTGGCCACCCACGCCCAGGCCCACTTGGACAGCGTCCTGGGGCTCCAAGGCTTGCAGAGTGAAGCCCAAGGCCTGAGCCTGAGCCAAGGTCGACCGGGCTGCACGCGGGACTATGAGACCGACTTTGAGACCCTGTTTACTTGCTTTGAAGCAGGGCTCTCCCGCTGCGGCATGATTCGCCACAAGGGCTGGTGTGACCAGGGCTGGGACACCCACCAGCTCCATGAACGTCAGGGCATCAACTGGGAGGACCTGGGCGATGTGCTCTTGGACCTGATGGCCGTTCGCGAGCGCTTCCCGAGCGTAAAGGAGCGACTGGTGGTCGTCGTCGCCAGCGAGATGGGCCGTCATCCCCGATTGAACAACTGGGGCGGAAAGGACCACTGGACTTGGACCAGTGCAATGCTCTTCGGCGACGGCGTCCGTCCCGGGGTGGTCGGCGCCTTGGACGAGCTGGGTCAGGGACGGGGCGTGGATCTGGCCACGGGGGGCAGCGGCTCGGTGCGCCTGGGACCGCAGCACTTAGGAGACACCCTGCTGAGCTTGGGCGCCGGCGAGGTCATCGGAGCGCCGATTCAGGGGCTGCTTCTCTAGGCTCAGTCGTCCAAGTAGCCCAAGGCCTTCAGGGCCTCCCGTACAGCCGGGCTCATGTTCTCCTCCACAAAGGGTGGAGCGGCCGCATCCCAGGCCTCCAGCTGCTCGATCATGGTCTCTGAGCTGGCTTGGTCGACAATGCGGCTCTGCTCCCAGTCCAGGGTGTAGAGCCCAGAGGTGCTGACCCAGGGAGCGTTCAGCAGCAGCTTTCCTTGGGTCACCACGCCGCGCTCTGCGGTCAGGTTGTTCCAGTCTGGACCGGGACTCTCAGGCCGCGTAGCCTCCAAGAAGATGGGCACATCTTCAATGACCTCGCCGTAGAGCAGAGGACTGAGATCTCGCCCCTGGCCCAAGGCCTGGGGCTGCCCCGCCAAGGTCATCAAGGTAGGCGCCAGGTCCGAGACCGCCACGACCTGCTCGCTGATCCCTGGCGTAATGGCGTGCTCCCCAAGGCCCACGATGAACATCGGAATGTGGGTGACGGCCAGGTCCACGTCGGCGCCGTGCCCCACTGGACGAACGCGCTCCTCGTAGAACATCTCGCCGTGGTCCGCGCTCACCACCACCCAGCCATCCTCCAGCAGGCCCTGGGCGCGCAGTCCATCGAGCAGAGCGCCGATGTTGTGGTCCATGTAGCGGACCTCGCCCTGGTACAAACCGCGCAGGTGCTCTCGCTCCGCTTCGGTGCCGCTGCGGTCTCGGATGCCCATGGCGACGGCCGCCATGCCGTCTCCCTCCCAGTCCGGCACAAAGTCCGGGTCTACGAAGGGCGCAGCCCAGTCCCCTGGCGCCTCATAGGGCGAGTGGGCATCGTAGTAGTGAACCCAGAGCAGCAAGGGCCGGCTGGGGTCCCGGCGCTCGACCAGCGCCAAAGCCCGCGCGGTGACTTGGTCTCCCGGCGCCTCGTAGCGAGGGCCCCGCTCGTTGGGCAGCTCTTCATCGTAGAGGCGAAAGCCCGACTGCAAGTTGGTGCTGGTGTCCACCGCCGAGGCCCCGATCACAGCCAGGGTGTCCCAGCCGGCCGCCTGAAGCTGCTCGGGCACCGTGGGCAGCTCGGGGTCGAGCACAAAACCGTTTCGAGGCACACCGTGCCCATGGGGATCCAGACCGCTCCAGAGCGAAGAGTGACTGGAGAGCGTGGTCGCCGTGTGGGCCAGTGCCCAGTCAAAGCGCAGCCCCTGTTCGGCCAGGGCGTCCAAAGTCGGAGAGCTCTGCTCCGGTGCGCCGTAGACCCCCAAGGCGTCGGCCCGCGTGGTGTCGAGGGTCAGCACCAAGATCAGGCCGGGATGCTCCGCAGGAATGGGCAGGACCAGTTCGGGCTCTTGGACCAACACGGGCTCACCGCAGCCATGACAAGCCAACAGGCTCAAGATCAGCATCTACTCTTCGGCTCCAGGGGCCAAGCCCAGGCCTCGCAGCATGGCCTCGATGGCGCTCTGGGAGACAGGCTTGACCAGGAAGCCCCCCATACCCGCCGCCAAGCAAGCGCGCTGGGACTCTTCACGCCCATCGGCGGTCATCGCGACGATTGGCACAGTGGAACCCCAGCCGCCGTCCCCTCGCATGGCCCGGGTGGTCTGCAAGCCGTCCAAGCCGGGCATGTGGAGATCCATGAGCACCAACCCAGGCTGATAGGACGCGATCTCGGCCAATGCGGCCTCGCCAGAGGAGCAGACCCGTACCTCTTGACCGGCACGCTCCAGGAAACGTCGCGCGACGAGCTGGTTGACCGCGTTGTCCTCGACCAACATCACGCGCAGACGCGGCAGCGGGCCTGGACTTGGGGAAGCAGCCGGCATCTGGGCAGCGGGCGCCGGCACGCGCAAGCGGAAGGTGCTGCCTTGTCCAAGCTGGCTCTCCCCATCCAAGGTCCCGCCCATCGCGTGGGCCAATCGCCTTGAGATGGCCAAGCCAAGCCCCGTGCCCCCAAAGCGGCGGCTGATCGAGCCATCGGCCTGGGTGAAGGCCTGAAAGAGCCCCGGAAGCTGCTCTCGCGCGACGCCGATGCCGGTGTCCTGAACCTCGATACTCACCCAGCCCAGCTCCACCGGCAGCACCCGAAGGCTGACTTGACCCTCCGCGGTGAACTTCAGGGCGTTGGAGACCAAGTTGATGAGCACCTGGGAGACCCGCCGGTCGTCCAGCAAGACCGTCTGCGGCAGTCTGGGGTCGACGCTCAGCTCCAAGGCCACCCCCTTCTCTCGGGCGCCGTCCGCGAAGAGCCCGCCCACGCCTGTGAGCAAGTCCTCGAGCGAGGTGGCGATCGGATGAATGGTGAGTTTGTCCCTACCCAGTCTGGCATAGAGCAGGAGATCGTCAATGAGCTGCAGCAGGCCCTCACCTGAGCTTTGAGCCAGGGTGAGAAGCTCTCGCATCTCCTCGATGTCCCCGCTCTCCATGGCCAGGGATCCCAGACCGAGCACGCCGTTTAGAGGTGTGCGGATCTCGTGGCTGACGGTCGCCAGGAACTCGGTCTTGGCCTGGCTAGCAGCCTCGGCTGCGACCCTCGCCTCTTCAAGCTGATCCAGAGTTCGGTACTGCTCGGTCAGGTCGGTGGCGACGACCACCAGATGAGGCCGGCCCTCCAAGACCAGTCTGCCAACGCTGATCGAGAGGCGCCGGGTGCCGCGCTCCTGGTTCCAGCTGATCTCTCCCTCTGCCGCCTCACCGCTCGCCAGTACCAACTGGGAGACCGCTTCAAAGCGGTGGCTCTCAGGAGGGAGGATGATCTCACTCATCAGGTGGCCGACGGCCACAGAGGGCGACATACCCAGCAGCGCCTGGGAGCTGGGGTTGGCCAAGATCACCCTAGAATCACCATCTAGGACCAGTGTGGGCAGCGGCAGGTTGCTGAGTACCCCCTGAAGGAAGCCAATGGAGTCCTCCAGGGCCTTCTGGCGTGCGCGAATGAAGGAGACGTCCAGGGCCTCCAACAGGAGCAAGCCCTCTGGCTCCAAGGGGTCGGGCACCCGGGTGATGGTCAACTCCAACCAACGCGCCCCCTGCACACACCGGCAGGACAGGGTCTCTCGATCCAGCTGCCCCTGCCGCCGGGACGCCAAGAGCTTGGCCAGGTCATCGGGGTCCGTGACCAGCTCACGGAGGTGGGCCAGTGGTCCAAGGAGCGTGTCGGCGGCGGGGTTCTGCTGCAGCAGCGTGCCGTCTAAGAGGCAGAGCATCACAGCTTGGGGCGAGTGGGCCCAATGCCCCATCTCTCGCACGGAATGGGAGCTGAGCTCTTGTGGATCGGGCCAAGCCTCCACCAAGGCCACAAGGCGCCCCTGCCAGAGCCCTGGACGCACTGTCACCCGGGCCTGACGCTTGATCCCCCGAGGGTGGAAGGTCTGGACCATGCTGACGCGCTCGCCAGATTTGAGACGGGCGAAGATCTCACTGAGCTGCCGCAGGTTCCGGGCGCTGGGTTTGCCCAAGCTGCGCGCGGAGAACTCCTCCAAGCTGGGACTCAACCAGAACTGACGCCCTGCAACATTGGCCCAAGGGTGTGTGTAGGTCTGCCGGTCCAGGATCCACATCGGCGTGGAGAGCCCCTCCAGAAGCGCCAGCGAAGCACCATCCAAAACGATGGGCTGGAGCTGTTGTTCCGACACGGGAGCGCCCCCTAGCTGTGATCCAAGACCTTGCTCAGGAAGAGACGCCGGTCGGTGGTGACGTTTCCATCGAGCCGCCGACTTGGCACCTCCATGTACACCCCAATATCGTCAAAACCCAGGTCCATATAAAGCTCATACCCCGCATGGCGTGTCGCGGAGGTGCGCAGGACCGCGTGGGAGTATCGACTGTCGATGCGTCTCAGGCGCTCATCGATCAGCGCCCGGCCCAGCCCCAGCTTGCGGTATCGCGGCAGGACGCCCAGCTCGGACATGTAGAAGCTGTGCTGCACTGGCAGCAGCCCCTGCATGTGCCTGGAGACGTCGACGCGGCTGGCCAGCGGCACGGCAAAACCAAAGCCCACCACCTGGGTCTCACCCCGAACGGCGAGCAGCGTCAGGTGATCGGTGGTGTCCAAGGTGCGCTTGAGCACCGACTCGGCCTCGTAGGGGTAGAAGACCTCCCGATAGGGCGGGGCGGTCCACACGGTCTGGTACGCGCCCACAAAGCTAGAGCGGTAGGGCATGGCGTCTTCGGCGCTGCGCACACGAATCAGGCGAATGCTCTCGCCAAAGGTCGGCAGCGGGGGGGGCTCAGACAAGGTCGCACTCACTGGGGAGAAGGGTTCTCCCCGATCATGCCGCAAAGCTGGCGCGAACCAAGACCCCCGCGGGTGTTTGCTGCACAGAAACCGAGAAGGGAGCGCCACCTAAGGCCTCATGGGCCCGCGCGACTTCGCCGTCCAGGCGGAGCGTGATCTCGGGGCCCTGGATGTCCAAAACCTGGATCTCCCTGGGGTTTAGGGCCATGCCCTGCCCCAGAGCCTTGAGCACAGCTTCCTTGGCAGACCAGGCCACAGTCACCCGGTAGGGGTCCCCAGCCAGAAGTGCGCTCTCCTGCTCCGAGAACCACTCCTCCACGAAGGATGGGTGGCGCGCCTCGACCTGCTCTAGGTCCACACCCACACGCTCTCTACGGGAGGCCCAAGCGACCGCATGCCCACCGGAGTGGCTGATGCTGACCAGGGGCCCCGGCTCATCATGGATCAACACCGATGGCGCCCCCGAGGCCAGAGTTCGGATGTCCACCTGCCCAGGCTCAGCCCCTGTGAGCTGACAGACCGCGCGCTTGGCGGCGATGCGCCCTGCGATGCGATCCGCCTGGCGCTTGGCGGTGCCACGGGCACGCAGCAGAGCGATCTCTTGGCCGCTCAACCACTGACTTGGGTCCTCGCCGACACGGGCATTGCCCAGGGCAGCGTCGGGACCAGCGGGACCTGAGACCACCACAGCGGACCCAAAGGCCGACTCCTCCCATCCTTCCTCTGGCGGAGTAAAGCGCTCCCGGTCTGGCAGTGGGCCCTTCTCCACCATGCGGAAGCCACGGACGCTCATCAAGCGCCCGTCCTCGCCATTCACGTCTACGTCGTAGGCGCCGTCATCACGCAGCTGGGCGGTGAGCGTCAGATCTTCGCCGTCTCGCACCTCCCGCGCCATCCAGACGGTGTCCACGCTGGCCGGCAGAGCCAAGACATCCTGGGCGACCATCGCGTGCAGTCCAGCGGCCTGGAAGGCGGCTTCCAGAGCCAGGGGCGAGGTCATCAGCCCTTCAGCGATGTAGCTGTGCTCCACACGGGCGGACGCCGCCAGACCGTCTCGGGTCACCGCGTCTGCACCACGCAGGACTTGGAAGGCCGGACCGTGGAAGAAGCGCCGGTAGATCTCACCGCGGCTGATGGACTCCTCGGGGAAGAAGGCCGGGGGCATAGAGCTGAGCTCCGGCTTGCCCTCGAGCAACACAGTGGCGCGAAAGTGCTCGCTACGCAGGCGCTTGCCAGCGCGGGTCACACGCTCGGAGACCAAGACACACTCCACACGCCCATCTGGCGTAGGCCGAGCGCGCATCTCCAGCTCGCAGGGCTCTCCGCGGTAGAGCTTGACCGGCTTCTCAAAGACCACGTCTGCCACGCCCACATAGCTCAGACCGGGGCGCGCCAAGCTGGCGGCCGCAGCCATCAGCTCCAGACCCATCACGCCGGGCAACACGGGCACCTTGTCGATGGCGTGGTCCAGGATCCAAGGGGCCCGGTCTTGGTCCAAGGTGTAGCGGGCCACGACGATGTCGCCCTCGTGCTCCACGCTGTCCAAGAGCGGATGGTTGGGACTGGGGACCAGCTCACCGAGCTTTCCGGCGACCACGACCTCGCCTTCCACACCGGCCGCAATGAGGTCCACCGCAAGGGATGCGCCAGCCTGAGCGGGCAGCAGCTCTACGCCGCGGGCCTCCAAGAGGTTCTGCATGCCGCCACGAACGGCCATGCCCACACCGCCCCAAGCGGTCCAGTCCACGTGAATGGAGTGGGGCCGGGACAGACAGATCTGAGCCATGGCCTCGTTTGCAGCCGAGTAGTCGACCTGTCCTGCGTTTCCAAAGCGTCCGGCGACGGAGCCCATGGACAGGAACCAAGCATCTGGCCCCATGGCCTCAACCAAGGTCAGTCCGCCCACAGCCTTGCCGTCAAAGACACGGTGAAAGGCATCCTCGTCCTTGTCCTGAATGAGGCGGGACTCCTCCACGCCAGCACCATGGATGCAGCCGTCGATGCGGCCATAGGAGTTCTGGACCTCGGCGACCAGATCCCGCACGGCGCTGGTGTCCGCCATATCGCAGGTGCGGTACTCGGCCGTAGAGCCCATGCCACGGAGCTCCTCGACGGTCAGTCGAATCTCCTCCGCCTTGCGCAAGCGGTTCAGCTGACGCTCGATCTGCGCTGGGGTAGCGCGCTCACCGGCTGCCTTGAGCTCGGCACGGATGCGGTTCTTCTCGGCCTTCTCGTCCAAGGGCTCTGTTCCGGCGGGAGAGCGGCCGACCAAGACCAAGGTCGCTGGGGCGCGGCGGGCAAACTCAGCGGCCACCCGTGCGGTCACACCTCGGCCACCACCGGTGACAATGACCACCTGATTGGCGCGAGGACGGGCCATCGCTGGAGGATGGTCCTCGACGGCCAGCTCGATGACGGTGCGCAGCCCCTCGTAGCCGTGAAAGACCTCCACGGTGCCGTCGTGGGCCGCCAGCTCCTGACAGAGCAGCTCCGCGATGCGCTCTGGCTCAAGCTGCGGCGAGACGTCGACCACCCGGGCGCTACAGTCCTCCCACTCACGGCCCAGGGCCTTGGTGAATCCGGCACGGGAGCCGTCAAAGAAGGCTTGGTCAGGGGTCATCCCGTCCAGCTCCCCCATCATGGTCAGGCAGATCCAGTCTCGAACGCCAGTCTCAACGTGGGATTTGGCCAGGCGGAAGGCGCTGATCACGTCGGCGGCCACATCGACGACAGCGTCGACCGAGCCTGCACCCTCGGCGCCCTCCATGATTGCACCGCGCTCGCTCAGGGCCTCGACCATCGCGTCGGCGACCGGGCCATCGCCCAACACCATCACCACACGCCCTTGCAGGCTGCCCTCCAGGCTCAGGGGCCGGGACAGACGCACTGGGCGTCGGATCCAGAAGGTCGGCGGCAGCTCGCTCATCGGGTCGCTGGTGTTCTCTTCGCTTCCGATGTCCTCTGCCTCAGGCAGAGGACCCGTACTGCCCGAGGTGACGCGCTCACCCAACCACTCGGCCAGGCTGCCCAGGGTGGGGTAGTCCGCCAGAGAGAAGGAGTCGTCGCGCTGGACGCCAAAGTGGTCGCGCACCTCGGAGAAGATCTCCGCCTGCTTGACCGTGTCGATGCCCAGATCGGCCTCCAGCTCGTAGTCCGGATCCAAATCCTCCTCCTCGTAGCCGGTCTTCTCGCCGATCACGTTGAGCAGGTGGGAGAGGACAGCGGCGTGGTCTACACCGGCTGCGGGGGCCTCTGCAGCCTCTGCTGGAGCAGCTTGGTCGACCGTCTCCGCCAAGGAGGCCAGCTCGTCCGAGGCCTGGGCCTCGCCACCCATCTGGGCGCTCAACCAGCCGGCCAGCCCGCGCACAGTCGGGTAGTCCGCCAAGGAGAAACTATCGTCTCGGCCAATGCCGTAGTGATCCCGCACCTCGGAGAAGATCTCCGCCTGCTTGACCGTGTCGATGCCCAGGTCGGCTTCCAGCTCGTAGTCTGGGTCCAAGTCCTCGGGTCCGTAGCCGGTCTTCTCGCCGATCACGCCCATCAGGTGCGTGAGCACATCAGCCGCCGGCGCAGCCGCCTTGGGGGCAGCGGCGACTGGAGCAGCCGCGATGACCTTGGGAGCGGCAGCGGGCGCCGCCCGCTTGGCTTCGACCACCTCGCCCTTGGCCTTGAGGGTGCGGTCTTCCAGCACCAGCTCCGGCTTGGCGATGCCGGTGACCTTGGAGAGCCAAGCGGCCTGAACGGAGGCGTTGGCGACGCGCTGGTCGCCGTCTGCGATCTTGCGCCACAGGCCCAAGGAGAGCTGCGAGCCAAAGCCCGCCGCCAAGCGCAAGGCGTACTTGGCCCTGTGACTGCCACCCTTGGACAGGTTCAAGTCACCCAGCTCGGGGTCGGGCTGCAAGAGGTTGGGGATGGGCGGGGTGCGCCCGTACTGCAGCGCCTTGATGGCGATGGCGTCTTCGATGCCGGCGCCCATGGGGTGCCCGGTGAAGCCCTTGGTGTTCGTGATGATCACCTGGTTGGCGCTGGCCCCAAAGGCGGCCCGCAAGGCCGCGATCTCGGCGGCGGAGGAGCCACCTCGGGCAGGCGTATAGGTCTCGTGGGACATGAACAGCGCCTGGCGCCCCATCTCAGCCGGAGTGATGCCTTCGCTCTGGGCGCCCTGGGCGACCAAGGTGGCCACCTGCTCGGCGATGTGGTCCAGGTTCAAGCGCGTGCCGTGGAAGGCCGAGTTGGCGGTGCTGGAGTTGACCAGCTCCGCGATGGGTACGATTCCACGGGCGCTGGCGGCGTCCTCGGTCTCGATGATCATGCCCACAGCGCCCATGCCCAGGATCATGCCGTGGCGACGGGCGTCGAAGGGCAAGGCTGCGTTCTCGACCTTGTCCTCGGTCGTGGCTGCGCCGGCGGCCAAGAAGCCGCTGCCCATCCACTCCAAGAGCGCCGGACTGGTCACATCGTCGGCGCCGACGATGATGACGCGCTTGCAGCGTCCCAGGCGGATCCAGTCCTGGGCCAGGCCCACCGCTTGGGTGGTGCTCGCACAGGCGGAGTTGACCTGGGTGTTCGGTCCCCGGGCGCCGACCAGCTGGGCAAACTGGCTGTGCCCCATCGCCAAGACCTGGAAGAGGAAGCGCCGGTCAAAGTGACCGTTGGCGTCCAAGCCGCCCCCCGTCAGCTTCTCAGCCATCAGGTTGTAGCCAGGGAATGCCGAGGCGAAGATCACGCCGGTCTCGTCCCGCAGGGGCTCGGGCAAGGCCCAACCGGTCGGGACCTTCTTGCCGGTGGAGGTCTCGTGGTAGGTGCGCACCAGGGGAATCTGGGCGTCGCGCAGAGCCTCCAAGCCGGCGGCGATGGCCAGCTGCGTGGCCCGGTCAAAGGCCACACTCAGGCGCTCGGGCACGCCGTACTCGCCCACATCAAAGTGCTGGGCCTGGCCCGCCAGACGGATGACTTGGTCATCGTTCTCGACGGGCAGGAAGCTGCCTTGACCGGAGGCATCCTTGACCACGCGCACGATGTTCTTGTCGAGGAAGCGCTTGCGGTACTCGGGGTCCACCGGCGTGATGCGGTTGTCGCCACGCAGGATGCTGGCGATGTTGTCGTCGTCAAAGACCTGGGTGCCGCCGGGGAGCCCTACGGAGGCGCCAGTACAGACCACGCGCACCTGCTGGGGCATGGGCTGAAGGGCCTGGGTGGCTTGGACCACGGGGCTTGGCGGCATCAGGCGCTGGGCCTGCTTGAAGCTGGCCTCGAGCAGGTTCTGAACCATGGGCAGCATGGCCTGAGCGAAGAGCTCGGCGTCGGCGCCCTTCAGGCCCATCTTGGCGGCCTGGGTCAGGAAGCGGGCGACGGCGTCGTCGGAGACAATGGCCTCGGCTGTGGGGGCAGACAGGCGAGGTGCTGGGGCGGGGGCGCCGCCTCGTGGTTGCGTGGCCACGGCTGGTGCGGAGCGATCCCATCTGGGCTCGAACTGACCCAAGCGGCTGGCGAAGTAGTCCACCAGATCGCGGATGGAGTTGTGGTCCGAGAGCAGAAAGCCGGACTCGCGCTCCAGCTTGAAGGTGGTGCGCAGCTCTGCGACCAGCTCGGCCTGACGCACCGTGTCGATGCCCAGGTCGGCCTCCATCTCCAGATCATTCTCCAGAGAGTCGGCGTCCAAACCGGCCCGTCGGGCGATGGCCTCCTTGACGGTGTCGATGACGAAGGGCGTGGCCTGGAGCTGCCCGCCGGAGCTCTTCGAGGCCAATGCCAAGGCCTCGGAGGTGGCCAAGCGGGGGCGTGGGTCCTGGAGGTAGTCCACGATCTCGGTGCCGGCGCTCTGCTTGAGCGGGAAGCCCAGAACGATGAGCGCAGCCAGGGCGTCGCGCAGAGAGCGCTCCCCCCCCACCTTGGGGTGGTTGGTGTTGAAGGCGCGGTGTGGCCGGCCCTTGAGGATAGTGGAGATCATGCCGGCCAAGGCCCGCTTGGGACCGATCTCGACAAAGATGCGCGCGCCCTCGGCGTACATGCGCTCGACCTGGTTCACCCACTCCACAGGAGCGGCCACCTGCTTGGAGAGCAGGTCGATGATTTCAACGGGATCGGTGGGGTACCAACGCGAGGTCACGTTGGAGGTGATCGGCCGCACAGGGGAGACGATCTTGACGCGCTGCAGCACCTTCTTGAGGGGTGCGCTGGCGGGGGCCACGATGGCCGAGTGGAAGGCGTGGGAGACCGGCAGGGGCACCACGGTGATGTCCCGGGAGCGGAAGACCTCGCTGGCGGCTTCTACCGCCAAGGTGGCTCCGGCAATGACGGTCTGCTTGGGGGAGTTCTTGTTGGCGGCGATGACGTAGCCTTCGACTTCGGCCAAGACCTCGGAGACCACCTCGGCGCTGGCGGCGACGCCGGCCATGGCCCCTGGATCCTCGATCTTGATGCCGGCCATCTCCTTGCCACGCGCGGTCACGGCCTGCATGGCGCCGTGGTAGTCGGTGACGCCAGCGGCCACCAGGGCGGGGTACTCGCCCAGGCTGTGGCCAGCGACCATGTCGGGGAAGAGCCCAAAGCCCGAGAGCACCCGCAGCAGGCCGATGTCCATGGCCATGGTGACGGGCTGCGCGATCTCGGTGGCCCGGAGCGCGATGAAGCTCTCCTTGGGGTCCTCGGAGATGCCCTTGATGTAGTCGATCAGAGAGCGGCCCAGCTCGGGCACAGCGATCTCATCGGCCTCGGCGAAGGCGCCGGCGACCAGGGGGTACTTGTCGAAGAGGTCCAGGCCCATGCCCAGGTACTGGCTGCCCTGGCCGGTAAAGCAGAAGGCCAGCTTGCCATCGGCGGGGGTGTCTTCCAGGTGGATGTTGCGCATGCGCAGCAGCTCCCAGCCCTTGCCCTTGGCTGCTGCCTTGCGGATCTTCTCGATCTGGCTGAGCTGCTCAGCGCGGTCGTTGAAGGCCGCCGAGACGCGCAGTGGCAGGCTGGGGTTCCATGGAGCCGCCTCGCCGCGCTCGATCTTGTCGAGGTTGGCCAAGAGCTCCTGCACGTCCCGCCCAGAAGTGGCCCAGATGCCGTCGGGCAGCGCCGCGGTCTTGGGGAGGGTCACACTGGCCGCGCTGACGGGCTTGGGGGCCTGGGCACGTGGCTGGTGCTCCTGGAGCACGGCATGGAAGTTGGTGCCGCCAAAACCAAAGGCCGAGACACCGGCGTAGCGGGTCCAACCATGGGTCTCCCAAGGCTCGGCCTGGGACTGGACTTGCAGAGGCACCGACCCCATGGGCAGGTCTTCGCGGGGGGTGCGGTAGTTGATGCTGGGCAACAGCACCTTGTGGTGCAGGGCCAAGGCCACCTTGATGACGCTGGCGGCGCCTGCAGCGGACTTGAGGTGCCCGATCTGACTCTTGACGGAGCCGATGCGGATGGGCCCACGGGCGCCGCGGCGGCCGCTGCCGATGACGTCGGAGAGCGCGGTGGCTTCGATCTTGTCGCCCACGACGGTGGAGGTGCCGTGGCACTCGACCAAGTCGACCTCGACCGGGTCCAGGTTCGCTTCGGCGTACGCGCGGCGCAATGCTCGGCGCTGGCCTTCGATGTTCGGAGCTGTGATCCCCTTCCCCTTCCCATCGGAGCTGGCGCCCATGCCGCGCAGCACGGCGTAGACCTTGTCCCCGTCACGCTCGGCGTCGCTTAGACGCTTGAGCACCAGGATGCCGGCGCCCTCGCCCATCACAAAGCCGTTGGCCCCGGCGTCAAAGGGGGAGCTGCGGTCGTGAGAGAGCGCGCCAATGGCCGAGAACTTGGCATAGGTGGGCGCGTCCATGGAGCGGTCGGCGCCACCGGTCACAGCGACATCGTAGTCCCCGTCTTGTAGGCCCTTCATGGCCGACTGGATGGCCGCCATGGAGCTGGCGCAAGCGGCGTCCACGGTGAAGTTGGGCCCGCCCAAGTCGAAGGCGTTGGTCACCCGACCGGCCACGACGTTGGAGAGCTCTCCTGGCATGGAGTCTTCGGTGATGGGCGGCAGCGTGGCTCGGAAGTCCGCCTCGAAGGCGTTCAGGAGCGCGGTCTGCTGGTCCTGAGGGAGGGCTCTGACCTCTGCGGTCTTGGAGAGCACCTCGCGCATGGTCAGGGTGTAGATGCGCAGCGCGCTCTTGTCTCTGGAGTCGTTGCCGCCCATCGCGTTGCCGAGAATCACAGCGATTCGGGAGCGGTCCACCTTGGCGTCCTTGCCCAGGCCTGCATCCTCCAGGGCCTCCTTGACGGCCACCAGGGTCATCTGCTGCACCTGGTCGATGAAGCTGGCCATCTTGGGTGGGATGCGGAACTCGCGCGCCTTGAACTTGAAGTCGCGTACAAAGCCGCCAATCTTCGAGTAGGTGCGGTCCGGGATGCCACGCTCATTGACCCAATACAGGTCCGCATCCCAGCGGTCCTTGGGCACCTCGATGATGCTGTTTCGGCCGGTGCGCAGGTTCTCCCAGAAGGTGTCGATGTCTGGGGAGTCGGGCAGAACACAGCCCAAGCCCACGATGGCGATGGCCTCGCCGCTGTGGTTGCTGGGTCCGGTCTCCTCGGAGAGGGGCATGGGCACGTCCGGCAGCACTGGGGCGGCTGGCTGAGGGGGAGCGCTCGCCACGTCGCCTTCGAAGGCAGCGCGGGCGGCCTCGAGCTCGGAGATGGGGGCTGCCACTGGCTGACCGGTGGCCAGGGCGCCGACCAGAGGGGCGCCGGCGACAGGCAAGCCTTCCCAAGCGGCGAGCTGCCAGAGCACGCCGGAGCCGACGTTGCCGCCGGTGGTCGCGATGACCGCTGTGCCATTGCTCGCCCGCAGTGCGCTGAGGCTGCGTCCCGCCGCGCCGGCTTGGGTCCAGGCGCTGGCCACTCCAGCGCGCGCCCGAGCGTGGCTCATCGCGTTGCTGTAGGCCCGCAGGATGCCCTCCAAGCTCTCGTGGCGCTGAAGCAACCCGGCAGCCAGGGCCAGTCCCTGACCAGCAGGGAAGGCCTTGCCCACGTCGTCGTCTGCGCGGTCCCAGCTGGCCCAGAGGGTGTGGGGGTCCTCCCCTTCCGCCAAGCGGCGCACGATCGGGGACAAGCTGGAAGCGGTCACCCGTACGCCAGCGACCACGCGCGAGGCCAGGTCACCGCTTCGCAAAGCCTTTGCCCGCAGGTGAGGTCCCAGAAGCTCAGGCAGCGCGTAGAGCTGCTCCCGGATCAGGACACCCGCCGCCCCCATGGCCACGGCCGAGGCTGCGGTGTCGGGGCCCAGGCCGGCCTCCAGCACGCAAGAGCCCTTCTGCAACGCCAGCATCTCCAGTCCGTCCTGCTCTCCGCAGAAACCGCCCGCCTCGCGCCCACGCAGTACAATGCCCTCAATGCCCTCGGGCGCGGTCATGGGCTCCGCCGACTCCAGCCAGGTGCTGCGTCCAGGCACCGGATCGGCGCTCCCTGTGAGAAGAACTCCCTCCTCACCTACTGGCTCCTGCCCCGGCTGAATGCGCACCCAGGCGCCCTCTGGCCACGGGCTCGGTGCTTGCCCGCCCTCGCTCAGATCGATCACCGGAGTCCCGCCTGCAGCGCGCACACGGGCACACAGGCCGGCAGCGCGAGGAGGGAGCAGAACCAGGAGATGGGGGGTCTGGGAGGACATGAGCACCTAGGCAGGAGAGGTGGCAGTGCGTAGCGAACTACGCAGCACAGAGAGGGGACGGGACTCGCAGATCACGATCTTAGCGTGCTCTGTGAATCGGGCATGGGTGGATGCCCGGCCACCAGCAAGGCCCGTGCCATCTCCCAGCGCGCAGGAGGGCCGCGCGGGTGGACTGCGATAGGCTGCGGCATGGCCACCTACCGTGATGATTTCTACCGCCTCCCCGCGCTCTACGATTTGGAGTACGCCAAGCACACCGAAGACCTAGCGTTTTACGGAGAGCTGGCGAAGAAGGCTGAGCGCGTGCTCGAGCTCGGCGCAGGTACCGGCCGCGTGACCCAGGCCATGGTCGATGCAGGGGCCACGGTCGAGGCCGTTGACCTGAGCCAACACATGCTGGACCGCCTCACACAACGCTTCGCCAGCCAAGGGCTCTCCCACCGGGTCAACACCCGCATGGCCAGCTTCTTGGAGCTCCCAGACGGCCCACAGGTGCCACTGGTTGTGCTGCCTTTCAACACCATCCACCACGTCTACACCGGCAAGGACGTACTCCGGGTCTTTGAGCGCGTGAAAGCCCGCCTACTCCCCGGCGGCACCTTTGCCATGGACATGCTGGTGCCGGATCCGGCCTTCTTCGACCGAGATCCAGACGGGGTACACGAGCTCCGCCACTTCCCAGATCCTGTCTCTTATACACATCTGACGCTGCCGACGAAGAGGATAGTGTAGA